>CAWVRH010000010.1:0-74115 GCA_963932545.1 uncultured Rhodobiaceae bacterium | reverse complement strand
ATACTGGCTACCTCTGGCACAGTTAACCCCATATCAAAGAACCTGCTAATGGCCTCGTGTCGCAAGTCATGAAACCTTACGCCCTCAATGCCGTGACGCTTTTTAAGCCTTTTCCAAGCTAGCTGGACAGCATTGCCTGTCATAGGAAAGACACGCTGATTGCAGGTGTCGCCGTGGGATATTGCCTCAATAGCCCTGTCAGTCAGTGGGACAAAGCGAGGGTGTCCATTCTTTGTGTCTCGCAGGTAAGCCAGCCGCTTGTCTTTATCTATGTCCTGCCAAGTAAGGCTCAGTATTTCTCCCCTTCTCATGGCTGTTTCCAGAGCAAAGACAACAAGCCACCCCACAAAGCTGTAGGGCTGATACAAAGTTTCTAATACATCTTTAGTAATGCGAGTGATATTTGGCGGTTTCACGGGAGGCTTCCCAACCATATCCAAAGGGTTTTGCATGGGATACTGCCAGCGCCTTATAGATAAATTGAGAACGCTTGATAAAAACGCTGCGCTCCTAGCAATAGACGAAGGCCGATGCGTCTTTCTTTGACCATCAATCCACGTTTGAATATAAGCAGGTGTCAGCTGGTGAAGAGGAACCTTGCTGAATGGTTGAGCCAAAATACGGCGAACATAGTAGCGTTCTACTGTATAAGATTTCTTGTGGACCCCAATCTCTCTTTCATATCTTACAAACAAATCCTCAAGCGTATCGTTGAGCATTTCTTGGCGAGAGCGGACACAACTACCCAGCTCAATCTCCCGCTCACTTTCTCTCACCCATAACTCTGCATCTTTGCGGTAGGTGAATGTCCTACTCAATGAACGGGCATTAGCCTTACGAATTTGTACATGCCACCTACCATTTCTATTTCTAATTGTCGCCATTCTCTGTCTCCACTGTGCCATAACTGTGCCAAGTGCTAGACCTCAGATGGTCTGACAGAATACCGCCAAGTCGCATGCGCCACATTGTCAACAGACAAGGTGCTTAAATACTTGAAGTATTCATAAGTCATAAAAGAGTGGCTGGTGGTGGGCGATACTGGGATTGAACCAGTGACCCCTACAATGTCAATGTAGTGCTCTCCCGCTGAGCTAATCGCCCCTATAACCACGAAACAGGGTGAGCCTTGTTTACAGCAACTAGGAGGAAAATCAAGCGACTTTGCAGTCCCCCTATGATAGAGTTCGCGCCATGACGAAGCCTGCAACGCTGCCCTATATTTTCTCTGCGCCAAGCGATTTGGCGCACCCGCCAATTCTCATCACGTCGCCCCATAGTGGATGCGACTACCCGCCTGAGTTTCTGGCCGCCTCGCGCCTCAACGCACACGACATTCGCCAATCCGAAGACATGTTCGTGGCCGAGCTTTTTGCCGATGCGCCCAAAGCAGGCATTCCTCTGTTGGCGGCGCGTTTTCCGCGGGCTTATGTCGATTTAAACCGCGCACCCGATGAATTAGAACCCATGTTGTTTGCCGAAAAATTACCAGACCACATCCCCAAACCATCGTTGCGGGCCACCGCAGGCCTTGGCACCGTGCCGCGTTTAGTGGCCGAGAACACACCAATTTACGACCATAAATTATCCTACGCCGAAGCCCAGCACCGCATCGAAACGGTTTATCAGCCGTTTCACGATGCCGTGGGTCGCCATTTGCGCGAGACCCATCGCGCGCATGGGCTGGCGATTTTGCTCGATGCCCATTCCATGCCATCGCAAGCGATTAAAAAAGCGGGCCAAGCCGAGGGCGAAATCGATTTCGTTTTGGGTAATCGTCATGGCCGCGCTTGCGATGAACGATTAAGCGATTGGGTGGGTGCATTTTTAACCAACCAAGGTTGGCACGTCGCCTATAATAAACCCTACGCTGGCGGCTTTATCACCGAGCAATATGGCGCGCCTGCCCGTGGGCTCCATGCGCTACAAATCGAGATCAATCGCGCCATTTACATGGATGAACCCAATCATGAAAAACACGAAGGATTTGAAGGCTTACGCAGCGACTTAACGGCCATGATGTATGCGCTCACCACTGCCCTGCCAAACCTTTGCGCGGCCATTTCTGGCCCTCAAAAATCCGCCGCCGAATAACCCTCATAATAGACCCACATTAGATATGACAGATATGATCGACACAGAACAACTTACAGACATGATGGCCTTTGCCCATCAATTGGCCGATGCGGCCGCGCGCGCAACTGTGCCTTTGTTTCGCAATTTAGAAACCGTTGATAATAAATTGAGCGATGGGTTTGATCCCGTAACGGCTGCCGATCGTGACGCCGAAACAGCCATTCGCGCCTTGATTGAAAACCACTACCCAAGCCACGCCATCACGGGGGAAGAGTTTGGTACAAAATCCGGCGATGCCTTCGAGTGGGTCATCGACCCGATTGATGGCACCCGCGCGTTCATGTCTGGTATTCCCACTTGGGGTACGCTCATCGGGCTTAATTTTGAAGGCCAACCCATCCTCGGCCTGATGGATCAACCCTTCACCCAAGAGCGCTTTTTCGCAGCCCAAGGCCAAGGCGCCAATTTGCGCCACATAGAAACACAAAGCGCCATGTCCACACGCCCTTGCGCGACCCTAGACACGGCGGTTTTAGCTACCACATCCCCAGACCTATTCGCCAACACGCCCGGCGAGGCAGCTTGGGCGCAGGTTTCGCGCCAGGCCAAATTGACCCGCTATGGCGGCGATTGTTATAATTATGCCCTATTAGCACTCGGCCAAGTCGACATCGTGATGGAACAAGGCTTGAAGGATGTGGATATCCAACCGCTGATTAAAATCATCGAAGAAGCCGGCGGCATCGTCACCAATTGGCAAGGGGGCTCCGCCCATGAAGGCGGCACGGCCATTGCTTGCGGCGACAAAACCCTACATGCAAAAATGCTGGAAGTTTTAGCGCAATTAGCCTGACCTAATATCGAACCTAAGAAACGCTCGAATGCGCCTTATAAAAGGCCTCGATGTTTTTCAAAAACGCTTTGCGCGTCGCATTTTTTTCCATCAGCAACTCATGGCGCGCCTTGGGATAAAAATCACCCTGCCCGTTTTGCACATGTTTCAACACATGCTCCTGCGCCCCATTGTCGACCAGCGCTTCATCTTCGGCTGTGCCAATATAAAGTGGCGTGGAGATGGCGTTTAAATAGGCTGGTTTTTTGCTGTTCATCATGGCTGAAAAGGCCGCGCCCATCCAACCAAGGCTGGCGCCATTGACTTGCAAACGTGGCTCTTGCATAACCAATTTCTCGCCGCGCCGAAAGCGCTTTAAATCATAGGTTACGTGATTGGTTTTGGCATCGACAGGATGCTCGCTTGGAGGCACAACTGGGTTCCAGCTGTCGCTTTTTCCCAATACCCGATACACGCTCATCAGCCCTCGCAACAAAATGTTTATCGGCAGCGGCAAAGAAATTCCATGCATCGGCGCGCATTGCGCCAAGGCTTCAAACCACTCAGGATGCGCCTTCGCCGCGCGCAAAGAAATCTGCCCACCCATAGAATGTGCCAAGCCCAAATGCGGCTTGGGTAGGGGCGCTACCAAGCGCTCCCAACGATCTTCAAGGTCGCGCAGATTGATATCAAAATCAGTCAAATGCAGGCGCGTGTGTTCCTTGCCGCGCCCTTCTGAAAGGCCATGGCCGCGCCACTCTGGTATCACCACACAATAGCCAAGCGCCATTAAATCAGACACCGTCTCAAAGTATTTCTCGATATATTCCGAATATCCGGTCATCAGCACAATCGTGCCTCGCGGGGTTTCGGGCGTAAAAACAGCGCCGCGCAAAACTGCGCCATCGCGAGCCTTAAGATAACCAACTTGTGCATTGGCGGGGGTTGGGTTTGTGGTGGCTTCGACAAATTCGGCGGGGGCGTCCCAGGTTATTTTCACGTTCATAATCGTTTCTCATATTTTTCTATTTATCTCCCCGCCACCATGCGCCAAGCCAAGCCTATTTGGCAAGCTCGGCTTCCAAGGTTGGCTCTAAATCGCGCTTATTGTCGCCAGCAGAGGCGATTGAGGGGCGGTCATTTATGGCCTTTGATTAGGTAAAACTTTCTCAATTTCAAGACTTTGAAACACATATTTTTATTCCCATCTCGGGTTTAGAGGCCACATTGGTGTGGCGTCTAAACCGCCAAATATCAGTGCCGATAAAGGGCTGATTGCGGTTTCTTGCTTCTCATGAAGGAGATGAAAATGACACATTTTGATTTAACCCCCCTATACCGTTCGACCATTGGTTTTGATCGTCTGGCTGGCCTTTTTGATGCGCTCAATGCGCCGCAAAGCAGTGCCAATAAAAACCAGTCCTATCCGCCCTATAATGTCGAGCGACTCGATGAAACAAATTACCGTATCTCCATGGCGGT
This sequence comes from uncultured Rhodobiaceae bacterium, assembly GCA_963932545.1. Taxonomy (GTDB): domain Bacteria; phylum Pseudomonadota; class Alphaproteobacteria; order RS24; family RS24; genus UBA8337. Next base: position 69,725 of record CAWVRH010000010.1, on the reverse strand, counting down.
AGCTGGTTTTGGCGAAGATGAAATCGACATTGAACAAAAAGGCGGCACGCTCAGCATTCGAGGCACCACAGCCCCCGATACCGACCAACCAGCCGCAGACGATAGCCATTATCTTTATCGGGGCATTGCCGCGCGCAATTTCGAGCGCTGCTTTCAATTGGCCGAAAACGTAAAAGTCGTCCATGCCGAGCTGGATAAAGGCCTGTTGCATATTGCTTTAGAGCGCGAAATCCCCGAAGCCGAACGGGCGCGTAAAATCAATATTGCAAAAACCCTAAAGGCTGCCTAACCCCTCCAACAGCCTTTGGAAAACGCATAACGACCAAGACCCCGGCCGCGCTTTCAGGTTCCTCCCGCCTGTTTGCGCGGTCGGGTTTTAGGCCGGCTCTTTTTTCTGCATTTAGGTTGCTTATTGAAAGCACTCGGGTAGAGTTAAGGGCAACTAGGAGGCCATTATGGCGAGTATTCGAGCAAGAATTTTCAATCGGTTTTTACGTCGTATGGTCCGCCAAAGCGGCCTCACAGGCGCCCAAGGGCTTGCGATGGCTCGCAAACGCGAAGCCGATGGCGGTGGTTTATTGGGCAAGCTTTTGCGCAATAACCAAGTCGGCGAAAAAGTTACCATCGGTAATTCAGACGGCGAAATAAGCGGCGAATGGGTTGGTTCCAAAGTGGCCACGCAAACGCTGTTATATTTACATGGTGGCGGATATTTTTTCGGCAGCGTCGAAACCCATCGCTCAATGGTTAAAAAACTCTGCAAGCTGGCGAATATTCGCGCCCTCATGATTGATTATCGCCTAGCCCCCGAAAACCCATATCCGGCAGCGATTGAAGATGCGGAAGCGGCCTATGATTTTTTAATCGAGCAAGGCGTCAAGGCCGACACTATGTTGCTGGCTGGCGATAGCGCTGGCGGCGGTCTGAGCCTCGCTTTGGTACAAAAACTGCGCGAACATGGCAAAGCGCAACCGCGCGCCGTGGCGCTTCTCTCCCCATGGACAGATCTCACCAGTTCTGGCAAATCTTACACCGAGCGCTATGACCGCGACCCGATGATTGACGCCAAATCGATTCCCGAAGCGATCGATTTTTACTGCGCCAATCAGGATAAAAAGAACCCGCTAATTTCTCCACTTTTTGCCGACTTAAAAGGCCTGCCACCGATGTTCGTGCAAGTTGGCACGGAAGAAGTGCTTTTTGACGACAGCAACAGTTTGGTCAAGAAGGCCAAAAAAGCTGGCGTAAAAGCCGAGTTGGAAATTTGGGATGGCATGCCGCATGTGTTTCAAATAGCGCATGGCTTCGTGCCCGAAGCCCAAGCGGCGTTAAAAAATATGGCGCAGTTTTTCAACCGATAGCCATTTTGCGCCGCGCCCGCTCCTCGTGCGTGCGCCCCCATCATGCGACCCCTCCTCGTGCGACCATGCGGCGCGGGTCTGGCCTTTCCAAAGAAACCCAGAAAACTGCCATTCTTCTTGTTTCAACCATGTGAATAGATGAAAAATTAGGTCAATATAGCTGACCAATTTGCTTGAAATCTTACCCTGCTTGCGCCTATATTATGCACTCACTGGCGAAAGCCTTTGGCTGCCCGTCGGGCGGGTTGCTTCGGCAAGTCTGCAGACAAACGCCATTGTTCCCAAATGAGGGAACATTTTAAAAGTTTCACACTGCGCTCAAGGCCGAGAATCAAATCGGCCTTTAGGGCGCGCGTCGCTCCACTGGAGCCTAGAATGAGGATGGCAGCGCGATGACAAAGCAGCCTAAAAATATGACCAAATCCGCAAACGGAAAAGCCGTACGCAATGGCCTGCCCGCAGCCCAAGGTTTGTATAATCCGGCCAACGAGCACGACGCTTGTGGCATTGGTTTTGTCGCGCATATTAAAAACGTCAAAAGCCACGATATCGTGCGCGATGGCCTGACCATTCTGGAAAACCTAGAACACCGCGGTGCCGTAGGCGCCGACCCGAAAGCCGGTGACGGCGTGGGCATGCTCATTCAAATGCCAGACGCTTTTATGCGCAAAGTAACAGCCGCCATCGACATCACGCTTCCAGCCGAAGGCCAATATGGCGTCGGTATGTTCTTCTTGCCGCCGGACGACAGCACGCGCGCGACGATTGAAAAAACCGTCGAAGCCAAAATCACCGAAGAAGGACACACCTTTTTGGGCTGGCGCGATGTGCCGGTCGATAACTCCGACCTCGGCTATTCCATCGTTCCAACCGAGCCGGTTATCCGCCAAGTCTTCATCGCCAACGCTAAAGGCGAAGACCAAATGGCTTTCGAGCGCGGCCTGTTTGTCATCCGCCGCTTAATCGAATTGTCGGTATCTGCCGCCGCTATGCCAGAAGCCAAAGACTTCTTCTACATCCCCTCGATGTCTTGCTACACAGTGCTTTATAAAGGCCTGCTTTTGTCGAGCCAGCTCGGCCCGTTTTATGATGACTTGCGCGACCCCGACACCGTCTCGGCCATGGCGCTGGTTCACCAACGCTTCTCTACCAACACTTTCCCGACGTGGTCGCTATCGCAGCCCTTCCGCATGATTTGCCACAATGGCGAAATCAACACCGTGCGCGGCAATGTAAACTGGATGGCCGCACGCCATAAAACTTTGGCGTCTGAACTATTGGGCGATGACCTAGAAAAACTCTGGCCGCTCATCGAAGGCGGTCAATCCGACAGCGCGAGCTTTGACAACGCGCTCGAACTTCTCGTGATGGGCGGCTATTCGCCAGCTCACGCCATGATGATGCTGATCCCAGAAGCTTGGGCCGGCAATCCTTTGATGGACGAAGACCGTCGCGCATTTTACGAATATAACGCGGCCCTGATGGAGCCATGGGATGGCCCCGCCGCCGTGGCTTTTTCGAACGGTCGCCAAATCGGCGCAACGCTCGACCGTAATGGTCTGCGTCCGGCACGTTATTATGTAACCTCCGATGACCGCGTGGTCATGGCTTCCGAAATGGGCGTTCTGCCTGCGGCGGAAGAAAAAATCATTGAAAAATGGCGCCTCCAACCTGGCCGCATGCTGCTTATCGACCTCGAAGAAGGCCGCATTATTTCCGATGCCGAGATTAAAGCAGACCTATCTGGCTCGCACCCTTACGCCGAATGGCTGGCGCGCGCGCAAATCAAACTCGAAGAATTGCCAGCGCCTAAAGGCGAAGCGCATGTGCACTCCCAAATGTCCCTGCTCGAGCAGCAGCGCGCTTTTGGCTATAGCCAAGAAGATTTGAAATTCCTCATCACCCCCATGTTGGCCAATGGCGAAGAAGGCACGGGCTCGATGGGCACGGATACACCGCCATCGGCTTTGTCGAATAAATCGAAGCCGCTTTACACCTATTTCAAACAGATTTTCGCGCAAGTGACCAATCCCCCCATCGACCCCATCCGCGAAGAGCTGGTGATGTCTTTGGTGTCTTTCATTGGGCCGCGCCCGAACTTGCTAGATTTGGAAGGCTCTTCAGGCGTCAAGCGTCTCGAGGTGGCTCAACCTATTTTGTCGAATGATGATTTGGAAAAAATCCGTCGCATCTCCGACATTAAAGACAATGACTTCCATGCCATCACTTTGGACATGACGTGGGCCGCCGAAGAAGGCACCAAGGGCCTGAAAGCGCGCCTCGACGCCTTATGCGACGAAGCCGAGGCTGCCATTTCCAACGGCCATGAAAACATCATCGTCTTATCCGACCGCGCCACCAGCCAGAGCCGCATTGCGGTGCCTGCCCTATTGGCAACGGCGGCTGTGCATCACCACCTCATTCGCAAAGGGCTTCGCACATCTGCGGGTCTCGTGATTGAAACCGGCGAAGCGCGCGAAATTCACCATTTTGCTTGCCTCGCAGGCTTTGGTGCCGAGGCGATTAATCCGTATCTGGCTTTTGACACGGTTGACCAATTGCGGGAGCGTTTGGAACTCGACCTGACCCGCGAACAAGGCCATGCCCAGTTCGTGAAAGCGTCTGGCAAGGGCTTGCGCAAAGTTATGTCCAAAATGGGCATCTCGACCTATCAGTCGTATTGCGGCGCGCAAATTTTTGACGCCATTGGCCTAGCGCAAAGCTTTATCGACGCTTACTTCACCGGCACAGCCACCAGCATCGAAGGCATTGGTCTCGGCGAAGTTGCGGAAGAAACCGTGCGCCGTCACACCAGCGCTTTTACCGATGATGAAGTGCTTCGCAACACGCTAGACGTAGGCGGCGAATATGCCGTTCGCGTGCGCGGCGAAGACCATGTCTGGAACGCAGGCACAGTCGGCGCGCTACAACATGCCGTGCGCGGCAATAGCCGCGATCAATATCGCGATTACGCCCGCCAAGTGAACCAACAAGACGAAAACTTACTCACCTTGCGCGGTCTGTTTAAAATCCGTACGGCAGAAGACGCAGGCCGTAAGCCCGTGTCCATCGACGACGTCGAAAGCGTCGAGAGCATCGTTAAACGTTTTGCCACAGGCGCCATGTCGCTTGGCTCGATTAGCCCAGAAGCGCATGAAACCCTAGCTGTGGCGATGAACCGTCTCGGCGGTAAATCCAACACAGGCGAAGGCGGCGAAGAAACCCACCGCTTCAAGCCGATGGAAAATGGCGACAGCAAACGCTCGGCCATCAAGCAAGTGGCGTCTGGCCGGTTTGGCGTGACGGCGGAATATTTGGCCAATTCGGATATGATTCAAATCAAAATGGCACAGGGCGCCAAGCCCGGCGAGGGCGGCCAATTGCCAGGTCACAAAGTAGACCAGCGCATTGCGGCTGTGCGTCACTCGACGCCAGGTGTAGGCCTAATCTCACCGCCACCGCACCATGATATTTATTCTATCGAAGATTTAGCTCAGCTTATTTTCGATCTGAAAAATGCCAACCCACGCGCCGATGTGTCGGTGAAACTAGTATCTGAAGTGGGTGTTGGCACGGTTGCCGCTGGCGTATCGAAAGCGCGCGCTGACCATGTCACGATTTCTGGTTTTGAAGGTGGCACAGGCGCCAGCCCGCTCACCTCTATCAAACACGCAGGCAGCCCATGGGAAATCGGCTTGGCCGAAACCCACCAGACTTTGGTGCTGAATGACTTGCGCTCGCGCATTGCCGTGCAAGTTGATGGCGGCTTGCGCACGGGTCGCGACGTGATTATTGGCGCGCTTCTCGGTGCCGATGAATTTGGCTTCTCGACCGCACCGCTCATCGCCGCTGGTTGCATCATGATGCGCAAATGCCATCTCAATACTTGCCCCGTTGGCATTGCCACGCAAAACGAAACTTTGCGCAAGCGTTTCACCGGCCAGCCGGAGCATGTGATTAATTACTTCTTCTTTATCGCTGAAGAAGTGCGCGAAATACTGGCTGAAATGGGCTTCACCAAAATCAATGACATCATCGGCCAAAGTGATTTGCTGGATACACGCAAAGCCCTCAACCATTGGAAAGCGGAAGGTCTCGACTTCACCCGCATGTTCACCAAAATCGAAAGCGAAGGCCCGGTTTACCGCACGCAAGTGCAAGAGCATCCCATTGTCGACATTCTGGATCGCAAGTTCATCGAACAGGCCATGCCTGCGCTCGACGATAAAACGCCGGTGCGGATTGAAACCAAAATCAGCAATATCGACCGTTCCGCGGGCACTATGCTGTCGGGCGAGCTGGCCTTGCGCTATGGCCATGCCGGTCTTCCAGATGACACCATCTCGATTAAATTAAACGGCACGGCAGGACAAAGCTTTGGCACGTTCTTGGCTCGCGGCATTTCACTGGAGCTAGAAGGCGAAGCCAATGACTATGTTGGCAAAGGTCTATCGGGCGGCCGCATCGCAATTTATCCGCCAGCTGAAAGCGCCATTGTGCCAGAAAACAGCATTATTGTTGGCAACACCGTGCTTTACGGTGCGGTCGATGGTGAGTGCTATTTCCGCGGCGTCGCGGGCGAACGCTTTGGCGTTCGCAACTCCGGCGCCATTGCGGTTGTCGAGGGTTCTGGCGACCATTGCTGCGAATATATGACAGGCGGCTGTGTGGTTGTGCTTGGCGAAACTGGCCGCAACTTTGCTGCTGGCATGTCGGGCGGCATCGCTTATGTACTAGACGAGGCCGGCGATTTCGAAAGCCGCTGCAATATGGCTATGGTAGAGCTGGAACCAATTACGGGCGATGCAACCACCAAGCTGACCAATCTTAAAGCCGATATGTTGAGTGAAGACGCCGCGCGTCTGCGCACGCTATTGGAAAATCATGCGCGTTACACAAATTCGAAACGTGCGCAGGATATTCTGGCCGATTGGGAAACTTATCTGCCGAAATTCCACAAAGTCATGCCGACTGAATACCGTCGCGCGCTCAATGAAATGGCCGAACAAGACGCACACGTTCAGCCAGCCGCAGGAGAGTAAAATGGGTAAACCAACCGCGTTTCTAGAATTAGACCGTCAAGACCGTCCGTATTTGCCAACCCAAGATCGTTTACAAAACTTCAACGAATTTACGGTGCCGCTAGACGAAGCCGACCTCAAACAACAGGCCTCGCGCTGCATGGATTGCGGTGTGCCGTATTGCCATAACGGCTGTCCGGTAAACAACCAAATTCCAGATTGGAACGATTTGGTTTACACGGGCGACTGGCAAGCGGCTTTGGCCAATTTGCACTCGACCAATAATTTCCCAGAGTTTACAGGCCGCATTTGCCCCGCCCCTTGCGAGGCGGCCTGCACGCTGAACATCGACGATAATCCTGTGACCATTAAGTCGGTCGAATGTGCCATCGTCGACCGCGGCTGGGAAGAAGGCTGGATTTTGCCGAAAATCCCAGATCATAAAACCGGAAAATCGGTTGGCATTATTGGCGGTGGCCCGGCTGGCATGACGGCCGCACAACAATTGGCACGCGCGGGACATGATGTGCATGTCTATGAAAAACACGCGAAAGCTGGCGGCCTATTGCGCTATGGCATTCCCGATTTCAAAATGGAAAAACACAGTATCGACCGCCGCGCCGAGCAAATGCAGGCCGAAGGCGTGACCTTCCATTACGGCGTCAATGTCGGTGTCGATGTAACGGCCAGCGAGCTAGAAGCCAAACATGATGCGCTTGTTCTTTCGGGTGGCTCTGAAGTGCCACGCGATTTGCCAGTGGCCGGTCGTGAGCTGGACGGCGTGCATTACGCGATGGATTTCCTACCGCAACAAAACCGACGCGTCGGGCAAGAAGACTTAGGCGATATTCAGCCTATCCTTGCCAAAGACAAACATGTTGTGGTTATCGGCGGTGGCGACACTGGCTCCGATTGCATTGGCACAAGTTTCCGCCAAGGCGCCACCTCGGTGACGCAGCTGGAAATTATGCCGATGCCACCTGAAAAAGAAGACAAAGGCATGACCTGGCCAGATTGGCCGCTGAAAATGCGCACCTCGAGCAGCCAAGAAGAAGGCGCGGCTCGTGACTTCTCCGTCCTGACCAAAAAAGTGATGGGCGAAGACGGCAAAGTGACAGCCCTTGAATGCGTTAAAGTTGACGAGAAAATGCAAGACATCCCGGGTTCCGAGTTTGAGTTGAAAGCCGATTTGGTTCTTTTGGCGATGGGCTTTATTCACCCAATCCATGATGGTTTGGTGGAAGAGCTGGATCTGGAAAAAGACGCTCGCGGAAACGTGGCGGCGGACACGGCTACCTACGAAAGCTCCCGCAAAAAAATCTTTGCTTGTGGCGATATGCGTCGCGGTCAATCGCTGGTGGTTTGGGCCATTCGCGAGGGTCGTCAATGCGCCCGCGAGGTCGACTTCTTCTTGATGGGCGAGAGCGTCCTGCCGCGCTAAAGCTTAGGCGCTCAACCGCAATAAATCGTCTAACACGCGTTCAACATGTTTGACCGAGTTGCAAACCTGCTTGTGCGTGCAATAGGCGCCAAGGCGTTTCATCTCGCTATCGCCAGTGTCCCAACTGCTTTCGCCTTCTGGGTTCAGCCAAATCACACGGCGCGCGCGCTCGTGCATTTCTTTTAAAACCAAGTGTCCTGGGTCGCCATAATTTGAGCGGGCATCGCCCAAAATCATCACCGTCGTGCGGTGGTCGATGGTGTCGAGCGTCGCTTCCGCAAAATCCATCATTGACATGCCATAGTCGGTAGAGCCGCCGCCAAACTCGCGCAGGGCTTTTTCCATCACCTGATCCATATCGCCTTCGCGCATCATGTCGGATATTTCACCAGCCCGATTGGAGAAAACAAAACTTCTCGTCTTGGGCATCACCTCATCGAGACTATAGAGAAACATCAAGAAGAACTGAGACACGGCTGCCACGGAACCCGATACATCGCATAAGACCAGAAGTTTAGGCCGCTCAACCTTGGTACGGCGCCAAGATAGCTCAAACAGATTTCCGTCATAGGCCACATTGCGGCGCATGGTGCGGCGAATATCGAGCATGCCGCGACGCGATTTCTTGCGTTGGCGTGAGTGGCGCGAAGCCAATCGCTTGGCGAGGCGTTGAATAAGCCCGCGCATAATTTTCATGTCCGAGCGGTCGAGGTTGGATAGGCGAATGCGCGACAAAGCATCCTCGCGCAACAAGCGTCCTGCATTTTTGGTTCGCATGGCGATTTGGCGTTCGACAAAATCAAATACAGCTTCAAACAATTGCCCGCGCCCTTCGCGCAAGCCATCGGCTTTGCCGGTCTGGCCCTCGTCTTCTAATTGACGAATATGCGCGTCGAGCTGAGACAGCCCCATGGATTCCATAATGCGGCGCGAAAACATGCCCTGCTGCGTGAATAATTTGGCGTCCGCCAGCCCAACTTTTTGCGACGCTTGCGTGATAGCCGCTTGCAAGGCGGCGGTATCTTTTTGGGTCAACATATCGATGAGAGACGAAACCTCTGCTTCCGCTTCGCCCTCGTCGTTTTTATCGTTGGCAGGGTCGCCCGATTTTTTGCTGTTTTTCTTGGCCTCCCCAGTCGGGTCTCCAGGCTGGTCGCCTGTCTGGCCCTCTTGCGCATCGGGGGCATCCGCATCTGTGGCGTCGCCTGCCCCATCTTGCGATGGCGTGTCTTGTTCGGGCGCCTCCGCGTCGGGACTATCGGGTGTAGCCGCAGCCTCGCCCATATCCATCTCGGGCGGCTTGAAATAGACATCGAAACATTCGTCGAAAGCCTGTTTCTCAAACTGCGTTTTGGCCAAAGTATGACCCAGCGCATGTTTCAGCAAACGACGCTCGCCAATGCCCATTTCCTCAATCACCGCCGCCGCATCAATCGCTTCGGCTGGCGACACTTGAATATCGGCAGCGCGCAAAATACGGATGAAATCGGCAATCATCGGATAGACCTATTGTATCGGCGTGTCAGGCGTGAGCTTGGTTTCGCGCATCAACCGTGCAATCTCGCCCTCGACATTTTCAATGTCCGAACGAAATTTCAGCAAAACGTTCAGCGTATTGCGAATAAACTCCGCATCCAAGACGCTGATATTCAAAAGCACAACCGTGCGTGCCCAATCAATCGTCTCGCTGACCGCAGGCGGTTTTTTCAAATCCATCTGACGCACCGCTTGCACAAAGTTCACAATATTATCGCGCAATTGCTGGTTCAGCTCCGGCACACGGGCCTGCAAGATAGCGTTCTCGCGCAGCGCATCGGGAAACGGAATATACAAATGCAAACAACGACGTTTCAAAGCATCGCCAATTTCGCGCGTATTGTTCGACGTCAAAAACACCAAAGGTGTTTTCTTGGCTTTTACCGTGCCCAGCTCTGGAATAGAGATTTGATAATCGGATAGAATTTCCAGCAAGAAAGCCTCGAACTCATCATCTGATTTATCAATTTCATCGATTAGCAAAACAGCGCCGTTTTCATTTTGCAGAGCTTGCAGCAAAGGCCGCGTTTGCAAAAACTGTTCAGAGAAAAACACATCTTCGAAATTATTCAGGCGAGCCATGCTCTCATCCAATGACGAGGTGCCTTCCATCAAATCTCCGAGCTTCTCTTTCAAAACTTGGGTGTAGAGCAATTGCTTGCCATATTGCCATTCATAAAGCGCCTTGCTCTCGTCCAGCCCCTCATAACACTGTAGGCGAATCATATCGAGGCCGAGATACTCGGCAGTCGCCTTGGCTAATTCGGTTTTACCCACACCTGGTGGGCCTTCTACCAAAAGCGGTTTTTCTAGCTTCTGGGCCAGAAAAAGCGCCGTCGCAATTTGTTCATCACTGATATAGCCAAGCTTTTCATAGCCCGCCAAAATCGCTTCAATGGCGTCTTGCGCCTCGTTTTTCATCTCACTCATGGGCAGGAAGATAACATAAAACCACGGCTTTACTAGCCTTTGCAGGACTATGCAGGGCTGCGGGGACTATGCGACTATTTTGCGTCTCGCAGCTGCATCAATATGCCCGGCGTCGCATAACCATCAACAATGAGCTTGCGAGATTTTTGGAAGGCGCGCACTGCCGCCGCGGTTTTGCTTCCCATCAGACCATCAACACCGCCGACATCAAAGCCATTGGCCATCAACGCGCTCTGCATAGTCGAAATCTCTTTTGGCAAAAGCGGGCGATCTGCCATCGGCCATTTGCTTGTAAAAGGAGCTTCCCGTGTAAACCGGTCGCCCAAATGCGCCACCGCCAGCGCATAGGCAGGCGCTGTATTATAGCGCAGCAAAGCGCGGAAGTTTTTGGTCACCAAGAAAATCGGGCCACGAGCCCCCGTAGGCGCAAACAAAGAGATGTCCCCCAGCCCATCAGAAATTTCGCGAGACGGTGCAGACACCCCCATATCGCGCCAAAAAGCGGCTGGTTTGGGCTGCTTCAGGCTCGCGACAGAGAAATCCATATCGACGGGCACTTGCACCTCAAAGCCCCATTCCAACCCGCGGCTCCATCCCATCCGTTTGAGGTAGTTGGCGCTCGAGGCGAGCGCATCTTTCGGCTCTGCCCATATATCGCGCACGCCGTCGCCCGAGCCATCGGCGGCATAGCCTTCATAAGTCGTAGGAATGAATTGCGTATGGCCCATGGCGCCTGCCCAGCTGCCTTTAAAGTCGGTCAGCTCGACATCGCCAGATTGCAAAATTTTCAAAGCTGCGAGCAATTGCTGTCGGCCAAATTCGGCGCGCTTGCCCGTATAGCCCAAAGTGGCCAAGGCTTGCAGCACAGAATGGCTACCTTTATTGCCGCCATAATTGGTCTCAACACCCCAAATTGCCACTAATATCGTGCGCGGCACGCCGTATTTTTCTTCTAATTTTGCCAAAAACGCTTCGCGTTCCGCCAATTGCGCGCGACCTAGCGCAAGACGTTCCGGGGTTACCATTTGAAGCAAATAGGCCCAAATTGGTTTCACAAATTCAGGCTGGCGAGCCGCCAACCGCAAAATTTCCGGATCGGGCGTCAGTCCATCCAACACGTTGACGTATTTTTCTGAAATACCTTTTTTCTTAGCCTCTAATTTAACCTCGCGGATGAATTGCGAAAACGTCTCATCTGCCGCCTGCAGCGGGCTAGCTCCAAATAGGGCCAAGATGAGAGGGAAACAAATCACCGAACGCACATTAAATCTCCTTGAAATAGGTATTTGCTTATACAGTTGTGTGGAGCAAACTTGAACGGACGCAGAATTAGCCTAAACTATATCCGATTCATACCATCACAAGCAGGCTATCTAAGCCCCATAAGGATAAACCGAGCCGCCCATGACCGCTAAAATGAACACCGTCGTTTTTCCCGTGGCTGGCCTCGGCACCCGCTTCTTGCCAGCCACCAAAGCTGTGCCGAAAGAAATGCTCCCCGTGGTCGATAAACCGCTTATTCAATGGGCGGTAGAAGAAGCCGCAGCGGCTGGCTGCACGCGGTTTATTTTTGTCACAGCCCCCGAGAAGGGCGCGATTATGAAGCATTTTTCGCCCGCGCCACATTACGCCGACACATTGAAGGCGCGCGGCAAAACGCAAGAGCTAGACCTTTTAAAAGCTGGCCTGCCCGAAAATGCGGAGCTTATCGAAGTCCACCAAGACCAACCCTTAGGCTTGGGGCATGCCATCTGGTGCGCCCGAGAGGCCGTGGGCGAGGCGCCTTTTGCGGTTATTCTGCCAGACGATATGGTGCAGCATAGCGTCGGATGTCTGACGCAAATGGTGCAAGCGCACGCCCGCCTTGGCGGCAATCTCGTGGCCGTAGAAAATGTCCCCGCCGACCAAACCCACCGCTATGGCGTCGTAGACCCCGCTCGCGAGGCCGATGGTTTGGTTGAAATTAAAGCACTGGTAGAAAAGCCAGCCCCGGCCGAGGCACCCTCGACACTGGCGATTATTGGCCGCTATATTTTCGACGCCGAGATTATGAACACGCTCTCGCGCACGATTGCGGCAGGTGAAACGGGTGCCGGCGGGGAATTTCAAATCACCGATGCGATGAGCCAGTTAATCGCTCATATGCCCCTGCATGGGCTGCGCTTTCAAGGCACGCGCTATGACTGCGGAAATCGAGACGGGTTTTTAGAAGCCAACGTAGCTTTCTCGCTGGCCCAAGCCCAAGAGAGTGGCAACATAAGTTTGCAATCCAAGCTGCGCCGTCTACTTGATTAGCTAGTGGTTTTAGGCATAATGCCCCCCACACAGGAGTTTCCATGCCAACTGATGCCCTTAATTCTGCCCAGAACACACTTGCTGCGGAAGCCGAAGGGCTTACCCTTTTATCGAAATCCTTAGGCGATGAATTTGTCGCTGCGGTCGAGCTTTTGGCGGGGGCGAAGGGTCGTGTGATTGTTTCTGGCATGGGCAAAAGCGGCCATATCGCCAATAAAATTACGGCCACCATGGCCTCCACGGGCACGCCCGCGCAATTCGTCCATCCAGCCGAAGCCAGCCATGGCGACCTCGGCATGATTACCCAAGACGATGTCGTGCTAGGTCTTTCTTGGTCTGGTGGCACGCAAGAGCTATCGGGCCTTTTGCATTACACCAAACGCTTCAACATTCCGCTCATCGCCATTACCTCCAACAAGGACAGTGCGCTTGGGTTAAGCGCCAATATTTGCCTTGAGCTACCCAAAGCGAAAGAAGCCTGTCCCAATGGGTTGGCTCCCACCACCTCCACCACCATGCAGCTTGCCTTGGGCGATGCGCTGGCGGTGGCCTTGCTGGAAAGGCGCGACTTCTCAGCCTCCGATTTTAAAAACTTTCATCCGGGCGGCAAATTGGGCGCGAGCCTCAGCCGCGTGCACGATGTGATGCACAAAGCCCCCGACTTGCCGCTGGTTGCAGCAGATTTAAAAATGGACGAAGCCCTCGTGGTAATGACCGAGAGAGGCTTTGGCTGCCTTGGCGTCACCGCCTCGAATGGCGATTTGTCCGGCATTATTACCGATGGCGATTTACGTCGTCACATGAGCCCAGATTTACTGAACCAAACCGTCAGCGATATTATGACCCCCGACCCGCAAACCATCACGGGGCGAGAGATGACGGCAGAAGCTTTGAACTTAATGCAAGAACGCAAAATACAATGTTTATTTGTCTGTGACGACAATCAGCCCATCGGGCTTATTCGTGTCCTAGACTTACTTCGTATCGGCACAGCATAGCCGGCATAACCTTAAGGGAACCATCACCATGCGAATGAATATCACGAAAATAAGTGTGAAAACCGCTTTCTTAGCGGCCCTCTTGAGCGGTGCTTATTTGCCCGCACAGGCGCAAAACGAAGGTATCGACGAAGTTGTTGTCACCACCACGCGCACCCCTAGCTTGCGGTTAGACAATCCGGGCAATATCGCCACGCTTGACCCATCCGAAAGCATCTCTTTATTTCCCGTTGAATTACTCAACACCGCGCCCGGCGTTCACATTCACCGCGGCAGCGGCCAAGAGCATCTCACCGCCATTCGCTCCCCTGTCTTAGTCGGCGGCGCGGGCGCAGGCTCGTTTCTTTATCTAGAAGACGGAATTCCTATGCGCGCACCTGGCTTTGCCAATGTAAACGCGCTCATGGATGCCCACCCTCAAAATGACGGCAGCGTCGAAATTGTGCGCGGGCCCGGCTCGGCGCTTTATGGCTCCAACGCCGTGCATGGTCTGATTAACTTCATCGCCGCTCCGCTTGACGATGCCGCACGATCTGTAGATGTTTCCGCTGGCTCCTATGGCCGCCACGCGCTTGGCCTTATGTCATCGCAAACCCATGAAGGCTTCACCTCGCGCGTGGCCCTAGACCTCAACGGCGAGGAAGACGGCTATCGCGATGAACAAAGTTTTGGCCAGCAAAAAGCCCGCGTGGAAAGCGAATGGAAAAAAGCCGACACCGAGTATCGTTTCTCGCTATCGGCTATGAACCTCAATCAAGAGACCGCTGGCTACGTGAAAACCGAAGATTGCGGAGACGGCACAATTGAAGCCTACAAAGTTGAAGATTGCGCTAAATCTAACCCAAATCCCGAAGCTTATCGGGATTCCGAAGCTTATCGGTCTTACTTACGCATGACCAGCAAGCTAGACGATGGGGCAACGCTAACGCTGACGCCTTACGCGCGCAGCAATGACATGACGTTCTTGATGCATTTTCTGCCAGGCAAAGCAACAGAGCACAACAGCCATACAAGTATTGGACTGCAAACTGCCTATGCGCGCACTGCGGCCAATGTTGAGTATATTGCTGGCATCGACGTTGAGTTAACAAAGGGCGAGTTGAGCGAAATTCAGTCGGGACCAAATGTCTTCGGCACAAAATACGCGCAAGGCACGCACTATGATTTTGAAGTCGACGCCCAAGTTATCGCGCCTTATCTGCATGCCGTTTGGGCCTTGGGCACCAACACAACCTTGACCACAGGCCTACGTTGGGAGCTGACAGATTACGACTACACCAACAAGGCAACGGACAGCGACAACACGGATGCAAACCAGACAGGTGAGTATCTATTCCGTCCAGCCAGCCGCTCAGATGACTTCTCGGACATCTCACCGAAAATTGGTCTGGTTCATGAGCTCGCGGAAAATCGCCGTGTTTTCGCCAATCTAGCCCGCGCAGCACGTGCGCCTCAAGTCACCGACCTATATCGCCTGCGCGATAACACACGGTTCGGCGCCAGCAATGATGGCCTGAACCCAGACATCAGCGCTATAGACTCTGAAGTTCTAGATAGCTTGGAATTTGGCTATCGCGCCATCTACCCGTCTGCTTCTTATGAGTTGACCGCATTCTTCATGCAAAAGGATAATTATCACTTCCGTGATTCAGGTGATAATTATGTTGCAAAAGGAGAAACAGAACACAGCGGCTTAGAGCTGAGCTTGAAATGGCTGTTGGCCAACAATGTAGAGCTACAAACAAACCTGAGCTACGCAAAACATGAGTATGCATTCAACAACAATCCAAGCAATGGACAAGAAGCCGAGACCATCACCGACGGCAATACCATCGACGGCGCGCCCGAAACTTTGGGCAACACCAAGCTGACCTATACAGCCAGCGCCCGTCTCGACGCATCGCTGACTTGGGAACATGTCGGTGAGTATTTCATGGATGCTTCCAACTCCGCCGAGTATGAGGGCCATGACATCTTCGGACTTGGCGTCGATTACATGCTGTCTGGCGATAGCGCGGTAAGCCTTCGCGTCGATAATCTATTCGACGAAGGCTACGCAACCCGTGCCGACAAATGGTTCGGAAATAATCGGTATTTCCCGGGCGAAGGCCGCCGTTTGATGGTGCGCTTTACCCGCGATTACTAATCGCTAGCTAGGAATACCAATGGGGCAGGCAACGCCTGTCCCACCCATTCCGCAATAGCCGTTGGGGTTTTTACCCAAATATTGCTGATGGTAATCCTCGGCATAATAAAACGCAGGCGCATCGACAATCTCTGTCGTAATGGCGCCATAGCCCGCTTGGGAGAGACCCGTTTGAAACCGGTCGCGGCTGGCTTCCACGGCCTGTTTTTGCGCCGCTGAGACGCAATAAACGCCTGAGCGATATTGCGTGCCCACATCATTGCCTTGGCGCATGCCTTGCGTTGGATCGTGGTTTTCCCAGAACACTTGCAAAATGCCATCGAGCGAAATTTGGGCTGGGTCGAACACCACTTGCACCACTTCATTATGTCCGGTTTGGCCGCTGCAAACTTCTTCATAGCTTGGGTTGGGCGTAAAGCCGCCGGCATAGCCCACTTGCGTGGAATAAACGCCGGTCGCATTCCAGAACTTGCGTTCCGCGCCCCAAAAGCAACCCATGCCTGCGATGATGGTTTCCATGCCCTCGGGCCAAGGTGCCACCATTTGGCTACCCAGAATAAAATGTTTTTCCGGCACAGGCAGCGCCATATCCCGACCCGGCAAACTTTGTGCGGCGTCAATCATTTCGGTTTTCTTTCCAAGTCCAAACATCGTTTTCTCCTCAGGTTAAGCGGGGGCGGCGGTTAGGCTGCTGCTGTCAGTGTTGAAATAGGGCCATCTCGGCTGCCGGCCAGTAATTGGCGCAACCAAGCATTGTCATCGGTCTCGGCCGCTTTGGCCGAACCATGCCAGCGCAATTCGCCTTCGTGCATCACACCAATCTCGTCATAAGCCTCGGTGATGCCAACCATATTGCTGGTCACGGAAATGACACAAGCGCCACTTTCGCGCGCCAAAGCACTAATCATATCATCCACCCGCGCCGACAAAATAGGGTCGAGACCCGCCGTTGGATTATCCAGCAACAAAATATCGGGCTTGGTGGCAATGGCGCGAGCAAAGCCCACGCGCTTTTGCATGCCGCCCGATAAATCGGCGGGAAATAAATCAGCATTGGCGGCCGGCAGGCCCACACGGGGCAAAAGCGCTTCGGCTTCGGCGCGTGCCTCGTCGCGCGCCATACCATTGGCAATCAAGCGAAAGGCGATGTTTTCCCATACCGGCAGACTGTCAAACAAAGCATTTTGTTGAAACAACATCCCCACGCGATCGTTCAAACTCGCGGCGCGGTCATCTGAGATGCCCACGGTTTCCCCATCGATGGAAATTGTGCCGCCATCCGTGCCATAAAGCCCAACGAGGCATTTCAGCAAAACCGATTTGCCTGCAGCTGTTGGCCCAATCAAGGCTAACGAACGCCCTGCCTCAAGCGATAAGCTAATGCCGTTTAAGGCTCTAAGGGAACCAAAACTCTTAGTGACCTTGTCAATTTGGATGCGGCTCATAGGGCTTCCTTTCGCAAATTGGGGCGATACGATTACATTGTCGGCATTAGGTATTGGGCTTCACCCACCGCCATAACATCAAACTCAACATCGAAGATAGGCTCAAGTCGGCTCGGCGTAAAGACATCGCGCGGCGCGCCTTGCGCCTTCAGCACGCCGTTTTGCAAAAGCAGAACATGGTCGCAAAACGCCAAGGCCAAATTTAAATCATGCATCACCACACCAACCGCCGCACCATCATCCGCCGCGCCGCGCAACAGGTGCATCAGCCCCATGGCGCCTGCAACATCGAGAGATTGCGTTGGCTCATCAAGCAATAATAACGGCGCATTCGCAACCAGCAGACGCGCCAAAAACACCCGAGACCGCTCGCCGCCCGACAGCGTATTAATTGGGCGGTCGCTAAATTGCGTAACGTGGCAGCGCGCCAAAGCCGCCATCACCAGCTCATCATTGCGAAACCCATAGGGCAAAAGCCCCAGCGCCACAACATCGCGGCAGGCCAGCGGCCAAGCGATGTTTTGAAATTGTGACAAATAAGCCAAATTTCGGGCCCGCGTTTTCCGGTTTTTCCAATCGCAGCCTTCCAGATGAATAGAGCCCGCACTCAGCGGCGCAAGCCCTGCGGCGGCGCGCAGTAAAGTGGTTTTGCCCGCCCCATTGGGGCCCACAATCGCGGTGATTTGGCCTGCCTCAAAACGACAGCTTATGTCATGCAAAATAGATTTTTGCGTCGTGGATTCAGGCGTTAAAGCCGATATGTTTTTCAGATCAAGCATAGCGCACCCACCCCATGCCGTGGTTCGTGGGTGCGAAAACAGTTGGGTGCAAAATCTCGGCGACAATCTGTGCTGATTGCAACAATCTGGGGCCTGGCCGATTGAAAAAATGATTCCCGTTGACCAAATAGACCTCGCCAGAGCGCACAGCTCGCAATTCCTGATACTCTGGCAAATTAACCAAGGCGGCCATTTCTTCGTGCGCCCGTTCGATGGAAAACCCACAGGGGCCCACCAAAATAACCTCAGGGTCGGCGGCTGCCACATCAGCCCAGCTAACGACTGGCGAATGGGCTCCATCTTGGCCCAACACCACCTCGCCGCCAGCGGCAGCAATCGTTTCGGGCATCCAATTTCCGGCGCCCATAAGTGGCGCCGTCCATTCCATAAAAAACACGCGCCGCAAAGCAAGCCTCTCGGTTTGCACGCGCAACCGAGTGAAGCCATCCGCAACTTGTGTATTCAGCGCCTCCCCGGCTTCCCTTACACCAAGGCTTTTCGCCACATGAGTTATATCTTTAGCCACATCGTCTAGACACATAGGCTCGAGCGAGACCAACTCGGGCGCCGCACTTGGTCCAACCCAATCACGCAGAGCATGCGTCACTTCCTTTAGGCTAACGGCGCATAATTCGCATTGCGATTGTGTGATAACAAAATCGGGAGCAAGCCTCTGAATGGCGTCAGCATCGAGTTGATAGACGGACAGGCCGTCTTCCACCAATGCGCGCACATCTCGGTCGATACTGGCCGCATTGGCTTGCGGGTTCATTTTGGGCGCGGTGAGAATAGGCAAATGATCGAGACCAGCCGGCCAATCGCATTCATGTGAGCGCCCGACTAGTTGGTCGCCCATGCCCAGCGCGGCCACAATCTCGGTCGCGCTGGGTAAAAGGCTGACAATTTTTATGTTCTTATTCATGCTAAAAACATGTCACATTTTTGCAACAACTTCTAGGCGGTTCTAGAAATTTGCGGTGAGGCCTATGTTCCAAGTTCGACGAGGCGTCGATTTACCAGGCACCGTTTGATAGTGTTCATCCAAAATATTATCTCCAGTCACACTTAGCTTCACGGCATCTGTAACCAGATAGCCATAGGCAAAGCCCATAACGAAATAATCTTCTTGGCGAACGTCAGAACGATATCGGTCTGTCACCTGACGTGCGTTTACCGATAGGGTCGTCTTTTTATCTTCCCCCACATAGTAACCCTTAAATGACCAAAGGCGACGAGGCTGGTTGTTCTGAATGCCGCCACTCGCGTCTTTCGAATTAATTCGCGAGTATGTGATATCGGCGCTCAGAGTTTTGCTCAAGTCTACAATCAAAGACATTTCTGTACCCGTCGATGTGGATTGCCCAACATCATTTTGATAATCCCCTGCATAGGTGGGTGGGCCGATATTTTTATAGAAAATGCGGTTCTCCGTTTCAATGTCAAAGTACCCGATGTCCAATGCGAATGGCGCGCCGTCTGGTTCGAGGGAAATCCCCAGCTCCACACTATCGCTTTCTTCTGGCTCCAGCTCCATGTTGCCGCAAATGTCGTTCAAGCAGGTTTCATCTCGACCGAATAACTCATAGAGGCTAGGAGCACGATACCCCGTGCCAGCATTAGCTCTTGTGGTCAAATAATCAGTAATTGGCAGTGACAAACCAAATCTCCAGCTGGCGTTACTGCCAAAGGTCTCGTGGTCATCGTGGCGCAAGCCTAGTGTTGTATGCGCTGGTCCAACTTTCGTGTGCAAAACCCCGAAGGCAGCCTGTGTTTCCACTTCCACTTCGCTGTCCAACCCGACCTGCAATAGAGTTTCATTTTTTTGTTCTGCCCCAATATGCAAATAGCCATCATCTGATAGCGCATATTTCGCGCGCGCCTGTGAGGTTTCGCGCTCTCCGTCATACCAATAAGTTGAACCCACCTCGGCAAAACCATCGCGGTAATTGCCAAGAAAGCTATGGCTTAGGTTGATTGATAAGTCGTCGCTGAATTCGCTATCAACAGAGACACGAATGAGATTCTGCACGGTCTC
This sequence comes from uncultured Rhodobiaceae bacterium, assembly GCA_963932545.1. GTDB lineage: Bacteria > Pseudomonadota > Alphaproteobacteria > RS24 > RS24 > UBA8337. The sequence goes on along the minus strand of CAWVRH010000010.1, from coordinate 49,738 downwards.
CGTTCCGAAATGGCCATCTCTTTTCGTAAAATTCAAGTTATACCCATCTGTGTCCGCTGAACTGATAGCCGAACGAAGATTAACAGACAAAGAAGTGAAATCAGAGAAATGCACATCCAATTTCCCAGAGGCGGTTCTGTTTTCATAATCTTCGTTCTCTGAGTAATCTGTATCTTCTTCATCAAATTCGGAAGGGGAGGAAACATCCAAAGATTGTAATGAAACACGATATCCAACGCGCCCATTGGCAGTCTCGCCCGATGTGCTCAGTTTCATTTGGGCCAGTTCATTTGCCCCAGCGGTTACCGATAAAGACCCCGCCTGAGGGCCACCAGCAGATTTGGTTCGAATATCAATCACTCCAGCCACGGCGTTGGAGCCATAAAGAACGCTGTTTGGCCCGCGCAGGACTTCAATGCGCTCAATGTCCCTGACCAATAGGTTGGCAATTTCCGTACCGCCTTGGATATCCGCCGCGTCGGCCATATTTACCCCGTCGATAAACACGACAATATTTTGCCGATCGAGACCTCGCATACGCAAGTTACCAATACCGCCAATTGTGCCTTCTTGGTCAAAGGTAATCCCTTTGAGGCCGCGAAGCGCATCCTGCAAATAGATAACCTGCTGATTTTCTAAGTCTTCTGCCGTAATGACATCCACCGAGGCGCCAATTTGCGCGGCCGGTGTTGGAATGCCCGTGGCCGAGACGATAATCTCATCGACCTCTTGGGCTAAAGAAGGCGCCATTAGGCTGGCGCTGAAGCACAGACCTACCATGGCAGATAAACGAATATTTTTCATGTTGTTTCTCCAAACAGACGAAAGAACCCGCGAAGAATTAGCTCTTCGCGAGGTGGCTATTTGTCGTCTGTAACGGAAAATCCGCCTCGGCATGGTGCATCCCGCCCACCCGAAAAACGACCGATCAAGGCAGGTTTCCTGGCTCGCGGATCATCGCCTCTGGCCGCCTTCCCCAATATATGAGTGGCATAATGGCCGTCGGCTATCCGCTGACAGTTGCGGGAGCAGCTATCGACTTGGGCAAATTGAGCCCGCACGATATTCCCTTTTATCCCCATCACTGGGGCACCTTGTTCGAAACATCTTAGTAGACTGAAATGCGACCTTCATCAAGTCGATGTTTTAAGCGTCGCTACCTAGGGCTCCAGGTCGGCGCAATAATAACAGCAAAAGCGGCACGCCAAAAAATGCCGTCAGAACACCGAGCTTTAATTCCATAACCGTGGGGATAGCCCGAATGGCGGTATCTGCCAGTACCAGCAAAATGGCCCCCAGCAAAGCCGATGGCAGCAAACTGCGCGAGGGCACATGGCCACAATAAGGGCGCACCAAATGCGGCGCGACCAAGCCGACGAAACCAATAACCCCCGTCACCGAAACCACCGCGCCAATCGCCAAGGCCAAGCCAATAGCAATGCGCGCGCGCAAGTTACGTAAATTCAGACCCAGCGTTTGCGCCACTTCCTCCCCCAACGCCAAAGCGTTAAGGCTGCGCGCTGTCGACAACATCAATAGACATCCAAACACAGCGCCCGGAAGCGCAAGGCTGACATGCAACCAAGACCGGTTCTCTACCGCACCCAAAAGCCAAAAAGCGATCTCAAGCGCGGCAAAATAATTCGGGCTCAGGTTTAGCGCCAAGGCAATACCCGCGCCCGCGAAAGCCGAAACCGCAAAGCCCGCCAGTATCAATCGCAAAGAAGAAGCCCCAACGCCAGCCACCGCCATCAACAAAACAACCGAAACCAAAGCCATCAAGGATGCCGCCAAAGGTACAAGGTAAGACAGTGTCGAAGCGAGGCCCAAATAAATGGCTATAACGGCGCCAAGCGCAGCACCATTGCTGGCGCCCAAAATGCCTGGTTCAGCTAGAGGGTTTCTCAAAAACCCTTGAATGGCAGCGCCAGATAAACCCAAAACAAATCCTGTCAAAGCCGCCAAAACAATGCGCGGCGCTCGGATGGTTTCAAATAATAAGACATGAAATTCAGGCCCCACGCCCGCCAACCAATCGAGCAAAGCCGAGGGCGAGGTGGCCACATCGCCAACCAACAAAGAACCTGTGCCGATAAAAATGAGGGTGGCCGCTAGGGTGAAGTTAAGTTTTATTGTTTTCTTCATGGCTCCAAACTTAACCGCGCCCGCGCGAGCGCGCAACCGCTTATGGACAAGCAGCAGACTTCATGGCAAGCGTAACGGATGAGATGGCTTCTACCCGTTCTATTTTGCTTTGCCAGCCTAGCGCCGGCGCAGGCTTTGCCGCGCGTGATGAGCTTGAGCTTATGCGCCGATGTGTATTTGATGGGTTTTGCCGATCGACGCCAAGTCCTCGCGCTAACGCCTCAATCGCGCGATGCTGGCCTTTCCGCCAGGGCCGAAACAGCGCAAAGCTTCCCCATCAGTGATGGCCAGATAGAAAGCATTGCGGCACTGGCCCCGGACCTCGTAATTGTCTCAAGTTACAGCGACCCGATGCGAAATCGGTTGATTGAAAAATTGGGAATTCCACTTTTGGTTCAAAACGCGGCCAATGGGTTTGGCGATGCCCGCACTGAAATTCTAGCCTTAGGAAACGCCATCGGCCGCCAAGATGAAGCGGCGGCTTATCTAAAAGAATTAGACACTCGTATGGCTGCCCTCAAGCCGGTATCGCATCGCCCGCGAATACTGCCCCTGCAAAGACGTAATCTTACGGTGGGTGATGGGCATATATTGGACGAAATTATTGCTTTGGCGGGAGGCGTTAACTTGGGCCGCCAGATCAGCTCGCAATCGATGGGCCGCATTAGTTTGGAAACCACTTTGGCGATTAAAGCCGATTACATTCTGGCCAATGAGCGCGCGGATAAACTGCGCGGGCCGGACAGTCGAGGCATGGAGTTTTTAACCCATCCAGCTATTGAGCGCCAATATAGCGCCAAGCAAAGATTGCTTATCGATAATAATCTTTTGGTCTGTGCGGGCGCGACGACGCCGCTAGCTGTGGAAGCTTTGCTGAAACAAATTAGCCAACGCTAATCGCTAATTTAAAGCGAACCATTTGCGCATCGCCGAAATCGGCCCGCGCAGTAAATAAAGTGGCAAAGGCATAGACGCATTTTCAATGGTGATCGAGTGCAGCTCAGCTGGCGCCAAGCCATCTGGCGCGCCAACCAAACGCGCGCGAATGCTTCTATCGGCAAATAAGCCAGCCAGCCAAGGGGTGATATGCTCGACCTCTAATTCATAATCAATGCCGTTTACCCGTGTCTTCAATCGAGAGCCGGGGCGCAGGGCCATAGCGCCTTGGGGCGGAATTTGTAAATCAATTTGTGCTGGCGCGCGCGGCACGGTGCTGGATTGAGAGTTGGGCTGGGTGGCCGCCTGATTGGTGGCCGATACCGCAAGGCGGGCTGGCACATCCACGTTGACGGGAATGGGAACAAGAAAACTAGAGCCCAAAACCGCTAGCAAGGCGATTGTCGTGGCCAATCTAACAAACCCGCGTCGTGCGCCTTTTCGTCCATGCACGCCCGCCTCTAAGGCATCTACCGTGTAGGCGGCAGCTTCGGCCAATTGATCGAGCATGATGCGAACCGGATGCGACCAAGCGGCGGCGCGCAGTAAAACAATGCCACCGCGCAATTTTCCATCTTCGCGACGCAACGGAACATAAAGACCGTTCTTTGGCAGATTGCCCGGCCATTGCTTTTTCAGCTCGGCCATATCGAGCATCGCGGGCGTCAGTTGCACATTTGCGTAACCCGACTGGTTCAGCCAACGGCCTAATTGTTGCCCCCAGTCTAAAATCGGTTTCGTGTCTTTACTTTGCACAACCCCCGAGATGGTAACGTCCAGAACTTTACCGCGCGCATTGCAAGTCCAAAACACCGCGCAATCATAGGGCGCAAAGCGGTTCAAACGGTTGACGACCAAACGCGCCAAATCTGGCGCGGCCGGCACCCGACGAAACTCATGCTCAAGCAGAAACAGACCTGCCAAAGCGCGCATGCCGATACTATCCTGCTTATCGGCGCGCTGATAAGCAGCGTCGATATCTGGGTTCGGCGATTGGGTTAGGTCGTCAGTCACGAAAAGTCACGCTTTCCTAAAATAAATACAGATGCCATAGATAATTTCTGACAATGTTGTAAAATGATATTGGGATTCGGTATAGGGCAAATCCTTTCAGGTCAATTGCCTGTGCGTATCTATGTTGTGTAAGGAGTAAAAAAATGGCAGATGAAGACGGCGAAGTTCGGCGTATGGCCGAGATTGCTGATGCAATCAATGCTATTTTAGAAGCCGAACCCACAGTTGGCGATACCCCCAGCACCGCCCCCGAAGGGATACCTCAAACTCCACAAAATGGCGCAAGCCAAGACTTGCCCGATTCTTTAGACTTAGAAGTGGGCACGCAAGAGGCCGATAATTTGGACGCCGCCATCGCCGCAGAATTCGCCGCCACGGCAGATGTAAACCCAAAGCCGAGCCCCCTCGATGACCCATTTGGCCCCGCGCCAGACTTAGACTTACCCGGCACGATTGAGCCGAGCATCAATATGGCCATTGGCCAAGATGTGCGCGCAGGCAGCGACATGGCAAATCTGTCCATGCGCATGCAAGATACCCTGTCGGAAATTCGCCACCAAGCCAATGAAGCTTGGCAGGGTGCGGATGATCTTTTGGCCGAAATGGAAAAAACCCGAGCCGAATTAGTTGCCGATGTTCGGGGACAAATTGAAACCATAGGCAGCGAAACCCAGAAGCGGCGGCAAACGATTATGCAAGAGCTGGAGCAGCTTGAAAGCCAAAGCTTAATGGCACGCGATGAAATGGAAATGATGCTGGTAAAATTTGAAACCAGTCTGGTCAATCTGCATACGCGCTATTTCCATAACGCGGAATCTGAGCGCGAGCGCTTGGCGCGCTATCGTGAGTTCTTACAATTCATGCTGGACGAGCGCGGCCTCTAGTGGCACGCTTCTTCCTCTAACCGAGGGAGAAAGAGTATGACCATAAGCGCCAAAGCCCATCCAAAGAAGACCATCGAAGTTCTTGGAAAAACCATGAGCTACGTAGAGCTGGGGGATCCCAATGGCCGCCCGATTGTGTTTCAGCACGGCAACCCTACCTCCTCTTATTTGTGGCGCAATGTCATGCCGCATGACGAAACTTTGGGGCGTTGCATCGCCATCGACTTAATCGGTATGGGGGACAGCGATAAGCTAGAAGACAGCGGGCCCGAGCGCTATACATTTGCCGAACAAAGCCAATATTTCGAAGCGGCTCTTGAGGCACTGGGCATTTCTCAAAACATCGTCTTGGTTATTCACGATTGGGGCAGCGCCCTAGGCTTCCATTACGCCGCGCGTCATCGCGACAATGTATCCGGCATTTGCTACATGGAAGGCATCGTGCAAGCGATTGCCGACTGGTCTGATTGGCCAGAGGGCGCCCGCGATATTTTTCAGGCTTTCCGCTCCGAGATGGGCGAGCCGATTGTTCTCGAGAAAAACGTCTTTGTGGAACGCGTGCTGCCGAACTCCATTATTCGAGACCTCACAGAAGCCGAAATGGCCGTCTATCGAGCGCCGTTCGAGAACGCTGGCGAAGATCGGCGACCCACTCTTACTTGGCCCCGCCAAATTCCCATCGCAGGCGAGCCAGCTGAGGTTGTGGCTTTGGTCAACAGCTATGCTGCCTTTATGGCGGCCAGCCCGATGCCGAAACTATTTATCAACGCCGACCCCGGTTCGATTTTGGTTGGACCGCAGCGCGACTTTTGCCGCACTTGGCCAAATCAAACAGAAGTTACTGTGTCAGGCACTCATTTCATCCAAGAAGACAGCCCACATGAGATTGGCTCGGCGCTTGCAACATGGATGACAGAAAATAATATTTAATAATCATACTATTGTTGACCCAATCAGAGAATAACCCCAGAGTGCTTCTATGGCTGGAGAAAAAAGACGCACAGAAGCGCTTGCGGAGGCACTTGCCCTCCCTATTTTGACGCAAACCATGGTGGAGGGGCAAAAAATGCCTTCCGACGCCGAAATTTGCGCGTCTCATAGCGTATCTCGAACTGTGGTTCGCGAGGCCTTTCGTATTTTAAGCGGCAAAGGACTGATTGTCGCCCGCCCGCGCGTTGGCACATTAGTGGCCCCGCGCCAAGCTTGGGCCCTTTGGGATGGCGATATATTGCAATGGCTCGATAATCATGCGGGCCCCGACGCGGAGCCAATTTTAGAAAAATGGCTGGCGGATGCGCTGGATATCCGGCTAGCGCTAGAGCCAAGCTTTGCGGCCCTTGCCGCCTCTCGTGCAAGCGACGCAGCCAATCAAGCTCTGCAACTGGCGCTTCGTGAGCTGCAACAAGTGGGCACGATAGCCGCAGAAGCCGGCTTTTTGGCCGTGCTTTATGCCGCCACGGATAATGATTTTGCCGCCTACCCCCAACAGTTAACACGCTGGAGCTTAACCCACCGCAAGACGGGCGCGCCTTTGCTAGAATACGGCCAACTGACCGCCGCCATTGCCCAGAAAGACGCCGCCGCCGCGCGCCAAAGCGCCTTTCAAGCGTTGCTACAAGGCTAAAATCAATTTTCTTGCTGACAGGTTTTGACCGCCCACTCGTTATACCCATTGATTAGCGCAGATGAGCCGCTAGACTTTAAAAAGGGTGAGCCTTGAAGAACGCAACAAACGTGCATGCGCTTAGCCCAGGGGGACATCTGGTGCCAAGCCAAACAGATGACGAGTTACTGGCTGCCATTGGCCGCGGGGACCAAGCCGCAGGCGCCGAGATTGTGCGCCGCCACTTGGGCTATGTTCTGCACATTTGCAATCGCAAACTTGGTAACCGCGCCGAAGCCGAAGAAGCGGCTCAAGATGTTTTTGCCTCGGTTTGGAAAAGCGCAGGCAACTGGCAAAGAGGGCAAGCCAAGGTCACCACTTGGTTGTTTCGCGTCGCCAGCAATCGCTGCATTGACATTTTGCGTCGCCGCCGCCCAACCGCCAGCCTAGACGAGATAAGCGAGCCGTCGGACCCAAGCGCCAATGCCGAAGAAGAATTACAAATCGCAGATAGAGACCGGATTATCCGCGCCGCCCTAGACACGCTAACACCCGACCAGAGGCAGGCCATTGAGTTGGTCTATTACAAAGACTTAAAACAACGCGATGCAGCCGAAGGCATGGGCCTGAGCGTGGCTGCGTTAGAATCTATTTTGCGGCGAGCGCGCGCCAAATTACATCAAACTTTGGCCGCCCAGCGCGACCCCCTAGAAATGATTTAGAGATGAGTGTTCCTATGCCCGCAAATCAAATGCCCCCAAAACAAACACCCCTGAAAACTTTTGAAGCGATGCTCACCGCCTATGGCAGCCAGACCGAAAACTGGCCAGCCGAAGCGCAGGCCGCCCTAGAGGGCTTGATAGAGGCAGAGCCCAAAGCTGCGGCACTATTTGCTCGCGAAAAAAGCCTCGATGATTGGCTAGACGCCCGCTTGCCCGCCCCCTCGCCTCAGCTTATGGAAAGCGTGCTGGCCAGCCTAGAAACACAAATAAAAGCCCGCCCAGCAGCTCCAGCAGAGACAGTAGAGCTCGCAGAAATTGTTAACCTTGCCCCGAGCCCACAATCCGGCCCGCAATCCAACTGGCACAGATCGACGCTTGGTGCCAGCCTGACAGCCCTTGCCGCCTGTTTTATGGCCGGCTTTATTGTGGGCCCATTGATTTTTGAAACCCTTACAGGGGCTGGCGATCCGCTAGCTTCGCTTGAAATTATTTCAACCGTCTTCCTTCCAACCGAACCTCTATAGGAGCCAATATGTTAGAAAATAAAAAAATCATCTACTCCGCTTTAATCGTCTCTCTTGCGCTTAATTGTTTCATCATCGGAGGGGCTGGATTTTATGCCCTGAAGTGGAAAAATATCCGCGCCGATGGCAATTGGATTGAAAAACGCCTGGATCGCGCCGAAAGTCGTTTTTTGCGCCACCTCGAAGGGCAAGATAAAATCCTCGCCAAACAAGTGTTCAGCGAACGCCGCCCAGCTTTGCGAAATGCGGTGAAAGAAGTTCGTGCAGCGCGCCATGATTTTCGCCAAAGTCTGAGTGTCGAAACCCCTAATCCGGTAAAAATAACCGCCTCGCTAGACCGTTCACAAAAGGCGGCGGCACAAGTGAATGAGAACTTTCACGGCGCTTTACGCGACATGGCACAAGGCCTATCGCCCGAAGCGCGACGCAATATCGCCGAGCATATGAAGCGCCACCGTCACCACGACGAAGCCAACGACTAGGACGCTTAAGATAGATTAGCTGGCGCTGGCTTCTGACTTTTTCACCGCGATGAAGCGGCGAGCAGAAGCCTGTGCCAGCAATCGCCGCTCTGCCACATTGGGTATGGCTTGGCTACCAATCAACACTTGCATCATCATTCGATGCTCGACCAAAAGGCCAGAGTGCAAGCCACAGTCTTCTTCTGGGTTTCCTAGATAAGTGACACCTCGGCGCTTTTGTTCCGCAAAATAATCGGTGATCTGCTGAAACACCACTTGCGGCCCCGCCGTCCGGAACAAATCTCCAAGAGCCGGCACTTTCTGCCCCTCGTAGATAACCATGCGGAGCATAGCCAAAGCCTCATCATCGAAAATAAGGTCGAGAATATTGGTGCCAATCATCGTCAGGTCTGCCTTCATATCCCAGCTTAAGCGGGGCGATAAATCATCGAGCTGATAATCGGTAACTTTGCTTTGTATCAAAGCCTGATACAGAGCGTTTTTATCGGTAAAATGCGAATAGACCGTCGCCTTAGAAACCCCAGCCGCCTCCGCCAACGCATCCATAGACGTGCCGTGGAAACCGCGCTGCAAAAACAAATCAGAGGCTGCAAGCAAAATATCATTTCGCTTCGTCACATCCTTGGGACGACCGCGCCCGGGAGAGCAAGAAGAGCTGGGGGTAGGTTTTATCATAATTATATTAATAAACTAAACTGTTCAGTTTGACAATTAAAAGTAACCGCCTATATTACGGAAAAATATAGGAGAGACCTCATGCCGTTTACCATGCAACAATATGGCGACTTTGTTACCCGCCGACCGTTTTTGGTGATTTTTCTATCCCTTATCCTCGCCGTTGTGGCGAGTATAGGCGGACAGAATTTGCGATTCACCAATGATTATCGTTATTTCTTTTCCAACGATAACCCTTACCTAACGGCATTTGAGGAGCTGGAGCGCACCTACTCCAGTCCAGATACTTTATTTTTTGTCTATCAGCCCAAAGACGACAGCCATGCCACCTCGCCAGAGGGGTTAAAGCTAGCCTTTGAAATGACCGAGGCGGGCTGGCAAATTCCTTTCTCCACGCGCGTCGATAGCCTGACGAATTTCCAAAACACCCGCGCCATTGGCCTTGATGATTTGGAGGTGCGATCGCTCTTGGAAGACCCGGCCGATATTTCGAAAAAGAAAATCGCCTATATTGAAGACACAATTTTAAACGAGCCGCTGCTAGCCGGACGCCTGCTATCGCTCGACAAGCGCACCGCCGCCGTCGTGGTCTCTTTGCGCCCGCCCAAGGATGATATTTCCGCCACCACCTCGATTGTAACCGCCGCGCGCGAGTTGCATGAGGCCATGCGGGCTAAATATCCAAATATTCGCATCGAGCTTACGGGTTCGCAAATGCTGTCGAACTCATTTTCGGAAGCCGCGCAACAAGATTTGAAAACCCTCACGCCGATTATGTTTGTGCTGATTGCCGTGGTGCTAATTGTCACCACGCGCAAATTCTTCGGCACGCTGGCCACCATGGTGACGGTTACCCTATCCACCGCTATGGCCATGGGCACGGGCGGTTGGTTAGGCATTCCGCTATCGCCACCCGCCTCGGGCGCGCCGACCATTATTCTGACTGTCGCCGTGGCTGACTGTGTGCATATTTTAATTTCCGCGCTGGTTTCCCAAGGTAGTGGCATGGATAAACGCGCCGCCATTGTCGAAAGTCTGCGCATTAATGCCCAGCCGGTATTCCTCACTTCCGTGACCACGGCCATTGGCCTGTTCAGCTTGCAGTTCTCCGATGCGCCGCCTTACCGCGACCTCGGTGCCTTTGCTGGCATTGGCGCCATTTATGCTTGGATTTTATCGATGACCCTCTTCCCCGCCATGCTGTCGCTTCTGCCGATGAAAAGCAGCCAAGCCGTCGACAGCCAAAGCCGTTGGATGAGCTGGCTAGCCGATATGGTGATTGCCAAACGCAAGCCCCTATTGGTGAGCATGTTGGCTCTAAGCCTAGTTGGCGCAGCTCTATTGCCTCGCCTGACTTTCAACGACCGCTTTGTCGAATATTTCGACGAGTCGATTGATTTCCGCCAAGCCTCGGATTGGGCGGCCGATAATCTGACCAGTATTTACATTATCAACTACTCGTTCAGTGGCGGCGAAGCCGGATCTGTGGCCGACCCTGACTATCTGACGACGCTCAATGATTTTGCTAATTTCATGCGCGCCCAACCAGAAGTCGAACATGTGGCCGCTTTCTCAGATGTCGTTAAACGCATCAACCGATCGTTCAATGGCGACAATCAAGAGTATTATGCGGTGCCAGAAAGCCGCGACATGGCGGCGCAATATGTGCTGCTCTACGAAATGTCACTGCCCTATGGGCTCGACCTGAACGACCAATTGAATGTCGATAAATCTGCCTCGCGCCTGGTCGTAACCATGACCGACCTCAGCACGGCAGAGATGAAAGTCGTACAAGCGCGTGGCCTCGACTGGCTGCAAGCCAATGCCCCCGAGCGCATGCAGGTAGACCCTTCGGGTCAATCGGTGATGTTCTCTTATATTGGCGAGCGCAATTTCAATGCCATGACCACCGGCACGCTCATCGCCTTTGTGTTGATTTCGGGTTGCCTCATGTTAGCCTTGCGCAGCCTGCGCCTCGGCCTGATTAGCCTGATCCCGAACATTGCGCCACCGGCTGTGGCCATGGGCTTCTTCTCTCTCTATCAGACAGAAGTTGGTTTTTGGACAGCCTTTGTGGGCGCCACCGCCATCGGCCTCATCGTCGATGCCACGGTGCATATGTTGAGTAAATATCGCCATGCCCGCGTCGAACTTGGCTACACGTCGGAAAATGCCGTGCGCTATAGTTTTGCTACAGTCGGCACAGCCCTTTGGGTCTGTTCCTTCGTTCTCGTGGCCGGCTTTATGGTGCTCACGCTATCGCCGTTCTTAATTAATGCGATGTTGGGCCGCGTTGTGGCTTTGACCATTTTTATGGCCCTCATCCTCGACTTCTTACTGCTGCCGCCTCTGCTTATCGCCCTCGATAGCCGTGGCGAAACAGATACGCCTTTGGACACCCCCAAGGAATCTGCAGCTCAACCTGCCAAATAATGGAGAGACCTATGACCTACCTTTTCAAAACCACCCGCACCACAGCCTTGGCGCTTGCCGCTCTTGCGCCTCTACTTTTGGCATCGCCCGCGCAAGCTGAATTGCCAAGCCCCAACCAACCCGAAGCGCGTGGCTTGGCCATTGCTCAAAAATCCGATGCGATGAACTTGGGCTTTAACAATACGCAAACCGAAATGGAAATGATTTTGACCAATGCCAATGGCGATGTCAGCGAGCGCCGCCTAGGCTTCAATACATTGGAAAATAAAAACGTAAATGACGGCGATTGGTCGATGATGATTTTCAACGAGCCAGCCGATGTGTCCGGCACCGCTATGTTGACCCATGCGCATATTCTCGACCCCGATGAGCAATGGATGTTCCTACCTGCACTCAAACGCGTCAAACGGATTAGCTCGGTCAATAAATCAGGCCCCTTCATGGGCTCGGAATTTGCGTTTGAAGATTTCTCGGCGCAAGAAGTCGGTAAGTTTTCTTACAAATGGCTGCGCGATGAAGCTTGTGGCGAGTTGACCTGCCACGTTACCGAGCGGCGTCCTTTGTATAAGCACTCGGGCTATACGCGCACCATTAGCTATACCGATACGACCGATTATCAGCTCCGCAAAGTGGTCTATTACGACCGCAAGGACTCGCTGCTGAAAACCCTGACGTTTAGCGACTATCAATTGTATCTCGACAAATTTTGGCGGGCCCACAATCTTTACATGGAAAACCATGTGACGAAAAAAACGACGACGCTGCGTTGGGATGAATATGAGTTCCAGACCGATCTGAACAAAGCTGACTTCACACAAGACAGCTTGAAGCGGGCCCGTTAAACATGTCGCGCGCGCCTTTCCTCCCCGTGTTGGCGGCTCTTCTGGGGGTTAGCGCCCCCTCCGCTGGCGCGATGGATATCGACTTTGATGGGAATATCGAGCTAGAAGCCCGACATTACCCCAAAGTCGGGCGCGGCGAAGACAGGGAGCAAGATTTCACGTCTATCTCTAGTGAATTGGAGCTCGGGCTCTATTCACGTTCCGGCCGCCATACGGTTATCTTGAAACCCTTTGGCCGCTACGACCAACATGACCACGAGCGCAGCCATATGGATTTGCGCGAAGCCAAATATCGCTATTTGCGCGGGCCGTTTGAGCTGACCCTTGGCGCCGATAAAGAGTTTTGGGGGGTGACGGAATTTTTGCACCTCGTCGACATCGTCAATCAGACCGATAATGTAGAAAGCACGGATGGCGAGGCCAAGCTGGGCCAGCCGATGGTGAAACTCGCCTATAGCACGCGCTTTGGCACATGGACGGGCTATTCGCTTCCGTTTTTTCGCATTCGCCAATATGCAGACCCCATAACGGGGCGACCCAATTACGGTTTTGTCGTTGACGATAACACCACTTTATTTGAGAGCGGCGAAGGGCGACGCACCGAAGATTATGCCCTGCGCTACAAGCATAGTGTCGGCGCTTTTGATATCGGCCTCTCTGGCTTTAAAGGCACCTCACGAGACCCACAATTGCTCGCGACGGGCGAGGTTTCGGCAAACAATGGCCTACCAAAATTGCAAGCCTATTACGCCTATCAAACGCAGGTCGGCATCGATGTGCAGGCCACTTTAGGCTCTTGGCTATGGAAATTAGAAGCCAGCCAAGCCAAACAAAACCGTTTCATCGGCGCTGTCGTGACGCTCGCCTCTCCGGTTATGGAAGTCGACGTGACGCGCGCCACAGGCGGCTTTGAATATACGTTTTATAATCTGTTCAACAGCGGCACGGATGTCGGGCTGGTCACCGAATATATGTGGGACGAGCGCGAGGAAAATGCCCCTCATGCCTTTGGCAATGACATTGGCATCGGGTTTCGTTGGACCGCCAATGACACTCAATCCACGGCTGTTTTACTGGGCGGGTTCATCGACCTCGACACCAAGTCGAGCGGCATCTCGCTAGAAGCCGAGCGCCGGTTAGGCCACAGCTATAAAGCCATTCTCGAAGCCCGCTTTCAAGATAAAGTCGGCGACAATGACACCCTCGCCCAAGCCAATGCCGATGAAGACTTCATTCGGCTGCGATTGGCTTATTTCTTCTAATTTCTATCTAGTTTCCCTCGCCAAATGACATTTTCCTGTTTAGGGTTTTCGTCTAAAGGGAGACTATCTTATGAGCGCAACACCACCGGAAGAAACGGCCCCTGTGCCGAAATCGGTTCGCAATTACACGCTGGCTATGCTGGTGCTTATCTATGCGTCCAGCCATGTCGATCGACAGATTGTCTCGATTTTAGCCGAGAGTATCAAGCTGGATCTAATGCTGAGCGATACGCAATTGGGCTTTTTAATTGGCCTGTCTTTTGCGCTTTTTTACGCCACGCTAGGCATCCCCATCGCGATTTTGGCCGACCGCTATTCGCGCCGTAATATTATCGCCATCTCGGTGATTGCCTGGTCAGCGATGACAGCCTTTAGTGGCTTGGCCGCCAATTACTTCCAGCTGGCCTTGGCCCGAATTGGCGTAGGCATTGGCGAGGCTGGCTCTAGCCCGCCCAGCCACTCGATGATTTCTGACTTATTTCCGCCCGAAAGCCGCGCCACCGCAATGGGAATTTATGCCACGGGGATCAATATAGGCGTGCTGATTGGCTTTCTGGTCGGCGGCGTGATTGACCAATTATACGGCTGGCGCATGGCGTTTTTCGTGGTCGGCATTCCAGGCGTTATTTTAGGGCTTTTAATGTTCTTCACCGTTAAGGAGCCGGCGCGCAGCCAGCCCGTCAAACCTTTAAACTTCAACGTGTTCTCGGAAGTTTGGGACACCTTCAAACTGATGATGTCGATACCCAGCCTGCGCCACATTGTGATTGGCTGCACCTTGGTGGTGTTTGTGGGCTATGGCGCGCTTTATTGGAACGGCGTTTTCTTCCGTCGCATCCATGGGTTAACTCCAATTGAGACAGGCACTTTATTGGCGCTCATCGGTGGCCTTGTTGGCGGCATTGGCACCTATTCTGGCGGCCTGTTGGCGGACTATCTAGGCAAGAAAGACAAACGAAATTACGTTTGGCTGACGGCTGGCGTGAAGCTGTTCATTCTGCCGATAGCCATTGCTTTCTACCTCACAACCAATTTGAAACTAGCGATTGGCCTGTTTACCATCACCGCCTTCTTTGGCGGTTTTTACCTATCGGTTAGTTTTGCCATGACGCAGAGCCTTCTACCTGGCCCGAGCCGAGCGCTAGGCGCGGCTTTATTATTATTTTGCATCAATATTATTGGCCTCGGGCTAGGCCCACAATTGGTTGGTATTTTGTCGGATTATTTCTTACCGATTTATGGCGTCGACGGCTTGCGCTATGCGCTGGTCAGCGTCGTGACCGTCAATATTTGGGGAGCCGCGCATTATATTTTGGCGGCACGCACCCTGCGCGGAGATTTGGCAGCCAATAGCGAAGCCTAGAATAAAGCGGCACCCCCCAAAGGACGAGGGCGGTGCCGCTATTTCTGGTTTTTTTAAAAAGTTAAGGCCAAGGTCATACCAAGGATGTTCGCCTCTGCAGATTCTTTTGGCGTCCCTGTGCCCGAGCGCCTATCGACCTCGGTCATTTGATAATAATAGCCAAACTGCACGCCCGCCGTCAGCTTCTTGCCACCGCCGATCATAATTTCCTTATATTCGGTGGCACCGCCAACGCTGGCCACATCAATTTCTTCACTATCGGTAAAACCAAGGCCCCAATAGTTATCCCCTTGCTTATATTTCACGCCAAGATTGAGCGTTTCAATGCGCGCACTATCGACATATTTGTCGCCAGCTAGCGCATCGAAGTCATTGTATTCAGACAAATTGGCGCCAAACACCCAATCGCTCCAATAGACCTGCAAGCCGGTGCTCGCACTTTTGGGGTCTGCGTTTTCGCCCAAGCTACTTCCCTCGACTTGCGAATAACTAAAACGATAGCCAGCCCCGCGATAGAACCCAGAATATCGCATAGCCAGTTCAAGGATATTTTCTTGAATTTTGGCGGTACCAATATCACTGCTGACAACATTGTTCTTGCCGCCGTTGCGATCGGCGTTATTCGGCGTATAAGAAACCGCCATCTGCAATCCGCTTACTTTGGCCGTGAGGTAAGAGAGCTTATTGGCATCGCCAGAAATATGTTCGAGCTTGGTCGACATATGCGCGTCTTCAATGACATCGTCTTCGCCTAGCTGCGCGTCATAAGTTTCTTCGATGACCTTCTCGTTGACACCATTGTCGAACATTTTGAGACCCGGCACAAAACGCGGCGCCCGCACCTGCATGAGGTGGCCGACACCGTTTTCCGCGCCGATAATCACCTTACCCCAATCATCTTTAATTTAGAGGTAATGCTCATCAATCAAATCGTCGGAGCTGCCTTCGGCCTCCAACTCGACGCGCACGCCGATGGTGCCTCCGCCGGCCAATTTGGTTTTCGCCTTGAAATGAATCTCGCCATTTTGGGCCAGCACTTCATCTTCTAAGCGCATCCCCTTTGGCTCCTTCGCATCTACTAAATTCAATGATTGAGTGAAATATCCGCTCACGGTCACATCGATAGACGGCTTGTCTTTCGCGACCGCAGGCGCACAGATGCCCAGCAAAGCCATGAGAGAAACACTTAGACCCGTGATTTTTAATTGTCGTTTCATATTCCATATCCTTGTTTTTATTTTTGGATACAGCCCACCGCAACTTATGGCAGGAACGCTTGGTGCCAAACGCGCGAGGTAAACCGCAAAGCACTTTTGTATTCATACCGCCTTCAAGCCGACAGTCAAATAACAATTGAAACGGAATAAAAAATGGCGGGGCCAAAGCCCCGCCATCGTTATCGTTAATTTCAAAAGCTGAAATTAGAATTTTAATAAGAGACCCACGCCCGTGAAATTGGCGTCTTTGGCATATTCACCCTTACTTTCCACCATCTCATGTGTGTAGGTCAGCTTCACGCCAGAGCCCAATTTGGTAGAGCCGCCGATAATCGTCACATCCGTATTCATATCCGGATCGCTATCAATCTGCGTGTCTTTTTGCGTATGAAGCGCTGCCCCGAACGTGGTTGCCCTCGACCATTTGTAAGCAAAGCCAACATGGGTGATTTCCCAGTCGTTGCCTTCGTTGCCGGCCGCCTTGCTTTCATCCGAGATAAAGTGCGTAGCGCCCAGTGTGACACGCCCCGAAGATAGGCTTAGACCATAGGCGGTTTCCTCCATTTCGCCTTTGTTTTCACCGTCCCTGTTTTCACCGTCTTTGATATAGTCACCCGTCTCGGTGGTGAACGAGGTTTTCATCTTAATGCCGCCGAAGGATCCGGTGTAGCGCAGCCCGAACGACTTAATGTCTTCATGGGTGTTCTTGCCTTCCAGTTCGGCCAAGAGGGCATCCGTTCCAGCGCCATCTTTATTTTCCGAGCTGGGTGTAATCGAATAAGCCACTTGCAGCCCGCTGAATTTAGGCGAGTAGTAAGTTAGCTTATTGGCATCTGCGGAATAATTGTCGTGTTTTGGTTTTTCATATTTCGCAACCGAGCTCCATGTCCCGAAATTATTGTCGTGGGTTTTCCAGCCTGCAAAGCGAGGGGCGAAAATCTGAAGCTTATTCGCCCCAGAGTTTTCAGCGCCAACTTCTACTTTGCCAAAGTCGCCCGAGACATAAACATAATGCTCGTCAATCTGGTCGCTTTCGGTAGCGCCTTCGAGTTGAATTTGCATGCCGACAGTCAGGCCATTGGTAGTTTTACCTTTGCCTTTAAAGATAATCTCTGCATCTTCTTGAAAAGAAATATCTTTGAACGCTTTGTCTGCGGAGGCCTTGGTATCCTCATCATAGGCGGTGTCTGCGTCGACGCTGTATACGACAGAATTAAAATAACCGCCGACACTAAAGTCGAACGGTTCAGCCGTGGCGGGAGAAATGAAGAGGCTAACGAGGGCAGCCGAAATTAGAAATCTTTGCACAATATACTCCTGATTTTACACTCGGTACACTCGGCACAGGGTTGTGCTTGGCACCAACTCTTACGCGGCCTGTTTATCATATTCGTGCAGGCGCGGTTTAATTTTTTGTTAAAATCACAAAAAATTCTCGCGCGTCGAACAGCCCACGCTTCGAATCGGGTAATTTACGGATAAGATTTTAAGGTTGGGAAAATGGTACAGCCTCTCCGGATTGAACGGAGGACCTCTAGATCCACAATCTAGCGCTCTAACCAACTGAGCTAAGGCTGCACCGAGGTTTCCAAAAGCCACCAAAGCGGCTCAGGTCAGGGGAAAATAGTCGGCTTTTAGACAAAGTTCAAGCGGTGATGCACCCGATAGCGAGTTTTTGTGCTCCCTTGGCCTCTCTGCCCCTTCCAAAACCCTCGGGAAACCGCTAAAGCTTTGTGGAGATCACAAAATAGGGGCCGTTTCATGGGCATTAATACACCTTCAGACATTTCAGCCGAGCTCTCCATCGGGGCCACCGACCAGAAAATGGTTCGGGTTTTTATCACGACCGACAGCCAAGAAATTCCAATGGATTTCCTCGCGGAAGAAGCTGAAGAAATTGCCCGCGAACTCGTGGCCGCCGCAGCAGCCTGTCGCGAGGCTTCCTAAAGCCTGTCGCGAAGCCTCCTAAAGGAAGGGCTTTGCAGGCTCTAGCCCATAGGCTATGGTTTGCTTATGAGACTTACTCGCAATAACAATAGCCCCCTCGCATGAGCCAATCCTTACCGCTATCGGCCTCAAAGCCTTTTTGGCGTTTGGATATGTGGCGTGCGTTAACGCTGGTTGCCGTGGCGTTACCTTTACTGCCGCTGCTCGCACTGGCTTGGTTGGCATTGGTGCCCTCTCCTGCCTATGCGCCGATTTGGGGCCATTTATGGGCTTCTGTTTTGCCTGGGCAAATTATCACCACAGCCGTGTTGATGGCTGGGGTCGCGACGCTCACCGGTCTCATCGGAACGGGAACCGCTTGGGTGGTAACCTTTTATCATTTTCCTCTGCGTCGCATCTTAAGCTGGGCGCTCCTGCTACCTTTGGCCATTCCTACGTATCTTATGGCCTATAGTTACGCAGACGTGCTGGACCATGCCGGGCCCGTTTACCAGATTTGGCATGCGCTGCTGCCCGAAACCGCCTATCCCGATTTCCGCTCTCTGCCGGGCGCCATCGTTTTGCTGAGCTTGGTTCTCTACCCCTATGTCTACCTTTCCGCACGCGCCGCCTTTGTGCAGCAATCCTCTGTCCTCATCGAGGCTGGTCGCGCCCTAGGACTTGGCCCCATGGGATGCTTCAAACGCATTGGCCTGCCGATGGCACGACCGGCCATTATCGTTGGCGTGGCCTTGGCGATGATGGAATGTTTGAACGATATCGGCGCGGTCGAATTTCTCGGCGTCACAACGCTTACCATGGGCGTTTACGACACTTGGGTGGTGCGTGGAAACCTCGGTGGGGCGGCGCAAATCGCCCTTACGCTTTTGGGCTTCATGGCGCTTTTATTGGTATTGGAACGCAGCCAACGTGGCGAGGCGGCCCATAGCATCCGCAGCGGGCGCCAACGCAGCCTGCCTGATTTTCAAACCCACCGAGCCATGCAACTGCTCATGTGCTTTGCATGCTTTGTACCAGTAGCGCTCGGATTTTTGGTGCCAACGGGCCTGCTGATTGACTACGCCCTCATTGGCTCCACCGCCGAGGGCGTTCTCGCGGCGGCGGGACGCTCGTTCTCCCTCGCCATACTTGCTGCCATTCTCACCTGTGCGCTTGGCCTTGGGCTAACCTATGCGGCGCGCAGTGGGCGCACGCCTTACCAGCGCCTAGAGGTCAAGCGGCTCGGCCAAATGGCTGCTCTAGGCTATGCAGTGCCCGGCACGGTTCTTGCCATCGGCGTCATGGTGATGTTCGCGGCTTTGGCTGACTTGAGCTTTGGCTGGTTGCTTGTCAGTGGCACGGCAGGAGCGCTCGTTTTTGCCTATGTCGTGCGCTTTTTATCGCTATCCTACGGCACGCTGGAAGCCGGCTTTGGCCGCATTTCCCTAGGCCTAGATATGGCGGCGCGCAGTCTTGGGGCGGGCAGAAACGCAACCCTGAGGCGCGTTCACTTGCCGCTATTGCGAGCGCCGTTATTAACCGCTGCCATATTGGTATTTGTCGATGTGATGAAAGAATTGCCGGCCACGCTAATCTTGCGACCGTTCGATTTCGAGACTTTGGCCACCAGCGTTTACACCTATGCCTCTGTCGGCCAGATGGAAGAAGCCGCCCTGCCAGCCCTGATGATTATTCTAGTGGGTCTCATTCCTGTCGCGATTAGCTTGAGTTTAATCGAGCAAATCCGCAAAGGCCGACGCAAGGTGGCCTAGCTGGTCTCGTTGAACAATTCGCGGCCAATTAACATGCGTCGGATTTCTGATGTGCCCGCGCCAATTTCAGCCAATTTCGCATCGCGCAAATAACGCCCCACCGGATTATCATTCACATAGCCATTGCCGCCCATGAGTTGAATGGCATCGAGCGCGCATTGGGTGGCGTTTTCGGCAGCAAATAAAATAGCCGCCGCAGCATCCTTACGCGTGGTCTCCCCGCGGTCGCAGGCTTGGGTGACCGCATAAACATAGGCGCGCGAAGCGCTGAGTTTTGTATACATGTCGGCCAATTTGGCTTGCACTAATTGGAACGTGCCAATCGATTGGCCAAATTGCTCGCGCTGATGCACATAAGGCAACACCGTGTCCAAACAGGCCTGCATAATGCCCAACGGCCAAGCCGCCAAAACCGCGCGCTCATAATCAAGCCCGCTCATCAGCACTTCGACGCCACGGTTTAACGGGCCCATGATGTTTTCTTCTGGCACTTCACAATCTTCAAACACCAGCTCGCCAGTCTCAGAACCGCGATGGCCTAATTTATCCAGCTTTTGCGCGCAGCTAAAACCTTTGTACTCTTTTTCGATTAAGAACGCCGTAATGCCGCGCGAGGCCGCTTCGGGATCGGTTTTGGCATAGACCACCAACACATCCGCGGACGGGCCATTGGTAATCCAAAACTTTGTGCCGTTGAGAACGTATTTATCGCCCTTTTTCTCGGCTTTCAATTTCATGGAAACAACGTCAGAACCTGCGCCTGGCTCAGACATGGCCAAAGCGCCCAAATGTTCGCCAGATACCAGCTTGGGTAGATATTTTTTCTTCTGCACGTCATTGCCCCAGCGATAAATCTGGTTCACGCATAAATTAGAATGGGCCCCATAAGACAACCCCACGGAAGCCGAGGCGCGCGAGATTTCTTCCACCGCAATGGCTTGTGCCGTATAGCCCAGCGCCACGCCGCCATATTCCTCAGATACCGTCAGCCCATGCAAGCCCAGCTCGCCCAAAGGTTTCCACAAGTCCCTTGGAAACGTATCCGTGCGATCAATCTCGTCGGCGCGAGGGGCGATTTTCTCATCGACAAATTTGCGGATACTATCGCGCATCATGTCGATATCTTCCCCGAGGTTAAACTGCAGCATTGGGTAACTATTGGACAACATAGAAAGGCTCCTTGGCCGAAACTTGGCGTCAAAAAGATAAAAAAAGGGCTGGCAAGTTTCCTTGCCAGCCCAGAACTTTGATTTACTCGGCTGCGTAACCGAGCACAGCTTTGGTTTCGAGGAAGTCCTCAAACCCATGCTCGCCCCATTCGCGGCCATTGCCAGACTGCTTGTAGCCGCCAAATGGCGCGCCGAAGTCAACACCAGCACCGTTCAAATGCACGTTACCGGTGCGCATTTTAGAAGCCACATCGGCAGCATGCTTAATGTCGCCAGATTGCACATAACCCGACAAGCCATAGACCGTGTCATTGGCAATCGCGATGGCTTCTTCTTCTGTCTCATATTTCAAGATAGACAGAACTGGGCCAAACACTTCTTCGCGCGCAATGGTCATGTCATTGGTTACATTGGCAAAAATAGTCGGTTTCACATAATAGCCAGCGTTGAGACCATCTGGTTTGCCCAGACCGCCGGTTACCAAATCGGTGCCTTCGTTGATGGCGGTTTCGATCAGCGCTTGAATTTTTTCAAACTGCATTTCGCTTACCACAGGCCCGATGGTTGTATCGTCGCCGTTTGGGTCGCCAACTTTAACTTGTTCGGCAGCCGCTTTGGCAATTTCCACGACTTCATCATGGCGTGCCGCAGGCACCAACATGCGCGTTGGCGCGTTGCAAGATTGACCCGAATTCATAAAGCAGCTTTGCACGCCTTGGGCGACCGCTTTGTTGAAATCGGCATCATCCAGAATAATATTGGCCGACTTGCCGCCCAATTCTTGGGCCACACGTTTGACCGTATCCGCAGAGGCTTTGGCCACGGCCACGCCCGCGCGGGTGGAGCCGGTGAACGACATCATGTCGATATCTGGGTGTTTCGACATCGCTTCGCCGACATTCATGCCATCGCCATTGACGAGGTTGAACACGCCAGCTGGCACGCCCGCATCGTCGAGAATTTCAGCCCAAAGGGCGGCATTCAAAGGGGCAATTTCAGAAGGCTTTAGAACCATCGTGCAACCCGCAGCAATGGCAGGTGCCACTTTGCAAGCGATCTGGTTAATTGGCCAATTCCATGGCGTAATCAGACCGCAAACGCCGACAGGCTCTTTGCGGATCATGGCCGTGCCTTGCTGTTTCTCAAACGCATAATTTTCGAGAATACCGCGCACGGTTGTTAGATGCGCAATGCCCATAGCAGCTTGCGCCGCTTTCGACAGCCACATAGGCGCGCCCATTTCAGCCGAAATAGTCGAAGCCACTTCATCCATACGCGCGCCATAGGCGGCAATAATCGCGTCTAGAAGTTCTAGGCGCTCTTGCACGCTAGTTTGCGAAAAGCTAGGGAAAGCGCGCTTGGCAGCGGCTACCGCTTTGTTCACGTCGTCTTTATTGCCCATCATAATTTGGCCAATAACTTGCTCATTTGCCGGATTGATAACGTCAAATGGTTTTGGATCACTTGGCTCTACCCAAGCTCCGTCGATATAAAATTTAAGACAATTTTCCATTGTTAACTCCCTGTAAAATCCAACCGCTATGAAAGCAGATTTTAGCCTCGGGTCAAACACAATCGTGCTTTGGACGCATAAGAAAAATGCGTCGAGCTCCGCCGAGCCCCCCAGCTAATTCGCCACCCTGCGGTGTTGCGAATATAAAACATAGATATTTTATACGCTCCGCACGCGAGGGAAAAGCCTTGTTGTGTGTGGCTCGGTTTTTATAGTTTGGAGCCAGCATTGCGATAGAGGTTTGCAACTGCATGACGAGACAAGTGTCGCGCAATGTGTCGGCGTTTCATGCGGTTGAGGTTAGGCGGAGTTTCCTGTCATGGTCCCTCCCAATCCGTCTGATTTGTGCAAAGGCCAGATACCTGGTCTTTGCACCCGCCTCTTCTCTTGACGTTCAGGCGGCATCCGGTTTTTGACGGATTAGCTTTCCAACGCTTTTTGAATTTCACAGACGAGCAACCAAATACGATCGCGGCCCCAGCCCGCATAAAGCTCTTTGCCCGCCTCATCCAGCAAGCGATAGCTCGGCACGCCCCATAAGTCAGAGGCCATCATCTGCAAACGGTTTTCTTCCGCCCAGACTTCCCAGTCTTTATTATCGATAACGTCTTGGGCTTCGTTCCAATCCAAACCAGCTCGCTCGCAAACTTGGCGCATACCATCGTCGCTGCCAGTATCTACGCCAAGGGCCCAAGCTAGGTCCGTAAAGGCGTGCAGCAGTTCGCCGCCTTTGTTTTGCTGTTCCGCCCAAGTAAATAAAGAGTAACAGCGCCGCACGGGTTCGCCCACTGGATCGGCAATTTTGCCAAATGGCACCCCAATGCGGTCTGCTTCGCGTTTGGTGTCGCGCATAATATATAAGCCTTTGCGTTTCGGCACAGGCAGGTTGCGCATAACCATCGGCAAGACGGGGCGCACAACTAAATTGACAGGGTAATGGTTCGGCAAGTCCAAAGTCTCTGCCATCGAAATAGCTGAATAGGGACTACGAGCCGAGGGATAAAACTCCACGGTTAGGCGCTTGCCATTACTTGGCTTGCTCATAAACTCGGGGCGTTCTTGGAACTGGGTCAGCTGACGGCAACCGCTCAGGCGAAGCCCTGCGTCCCTCATCCGTTCTTCTAGATAGGGTAAACGGTCGAGACCCCAATACCATTCACCTTCGAAATAAAACATGGCGCCGAGATAATGCGAGAGACTTTCGCGAAGCTTGGTGCCATCGCGGAACACTTGCTCGGTTTTCTCTTCCGACACCATCGCCAAACGGTCGAGCGCATCTGTATCATCGGCCCAAAAAGCTTGGCCGATTTCCGCCGCCGCTTTGTTCAAATTACTCGACGCCGCCAAAGCGCGGCGCGCCGATTGATAGCTGGTTGCAGAAGGCTGCTTGCCGCTATCGACAAAGCTCAAGTCGTGATAGGGCGCAATCAGGGCGGCATCGCGGCGGCCATATTCTTGCAAAGCCTCACGCTCCGGCGCCACATCATCGAGCGGCCGGTCAACCAGCATAGTTTTTAACGTGATGTCATAGCGCGCTTGCAGCTCACTCAAAACCTGTGCCGTTATGTGGCTATACGGGTCATCTGGCTGATGGAAATACAACACTTCGGCTTTTTGTCCGCCCATACGGCGCGACCATGCCTTTAAGGACCGGCGTGCCGACTGTACTCTTTTCGATAAGATAAGTGATGAAATCAAACGAGTTGCTCGATAGGCCATGATTTTGTTCTCCTGTGCGCACAAAATGGCTACCAGACGAGGCTTTGTCAACAACGCCTATGCCTTATATAGCCCAAGGGACATATGGCTTGGGGTTAACTAACTTGACCTTCGAGCCTCGAAACCCCATGTCTGGAACTCGAACTCCACCTATGGAACGGGTAACAAAGATACCGCGCCTACATTAAAAGGTTAAGTCAGAGTATGAAGATGCGTAAAAAATCAGAATTGCCACAAAAGCAATGCCTGACCTGCGAGCGCCCTTTCACGTGGCGCAAAAAATGGGCCCAAGATTGGGACGCCGTAAAATATTGCTCCGTTAAGTGCCGCTCCCAAAAAGAGGCGCGCGCATGACCGATCTCATTCTTGTGCTGGGCGACCAATTATCCCCCAACCTGTCGAGCCTTCAGGCCTCCCCCCACGCGCATGTGGTAATGGCGGAACTCTATGATGAAGCGACCTACGTGGCGCATCACCAGCAAAAACTAGTCTTGGTGTTTTCTGCTATGCGCCATTTTGCGCAAAGTTTGCGCGACCAAGGCCGTGACGTCACTTACTTGGCCTATGGCGAGACCCCCGAACTCAAAAGCTTTACCGATGCGCTGGCACATAAATTAGCCAGCGGCAGCTATGAGCGCGTGTTCGTGACGGAACCTGGCGAATATCGCCTAACCCGCCAATTTGCCGATTGGTCGACCCAATTTGACCTCGCCGTACATGTATTGCCCGACACGCGCTTCCTCGCCAGCCACGACGAATTCGAGACTTGGGCAAGCGGCAAAAAACAGCTCCGCATGGAGTTTTTCTATCGCGAAATGCGCCGCAAAACGGGCCTGCTGATGGAGGATAAAGACCCGCTCGGCGGACAATGGAATTATGACGCTGAGAACCGCAAAAAATTACCCAAGGGCCACATATTGCCCCAGCGCCTCACCTCCCCACCCGATGCCATCACCGCCCAAGTTATGGCGCTGGTGACCGAGCATTTTGGCACCGGCGAAGAGGCCCATTTTGGCACGTTGGAAGGTTTTGGCTGGCCGGTAACGGCTCAACAAGCGCAGGCCCATTTCGATGGTTTTCTCGACCATTGCCTACCCTATTTTGGGGACTATCAAGACGCTATGAAATCTGGCGAAACCTTCCTGTATCACGCCTTGATTGCCACCAGTTTGAACCTTGGTCTGCTTGATCCGCTCGAGGTCTGTCGAGCTGCCGAGGCGCGCCTTGCCAACCAGCAAGCCCCGCTCAATGCGGTAGAGGGCTTCATTCGGCAAATCTTGGGATGGCGCGAATATATTCGCGGTATCTATTGGCTTAAAATGCCGGACTATGAACAAGAAAACTTTTTCGACCACGACCGCGCCCTGCCCGATTTTTTCTACAGCGGCGATACCGATATGGCTTGCTTGCGCGAGGCCGTAGCGGCCAGCAAGACGCACGCCTATGCGCATCACATTCAACGCTTGATGATTACCGGCAATTTCGCCCTGCTGGCAGGCATCGCGCCAGAGGCCGTCAATCGCTGGTATATGGAGGTCTATGCCGACGCCTATCAATGGGTGCAATTGCCCAATACGCATGGCATGGCGCTATTCGCCGACGGTGGTTTGGTGGCCTCGAAACCGTATGTATCTTCCGGCGCCTATATCAACCGCATGTCGGATTATTGCAAAGACTGCCGTTATCAAGTTAAGCAACCCAATGGGGACGATGCGTGCCCATTCAATTATTTATATTGGGATTTCATGATGCGCCACGCCGACACGCTGTCGAGCAATCCACGCATGGGCATGGTCTACCGCAACCTCGACAAAATGGATGAAGCGAAAAAAGCGGGCGCCAAAGCCAGTGCTGCTAAATTTTTGGAGGCCCTAAAATGAGCCAAGACCCAACCCTGCCGAAAGAGGCCCTCGCCCTCAGCATTACCAATTATGTTGCCTGCTCCAAATGCGCCGATGAAGTAGCCAACTTAACCCCGCCCGAGAGCCTGCAAAATTATGCCGCCATGGATGTCGGCTTCACCGATTGGGGCGTGCAAGTTTGGTGTCGTCGCCACAAGGTGAACATTGTGCATATTGATTTTGAAGGTCATAAATTGCCAGCCGATTTCCGTCGACTGGAAATAATATAAAACCCGGATGCTGGCTTATGCCGGAATTTGTTTTCCGTCCCACGCGAAAACATGGCCGCTATTTTCGGGCGTCATCGTGTCTATAACATCCAGCAAATAACCCGCCGCTTGGTCTGGGGTAAATAGTTTCGATGCCGCTACGCCACCGCGAAACGGGGCCGATAAATTAGTCTCCACCGTGCCAGGATGCAGGCCGATAATAATCTTTTGTTTATCGCGTCGTGCGGTCTCAATGGCGGCGTTTTTAACAATCATATTTTGCGCCGCTTTGGCCGCCCGATAGCTGGTCCAACCGCCCATGCGATTGTCGGAGATAGAGCCAACGCGCGCCGAAAGATGCGCCATCACAGCCTTCTCTTCACGCGCCAAAAGCGGCAAGAAATACTTCAACACCATGGCTGGCCCAATGGCGTTAACAGCCAAGACGCGTGCCATTTTATCGGCGTCTAATTGCTTGAGAGCTTTTTCGGGCTGCAAATCAGCGTCCGCATCATGCAGCAGGCCGGTGGCATTTATAATCAAATGAAAGCACTCGCCCTTTAGGGTCTCCGCCAAAGCCGCCAGACTGGCCTCATCGCAAATATCGCCTTGCAACAAATCGCCCGTCGGGTTTCTCGCCACCCCAGTGACCGCGCACCGCGGCGCTAAAGCAGCCATAAGCGCTGCGCCAATGCCGCCGCTGGCGCCAAACACAAGGGCGCGAAATTGCTCTGGAAAACTATTCGTGAGAACACTCATAAAACCGGTACGCCCTTATAACTCTAATAAGTCCTGCATCTCTTGGATGCTTTTTTCTGGATGCGCATGAGCCTGCGCCTCGCCAACGCCCCAAATGGGGCCGGGCCAAGCCGCGTCTCCGACATGGCGCGCCACCACATGCACATGTAATTGGCGCACCATATTGCCAAGGTTCGCGACATTCATTTTATCGGCACTCAAGGCCTGCTTCACTACTTTCGAAGCGTGCATGGATAACGTAAATAAATGGCTCCGCATCGGTTCGGCCAAATCGTGCCAATCTTCGGCCTCGGGCACTTGCGGTATTAAAACCAGCCAAGTGTAGCGAGCATCCTTCATCAAACGAAACTCGACGCCATCGCGTGTGCCGAGCCAAAAACTGTCTTGCTCTAGTCTCTCGTTCAAGACCCAGTCTGGCGCCATTAATTTAGCGCCGCGTCAGAACAAAACGGATTGGTTTTCTTTTCATGCTCAAAAGTCGACGTGGGGCCGTGCCCTGGAATAAACGTAATGTCCAAGCCCAAAGGCCACAGGCGCTCGGTAATGCTATCGATGAGCTGCTGATGATTGCCTTTGGGGAAATCTGTGCGCCCAATCGAGCCTTGAAAAATAACATCGCCCACCATGGCAATTTTATCTTGCGACTGCACAAACACAACATGGCCCGGCGTATGGCCAGGACAATGCACCACATCGAACGTAACCCCCGCTACGTCCACGCTATCGCCATGCTCTAGCCATTGGTCGGGCTCGAAGGCCAAGGCTTCGGGAAAGCCGTATTGAGCAGCGGCATCTGGCATGCCATCGATCCAAAACTTATCGTCTTTATGCGGGCCAATAATCGGGATGGCGCGCGCTTGCGCCATATGTGCCACGGCGCCCGCATGGTCGAGATGGCCATGCGTCACCAAAATCTTTTCCACCTTAATGCCTTGCTCATCGATAAATTTATCTAGAAGCGCAAGGTCGCCGCCGGGGTCGACAATGCCGCCCCTCTTGGTTTCTTCGTTCCAAAATACCGTGCAGTTTTGCTGAAACGGCGTCACGGGAATAATTTGATAGCGCAGCATGTCATCTCCTATAGGTCGCTCCAGCATAAAGCTTTTGGCAGCAGAATCAAATCAGCTTAGGATTTTGAGGGTAATTTTAACAATCGAAAGGAGGTGATCCATTGTCTATTTATCGGAAGCATTTGAGGTTTCAAAGCCAGCGTGGAATTAGGAATGTGGAGCAGCCTTCGCTGTCCAAGGACGCGCAAAAGTAATTGGGTTTGACCTTAAATCCAACCAAGATTAAAATCGGGGGCGTCGGCTATAGGCAGGCGCCCTTTTTGGTTTTATAAGCACTTATGAGTTTTTTTCTCGGCATTGATTTAGGCGCCAGCAGCGTCAAGGCCTGCCTGCTTTATGCAGATGGCAGTTCTGTGGAACGCCGCGACTTAGTGCGCGCCAATGTCAAAACCTATCCCCTCGAGGCTGGCCATAGCGAGCAAGAGCCTGCCATTTGGCGCCAAGCCATGGCCGAGGCACTGGCGCAATTGAACCAAGCCCATGGCGATGACATGGGCTTGGTTCAAGGCATTAGCTTTTCAGGTGGCGCGCATATCGGCGTGCTTTGCGATGCCAAAGCCCAGCCCTTACGCAATGCCATCCTGTGGGATGACCAACGCGCCGCCGCCATCGCCGCCGAGTTGGCGGCAAACGGCGAGGTCGAAGCAACAACGGGCAATCGCCCTAATGCGACTTGGACGTTGCCGCAGCTGATTTGGTTGGGCCAACATGAGCCAGAGATTGTAGCTAAAACCGAGCGATTATATTTTGCCAAAGACTGGCTGCGCGCCCAACTGACAAATGCGTTTTCTACCGATGCCACCGAGGCCGTAGGCTCGATGATGGCCAATAAAAACGGCACTTGGAACCCCGAGTTACAAGCGAGGAGCGGCTTACCCAAAACCGCCTTTGCCCCGCTTCTGGCCCCCACAGATAAAGCCGGCGAAGTAACCCCCAAAAGCGCGCGCGAGTTCGGTTTACCCGAGGGCGTGCCTGTCTATCAAGGCGCCATAGACACCTCGATGGAATGGCTATGCGCAGGCGAGCAGAGCGCGGATATGGCCAGCTTAAAATTAGCCTCGGCCGGCGTATTGGCTTTGACCAGCGCCAACACCACGAGCTTTGCGCCCGTCTCCTTCTACCCGCATATTGTGTCGGGCTTACACTATCACGCAGCTGGCATGAGCGATTGCATGGGCGCCATAGATTGGGTGCGCCAAACCCTGACGCCCAACCTCAGCCCATCCGAGTTTACCCAAGCCGCCAGCCAAGCCCCAATGGGCGCCGATGGCTTGTTGTTTTATCCCTATCTATCCGGCGCCCGAGCGCCCTTTTGGGACGCCACCTTAAGCGCCCAAATGCGCGGCCTAACGCGCGGCCATACCAGCAGCGCCATCGCGCGTGCAGCCTATGAGGGCGTCGGCCATGTACTCAACGCTATTTGGCAAGACATGACGCAGCGCTTGGGCCAAACACCGACAAGCCTTAACGTTTTGGGCGGTGGTTCGCAGGCACCGTTTTTCTGCCAAGTTTTAGCCGATATGCTGAACGTCGAGCTTCGCGCTGGCAGCGAAAGCGATTGTGCTTTTGCCACGGCGCTTCTGGCGGCAACGGCGCAAGGTGTGTTTGATACCGTGAGCCAAGCCGCACATGTGGCCTATCAGCCCAGCGCACAGTTTACCCCTGACAAGCAAGCTCATGCGGGTTACGCTCAACTTCATGAAAATTTTATGTCTCGTCACAAAAGCCAAGGAAGGAAATAACCATGGAAAACCGGATTGACTATCGCGTAGAGAACCACATCGCACATGTGCATCTTATTCGCGCCGACAAAATGAACGCCCTAGATGCCGAGATGATGGATGCCCTCATCGAAGCTGGCGAGCGGGTCAAAGCCGACGCAAGTCTTCGCGCCGTGGTTCTTTCTGGCGAAGGTCGTGCTTTTTGCGCAGGCCTCGATATGGGTAATTTTGCAGCCATGGCCGACGGCGGCGATGCTGGCGTGAGCGGCAATAGCAAAGAGCGCCAACCGCTAGAAACCCGCAGCCACGGCCTTGCCAATCGGCCGCAAAAAGTAGCTTTCACTTGGCGCGAAGTCCAAGTCCCCGTCATTGCAGCCGCACAGGGCTTTGCCTTGGGCGGTGGGTTTCAGGTATTTATGGGCGCCGATATGCGCTACGCCGCGCCCGGCACTAAATTCTCCATCATGGAATCGCGCTGGGGCCTTGTGCCAGATATGGGCACCACCCATGTGATGGCGCGTTTGGCGCGCGAAGACATTGTTAAAGAATTAGCCATGACAGCGCGTATTTTTGAGGCCGAAGAAGCTTATGAACACGGCTTCTTGACCCGCATTTGCGACGACCCGCTTGCCGCGGCTTTTGAAACCGCCACGGCCATTGCCGCGCGCAACCCAGACGCCATCCGCGCCACCAAACAGCTTTTCAACGAGCCAGCCGACCGGTTTGTAGCCGAAACATTGATGCTGGAAAGCGTGCTGCAAGATGAGATTATTGGCTCGCCCAATCAAATCGAAGCGGTGAAAGCCGAGCTGGAAGGTCGTGCGGCGGTGTTTACCGATAAGGCCGCGCAAAAAGCTGCCGAGTAAGCTCGCTTAGCCAGCCCAAATACCGCTCATCCGATCGACGAGCCAGTATACCGAAACCCCGCCGATAAGAACTATCGGCACTTGCCCTATCAACGGATAGCGGGAGACGGGTTTGGCCAAAAACCGACCCGCCACCAAGGCTGCGGCCACAACCATAAGCTGGCCAACTTCCAGTCCCACATTAAACAACGCCAAAGCTGGTAGTGCCAAATCGCGCGGCAGGCCGATATCGCCCAAGACACCGGCAAAGCCAAAACCATGCAAAAGCCCGAAGCCAAAGGCCACGAGTTGGGGATAGCGTGTGGCTATTTTCGAGCGCCGAGCCTCCGGCGTTATCCATTCGACGGCGAGGAATAAAATCGACAAGGCGATAATCGCCTCCACCACTGCCGAGGGAGCGGTGATCGAGGTGAATATCGACAAGGCCAAAGTCAGCGAGTGCGCCACAGTAAAGGCGGTGATGACATAGACCAAACTGCGCAAGCCCCGCACCAAAAGCACCAGCCCCAAAACAAATAGAATATGGTCGACGCCCGATAGCAAATGCTCAACGCCGAGACCAAAATAAGCCGACAGACCCTCACCACCCCCGCTGAATTTTCGCACGGGTGCCTCCGCCGTGAGGCGCAAATTGGTCGAGCTATCATCTAGCCCGCGCATCCGAACAAACACATCGGTGATGGTTTTTTGCAAGCCCTCAACGCCAATTATTTGCCCCATCAAGCCGCCATCGCAGGCCAATTGAAAGCGCTCAATCAATACGCCAGGGCGGCGCTGCATATGACTATTGCCAAGCCGCGTACAGACCTCGGGAAACACCGGACGCAAGCCCAGCCCCGCCACTTCAAACCGACTGGTATCGCGCACGGGCTGTTTCCAAATCACCTGATAAGTGTCGGGCGCGGTCTCGGTAATTTCAATATAGCCGGGTCGCACTTCATGGGCTTGGGCGGGCGCCAATAGCCCCATGCAGACCCAAAGCAAGCCAAATAAGAGAGAAGGCAACCGTGTCATCACTGTTCTTCTACCGGAACCAGCTCAATATCATAAGAGGCCCGAAGCTCTCGCCAAGCTTCCAGTTTGGCGATACGCCCCTGCTCATTGGCCCAGTCTCTCGCCACTTTTTCGGCAATTTCCGCAAAGCGCGCGGGACGAATTTCATAACGCGTATCCACGGCCACGACATGCCAGCCGTAGGCCGAACGTATCGGGCCCACCCAATCATTGGGGCTTGTGATGGATTTGGTATCAAACATTTGGGCGGCGAACTCAGCACCCATAATTTGCGCCATCTCTAGTTGGTCTTGGCGAGTATACGCGCGGTTCAGCATAAATGGCTGACCTAACGCGCGCCAATTTTTGGCATCTTTGCCCCTCACTTGAGCCAATAAGGCCTGCGCTTGGGGTTCGTCGCTGGCATAGATATGGCGCCAAGTTAATTTGGCTGGCGTATCATAGGCCGCCCGATTTTGGTCAAACCAAGCCTTCAGCCCCGCTTCATTGGGCAGCTCTGGTGGGTTGTTTTCATCGAGAAAGAATTCAACTTTTTGCGCCAAACGACGACGGATAATCACATCCTCATCATCTAAGCCGAGGCGTCTGGCTTCGCGAACCAGAATTTCTTCGCGAATATAGCCTTCCACCAAGGCATCTAATTCTTGCGCATTGGGGCGGCGTTTGGTCTGGCCTTCCCATTGCGCCACGAGTTTTTCAACCAAAGGCAAATCAACCAGAATGCGGCTTTCCAAGCGTTTTCCGCTGGCATAGTCGAGGGCAAATAGCCCAAGTCCCAAGGCGACGAACCAAACCAGTCGGTCGCGCAAGAGCGTGCTCAATTTTTGCTTCATGCGTGTTGTCTTCAGTCCTAGTGTTCAAGCCAGATAGGCGACGACCAAACGCGTTCTTGAATGGTTTTCGCCAACGATGGATTTGGCAGGCTGTCCGCCCGAATGGCATCCCATGTCGACCAACGACACGTTGGGTTTTCGATACCGCGTACATAATAAAAGGCGTTTTCACCAGCTGTGCTTTGCGGGTCCTGCCAGTGGGCTTTCAGCTCATTGGCGCCTGTATCGGCGCTATAGGCACAAGTTTTGGTATCCACAACGGCATTATTGTCTGGGCAACGATTGGTGCTCGCATCGGGCGAGACACCGCCTGCACAAGCGACATCGTAAATTTTCTCATGCGCTTGGCCTTCGCCATCGACCCAGCCTTTAACAATTTGCAAACGCTGCAGTGGCGCGCTGCCAGGGTCACGCGTCGCCCATATCAGGAAGTCTGGGCTTTTGCCTTTGCGCGCTTTCAAATCAGCGCCCATCGGAACGCCGCGTTGATAGGCTTTTTTAACCAATTGCGCATCGTCGAGCCATTTGGCTTGCAGGCCGTAGCCGGCAAACATCCGAACCCGCATACGCGGGCCACTGGTGCCAAATGTTTCTTTACGACGCATGGCATCAAAAATAGACCCACGGGTGTTTTCATCGGCCCAAACGCCCGCCAAACCAGAAGCACCCCAGCTCGACCACTGCATCTGCAAAAAGCCAGGGGCGGGGTTCTTAGGTGGGTTGCCAGTGCGCGCGCCTTCTAAGGTATTTGCTTGCGTCCACCAATTGCGAAGACGGAAAATTTGTGCGCCCAAGCGTTGCGTCCAGCTAAGGCGAACCGAGCCACGCAAAAGGCCATTGGCATCTACCAAGCCGATTTTGGACCAATAGTCATATTCGTCAAACGCGCCCGCCGACACATGCGTATCGGAAGCCGAAAGCAGACCAAATTTATAAGGGTTTCCCTGTCCCCGCGCCTGCATTTGCAGACCGCGCTTATAGGCATCGCGAATATAAGAGCCTTCCACTCGGCTCTCATACCAAGTCGCGATTTGGTAAGGCATAATTTCAAAAGCCGCAAATTCATCATTCGGGCTCTGCAATGGGTGCGTTTCCGATGTGCCTTTCACTTGGCTGATTTCCACCAAAGGCTCATTTCGCATCCGCATATCGCTGTATTTTTTATCAATCGGCGCGCCATCAAAGGTCTCATCGTCGAACATATAGCCATCGGAGCCATTGGAGTTATGCGGAATGGCAATCGAGTCCATGCCTTGTTCGCGAATGCTATCCATCCAACGCCAGAGATTCTCCGGGTTTTTAGAGATGAGACGAGAAAACGGCTCGGCTGGCGCATCGCCACGGAACAAGACATTGCGGTGCAGGTTCTCAAACGTGTCTTGCGACGAGGTATATTCATATCCAATCATCGCGGTAAATTTGCCCGGGTCATTATGGCGATTGGCAGACTGTTTAATGTCTTCCCAAGTAGAGCGCACGATATTCATATCCAACAAATCGTCTTCTACTTGCTGACCAATATAAGGCATCATGGCACCAAAGGCGGCGCGACGCTCCGAGGCCGTTTCCGCGTTACGCAGACCACCGGCCACTGGGTGTTGGCTGACAGATGTCGTTTCATCGAACATCGCCGGTACCATACCTAAATACATGGCGTGGTCGGTCACTGCCTGAAAATCGAGCGGCACACGCATTTTCATCTCAAAGCCTGACGGGTGCTGAATGGCTTTGCCTTTCGCAAATTCATAAGCGGCGTCTGGGCCATTGCGGTTGCCGAAAATAAACGCATCAAAAGATAGGTTGGTATGCAAATGGGTTTCCCCGAACAAAGCCTTGCGGTCTTCTGGGGCAGCCTGCACAGCAAGCGGCGCAGCGAGTAAAGCGGCGGTTAGCCAAACACTAAGTTTCATGGTTCTCTCCCTAATTACCCCAAGATTGCCTCATGCCCGCGCGAAAGACAAGCCGCTATAGCGCCAGAGATTGACCTTTCTCGCCTAACCGATAAGCTACGCTCAATGGGAGGCATTATGTATCAAGATATCTATCAACAGTGGCAAAGCCAGCCGCAGGCATTTTGGCAGACCCAAGCTGCCCGCGTGAGCTGGGACACCCCTCCTAAAACCATTTTTGAGACCAATGAAAGCGGCGATCGTTGGTACGTCGATGGCGTGTTGAACACGTGCTTCAATTGCGTCGACCGCCATGTGCAAGACGGCCATGGCGAACGCATCGCCTTTATTCATGACAGCCCGCTGACCGAGAGTGTGACAAAACTCAGCTACGCAAACCTGCTGGATCGCGTCGAGCTGGTGGCGGGCATGTTGGTCAGCCACGGCGTCGAAAAAGGCGACCGCGTGATTATCTATATGCCGATGATTGTAGAGACCGCGATTGCCGCTTTGGCGTGCGCGCGCCTTGGTGCGGTGCATTCGATTGTCTTTGGCGGTTTTGCCGCAGCCGAGCTGGCCACACGTCTGAATGACGCCAAACCAAAACTCATTCTCGCCGCCTCCTGCGGGCTCGAGCCGGGCCGCACCATCGCCTATAAACCCCTGCTCGATAGCGCCATAGAGCTGGCCACCCATAAGCCCACCACCTGTATTATTTTTCAGCGTCCCGAAGCCGAGGCCACGCTAGAGCCTGAGCGCGATTTCGATTGGCAGGCGGAAGAAGACAAAGCGCGGGCGCAAAACAACCGCCCGGCTTGCGTGCCTGTTCTGGCCACCGACCCTCTCTATATCCTTTACACGTCTGGCACCACGGGCGTGCCCAAAGGCGTGGTGCGAGACACGGGCGGCCATTTGGTCTCTTTATCTTGGGCGATGGAAAACATTTACACCATTGGCGCGGGCGACGTGTTCTGGTCAGCGTCCGATTTTGGCTGGGTAGTTGGACATAGTTTTATTCTATATGGCCCCCTGTGCGTCGGTGCCACCAGTGTCATTTATGAGGGCAAGCCCATTGGCACGCCCGATGCAGGCGCTTTCTGGCGCGTCCTCGCCGAGCATAAAGTAAAAGCCTTATTCACCGCGCCAACCGCCTTTCGCGCGATTAAAAAACAAGACCCCGAAGGCAAGCTGGTGGCCGATTATGATTTGCGCCACTTCGAGACTTTATATTTGGCGGGCGAGCGGGTTGACCCCGACACGATTAATTGGGCCGAAGCGGCGCTTGGCGTGCCCGTCATCGACAATTGGTGGCAGACCGAAACCGGCTGGCCAATTTGTGCCAACCCTCTTGGTATCGAAGCCCTGCCTATTAAAAAAGGCTCCCCCGCCGTGGCTATGCCGGGGTATGAGCTGGCTGTTTTGGGCGAAGATGGCCGCCGCGTGGCCGCACAAGAGACCGGATCCATTGTTATAAAACTGCCGCTGCCGCCGGGCTGCTTGCCGGGGCTTTGGCAAAATCGCGAGGGCTTTGAAAGCTCCTATTTGCAAGATTATCCGGGCTACTACAAAACAGGCGACGCCGGATTCCTAGACCAAGACGGCTATCTCTATGTCATGTCGCGCACCGACGACATTATCAATGTCGCAGGCCACCGTTTATCGACGGGCGGTATGGAGGAAGTTTTAGCTGGCCATCCAGACATCGCCGAATGCGCGGTTATGGGGGTCAAAGACGCGCTGAAGGGCGAGTTACCGCTCGGACTTTTGGTCTTTAACGATGGGGTGAACGCTCCCGACGAAGAGATTGTTCAACAATGCATCCAAAAGGTGCGCGATGAAATTGGCCCGGTCGCTTCGTTCAAATTGGCGACGCGGGTTGCGCGCTTGCCCAAAACGCGCTCGGGCAAAATATTGCGCGCCACCATTCGAAAAATCGCCAATGGCGAAGACTGGAACATGCCCGCCACCATTGACGACCCCGTAATTCTAGATGAAATCAGCGAGCGCTTATTGGCGCTCGGCTACCCCCAAACCCCTTAAAGGAAATAACCATGACTGAACTCGTTACTGTAGACCGCCACGGCGCCACCGCCATTGTTACCCTCAATCGCCCCGAAGCGATGAACGCTTTATCGGCGCCATTGAAAAGCCAACTGGCGCAAACCATGGATAAATTAGAAGCCGATACCGATATTCGCGTGGTCATTTTAACCGGTGCCGGAGAGAGAGCTTTTACGGCGGGTCTAGATTTGAAAGAACTAGGCGAAAATGCCGACGGCCCTGCCATCGCCATTACCACCGATGATCCGGTGAAATCTATCGGGCGCTTTTCAGGCCCCGTCATTGGCGCCATTAACGGCGTGGCCATCACGGGTGGTTTCGAAATTGCTTTGGCTTGCGATGTGCTTATCGGTACGCCCAACACGCGCTTTGCAGATACGCATGCCCGTGTCGGTATTTTGCCCGGCTGGGGCTTGAGCCAAAAACTCACCCGCTTGTTAGGCCCATCGCGCGCCAAAGAGGTTTCGCTGACCGGCAATTTTATCTCGGCTGAACAGGCATTAGATTGGGGTTTGATCAATCATGTTGTGGCACCAGACGCTTTGTTGGACACGGCGTTGAAACTGGCCAACGACATGGAATCTTGCGTGCCCGAAACGCTGGTTGCCTATAAAGCCCTGATGGACGACGGCTATGCACAGACTTTTGGCGATGGCATGCATTTGGAAGCCAAGCGCAGCGGCGCCGCGAACTCTAAAGTCGACGGGCAGGCCATTGAAGCGCGACGCGAAAACATTCGCCAACGCGGCCAGAACCAAAAATAAACTAAACTCGATAGAGGAAATCATCATGTCTAAATACTCTCGCCAAACCCCCGATACCGCCTCGTTTTCTGGCTGGCGCGCGCCCGATAACATTCGCTGGGCCTTGCGTAATTTCTCCATTCTACCCAGCGTTATGATACCGCGTGGCGAGACGATTTATCAGCTGCCCAAAGGCACCACGCAAGACATTGATAATTTTACTTATGAACATAATGGCGAGCGCGTGAGACTTGGCGATGCCATGGCAGCCGACTCGCTGGATGGCTATCTCGTCGTGCAAAACAATGAGATTATCTATGAGAGCTATTTCGACAACTTCCGCCCGCACGACCACCATCTATGGGCTTCCATGACCAAGTCGCTCATCTCCACCGCCTATGGTATTGCGGCCAGCGAACATGACATAGACGAGACCGCCTCACCTGCCAAATATCTGCCAGAGCTAGAGGGCGGCGTATTTGCTGAAGTTAGCCTTCGCGACACGCTGAACATGGTAACCGCTCTTAATTACACAGAAGACTATGAGGATATGAGCCCGGGCAGTGTGCATCTGGAATATTTCCGTCGCTTAGGCTTTTTCGCAGATTTTGAGCTGCTGGCCATCGACCCGATTCTGACCGACACGCCGCGCGGCGTGCGCGATATGTTGCCAAAATTCACCCGCGCCAAGGGCGGCGTGAGCGGTGCTGAATATGAATATCAATCGCCCAATGTGGATGTCATTGGCTGGCTCATCGAGCGCGTCACCGGCCAACCGCTGAAAGATTATGTGCGCGATAAAATTTGGGCGCCACTCGGCACAGAACATGATGGCGTGTTCACCACGGATGTCGCTTTTGCCCCCATTTCTACAGGTGGCTTTAATTCGACATTGCGGGACGCGGCACGCTTTGGGTTGATGGCCTTGGGCAATGGCAAATTGGGCGATACACAAATCGCGCCCGCCGACTGGATGGCCGACACTTATACCCTGACGCCCGAAGACTTAGCGGCTGGCAAAGCCGGCATTAACACCGACCCCGATCACCCAAAATACATGCCAGGTTTTACTGGCTATCGCAGTTTCTGGTGGAATTTCGACGTCGCCCAAGGCGAGCGTTTAGCGATGGGCGTGCATGGCCAAATGATTTACGTCAATCAGGCAAAAAACCTCGTCATCGCAACTTTTGCAAGCCCCGACCAAACAGCCAATATGCTGCGTAAAAGTTTCAAGCAAATGCTCGTTGGCACCCGCGCCTTAGCGGCCAGCCTATAGCGGCACGCCCCTATTTGGTGAATTTAAGTCCATTGTCGCGCAAGGCGCCAAATTTCACCAAAAAGATGTCGGCAATATAGTTTTGGTACATAACCCAAGGCTTAATGCTGCCCTGTTTCGGCAGCTCAGCTGATTTGCGCGTTATGTAGCCAGAGGAGAAATCGAGCAAAGGCTCGAACTCAACATCGGCCATATCGGGGGTCGGCATGGCGCGGCCTAAACCTTTTTTGTCCATGTAATTTACCATACGCGTCAGATAGCGCGAGGTCAGGTCACAGCGCAGCGTCCAAGACGCATTGGTATAGCCAAAGGACGCGACAAGATTTGGGATACCAGAATACATCATGCCTTTGTAATTCAGCAAATTGCCAGGCTCCACAGCTTCGCCATCCACACTCACTTGGATGTTGCCTAGGAAGTTCAAATCAAGACCCGTGGCAGAAACCACAACATCCGCCTCGAGGGTTTCGCCAGACTTCAGCTCAATGCCATTTGGCGTAAAGCGCTCGATATGGTCGGTCACAATATCGGCCTTGCCTTTGCGGATGGAGGTGAAAAAATCACCATCGGGCGCCAAGCAGACGCGCTGATCCCAAGGGTTATATTTAGGCGTTAGGTGTTTCTCAATATCAAAGCCTTCTGGCAGCAGGGCTGGCAATTCAGCCAACAGACGCTTTTTAACGGCATCTGGATATTTGCGGCACATCCAAAAGAAGAACCGTCCCATCAAAACATTTTTCCAGCGCGCCAGCCCATAAGCCATCATCGACGGTAAAAACTTACGGGTGAAATTGGCAAAACCATCTTCAGCCGGACGCGCCACGATATACGTCGGCGAACGTTGTAACATGGTGACTTGCGAGGCGGCGCGCGCCATAGCTGGCACCAAGGTAACTGCCGTCGCGCCAGAGCCGATGACGACCACCTTTTTGCCTTCGTATTCCAAGTCCTCTGGCCAGAATTGCGGATGCACAATCTCACCCTTAAAGCTATCTGAGCCCGGGAAATCTGGTTGATATCCATGGTCGTAATTATAATAACCGGCACAGCTATGGAGGAATTTGCAGCTTTGTATCTGGCGCTCGCCCGAGGCTTTGTCTTCAATGGTCACGAACCATTTGCTGTCGGGCGTCGACCATTTGGCTTCCACTACTTTTTTTCCAAAGCGAATGGTCTCGTCAATTTTACCGTCGTTCACCGCGCCCTTGAGATAATCCATAATGGCGGGAGCATCGGCAATGGCTTTGGCTTGTTTCCATGGGCGGAACGAAAAGCCGAGCGTATACATGTCACTATCGGAGCGCACGCCGGGATATTTGAATAGGTTCCACGTGCCGCCGATGCTGTCGCGTTGTTCAAGAATTTCGAACGACGTTTGGGGGCTGTGCTTTTTCATATGAAAAGCGGAGGAAATTCCGGAAATTCCGGCCCCGATAATTAGGACATCGGTATGTTTTACGTCGGCGGTTTGTGACTGGCTCATGTTTTTTCCATCAAAACGACCTCACATTTCGTGAGGTAAATTACAATTATAGCTTGGCCTTAAGTATGCCCTGATTGACAAAAAGGGCAAGCCTTGAGGCCTTAGCCTATAGCTTATTTCATCGTTGGGATGATGAACGATTGGTCATCCACATCGCCAGATGGCCAGCGCTGGGTGACTGTTTTCACTTTGGTATAGAATTTAATACCCTCAGGCCCGTGCTGATTGGTGTCGCCAAAGGCCGAGCGCTTCCAGCCGCCAAACGTATGATACGCCACTGGCACGGGAATCGGCACGTTAATGCCAACCATGCCGACGTTTACCTTGGAGGCAAATTCGCGCGCCGCCAACCCATTGCGGGTGAAAATCGCCACGCCGTTGCCATAAGGATGCTCGGATGGCAAACGCGCCGCCTCTTCGAGGTTTTCCGCACGAACCACTTGCAAAACAGGCCCAAAAATCTCTTCCTGATAAGACTGCATACCCGAGGTCACCTTATCGAATAAAGACGGCCCAATGAAAAAGCCTTCCTCATTCCCTTGCAGGCTGAGGCCACGACCGTCGACGAGAAGCTCGGCGCCTTCTTTGACGCCCATCTCAATATAGCTCTCTACTTTGGCGCGATGGGCCGCCGAAACGACAGGGCCATAATGCGCGTCTGGGTCGCTGGAAACGCCAACCGTTAATTTGGCCATTTCTTCTTGCATGCGGCCAATAAATTCATCAGCCGTGGCTTTACCTACAGGCACAGCCACAGGCAGGGCCATACAGCGTTCGCCAGCCGAGCCAAAAGCCGCGCCCGAAAAGTCGGCAATCACTTGGTCCATATCAGCGTCTGGCATAATGATGCCATGATTTTTAGCCCCGCCCATGGCTTGCACGCGTTTACCGTTGGCGGCACCCGTCGAGTAAACATATTGGGCAATATCAGATGAACCTACAAAGCTCACGGCCTTGATATCAGGGTGATGCAGAACCGCATCCACGGCCTCTTTATCGCCATGCACAACGTTCAGCAGGCCTTCCGGTGCGCCCGCTTCGAGCATCAACTCGGCCAAGCGCACAGGCAAGCTCGGATCTTTTTCTGATGGCTTTAGGATAAACGCATTGCCACAAGCAATGGCGATGCCGAACATCCACATTGGGATCATGGCTGGAAAATTAAAGGGCGTAATGCCCGCCACAATGCCAAGCGGCTGGCGGGTCGCATAAATATCAATGCCGGGCCCTGCGCCTTCGGTATATTCGCCTTTCAGCAAATGCGGAATACCGCAGGCAAATTCGATGACTTCGAGACCGCGTTGAATGTCGCCCTTCGAATCGGCAATTACTTTGCCGTGTTCCGACGACAGCATGGCGGCCAGCTCGTCCATATTATCTTCCAGCAATTGCTTGAAAGCGAACATCACGCGCGCACGTCTTTGCGGGTTGGTGGCGGCCCATTCGGGTTGCACTTTTTTGGCCGCATCCACGGCAGCTTGCATATCTGTGGCACCGCCCAGACAAACCGTGGCCTGAATTTGGCCGGTGCTTGGATTATAGATATCTCCATCGCGCGTGGCCGCGCCACGTGTCGCTTGACCCGCAATAAAATGTTTTACTTCCCGCATGATTATCCCCCTGCACGCTCGCTATTTGGCGACAAACTATCAGGTAAAATGGCGCGCGCCAAACGATAAGTCGGCGCGTTTTAACGGGTGGCCTCGGCCTCGGCCAAAGTGCTTTTGGTAAAAAACGGAACACTCAAAAGGCTCGGCAAAAGCAACGCCGCCCCCAATAGCGCCAACACAAGACCCAACATGGTAAAGCTGGCAAAGCGTTGCAGCATCACCAAATCAGAGCTCAAGAAAACTCCGGCCCCGAAGCAGAATAAAAAGGTCGACTGAACAATCGGGCGACCCGGCACAAACAAGGCTTGGCGCAGAGATTGAATTTGGTCTTCATGCTCGTCCACCAAATGGTGTTTATAGCGGTGCAAAATATGAATTGTATCATCGATCGATAGCCCCATGGTGACACTGGCGATGATAACCGTGGCAAAATCAAACGGGAAGCCGAGCGCGGCAATGGTGCCCATCGTGATTAAAATCGGCAGGCCACAAGCAATCATCCCAGCCATCGCCAAGCGGAAGTTAAACTCGAGCGTCAGGACGATGAAAATTAGGCAGAAGGTCAAACCGATAGAGATGAATTGCGTATCGAGAATATAGCCGGACAATTGGCTGAAAAACACCGAATGACCTGTGAAAATAGGTTCTGGCAGGTTCTCGGGGCCTACGAGGCGCATCTGTTTTTTGATTTTTTCAACCAGGGTTCCCAACTCAGACGAGCTTAAATTCGACGTATAGGCACGCAAATGCTTGCTATCAAAACCAAAGTTCACACTTTCGGCCAAAACATCTCGGCTCTCGGCGCTGCGCGACCATTCGGAGAACAAAAGCTCTTGTGCCAATTGATCGCCCGTCTCGGGATATTGCGAGCCATCGTCGACCAGCGAGCGGTGAATTTGCCCAATGGCGCTGCTAAAGCTCTCGGTTGTATGAACGGTGCGCAGATTAACAATTTGCTGTTCCACCGCCAGGATATCCTCAAACGGCAAGATCTCGCGGAAGTAATCGTCTTCCCCCGTTTGATAGACCATCGAGACCACGCCCGAGCCGCCCAACTCATTGTCGACGCGTTCGAAAGCCTGATAAATCTCAGAGTCTGGCTGAAAAAACACATCCAGCAGGTTGCTCTCAGATTTGGCGTTCATCACCAAAGCTACCACCGAAATAAAAGTCAGCGCTGCGGCCACCGCGAAAGTAACGGGACGATTATTGCCGACCACGTTCCAATCGAGTTGCAGAATTTTATCCGCCGCCCGATCCGGCAAAGACAAATGCGCTTGCCCGCCACGCCGCTGTAGCGCCTGCGGTGTCATGGTATAAAGCCCCAACATAATGGCGCCCATCATAATGACGTAGCCCAACAAAATACCGATGAAACTATCGAGGCCGAAATCGCGCAAAGGCGTCAGTTCCGAGAAATAAAACACACCAAAACCAACGGCGCTGGTCACGCTCGTCGTCAAACACGGCAGCCAAGTGGCGTCCACTGTTTCGCGCATAATCTCGCCCACCGCGGTGGTGTCATGAGCCAAATCTATGGCATTGTCCCAATAGCGGATGATGTGCAGGCTATCGGCCACCACAATCACCGACAACATAACCGGCAGAGCCAACGCAATCACCGTGAGGTTGTGGCCCAGGGTCTGCATGATGGCCATGGCGACGCTGACCGAAGTGACGGCCACGCCCAAAACCAAAGCGGTTTTCCACAGACGGCCAAATAAAGAATATAAAAATACCGCGATGCCAATGCCGGCCAAGCCTAAAATCGTTCCCAATTCTTGCTTGTTCGACTCATCCAGCGAATATTTTAAATAGCCATCGCCAGCCACCTGACTATCGGCGAGAAGCGCATTTTCACTGGCCAAAGCACGCACGTTTTGCACTAATTCTTGGCGGTCAAACGGGCGCCCTGCGGTGTCTTGCTTGACGATAAAAGAGCCGAGCTTGGCGTCTTGCGACAACAGGCGGCCCATAAATTCGCTTTCTTTAAACTTGACTTCCAGCGCGGCCAAGTCTTTCAACTGGCCGTTTTCTAGCGCTTCACGATAGGTGGTAATCAGCAACGTATCCGTCTCATCCGTCATGATAAGGCTGGCGTCATAGACCGACACGACATCGACCACATTGTCGATTTTCTTCACCGCATCCGAGAAAGCAATCGCGTCTTGATAGCCGCGTTGTGTGAACAGATTATCGGCTTTGAACAAAAACATCGTGGCTTCATATTGGCTGAACTGATCGGCCAACATATCGCGCGCAATTTGATTGGGATTATCGGCCTCTAGCCAATTATCATTATCATATTGCAGCCCACGAGACTGGTGAACCCCGAGGGCGAAGATAGCTATCCAGAGGGCAAACCCAGCCAGAATGGTCATGAGACGACGTGACATGGGTTTCCCCTCCAAATTAGCTTACCGCTTTAGAACAGGTAATTGATACCAAAAGAGGCGTAGCTTTCGCCTTCAGGGCTTTCATAGCCTTCGGTTTCAATTTCTTCGGCGCCCGTAACATCGAGTGCCATGCCGCCAAAGAAGCCAACTTCCAGCTTCTCAAAATAGCGCCAACCTGCACTTAGGCCGACACCAAAGTTCTGGCCGAACGAGCCAAAGCCAAAGCCTGCATAGCCTTGCTTCTCAGCTCCCAAAAGACGAACCGCGTTCAAGATAGGTAGGGTGTCGTCTTCGTCATCTTCGCCGACCATTTCGTCGTAGCTCAGCGCTTTGCGCCAGGCCTCTTCTTCGGCGGTTGCCCCTTCTTGTGTCCGATTGACCAATTGCAGGTTCAGCAACCAACGGTCGCCTTTGTAAACCATGCCAACGCCTTGCATAACCGTCTCAACATTGATGTAAGGCTTGGCACCGTTCCCCGAAACAAGCTCTGCATAAATTGGCAATAGGCTCTCGCGGGTTCCAAAGTTTATCGGCACCTCACCATATCGGCCGCCTTCTGGCAGGGCATCTAGCTCAAGCTCGCCCTCCACCAAAACGCGCTCGAGAA
This sequence comes from uncultured Rhodobiaceae bacterium, assembly GCA_963932545.1. GTDB lineage: Bacteria > Pseudomonadota > Alphaproteobacteria > RS24 > RS24 > UBA8337. The sequence continues at coordinate 5,099 of CAWVRH010000010.1, read as the reverse complement.
CAAACGTCCAGCGGTCTGAAACGCGGTAGGACAATTCAATCGCTGTGGCTTCCATCTCCGAAAACCGCAGGCCCTCATCTTCGCCAAGCGCATATGTGTTAAAGCCGGCAGCGATAACTGGGCCCCTATTTGCATCAGTATTACCATCTGCACACACGGAACCGGCGGGTGCCGTATTATTGTCAAAATACTCGTTACACGCCACAGCTTCGAGGCGGGCTTCGCGCAGCGGGTCATCATTGGTCTCCGAGCCTTCAATTTGGGTCAGCCCGAAGGTAAAGCGGTCGCCATAATACATCGCACGCATAACGCTCAAGTCGCTTTCTGCGATATCTTTCAGCGTATCGACTTGGTCTACTTGACCGCCCGAAGCTCCCGCTGTTGGCAAGAAGTTAATAAAATCACCTTTCAGGGTCGCAAATGCTTCAAAGCGGTCTTTGTTCGCCTTGTCGATGCGCATTTCCGGCACAGAGGTGAACGATAACTCAAAGTTCGAGGTCGGGAACACACTGACCTGAAAGCCATCTTGCGCGAAAGCTTTATCGGCTTTAGTTGTTTTGGTTTTCGTGCCGGTTGTCTTCATCGGGGTGGTAAACATCAAAGGCGAGAACAACTCAAATTGGCCCAATACGATGGGCTGACGGCCCACGCGCAAAGTTGCGAAAGAGGTTGGCTCCCATTGAATGTAACCCTCGGTCAGCTCCGTGAAACTATTGTCCACAATCCGCTCAATGGAGGGTTTGAACCATTCTCCGTTGTCGTCTACGACCCGACCGCAGCCATAGATAGCATATAGCTCCTGCTCGGTAATCCCGAAATCTTGCAAAATATCGACGTCATTATTGTCCGTCAGCTTAGGCTCAAGACCAAATTCTTGGCATTGGCTCAATTGCTGCTTGGCGCCGTCATTGATTTCCAATTTATAGATATTTTCATAGTTCCCCACATCCACCGATAGGGCTGATTTAATGTTGGCAAACCTTGGAAGATCAAAGGTGAAGTTCATGGCTTGGATCGTTTTTTCCGCCGCATCGCTGGTGCCGCTGTTGGCTCCCATGGTGGCGCCGACATATTGGCTTAGGTTTTCCAAAAGGCCACCCGAGCTGGAACTATCGTCGGCGGTCTCAATTTCAAAGCCACCGTCATCTGGCGGCAGACCTTGTGCATGGGCTGGGTTCATGGCGCCATAACCGAGGGAGCCGAGGGTGCCGACCAAAGCGGCACATAATAGGGATTTATTCAACATAAGTACTCTCCAAAACTACTAATTGGCTTTTAGGCCTTTCAGACCAACATCGTTATCTCCAAAATTAACTTTCACATCAATCTTCGAGCGGTCCATGGTGGAAGACCCACCGGTTTTCAAATTAGACATCACCGATAGGGCGACAACTAATTCGCCCTCCACTTTCACTACTTTGCGGTTGGCAAGGCGTTTCAATTCCTTGTCCGAGCGGTCATAGAACGACACGCTGCGCACGATGTTGGTCGATTTGTCGATGGTTGTATAATATTTCGAATAAGCATCGCTCGTATCTACTGGCACGCTTTCGATGACATAAAATTTATCATTCTGCTGGAACACTTTATGGGCGTCCTGGTCGAGCGTGCGACCGGCGATATCGCTATATGAGAAATCAGAGCCCATGAAGCTGCCGTCCTGCTCGGAAGCCGACAATTGCTTGACGCTTTTCAACGATGGGAAATACACCCATTGTTTTTTCACTTGGGAGGCTTGGTTGGTTTGCGAGGCAAGGCCCACGCCTTTTACATTGGCGGGCTTGAAAAACTTCGCGAGGCTGCGTTTGAAATCAGGCGCATTCTTCGTGCGAAGCTCGAAAAAACGTTCCCGTTCGCGACCCTTTTTATCCAAAACGCTGAGGCGCACCGTGGCTTTGGACTGAGGGAAAATATCGGATTGTTTGTAAACACGCTCCATAACCTCACGCCCTGTCTCAGCGGTTGCGGCAGAAACAGAAAAGGAAACGGAAATAAGCGCTATGAGCGCAAGGCGCGACGTACGGGCAACAAATAACATGATAACTCTCCAAACTAAGAGACTAACCTATTCACCAATCTGCGAAAAGTCCAGATAGTAGAAAATAGACTTAATAGCCGTGATTATCTTGCCACGAGCTAAAAGACCTTGCGCCCTCAACGCCCTTACGTATCGAGCCCCTCGCGCAACACTTCCAACTCCAACCACTCTTCCTCTGCCGCGGCCAAATCGGCCTGTGCTTTGGCCAATTTTTTCACCGCCGCATCAAACCGTTCGGGGGCTTTGGTAAATAAATCCGCATCGACCAAAAGAGCCTCTGCCTTGTCGATAACCACGCCCAAAGCCTCCATTTCGCTTGGTAGTTTTTCCAAACGGAACTTATGTTTATAGCTCATTTTCGCCTGCGGTTTCGCCGTCTTTGCCGCCGCCTCTTTGTCCACCTTGGAAGCCACGATTGGGTCGGCCTCTGCCGCTTTATCTTTGTTTTTGAGGCGCGCCTTTTGCTGCACCTTCATATCGGAATAGCCGCCCGCATATTCGAGCCATTTGCCGTCGCCCTCTGCGTTAAACACACTGGTAACGGTGCGGTCGAGAAAGTCGCGGTCATGGCTGACCAAAATAACCGTGCCTTCATAGGCGCCGATCATTTCTTGTAAGAGGTCGAGGGTCTCCAAATCCAAGTCATTGGTTGGCTCATCCATGACCAAAAGATTGGAAGGTTGGCGCAAGCCGCGGGCCAAAAACAGCCGCGCCTGCTCGCCGCCCGAAAGCACCGAAACCGGCGTGCGCATTTGCGCCGGATGAAACAGGAAGTTTTTCATATAGCCGATGACATGCATACTATCGTCGCCCAGCGGCACGCGGTCGCCAGAGCCATCGGTCAGCGCATCCTTCACGTTCCAGTCTTGTTTAATACCAACCCGCTGTTGGTCGAGCAGCAAGGGCGTGAGGTTTTTACCCAAACGCACATTGCCGCTATCCGGCTCCAGCTTGCCAAGCAGCAGATTGAGCAAAGTGGTTTTGCCCGCGCCATTGGCGCCAATCAGGCCAATCCGAGCGCCGCGTTTTATTTGCGTGCTGAAATTCTCAACAATTTTCTTCTCGCCGAACGCCTTGTGAATTTCATCGGCCTTAACCACCAGCTTGCCCGATTGCGCGCCCGCCTGCATCACCGCATCCATGGCGCCTTGGGGGCCTCGATAATCGCGTTGTTGTTTACGCAAGCTCGACAAATCGCCCATGCGCTTCACATTACGTTTGCGCCGCGCGGTAACGCCGTAGCGAACCCAATCTTCTTCGCGGGCAATCTTGCGGGCCAATTTATGCTGCTCGCTGGCTTCGCGCTCCAGCTCTTCATCGCGCCAATCTTCAAAAAACGCAAAGCTTTTGCGCATAATCTTGGTTTTACCGCGGTCGAGCCAAACGGTTTGATTGGACATATTCGATAGAAAGCGCCGATCATGGCTGACCAAAACTAGGGCCGAGTTTATTTGGCGCAAAGCTTGCTCCAGCCATTCGATGGCCGGCAAATCCAAATGGTTGGTTGGCTCATCGAGCAGCAGAATTTCGGGCTGCGTCGCCATGGCCTTAGCCAAAGCCACACGCCGACGCTCGCCGCCAGATAGGGGCGCCAAATCGGCCTCCGGCGTGACATGCAAATCGGCCATAAGCTGGAAGGCGCGTTGGCGGTCTTCATTGTTCAGCACATCTTGCAGCACATAATCTTCGGCGGTCTTAAAGCCGTCAAAACTTGGGTCTTGGGCTAGATATTCGATAGCAATGCCAGGCTGCACAAAGCGTTCGCCGTCATCGGCATCCACAAGGCCTGCGATGATTTTCAGCAGAGTAGATTTGCCGGAACCATTGCGCCCAACCAAGCAAATACGGTCGTCGCGGCTAACCGATAGGCCCGCGCCATCCAGCAGAGGCTGAACCCCATGGGTGAGGTGGATGTCATCAACATAAAGAATGGGAGGGCTGGCGGCCATAAAGAGCAGACTTTCGAGTTGCAGGAGGCGCATCTATAGCTTGTCGTGCGGGGTGTGGGAATGGGGAAACGCTTTATTCACACTCTTAGTCTTAAGCTGGGCAGATTAAGCCAAAAGTAAACAATGCGCCGAATGCTACGTAACGTTAAGTAACCAATAAAAATAAAAAGGATAAAAAAATGAATATTTTGAAATATTGTCTATTCGCTTCTTTGTTGGCCTTCCCTGTGGCCGCGCAGGAAAGCCTGCATCTAGGTTCGGTCTCTTATGCCATAACATCTGATGACGGCGAAGACGGTGAGCTGGATACTGATGTCGATACCACCACCTTCGAGGGTGAGTATTTCGTCTCAGATAATGTGAGCCTTGAATTGGGTTTTCTAGACCACGAAACCCAATACGATTTGCACTACGATAATGAACTATGCCAAACAGATAAGCTGCAACTTGGCGCGACCTACCATTCGATGCGGGTTGACGTCCTCGCGGGCTCTGGAACCGGATATAGTGTCGGTGTCAGAACAAGCGATGAGTCCACCGAATGCAAAAGTGACGTCCCAGACGAAGACACAACCACCCAAGACGAAACCAACGAATATTTGGATTTCACCTATGGTCGGGGGCTTGGCAATGGCTTGAGCTTCGAGGCTTCTCTTTCAACAAATGTCGACGACCTTTTCGATGACCGAGCCATCGGCCTAGGATTGACCCAAACATTTGGGTCTAACTTCGGCCTCAGCGGTTCTTATGTGACAACTGAAACAGCCAAAGATGCCTTTGGGTATACGCAAGATTCAACGGTTTTGAAAATTTCGGCTAGTTATTATTTCTAGGCCTAGCTCGTGTTAAGCGGCAGATAACTTATTAGGCGACGCGACCTCGTGAAAAGTCTGGTTGCGTCGCCTAATTTTTGCTCTATCCCCGTATTAGCGGGGGTAGGATTCCTACGAAGGCGCAAGGCGGGCTAGAGCTTCCTTTGGAAGCTAAGCCCTTTTAGCGTGAACTTTGGTGCAAATCCGTTACCCCCGCAACCAAAAACCCCCGCATTTCTGCGGGGGTTTTTGGTTGCGGGGGTAGGATTTGAACCTACGACCTTCAGGTTATGAGCCTGA
>CAWVRH010000009.1:0-84346 GCA_963932545.1 uncultured Rhodobiaceae bacterium | reverse complement strand
TTTTCTCGCTGCTTTTTGGTGCTGAATTTATGGTGAAGAGAGAGGCGCCTTGCCAGTGCCTGTTAAAACTGGCAAAAGTCATCATCCTAAAAGGGGAAAACAATGGCTGCGTATCAATATGTTTATGTGATGGATAAATTGTCCAAAACCTATGCCGGTGGCAAACAGGTTTTGAAGGAAGTGCGCCTATCGTTTTTCCCGGGTGCGAAAATTGGCATTGTCGGGGTCAATGGCTCGGGTAAGTCGACCTTGCTGAAAATTATGGCCGGTGTCGATACCGAGTATCAGGGCGAGGCTTGGGCCGCCGAAGGTGCCAAAATCGGCTACCTCGAGCAAGAGCCGCAGCTTAACCCAGAAAAAGACGTTGTCGGCAATGTGATGGAAGGCGTGGCTGAAAAGCAGGCGCTTCTGGAGCGTTATAATGAATTGGCGATGAATTATTCTGACGAGACGGCCGAAGAAATGGCCGCTCTGCAAGACCAAATTGACGCGCAAAACCTATGGGATTTGGACGCGCAAGTGGAGCAAGCCATGGATGCTTTGCGCTGCCCTCCGGGCGAGGCTTCGGTCGAGAATTTGTCGGGCGGTGAAAAGCGGCGTGTCGCGCTTTGCAAATTGCTGCTGGAAGAGCCAGACCTCTTGCTGCTCGATGAGCCAACCAACCATCTCGATGCTGAAACCGTGGCTTGGCTGCAACATCACCTAGAGGCCTTTGCGGGCACCGTTGTTTTAGTAACCCATGATCGCTATTTCCTAGACCAAATCACGGGCTGGATTTTGGAGCTGGATCGAGGCCAAGGCCTGCCTTGCGAGGGCAATTATTCCAATTGGCTGGAACAGAAACAAAAACGCCTTGAGCAAGAATCGCGCGAGGACGACAGTAAGCAACGCACGTTGGCCAATGAGCTGGACTGGATTCGCCAGTCCCCGAAAGCGCGCCAAGCCAAAAGCAAAGCGCGGATTAACGCCTATGAAGAATTGTTGGAAAACCAAGGTCGCGAAGACGTGGGCCGCACGCAAATCACCATTCCATCGGGCCCTCGCCTTGGTGGCATTGTGCTGGAAGGCGAGAACCTGACAAAAGGCTTTGGCGATAAATTGCTGATCGATGATTTGTCGTTCACGCTGCCGCCGGGCGGTATCGTTGGGGTTATCGGCCCCAATGGCGCGGGTAAAACCACGCTGTTTAAAATGCTGACAGGCGTCGAGACGCCAGACAGCGGCGCGCTTCGTGTGGGCGATACGGCCGTTATGGGCTATGTCGACCAAAGCCGCGATACGCTGGCCGATGATAAAACTGTCTGGGAAGAAATTTCCGGCGGCAATGATATTTTGGAGCTGGGCAATCGTGAGATGAATTCGCGTGCTTACGTGGGTGCGTTCAACTTCCGTGGCGGCGACCAACAAAAGAAAGTTGGGCTTTTGTCGGGCGGGGAACGCAACCGCGTGCATTTGGCAAAAATTCTGAAGTCTGGCTCGAACTTGCTGCTGCTCGATGAGCCAACCAATGACCTAGACGTAGAGACGCTTCGCGCGCTTGAAGAAGGGCTGGATAATTTTGCTGGCTGCGCCGTTATCATCAGCCATGACCGTTGGTTCCTAGACCGCATTGCCACGCATATTATGGCCTTTGAAGGCGATAGCCATGTGGAATGGTTTGAGGGCAATTACGCGGAATATGAAGAAGACAGAAAACGCCGCCTCGGCACCGATGCCGAAGTGCCAAAACGCATCAAATACAAACAATTCGCCAGATAAAAATCCGGCGCAAGTTGCCTCGCGCCGGATCTTGTCGTCGACAGTTTAGCCCGCGTTAGAACTTACGCGTCAGGGAGACTTGCGCGTTCATTGGGTCGCCAACACTTACTTGGTCCGTGCCATGCGAATGCGGATAATAGTCCTCATCCGTAAGGTTTTCGACGTTCACTCGAAGTGTCGTGTCGTTGGGCAAGACATAAGAGAGAGACGCATCAAAGCGTGTGTAATCTGGCAGATAGCTGGTTGAGCCGTCTTTGATAAGGGCCTTATCTTGATAGGTTAAGCCTAGGCCAAATTGCAGCTTATGATTGGCTTGGTATTGAGCGAAAACCGAATACATGGTCTCGGGCAACTCGCGCGGGGTTTTTTTGTTAGCGGTCTCCCCTTCCAGCGACGTGTAGCCAAAGCTCAACATTAGGTCTGGGGATAATTGGCCCTTAACTTCCACCTCATAGCCTTCGATGGCCAAGCCTTGAATGGTGGAAATTTGTCCAGTTCCATCGTCTTTGGCTTGGGTCTGTTCGCTGTCGAAGAAGCTTGTCGCGATACTGAGTTCGCGCGATACGTCCCATTTAAACCCTAGTTCCGTATTTTCAAATACATCGGGGTCTAGTTTGGCTGCACTGGCTTCCAGTTTTTTGAACTGCTCGCCTGAGCGTGGCAGAAAACTCTCGCTGCGACTGGCATAAACCGAAATATTGGTTTGCGGCTTGTAAATCAAACCAGCGCGGGGGGAAATTTCCTCGTCTTTGCGAGATTGTGCGGTGATAGCATTCGGATCTTTGGTGTCCTCCACCGTAATGTCGAAGCTATCTAAGCGAGCGCCAAGTAAAACTTGTAGCTTGTCGGTGACGTTAATCTGGTCTTGCAAAAACACGGAAGCCACACTGATTTCTGTTTCGGTGCGGGTTTTTAAAGCAGAGTAGTGAACCGCAGAAGCCGTGCCGACTGAGTTCTGAGTTAGGTCTAACTTGGGTGCGATAGCGAAGGTTTCCGAGGTTGCGTTATTAGAGGAAAACGTGGGGTTGTAGCGGCGGTTGTCTGATTGCGTATCGATATATTCGCCGCCCACTAACAGCGTGTGGGATAGGTGGCCTGTGTCAAACTGATGGCTCACATAACCAGAGACAATCGTATTGGTCCGCTCGGTTGGGTCGCGGTAGCCCTTCAAGGTAACGGTGTTGGCGGCCGCGTTATAGCCGTCGGCATAAAGGTTTTGATAGACTTTTTCATAGTCACCGTAATGCACGCTCAACACGCCTGTTGTCTTACCGGAATAGGCGCGGCTTAAGGTAGCGCGCAAAACATCCGCCTCCAAAGTAGCCACGTTATCGGTGGCACTGCCGAATACAGTATCGCGAAGGCTGTCTACCGGAGCGCCCGTATTGCGGTTGGTGACAATGCCGCGATCGATAAAGCGCTCATGGTCCATCCGCTCATACGACACATCTAAAGTTGTTTGTGGGCTAAGGCTTAGTTTCAAGGTTGGGGTAAAGCCCGTGCGATCGCCATAGTAAAAATCGCGATCATTTTCCAATGTCTCGGCATAGGCATTGACGCGCAAGGCAGCGCTTTTGCTGATCGGTAGGTTCACATCGGCCGCCAGATGGGTGCGACCAAAACTGTCTAGGTTAATATCCACATCTTGGATGGAAGATCCGAGATCGGCTTTTTTGGTTACGCGATTTAGCGCCCCACCGGTGCCGCCGCGTCCGAACAATAAGGCATTTGGGCCGCGTAGAACCTCAATCTGCTCGAGATTGTAAAGCGGGCGGTAATATTGCACGTCATCGCGCACGCCATCGATGAAGAAGTCAGCTGTCGACCGCACGCCGCGGAAAACAATAGAATCTCTGTGTCCTTCGCCTTGCGAGGTGCTAACGCCGGGCGTATAACGCACGATGTCGCCTAGCTCGCGAAAGCCACGTTGCTTCATTTCCGTGTTGTCGATAATTGATAAGCTTTGGGGGACATCGACTAGCAGCACTGGCGTTTTAAGCGCACTCGAATGCAGTTTCGACGTTGCAGTAACAATAACCTCATCCACGTCGCGCCGGTCGTTGGCAATGGCAGGGAAGGTGACTAGGTGCATAAGTGCCAATAGCACAATATATTGTTTGTTTTTCGGTTTCATTTGAATCTCCTGTAATTAATAATCATTCGCATCAGTAATGCTATTGATAATTATTCGCAACAAGAAATTTGACTTACCCCACTAGGGAAACGATTAAAATTTAACCGTCTTGTGGGTCGGAGGAGATTTTTCTGCGCAAGTGTTCCAGCAAAGCGTTGATGTCGCCTCGGTTGTTTTTCAGCACGGATGCGAAACTATCGCGTTGTTCTTGTGCCATCCACACGCCGAGAACCCGCACGTCGAACAGGGTGAAGCTGCCGTCTTTTTCGAGCCGCAACCACCAATCAATATCAATAGGGTCGCGTCCATTAACGAATTCAATGCGGCTGTCGACAATGACATTTTTCTTCTTCGCTTGGGCTTTACTAACGATGACTTTTTCGTCGGAATATTTGCCGAGGCGATTGGCATAGACTTTTACGATGAAAGTGTTGAGCAGGGCTTGATAGATTTCGAAATCGGGTTTGGAAATTTTGCGTCCAAACTGACCCAGCGTAAAGCGCGCGATACGGCGCATATTGGCTTTCTCGTTGAGCAGTTTAGAGAAACTCGCTTCGCGACCCGCGCGCGTGGTCTCGCTTGATAAAATAACAATCGCCTCATCGGCCAGCGCCACAACAAAGCTCTGGGCTTTGGCTAAATCTGGCTCCATGGCCTGCGCGCTTGCCGGCAGAGGCATCCACATAAGAGTGAAAACAGCAAAGCTAATCAATATTGTGCGCATAATAGGCTCCTAAAAATCATCTAAATCATCAAGGTCGTCGATGTCTGGCAGGTCATCTATATTCGTGACCCCATTGTTAACTTCGCTTTCGCGGTTTTGCCGGTACAGGCTTCGCACTGTAGCGTAAAAATCGATGGAACTGCGTTCTATTTCGTCAATGATACCCATATTGGTGGCACGTGCGTCGACGCCGTCAAGCGTGTAGCTCAAAATAGGGCCGGCTAGGCTTTCGTCGGCTAAGTAGGTAACCGGATCAAACAACCAATCGAAACCCCAGCCGAATAAATCGCGCGGTGGCGATGGCCCGAGCATCGGAATGTATAAATAGGGCCCCGGCTCAACACCATAAGTAGCCAAAGTTTGTCCGAAGTCTTCTTCGTGGCGTTCCAACCCAAGCCGAGTGGCCGGGTCGAAAAGACCGCCGATGCCGATGACAGTATTAATGCCAAGGCGCAGCGCGGTGGTGCTGGCGCGCTGCATCTCGCCCTGAAACAAATCATTGGCAAGCGTAATAGGGGAAAGCAGATTGTTCAGAAAGTTGCGAAACGAGCGGCGCACGGGTTGCGGCACATAAAGATATCCCTTGGCCACTGGCTTTAACATATAGGCATCCAGCGTCTGCTCAACGGCGAACATTTTGCGATTGAATTTCTCATATGGATCGCGATCCAAATTATTGGCCGCCTCCAAAGCACCCGAGCTTGCGCAAGCCGCGAGGCTGGTCGCTATCAAACTAGCGAGGAGTAAGTTTTGAATAGATTTCATCATCGTCGTTGGCTCCGTGTTTCTATTAAGAAACTAGGCTTTTTTGACCCTTTGGAAAAGAGGGGAAGGGCTTTTTTTTCGCCACTATGGCTTTAATATACCAATATATTTGATGATTTATCGGCTTATTCCTTGACATATAAGGATATGTTTATGTATAAATTGAATATGGAACAGATTTTATCCGCCCTACGTGCCGCGGGAGAACCGACGCGGCTTCGCATCCTCGCCATTTTGGCGCTTGGGGAGTTGACGGTGTCTGAGCTAACGCAGGTGCTTTCCCAAAGCCAACCCCGCATTTCACGACACTTAAAGCTACTGGCAGATGCCGGTTTGGTGCAGCGTTATCCGGAAGGCAGCTGGGTTTTTTATCGCCTGCATGAGGGCACGCATGTGTCGGGTGTCTTGGCGCAAATCATTCGACATATTCCCGATGATGACCACGATATTTTGCGCGACCGCGAACGCTTTGAAGAAGTTCGCCAGTTGCGGGCCGAGCGGGCACAGAACTATTTTGCAGCCAATGCCGCGAGCTGGGATGAGTTGCGCGCGCGCCATATTCCCGAAACAGCAGTTGAAGAAAAAATGGCGCAGCAGCTCAAAACCCATTCTGGCGATATGGAGTTGTTGATTGATTTGGGAACGGGCACGGGCCGCATGCTGGAGATTTTTGGTCACCTGGCACACCGCGCCATCGGCTTTGATGTTAGCGCGGATATGTTAACGCTGGCGCGCAGCAAGCTAGACGAAGTGGGCGCGAAAAACTGTCAGGTGCGCCAAGGCGACTGCGCCAATGTGCCCCTAGAAGACAATGTTGCAAGCGTCGTTATTTTGCATCAAGTGCTGCATTTTTTAGACGACCCGCAACGCGCGCTAAATGAAGCGGCACGTATTTTGGCACCCGGTGGGCGCGTGTTGATTGCCGACTTTGGCCCGCATGAAATGGAAGCCTTGCGCGAAGACCATGCCCATCGCCGGCTTGGTTTTGGCGATGCCGATATGCGCGCCATGCTAACCCAATGCGGATTGCAGGTCAGCGAGACACAGATCCTCTCGCCAGAAGCCTCGGCTGGAGAGCAAGATTTAACCGTGGCAATGTGGCAAGCCGAAAAGCTCCAGCCGCAGCAACAAGAAAATAGGAATGCAATATGACCGCGATTAGTTTTGAATTTTTCCCGCCCAAATCCGAGGCGGCAGCGGATAAGCTTTGGCATAATATCTCGCGTTTGGCGCCGCTGGGCCCCGATTTTGTATCGGTCACCTATGGCGCTGGCGGCTCCACGCGCGACCGCACGCATTCATGCGTGAAGCGCATCATTGATGAGACCCCTCTAAAGCCAGCCGCGCATTTAACTTGCGTGGCGGCTAGCAAAGCCGAAGTGGACAGCGTGGTCGATGATTATGCCGCCGCAGGGGTGAAGCACATTGTGGCGCTGCGTGGCGACATGCCCGATATGGGAGCGTTTTCGGCTCATAGCGATGGCTATAGCGGATCGGTAGAGCTAATTGAAGCGCTGGCCAAGCGCGGCGGCTTTGATATTACCGTGAGTGCTTATCCTGAAAAACATCCAGAATCGGGTTCATTGAGCGACGATATTGATTTGTTGAAAGCCAAAGTGGACGCCGGCGCCACGCGCGCGATTACGCAATTTGTATTTGATACAGACGCGCATTTGCGGTTTCGCGATGCTTTGGCAGCAGCCCATGTCACCATTCCGGTAATCCCGGGTATTATGCCAACGACTAATTTTGTGGGCGCCAAACGTATGGCTGAGGCGTGCGGCGCGCATATGCCGGACGAGCTGATTGCGCTTTATGCGGGGTTAGACGAAGACCTAGATACTCGCAAACATATCGGCGCCTCTGTCGCAGTTGACCAATGCCGTAAATTGCTGGAAGAAGGCTTCGAACACTTACATTTTTACACGCTCAACCAAGCAGATCTGACGTTTGCCGTCTGTCGGATTTTGCAATTGGGCGCTCCTCTAAAACAAGAAAGTTAAGCCATGAGTTGGAACCGCGAGAGCCGAATTGAAGCCCTGAACAAGCTAACCCAAGCGCGCATTCTGATGTTGGATGGCGCCATGGGCACGATGATTCAGCGTCATAAATTAGACGAAGCCGCCTATCGAGGCGCGCGTTTTGCTGATTATCATACGGATGTGATTGGCAATAACGACCTATTGTCGCTCAGCCAGCCGGATATTATTCGTGATATTCATACCGCCTATTTAGAGGCGGGCAGTGATATTTTGGAGACCAATACTTTCTCTTCCACGACCATTGCCCAAGCCGATTATGATATGGAAAATCTGGCTTATGAGCTGAATGTCGAGGGCGCCAAACTGGCGCGCCAAGCGTGTGACGCCATGGAAGCGCAAGACCCATCGCGGCCGCGCTATGTGGCGGGTGCCCTTGGCCCGACCAATCGCACAGCGTCTATCTCGCCAGAGGTCAATGACCCCGGCTATCGCAATGTGACCTATGATGAATTGCGCGAAGCCTATGCCGACGCCACCAAAGCGTTGATCGAAGGCGGGGCCGATATTATTTTGGTCGAGACAATTTTCGACACGCTCAACGCCAAAGCGGCGGTGCATGGCGTGCAAGATATGTTCGAGCAATTGGGCACAAGTTTGCCGATTATGATTTCGGGCACCATCACGGACCGCTCGGGTCGTACTTTGTCAGGCCAAACCACGGAAGCGTTTTGGAATAGCTTGCGCCATATCAAACCGTTTGCGGTAGGGCTGAACTGCGCGCTCGGCGCCGATGAAATGCGTCCCTATGTGGCCGAGATTGCCCGCATTGCAGATACCAATGTCTGTATTTATCCCAATGCTGGACTGCCTAATGAATTTGGCGAATACGACCAATTGGCCGAAGAAATGGCCTCGATTGTTGGCGAGTTTGCCAGCTCCGGTCTGGTCAATATTCTGGGTGGGTGCTGTGGCACAACGCCAGACCACATTGCGGCGATTGCCGCGGCTGCGGCGAATAATGTGCCGCGCGTCATCCCGAACGTGCCAAGGCGCATGCGTCTGTCGGGTCTGGAGCCGTTTACGTTGACCGATGAAATTCCTTTCGTAAATATCGGCGAGCGCACCAATGTGACGGGTTCAGCGAAATTCCGTCGCCTCATCACCGAGGGTGATTACGATACGGCGCTCGAGATTGCTCGTCAGCAAGTTGAGAACGGCGCGCAAATTATCGATGTAAATATGGACGAGGGCATGTTGGACAGCGAGGGCGCCATGGTGCGTTTCCTCAACCTAGCCGCGACTGAACCTGATATTGCCAAAGTGCCGGTGATGATTGATAGCTCTAAATGGACGATTATCGAAGCAGGCCTGAAGTGCGTGCAAGGCAAAGCGGTGGTGAATTCCATATCTTTGAAAGAGGGCGAAGAACCGTTTTTCGAGCAAGCCCGCCTGTGCCAACGCTATGGCGCGGCGGTTATCGTCATGGCTTTCGACGAAGACGGCCAAGCCGATACAACCGAACGTAAATTTGAAATTTGCAAACGCTCCTATGATTTGCTGGTCGATAAAATCGGCTTTGCGCCCGAAGATATTATCTTCGACCCCAATGTATTTGCCGTGGCCACGGGCATTGAGGAACATAATAATTACGCCATGGATTTCATTGAAGCCACGGGTCGCATCCGCGAAGAACTGCCGCATGCTCACGTGTCTGGCGGCATTTCTAACATTTCTTTCTCCTTCCGAGGCAATGAGCCGGTGCGCGAGGCGATGCACTCGTCGTTTCTCTATCATGCCATCGGCAAGGGTATGGATATGGGCATCGTCAATGCGGGTCAGCTGGCGATTTACGAAGATATTGAGCCGAAGCTGAAGGTGGCGGTGGAAGATGTGCTGCTCAATCGGCGCGATGATGGCACTGATAAATTACTGGAAGTGGCCGAGACCTATCGCGGCAAAAAGGGCGAGCAACGAGTTGTTGATTTGAAATGGCGTGAGGGCCCCGTGCGCGATCGTCTGATGCATGCTTTGGTCAATGGCATGGCAGATTTCATCGAGGAAGATACGGAAGAAGCTCGCCTGCAAGTTGAGCGCCCTCTGCACGTTATCGAAGGCCCGCTGATGGATGGGATGAATAAAGTCGGCGATTTATTCGGCGCTGGTAAAATGTTTTTGCCACAAGTGGTGAAATCGGCCCGCGTGATGAAACGCGCCGTGGCGCACCTTGAGCCATTCATGGAAGCTGAAAAAATTGCCTCCGGTGCCAAGTCTACCTCCAAAGGCAAAGTGCTGATGGCGACAGTGAAGGGCGATGTGCATGACATCGGCAAAAATATCGTTGGCGTGGTGCTGCAGTGTAATAATTTTGAAGTCATTGATATGGGCGTCATGGTGCCGGCCAATGACATTCTCACCAAAGCGGTGGAAGAGAACGTCGACATCATCGGCTTGAGCGGGCTCATCACGCCAAGCCTAGATGAGATGTGCCATGTGGCGGCCGAAATGGAACGCCAAGGCCTAGATATTCCGCTGCTCATAGGTGGGGCAACGACCTCGAAAGTGCATACGGCGGTTAAAATTAACCCTAATTACGTCAAGGGTCAGACGGTCTATGTCACCGATGCCAGCCGTGCGGTTGGTGTCGCCAGTAGTCTTTTATCGGAAGATAAAAAGGCCGACTATCAAGCCGAAGTGCGCGCCGATTATGTGGCCATGGCCGAAGCGCATGCGCGCTCGCGCACGCAAACCAAACGCCGCCCAATCGCGGATGCGCGCGCCAATGCCTTTACGCCCAAGCAAGGTTATCAGCCTGTGAAGCCGCAATTTACAGGCACGAAAGTGTTTGATAATTACGATTTGGCCGAGCTGCGCGACTATATTGATTGGACGCCTTTCTTTCAAAGTTGGGATCTGCATGGTCGCTATCCGGCCATTCTAACGGATAATGTGGTTGGCGAAGCGGCCACCTCTTTGTTCCAAGATGCGCAAGAGATGCTCGACCAGATGATTGCCGAAAAATGGATTACCGCCAAGGCGGTCATCGGCTTTTGGCCGGCCGCGCGCGATGGCGACGACATTGTGGTGTTCGAAGACGAAAGCCGCACGATTGAGCGTGCCCGTTTGCATACGCTGCGCCAGCAAATGCTGCGCAAAGGTGAGGGCGACAAGAAACGCGCCAATTTTGCGCTATCCGACTTTATCGCCGAGGGTGCCGATTACATTGGCGGCTTTGCCGTCACCACAGGGCACGGCGAGGACGAGGTAGCCAAACGCTTTCAAGCGGCTGGCGATGACTATAGCTCGATTATGTCGAAAGCCTTGGCCGATAGATTGGCCGAAGCCTTTGCCGAACGCTTGCACCAACGCGTGCGGACGGAGTTTTGGGGCTATGCCAGCGAAGAAGCGCTAGACAATGCGGGGCTCATCGAAGAGCAATATAAGGGCATTCGTCCGGCGCCTGGTTACCCAGCCCAGCCCGACCATACGGAAAAAGGCACCTTGTTTGAGCTGCTAGACGCGGAAAAACATGCGGGCATTTCGCTGACCGAGAGCTATGCCATGTGGCCCGGCGCGGCTGTGTCTGGCATGTATTTTGCCCATCCCGAAAGCCAGTATTTTGGCGTCGGTAAAATCAACAAAGACCAAGTGGTTGATTACGCCAAGCGCAAGGGTATGGATGTGAAACTTTGCGAAAAATGGTTGTCGCCGATTTTGTCCTACACGCCATAATGAATCTTCCCTAGAGTACTCCCATGTCCATTTGGGGAAAAATTGCGGGCATAGCGACAGGCTATGCTCTAGGCGGTGTGCCGGGCGCGCTGGTTGGTGCGCTGGCGGGCCATTTTGCGCTCGACCGCTTGGGCGATCGCCAAGTTGTGTTTACCATTGCGATGATTTCTTTGGCCGCCAAAATGACCCGTGCCGATGGTGATGTCTCGCCCATTGAAGTGCAGGCCGTGCAAGACATGATGCGTGTGCCCGAAAGCGAACAACGCAATATGGAGCGGGTGTTTTTACTGGCGCAAGAAGACGTGGCTGGCTTTGATAGTTACGCCAAGCAAGTGGCGCAAATTTATGCCGACAGCCCACAAGTGCTGGAAGACGTGCTGGATGTGCTGTTTTACATTGCCTATGCCGATGGAGTTTTGCACCCTGCCGAGCAGCAATTTCTCGAAATTGTGGCCGATATTTTCAAAATTGGAACGAGCGATTTCAAACGCCTGCAAGCGCATCACGATGGCTCGATTGTCGACCCCTATACGGTGCTGGGTCTAGACCGGCATGTGGAAGATGAGGCGGTGCGTAAAGCTTGGTTGGCGGCGGTGCGCGATAATCATCCCGACCAATTGCAAGCGCGTGGCATGCCGGTGGAAATGATGCATATTGCGACAGCGCGAATGGCTGCGATAAATGAGGCTTGGGCCCTGATACAAAAGGAACGTGACTTATGAGTTGGAAGACGAGAATTTTACAACCCGATACAGCGGTTGAGAAAATGAAACAAAAAGCAGCTTTGCGCGCGCTAGAAGAAGTGCGCGACGGCATGAAGCTCGGCCTAGGCACGGGCTCGACGGCGCGTTATTTCGTTGATGGTTTGGGCGCTCAAGTGGCGGAAGGTTTGAACGTGGTCTGCGTACCCACCTCGGAAACGACGCGCGCGCAAGCTGAAGGTTTGGGCATTGCGCTGGCGTCTTTAGATGAGTTGCAGCGCCTCGATTTAACCGTCGATGGCGCCGATGAATTGGATGCACAACTTCGCTTGGTTAAAGGCGGGGGCGGGGCTTTATTGCGCGAGAAAATTGTCGCGGCCGCTTCCGATAAAATGATTGTCATTGCCGACGACACAAAGCTCGTCGATAGGCTGGGCGCTTTTGATTTACCTGTAGAGGTCAATATCTTCTCGCATGGTGCCACAGCCGCGGCGATTGGCGCAGCCTTGGCGGCCACGGGAAATGCAGGCGCCATGGCTTTACGCGCCGATAAAGACGCTGGCTCCCCTTTTATTACCGATGGCGGACACTATATCTATGACTGCGCCTTGGGAACGATAAGCGATGCAGAGGCTCTGGCGCAGGCTTTGTTAAATGTGCCGGGTGTTGTTGAACATGGTCTGTTTCTGGGCTATGCCACAGCAGCCGTATTGGCAGGTGCAGATGGATTGCAAGAAATGGGACAACTATGACATATGATTACGACCTCTTTGTAATTGGCGCCGGCAGCGGCGGGGTTCGCGCCGCGCGCATGAGCGCCAGCTATGGCGCCAAAGTGGCTGTGGCAGAAGAATATCGCGTGGGCGGCACGTGCGTCATTCGCGGCTGCGTGCCCAAAAAGCTACTCGTCTATGCCAGTCATTATGCGGAAGATTTTGAAGAAGCCGCAGGCTTTGGATGGCATGTGGGCGAAAGCCGTTTTGATTGGCCAACGCTGATTAAAAACAAAGATGCGGAGATTGATCGCCTGAACGCGATTTACATTCGCAACCTAGAGGCTAGCGGCGTAGAAATTATCACCGGTCGCGCCACCCTTAAAGACGCGCATACGGTGTTGCTGAATGGCAAAGAGATTACCGCCAAATACATCCTTATCGCCGTAGGCGCCACGCCCTTCATGCCGCAAGTCGAGGGTATTGAGCACGCCATTAGCTCCAATGAAGCGTTCCATATCGAAACCCTGTCAGACGATATTATCGTCGTCGGCGGTGGTTATATCGCGGTGGAGTTCGCAGGCATTTTCAATGGCTTGGGCGCCAAAACCAGCTTGGTCTATCGCGGCGAAACCATTTTGCGCGGCTTTGACGACGAAGTGCGCCATCACCTCGCCGAGGAAATGACCAAAAAAGGCGTGACGATTAAAACCAATAGCGACATCGCATCGATTACCCCGAAAGGCGAGCGCTATGAAGTGACCTTCCAAGACGGCAGCCAACAGACCACAGGTCTGGTGATGTATGCCACGGGGCGGGTGCCTTTGACGCAAGATTTGGGGCTAGAGGCGGCAGGCGTTGCCACGGGCAAGAAGCAAGAAATTCTGGTCGATGCGCGTTCGAAAACCAATGTGGATAGCATTTACGCGGTTGGCGATGTCACCGAGCGGGCGCAGTTAACCCCTGTCGCCATTCGCGAAGGCGCAGCTTTTGCTGAAACCGTGTTCAATAATAATCCGCAAGAAGTCGACCATTCCATCATCCCAACAGCGGTATTTTCGCAGCCGCCCATTGGCACTGTCGGCATGGGCGAAGAAGAGGCGCGTGCCGCAGGGCATGATTTCGATGTCTATGCCTCCAGCTTTCGGCCGATGAAACACACGCTTTCGGGCAGTGATGAGAAAACGCTGATGAAGCTCATCGTCGATAAGGCGAGCGATAAAGTATTGGGTCTGCATATTGTCGGGCCCGATAGTGGCGAGATGATTCAAGCCTTTGGCATTGCCGTCACTATGGGCGCCACGAAAGCGCAATTTGATGCTACGGTGGCGGTTCACCCAACAGCGGCCGAAGAGATGGTCACGTTCAAGCAACCGCGAGGCGAATAATTGGTGCGCAAACAAACCCAACGGGCTCGCCAAGCTGCCAATAAAGCAGCTCGTTCCGTGGCGGATAAAATGGGCGAAGTTGACTTTCGTCGCATCGATCCGCGCAAGGTCGAGCTGCCCAAAATAGACTGGGAGCGGGGTCGTCTGGTGCGCAAAGATGCGGCTCCTGCTATTGGCCACAATTTCCATGCCGAGGATGTGGCATGGCCACTGCGTTTGGTGGGCTGGCTGGTCAACCGTTACATTCGGCTATGCGAGGCGACGACGAGCTTGCTGGTGGCTGGCGATGGGCCTTTCGTGCAACTGCAATTGGCGCGTCAGCCGATTATTGTTTTGGTTTGGCATGGACGTAATTTTCAGGGCATCCCGATGGCGCGACTGTTTCATAGTCCCATCACGGCCCTCACATCGCGCTCGCGCGATGGCGCGGTGATTGCCAACATCATTCGCCCATTCGGTTTTCAGTCGATACAAGGCTCGGGCACGGGCAAATCGGCTGGCAAGAAAACCAACCCCAGAAAACGTGGCGCACAAGCGTTTCGTGGCATGTTGAAACATTTAAAAAATGGCGAAATGGTGTTAGCCACCGCCGATGTGCCACCGGGCCCCGTGTTTGAAACCGGCCCGGGCATGGTTAAATTAGCGGCCATGTCAGGGGCGGCGATTGTGCCGGTGGGCGTTAGTTATTCGCCAGAGCTGCCGCTCCCGGGTACATGGGACAAATCGCGTTTGCCGCTGCCGTTCGGCCAGCGCTCGCTGGTTTTCGGAGACCCAATTTACATCGCGCGCGACGTCGCCAAAAAACCTTCAGGCGATACGGAAGAAAGCCCCGAGATGATGGCGGCTTGCGAGCTGGTGACAAAAGCGCTCAAGCGGTCGCAAAAAGACGCGGAAGGGCTTCTTGGTAAGAAGTCTTAAGCGCTTAATTATTACCCTCAGAAATCAAGAAAGCCAGCTCTAGCGCTTGGCTGCCGTTGAGGCGCGGGTCGCAATGTGTGTGATAGCGGCTCGACAAATCTTCTTCCGAGATGGCTTGCGCGCCACCCAAACATTCAGTCACATTCTGGCCAGTCATTTCAAAATGAACGCCGCCCGCATGCGTGCCTTCAGCTTTATGGACGGCCATAAATTGCTGCACTTCGCTGAGGATGAGGTCAACCGGACGGGTTTTATAGCCGTTCGACGCCTTGATGGTATTGCCGTGCATCGGGTCGCAAGACCAAACCACTTTGCGGCCTTCCGCTTCGACTTTGCGGATGAGTGCGGGCAAATGTTTCTCCACATTTTCGTGGCCAAAGCGCGCGATCAGCGTGATGCGTCCGGCTTCGTTTTCTGGGTTCAATTTATCGAGCAGGGTAATCAGCTCATCTGGCTCCAGCGACGGCCCACATTTCAAACCCAGCGGATTTTGCACGCCAGATAAAAACTCAACATGCGCGCCATCGGGTTGGCGTGTGCGATCGCCAATCCACAGCATATGCGCGGAGGTGTCATAATGGTCGCCACTGGTGCTATCGAGGCGCGTGAGCGCTTGTTCGTAGCCGAGCAGCAAAGCCTCATGGCTGGTGAAGAAGTCGACCATGCCCATTTGCGGCGTGGTCGCACTCGAGACGCCACACGCGGCCATGAAGGCCATGGCTTCGTCAATTTTTTGCGCCATTTCTTCGTAGCGTGCGCCTTGTGGGCTGTCGGCAACGAAGTCTTGGTTCCAGCGATGCACTTCATTGAGGTCGGCATAGCCACCTTTGGCGAAGGCGCGCAGTAAGTTGAGCGTCGAGGCAGCTTGGCGATAGGCTGCGATTTGGCGTTCGGGGTCTGGCACGCGCGAGACTTCGTTAAACTCCATGCCGTTGATAATGTCGCCGCGATAGCTTGGCAGTTCCACACCATCGATGGTTTCCGTATCGGCGGAGCGTGGCTTGGCGAATTGACCCGCAATGCGGCCGACTTTAATAACGGGCAATTTGCCGCCATAGGTCAGAACAACCGACATTTGCAGCAACACGCGGAACATGTCGCGGATGTTATCGGCGTGGTGTTCAGCAAAGCTTTCGGCGCAATCGCCACCTTGCAGCAAGAAGGCGCGGCCTTCGCAAACTTCGGCGAGTTGGGCCTTCAAATTGCGCGCTTCGCCTGCAAAAACCAAAGGTGGATAGCTCGCTAGGCGCGCCTCGACATCGGTCAACGCCTTGCCATCTTGATAGGCAGGTACTTGCTTAATAGGGAAGTCGCGCCAGCTTTGCGGTGTCCAAGCCATGAAAATATCCTTTGTTACGCCTGAGGTATCTTGAAAGTTCGAGTGCCTGATATACGGATTTTGGAGCTAAAAATAAAGCACTTAGATTGTTTTTATCAGGCGACGGCCAAAATTAGCGCCAGCAAATAATGCCTCATAGGCTTTCGGCGCATCGGCAATGCCCTCGCTAATGTCTTCGGTATAGCGCAAATTTCCATCGCGGATCATTTGCGCCATGGCGGCTTGCGCTTCCACGAATTGTTTATGGTAGTCATAAACCACCAGCCCTTGCATGCGCAGGCGGTGGGTAATGAAGGTGGTGGTATTGCGAATGCCATGCGGTTGCGCGCGGTTATATTCCGACACTTGCCCCGACACGACGATGCGCCCGTTTAGTTTCATGTTTAAAATCGCGGCATCCAGCATTTCGGCGCCTACGTTATCAAAATAAATATCCACGCCATCAGGGCAGGCAGCTTTTATGGCGGCCGGCAAATCGCTGGACTGTTTGTAGTCAATCACCGCGTCGAACCCCAGCTCGGTGAGGTACTTGCATTTATCGGTTCCGCCCGCAATGCCAACCACGTGCAACCCTAAGGCTTTACCAATCTGGCCCGTGGTGGCGCCCACAGGGCCGGCGGCTGAGGAAATCAGCAAGGTCTCGCCAGCTTTGGGCTGACCCAAATCTTGCAAACCAAACCATGCGGTTAATCCGGGTACGCCCAAAACGCCGATGGTGGCGGTCATGGAAACTTTATCATCGAATAAAGAAGGGTCGAGTTTTTGCAAACCTCGATCGGAAACCACATTGCCTTCGCACCAGCCAAGCCCGCCCATAACTTTATCGCCCACGCTATACCGCTCTGAGCGCGAGGCGACAATTTCACCAATGCCGGCGCTTTCAATCATATCGCCAATTTGCAAGCCGGCCGCATAGCTATCGCCGCTCAAGCGGCCGCGCATGCCGGGGTCGAGCGAGAAGTAATGCGTTGCAATCATCACTTGCCCCTCGCTCAAATCGGGCATGGGAGTGTCGACGAGTTCGAAACAACTGGGCGTCGGCACGCCATCGGGATGTTTGGCAAGGCGCCATTGCTGGAAGCTTTTTGGGACAGTCGTCGTCATATTATTTTCCTTCGAATTTAGCAGGTCGTTTTTCTTGAAAGGCGGCAACCGCTTCTTGGTGGTCACCCGATTGCAGGGTCATGCCTTCGGCTTGCAAGCTGATGGGCATGACACTGGCCGAGACCGCCCGCATATAAGCGTTCACGCCTGCCTTGGAGGCGGCAATGGCCAAAGGCGGCCCGGCGGCCAATTTATC
Source organism: uncultured Rhodobiaceae bacterium (assembly GCA_963932545.1). Classification (GTDB taxonomy): domain Bacteria; phylum Pseudomonadota; class Alphaproteobacteria; order RS24; family RS24; genus UBA8337. The sequence goes on along the minus strand of CAWVRH010000009.1, from coordinate 66,895 downwards.
GGCAATCTCTAGGGCTTTGGGCATTAGGTCTTTTGTGTCGTCGACGTAAAATCCGACCAGTCCCATATCGGCGGCGTCTTTGCCGCTAATCATATCGCCGGTCATCAGATAATATTTGGCCCGATTAACGCCGATGAGCATGGGCCAAATAAGCTGTCCGCCATCGCCCGCGCCAATGCCCATTTTCACATGGGTGTCGCCAAATTTCGCGTCCGGCCCGGCTACCACGACATCGCATAAAAGGGCAATATTGGCGCCCAGCCCTAGCGCATAGCCTTGCACGGCAGAGATAATCGGCTTCTCACATTCTAGAATATGGTCGATGATGCGTCGCGCTTCGGTCAGGCTTGGCATGTCGATGGCGCTATCGGCGCTAAAGTCTCCGCCCACACAAAAGGCCTTGCCTTCACCGGCTAAAACCAGCGCGCGCAAATCTGGATCATCGGCAAAGTCGCGGCTGAAAGTCATCATTTCGTGATGCAGCTGGTTGTCGATAGCATTCATTTTTTCAGGTCGGTTCAAAGACACCACAACAACGCCATTGGCGCGGCGGTCTATCTTCATCCGCTGATATTTTTCTTGGGTCAGCATTGGCGTTTCCTATCGTTAGGGTCTGGCTCTGGTTTGAGTATCACCTGTAAAAACCAAATTTTGCAACGTTTTTCCCGCCCGCCGCGAATAGAGACAGCTACTTGTCCAAAACGCCGCCACGCGCTACATAAGCGACATGGAAACTGGCGTAAAAACTTTGAAAATTGCCTTGGCTCAATTGAACCCGACTTTGGGCGCGATTGCGGCCAATGCTAATTTATTGCGCGCCGCGCGAACCAGCGCCGCGCAAGCCGATATTATACTGACCAGCGAGTTGTTTTTAACCGGCTATCCGCCTGAAGATTTAGTTCTCAAACGCGCTTTTTTAGCCCGCGTCCAAGCCGAGGTTGAAAAGCTAGTGGCCGAGACGGCGGACGGCGGACCGGCGCTGGTTTTTGGCGCGCCCATGGTCGAGAACGGCCAGCTTTATAATAGCGTTGTGGTGGCCGATGGCGGCCAAATGACCGTGCGCCACAAACATCATTTGCCCAATTATGCGGTGTTCGACGAAAAACGCCTGTTCGCGGCAGGGCCTTTGCCCAAAGCGGTCGAGTTGCGCGGCGTGCGCGTGGGGCTACCGATTTGTGAAGATATTTGGTTTGAAGATGTCTGCGCACATTTGAAAGCCGATGGCGCGGAGCTGCTGCTCTCGTCCAATGGCTCGCCTTTCGAGCGCGGCAAACACTCCCAACGGGTGGTACATGCGAGCGCGCGTGCCCAACAAACCGGATTGCCGCTGGTTTACGTGAACCAATATGGCGGCCAAGATGAGCTGGTGTTTGATGGCGCCAGCTTTGCCGTCAACGCCGATGGCACACTGGCCGAGCAACGCCCAGCTTGGAATACCGACACGCATATCTTGGCTTTGCACGAGAGCGAGAGTGGCTGGCAAATAAGCGAGCCAACTGCCAACCCCGAAACCTCAGACGAGCTGGGCGATATTTACGCTGCCGCCGTTTTGGGCTTGCGAGATTATGTCGAGAAAAACCGTTTTCCGGGAGTTTTGCTGGGTCTTTCGGGTGGTATTGATAGCGCCATTTGCGCCGCCATGGCGGTCGATGCGCTGGGTGCTGAGCGCGTGCATTGCATCATGCTGCCCTCGCGCTACACCAGCGATGAAAGCCTTACGGATGCCGCAGCTTGCGCCAAGCAGCTCGGCATTCGCCTCGATGATGTCTCGATTGCCGACCCTGTTGACGCCGTGGAAGGCGCTTTGTCGGAGCTGTTTAAAGGCACGCAGGCAGATATTACCGAAGAGAATATTCAATCTCGTTTGCGGGGCACATTGCTGATGGCCGTGTCGAATAAATTTGGCTCAATGGTCATCACCACAGGCAATAAGTCGGAAGTTTCGGTTGGCTATGCAACGCTTTATGGCGATATGAACGGCGGTTATAATCCGATTAAGGATATTTATAAAACCGAAGTTTTTGCCCTATGTCGCTGGCGCAATGAAAACCTGCCTGCGGGCGGTTTGGGGCCAGAGGGTGAGGTTATCCCGCCCACGATTATCGATAAGCCGCCAAGTGCTGAACTGCGCCCCGACCAAAAAGACGAAGACAGTCTGCCGCCTTACGAGCAGCTGGACGATATTCTGTTCGCCTTGGTAGAAGATGAGTTGAGCTTTGATGAAATTATCGCGCGCGGCCATGACGCCGAGACGGTGAAACGCATTGAGCATCTTTTATATATCTCGGAATATAAACGTCGTCAGGCAGCACCTGGCGCAAAAATTGGCAATCGCAACTTTGGCCGCGATCGCCGTTATCCTATTACCAATGGTTTCCGCGATGCGCGCTAGCCTCTATCGAAAGTATTTCACATGACTGTTCGCACTCGTTTCGCTCCTAGCCCAACTGGCCTCCTGCACGTTGGCAATGCGCGCGCCGCTTTGTTTTGTTATCTCTTCGCCAAATCGCAAGGTGGCAACTTTGTGCTGCGGATGGATGACACCGACCAAGCTCGCTCAACACCAGAGTTCGCACAAGCCATTCACACAGATTTAGCTTGGCTGGGTCTGACCCATGATGAAACAGCCAAACAATCCGAACGCTTTGCGCGCTACGAAGAAGTGTTTGCCCAGCTCAAAGAGCAGGGCTTGACCTATGCTTGCTATGAGACGCCAGACGAGTTGGACCGCAAACGCAAACGCCAATTGGCGCGCGGACGGCCCCCCGTCTATGACCGCGCAGCGCTTGAGCTCAGCGCCGATGAAATTGCCGCCTATGAAGCCGAAGGGCGAACGCCGCATTGGCGCTTTAAACTGTCAGGCAAGAGCGTTTCTTGGCCCGACATGGTGCGTGGTGAGCAAAAAATTGAGACCGCCAGTCTGTCCGATCCGGTTATTCGGCGCGGCGATGGCACGTGGTTGTATACTTTGCCGAGCGTGGTCGATGATTTGGATATGAAAATCACCCATGTCATTCGCGGCGAAGACCATGTCACCAATACCGGCGCGCAAGTTGAATTAATCGCGGCAATGGGCGGGGAACTGCCTGTTTTTGCTCATTTTTCGCTGATGCTGGCTGCCGATGGTGGGGCTTTGTCGAAACGCCTTGGTTCGCTGTCGCTGCAAGATTTACGCGAGCAAGGTCTCGAGCCGATGAGCTTGAACTCCCTGATTGCGCGTCTTGGCACGGCTGACCCCGTAGAGCCGGTGCGTGATATGGCAACGCTGATTGCGGGTTTTGATATGTCTCGTTTGGGCCGTGCGCCGGCGCGCTTTGATGCGGAAGATGTCACCCGCCTCAATGCGCGTATCCTGCACGATTTGCCTTACGCCGATGTGGCCGAGCGCTTACAAGCCATGGGCGCGCCCGAAGGGGCTGAGTTTTGGGATAACATCAAAGGCAATCTGACGTTATTGGGCGACGCCACCGATATGGTGCAGCTCATCAACGGGCCGATTACGCCGATTATTGAAGCTGAAGACACAGACTATATAACGCAAGCGCTGGCGTGCCTGCCATCCGCGCCGCTAGACGAGCAAAGCTGGTCGGCATGGACGGGTGAGTTGAAGGCGTCGAGCGGGCGCAAAGGGCGCGGACTTTTCATGCCTCTGCGCCAAGCCTTGACGGGCCAAGCGCATGGCCCCGAAATGCAGCATTTGCTGCCACTCATCGGCTATGATAGGGCTACAGCTCGGCTGCAAGGCAATGGCGCAGCTTAAAACCTAAAGGAATTAGCGATGGCGCGAGAGCGGCTTTATATTTTTGACACAACGCTACGCGATGGCCAGCAAACCGCCGGCGTGGATTTTTCTGTGTCTGATAAAATGAAAATCGCGCAAAGCCTAGACGCCTTGGGTCTTGATTACGTAGAAGGCGGCTATCCGGGTGCCAACCCAACGGACACGCAGTTTTTCGAAACTCTAGGCAGCCTAGAGGTCGCCAAATTAACCGCTTTCGGCATGACCAAACGGACGGGACGCAGCGCTGAAAATGATCCCGGCTTTATGCAAATTCTCGAGGCGCCTTCCGCAGCAGTCTGTCTGGTCGCCAAGAGTTGGGACTATCATGTCGATGTCGCGCTCGGCATTACCAATGACGAGAATGTAGAAACAATCACCGATAGTGTAACGGCCATTTTGGCGCGCGATAAAGAAGCGATGATTGATTGCGAGCATTTTTTCGATGGCTATAAAGCCAATCGCGACTATGCGCTGAAATGTGCCAAAGCGGCAGTCGACGCGGGCGCGCGCTGGGTGGTGCTATGCGATACCAATGGCGGCACGCTGCCCGAAGAAGTTTTTGAGATTGTCAGCAATGTGGTGAAACATATCCCCGGCGATAAAGTGGGCATTCATACCCATAATGATACGGAAAATGCGGTGGCTAATTCTTTGGCCGCCATCCGCGCCGGCGCGCGCCAAGTGCAAGGCACTATCAACGGGCTGGGCGAGCGTTGCGGCAATGCCAACCTCGTGTCGCTTATCCCAACCTTGCTGCTAAAGCCCGGCTATGCCGATAGGTTTGAGACGGGCATTGCACTGGATAAATTACCGCAGGTGAAAAACGTATCGCTGCTGCTGGATGATATTTTAAACCGCACGCCAAATCGGCATGCGCCCTATGTGGGCGCGGCGGCTTTTGCCCATAAGGGCGGCATTCACGTCTCGGCCGTAATGAAAGACCCTGCAACATACGAGCATGTGGCGCCTGAAAGCGTGGGCAATGCGCGGGTTGTTTTAGTGTCTGACCAAGCGGGCAAAAGCAATGTGCTAGACCGTTTGAAGACCGCGAATATTGTCGTCGATGTCAAAGACCCGGCGGTGGATGCGATTTTGCGCGAAGTGAAAGACAAAGAGCTGGATGGCTATAGCTATGATGGCGTTGGCGCCTCCTTCGAGCTATTGGCTTTAAAACAATTAAGACGCTTGCCAGATTATTTCGAGGTGGGGGGCTATACGGTCAACATCTCGAATGAGGGCGGCACCCACACCGTGTCAGAGGCCAGCGTATCCTTGGTCATTGATGGCGAGCCTGTGGAAGGGCGCGGCACCGGCAATGGCCCTATCAACGCCTTAGATATGGCCTTGCGCGGCGATTTGAAACGCTATGCGGCATCCATTGGCACCATGCGTTTGGTGGACTTTAAAGTCCGCATTCTCAACACAGGCACGGAAGCGGTAACCCGCGTTACCATTGAGAGTGTCGATGCGGCTGGCCATAGTTGGCGCACCATTGGGGTGAACGCCAATATTGTGGTGGCTTCTTTTGAGGCGTTGAAAGACGCTGTAGTATATAAATTATTCAATGACGGTATTTCGGCGGTTCCCGAGGCAAATAGCCTCGAAGCTGACGCGGAATAAGGAAAGGCATATCATGCGTGCACTTAAATCAGTTCTATTCCCCATCCACCCAGAGGGCTTTCGCTTCATCGCGATTTTTGCCTTTCTTACCCTGTTGTTGTTTTTCGTCTCCGACATTCTTGGCTGGGTAGGGGTTATTCTCACTTGCTGGTGTGCGTGGTTCTTCCGCGATCCGGCACGGGTTACCCCGCAACGCAAAGGTCTGGTTATTTCGCCTGCCGATGGCGTGGTGAACATGATTACCGAAGCCGTGCCGCCCGCCGAACTGGGCCTTGGCGACGAAGCTCTACCGCGCGTGTCCGTATTTATGAATGTGTTTAATTGCCATGTTAACCGCCTGCCGGTTACCGGCCGCGTGTTAAAATCTCTATATCGCACAGGCCAGTTTTTGAGCGCCGATTTGGATAAGGCGAGCGACAAAAACGAGCGCCAATCTTTATTGATTGAAACCGAAGACGAAAAGCAAGTCGTCGTCGTGCAAATTGCCGGTTTGGTGGCGCGTCGTATTTTGTGTTTCGCGCATGAAGGCCAAGAAATGCATGCCGGCGAGCGCTTTGGCCTTATCCGTTTTGGTAGCCGTTGTGATGTCTATTTGCCAAAAGGCACGTCGCCATTGGTCAGCATCGGCCAGTCGGCTATTTCGGGCGAAACGGTCTTGGCCGATTTGAAGTCTAAAGAAAAACCTCGCAAAACCGTGACGAGCTAATTGATGTCCGATAGTCAGAAACCCGATACTCAAAAAAAAGCCACTCGCAAGAGAGCCGCGACAGCCAAAACCTCGCCAGAGAACCCTGGCAGTCGTCGTTTTCCTTTGCGTCGTATCGTGCCCAATGCGGTTACTTTATTGGCTTTATGTCTGGGTTTGACGTCATTTCGTTTGGGGTTAAACAACGCTTTTGAGCTAGGTGTGTTCTGTATTGTTTTGGCTGGATTTCTCGATGCTTTCGATGGTCGTTTGGCGCGTATGCTGAAAGCCGAAAGCCCGCTCGGCGCGCAATTAGACTCGCTGTCGGATTTTGTAAACTTCGGCATTGCCCCCGTTTTACTGGTCTATCTTTGGTCCTTGCAATCGACGGGTCGCGTTGGTTGGGCGGTAATTTTAATCTTTTCGGTGTGCTGCGCTCTGCGCTTGGCGCGCTTCAATGTCGATATGGAAGAAGCCGATCGCCCCGCTTGGAAAAGCCTATTTTTCATGGGCGTTCCTTCGCCGTCTGCGGGCGGTTTGGTGATGTTGCCAATGTATCTGCACCTCGGCGGGCTGATAGATATGTCTTCCGCCACGCCGTTTGTTTTGGCCAATACAGTCGTCGTCGGCATCTTGATGGTTGTCAATTTCCCAACTTTTTCGGGCAAAGGTCTTTCCACCATTCGGCGTGATTTTGTGCTGCCGTTGATGTTATTCATCGGCTTCATGGCGGTGATGCTCTTCACCTTCCCATGGGTCACGCTCACGGCCATGTGCGTCTTTTACTATTTAGCTCTGCCGCTTAGTTGGCTGAGCTACCGACGCCACGCTGCCGCTTAAAGTTCTAGCTTTTCAAGTCCATCGTCGAGTTGGCCCGTTCGTTGGCCCATTCGTTGGCGAAGATTGGTCTTGCCCCGAAGGCGCGCAAAGCGCTCGCCAAAGGTTGTCGGCAAAGACAACATCACGGGTACTAAGATTAGCGTCAGCAGGGTAGAGAAACCCAACCCGAAGATAATCGCGGTCGAGAGCTGCACCCACCAAGCTGCGGTCGGCTCGTTGAACTGCACCGAGCGGTCAACCACATCGACCGAGACTTGAACGGCCATAGGGAACAGGCCAATCATCGTCGTGATGGTGGTCAATAAGATAGGGCGTAAGCGCTGGCCTGCTGTTTTCAAAATCACATCGATACGCTCCATGCCTGTATCTAGCAGGCGCTGGTAGGTGTCGATTAGCACGATTGAGTTATTCACCACGATGCCAGCCAGCGCAACAACGCCGGTGCCGGTCATGATAACGGAGAAAGTCTGTCCCGTTACGACCATGCCCAGCAAGACGCCGATGGTCGATAGAACCACGGTTGAGAGCGTCAGCAGGGTGCAATACACGCTGTTGAATTGCATCAATAAAATAATGAACATCAAGAATAACGAGGCCAGCATAGCCCGTCCGAGAAAGGCTGTGGCGGCTGCCGCCTCTTCATTGGCGCCGCGCAAGCGCACGGCAACGCCAGAGGGTAGCTCTTGTGTGTCTATCCACTGCAAGAAGTCATTTTCCAAATCGGTTGCCAAATACTCAAGCCCCGTCTCTGGATTAATGGTCATGGAGGCTTTGACTTCGAAAACCCGGCGGCCATCGACGCGCGCGATACTGTCACGGCGTTCGGAGGCTTCGCGCGTTACGAAATTGGTAATCGGCACATTGCCAGCTGGCGTGCGCACGCGCAATTGGTCGAGTTGGTCGAACGAGCGCGCGTCATTTGGATAGCGCGCGCGAATTTCAATCTCATCATCGCTGTCATCGGGGCGATAATGGCCAACCAAAATACCATTGGTCACCAATTGCACGACATTGCCGAGCGTCAAAATATCGGCTTGGAAACGACCTGCCGCTTCGCGGTCGACCGCCAAGCTCCACTCGATACCCGGCAGAGGCAGCGTATCTTCGATCTCTTGATAGAGGTCAGAGCGACGATTGAAATAGGCCTTAATGCGGTCTGACATAGCGGTCAATTGCGCGAGGTCTTGTCCGCTCACTTCCACTTCAATGCCTTTGCCCGAGGGTGGGCCTTGTTCGCGTTCTTTGACTTCCACCTCAATGCCGGCAAATTTGCGCGCCCGATCGGTGATGTCTTTCATAATTTCCGTGGCAGGGCGGCGCGTGGTGAAATGAGTGAACTCAATGCGTACCATACCAATGAGGTCAGCTGGCAATTCGCCATCGCCCATATTGCGCGAGCCATCGCCGCTACCCAGAGCGGGGCCGGCTTGCGCGAAAGCGTTCAAAATGCCCGGCGTCGACAAGATAATCTCTTCCACGCGCAAGGTTGCCTGATTGGCCTCTTCCACCGATAGATTACCGCGTCCCTTGACCAGAACATTGGCTTGATAAGGCTCAATATCTGCCGAGAACTCGACGCCCGCGCCGTGCTTGCTGTAGAGCATAACCACAACTGTCAAAACGGCGATGGAGACAGAGATAGTGGCAATCGGCCAATTGATGCAGGTCTTCAGGAAGCGCAAATAGCGCCCCGTGAAGCCAGGTGTTTGGCTGACATAGAGTTTTTTATCACCCGCAAGACTAGACAGAAGGGGGTCGCCCTCTTGCTCAGATTTACCGACTAAACCGCCAATAACGGGCAAGAAAACCATGGCCGTGGCCAGCGAAGCGCAGAGCAAAATGATAACGGTAATTGGCAAAAAGGACATGAATTTGCCGCTTACACCCGGCCAGAAAAGCATCGGGGCAAAGGCGGCCAGAGTGGTGCCTGTGGAGGATACAATCGGCCAGAACATCCGCGAGGAAGCCATCGCATAGGCTTTTTTGCGGTCTAGGCCTTCGGCCATTTTACGGTCGGCATATTCAACCACCACAATGGCGCCATCCACCAAAATACCCACGGACAAAATGAAGCCGAACATAATCATCATGTTCAAAGTCATGCCCAAAAGGTCAACGATGAGGAAGCCGACAAGAAACGACGTGGGAATAGACAGGCCAACCAGCAAAGCCGAGCGCAAGCCCAGCGCTGCGATAACCAAAATCATCACCAACAAAATGGCATTGGAGATAGAGATTTCCAAAGAGCCGAGCATTTCAAAAATAAAGCTCGAGATATCCGAGGAGAAATCGACCTCAATGTTCTCAGGCCAATCTTCGGTAAAAGCCAAAGACAGTGTGCGCACATCACGGGTGCTGTTCACGATGTTGGCACCTAAGCGCTTGGTCACCTCAATAGAGATGGTTGGCTGGCCGTTATAGCGCGCCACCACGGCTTGGTCTTTAAAGCTACGGCGAATTTCTGCGATATCGCTGAGGCGCACGACGGCGTCGCCTTGGGTTTTGATTGGCAGTTGATACACATCGGCAGCATTTTCGATGAGACCCGGGACCGACAGCGCAAAACGGCCGTTGCCATTATCAATGCTGCCAGCCGGCACTAATTGGTTGTTGCGCGCCAGCGTATTGTATAATTCGGTGGCGGTAATATTGTAGTTTTCCATGGCGCTTGGATTGATAACCACTTCCAAGACTTCTTCGCGATGGCCGATTAGCTTGGCTTCCAGAACGCTTGGCATGCCGGAGATTTCTTCTTTTAATTTATTGGCATAGGTAAACAGCTCGCGCTCCGAACCGGGGCTCGTCAGATTGACCATAATCACCGGAAACAGGCCGGCATTAAACTCGCGGATATCGGGTTCTTCGGCGTCGGATGGCATGTCGGAGCGCACTTGGTCCATTTTTTCTCGGACGTCAAGCAGGGCTTGGTCTTTATCAAAGCTCACATCAAATTCGAGGATAACCGCGCCATAATTTTGTGCCGAGACAGAACGCATCTCTTTGAGGCCAGTTAGCGTGCGAAGCTCCAGCTCCATTGGCTTAACCAATAGGCGTTCGGCATCGGTAGGCGCAATGCCGGGAAGCACCACACCAACGTAAATAATCGGAATGGGAATATCCGGATCGGCTTCGCGCGGCAGGGTGACATAAGAGCCAAGCCCGCCAAGCAGCAAAGCGGCAAGAATGGTTAAAACGGCTCGGCTTCGGCCAATGGCTGCCGTGATAAAATTATACATCATCGGATTTGTGCCCCATTCTGGCTCGTCGCTGTCACAGCTTCGATTTCAAAATCAACTTCGCGACCGTCGCGCGTATATTCGCCACCGCGCACAATCACTTTTTCCGAAGCCGCTAGACCCACAACCACAGCACCGCCTCGGTCATCGGCAATCACTTGCACGGGACGAATGGCCACGCGGTTGCCGTCGACAACGCGGACGCTCAATTGACCGCTATCGCCCAAAGTCAAAACACTTTGGGGAATGCGAGTGGCCAAAACACTGCCTGTGTTCAGCCGCAATTCAGCGCTGACGCCATCGCGCAACTTTAAATCTTTATTGGGAACCTCAAGCTCCATCCGAAAGGTGCGGGTCGACATATCTGGTGTCTCGGCGATATATCGAACAAAGCCGCTAACGGTCTCGCCCGTTGCCAATTTGGCGGTGCCACGCGCGCCAATGTCGATATGCTTCACATGGTTTTCGGCGATATGAGCGACAATCAGCAGCGGGTCTTTATCGATAATCGTGCCGCAAGGCTGGCCGATGCTCATGAAATGGCCGATTTCCACTGGATGCGTATCTAGAATGCCGCCAAAGGGGGCTTTGATTTTGGTGCGACTATATTCAACCAGAGCGCCTTTTACAGATGCCATGGCGGCGTCATAGGAGGCGCGCGAGCTGGCCAATTGGCTTTTTGAAGCATGGCCTTGTTTGTTGAGTTTCACGGCCGCGTTATATTCAATCTTGCGCGCATCGCGCAAAGCCCGGGATTGGTCGAGCTGGGCTTGGCGGGCCCCAAAATCGATTTGGCACACGGTCTGGCCCTTTTGCACGAAGGACCCTTTTTCGACGGGCAGGGCGGCGATGGTTCCGCGAGTTTCAGCCGATATTGTCACGATTTTATCGGCTTCTGTGCGGGCTTGAAGTTTGATTTTATTAACAAAAGGCTCGGCTTTTAAATCTTGAACCACAACTTTAAAGCGAGAGGTCGTTGCGTTGACATCAAACAGGGGTTTGGCCATTTCCAAGGGGGCTGAATTTTCCGACATAATACCGCTCATCAACCAAGCAGAAATGCCAAGGATAACCACAAAAGAGGTAAGAATAGCTCGGCTCACACCAAATCTACGTTTCGTGGGGCGCTCAACGATGTCTTGCGTGTCGTGGTTTTCAGGATCAAAGGCCATGTTTGTCTCTTTTTAATAACAACGGATTACGAATAGAACGTGTTAGCTATCAAATTCTGTCATTTTGAAGATTTCTCTAAACTTTCTACGCAGCGGAGCGCTCTTCGGATTATTTACACCGAATAAGCATAGGCGTCATGCTTTTTTACGCTCTTGCGAACACCAGAGGGCAATTTAAAGGCTTTTTTGAGGCCAACCTCGGCAAGCCGGTTATTTGTTATAAATCAAGGAAACTGCCGACTATCCTATGGGTGGCCGACTATCCTGTGGGTAAAGACACGCCATCCCAAGCTTCTCGCTCAGGTCTAAATTGCCGCCGCCAATTCGCAAGCCTGTTTAATGGCGGCTTTGGCGTCCAGTTCGGCCGCCTCATAGGCCCCGCCGACTAGCTCCACAGATGGATGGCTGGCTTCCAGCGTATCATACAAGGTGCGCAAAGGTTCTTGTCCAGCGCAGATGACCACCGTGTCGACTTCCAGAATATCGGGTTGTCCATCGCGCGTGATGTGCAGGCCGAGGTCGTCAATTTTTTGGTACTCAATGCCATTGAGCATTTTCACACCGCGCCGCGCCAAGGTTAACCGATGCGTCCAGCCTGTGGTTTTGCCCAGTCCTTTGCCGACGGCGGTATCTTTACGCTGCATCAGGACAATCTCTCTATCGGCGCTGGCCACCTCTGGCTCAATGCCTGTCACGCCGCCACGCGGATGGTTTTTAAAGTCGACGCCCCATTCTTTGGCGAAGACATCGATATCCAAAGCTCCCGATGGGCCATCATGCGACAGCGTATCGGCCACATCAAAACCAATGCCGCCCGCGCCCATAATAGCCACGCGCTTGCCGACGGGCTTATTGCCTTTCAGCGCATCAATATAGCTGACGGCTTTCTCGTGGGTGATGCCTTCCATGTCGGGCACGCGCGGGCTGATGCCCGTCGCCACAACCACATGGTCAAATGCGCCCAGACTATCGGCCTCGACGCGGGTGTTTAGGGTGAGCTTAATATTCAGCTTCTCAATCATTTTGCCGTAATAGCGCAGCGTCTCGTAAAACTCTTCTTTGCCCGGCACTAATTTAGCGAGGTTAAACTGGCCGCCAATTTCCGAGCCCGCATCGAACAAACTTACCTTATGGCCGCGTTCGGCCGCCGTGGTGGCATAGGCCAACCCCGCAGGGCCGGCGCCAATCACCGCGATGGTTTTGGCGTTTTGCGTTGGCTCATATTTCAATATCGTTTCATGGCAGGCGCGCGGATTAACCAAACAGCTGGTGGTTTTGCCGCCAAATGTATGGTCGAGGCAAGCCTGATTGCAGGCGATACAAGTGTTAATCTCATCGGCGCGGTCTTCGGCCGCTTTGGCCATAAATTGACTATCGGCCAGCATCGGGCGGGCCATCGACACAAGGTCGGCATCGCCGCGCGCGAGAACATCTTCGGCTACTTGCGGCATGTTAATGCGGTTGGAGGTGATGACCGGTATCGACACTTCCTTGCGCACGCGAGCCGTGACAGACGTAAAGGCTGCGCGAGGCACCATGGTGGCGATGGTCGGCACGGCGCTTTCGTGCCAAGTAAAATGAGTGGAAATAATGCTGGTGCCGGCTTTTTCTAGCTCTTTAGATAGCTCAGCCACCTCATCCCAGCTCATGCCGCCTTGCAGCATATCCATGGCGGCGATGCGGAACACCACAATAAAGTCTTCGCCCACAGCTTCGCGCACGCGGCGCACCACTTCGAGGGGAAAGCGCATGCGGTTTTCGTAGCAGCCGCCATATTGGTCGGTGCGCTGGTTGGTTTTCTCAACCAAAAAGGTCGACAGCAAATAGCCAGCCGAGCCAATAATCTCGACCCCATCATAGCCAGCATGTTTGGCGAGGCGAGCGCATTCTGCGTGGTCGGCGATTTGTTTTTCTAGTCCCGTCGCGTCTAGCTCAACTGGCGGGGTGCGCGAGATACGAGACTTAATGGGCGAGGGCGCAACCGGCGTATCATTGGCAGCCAATGAGCCCATGTGCAAAATTTGCATAACCATTTTGCAATCGGGCGCCGCCGCATGCACAGCGTCAGTCACCATGCGATGACCTGCGGCTTCGGCTTCATTGGATAATTTGGAAGCGGCGAACATTTTCACGCCGTCTTTATCTTGCAGCATCATGCCGCCTTCTTCATTCGGTGAAATGCCGCCGGTGATAATCATGCCAACGCCGCCAGCCGCGCGTTCGCTATAATAGGCTGCCATGCGCTCAAAACCATCGGCTTGCTCTTCGAGGCCTGTGTGCATAGAGCCCATAATCGCGCGGTTTTTCAGCACGGTATGGCCCAGTTTCAGCGGCGTAAACAGACGCGCATATTTTTGATGACCCGGTAAAATTTGTTCAGCAGCACTCATGACATTCTCCCTGTAAGGGGTAAATCCTAGAGCGCAATTTCTAGTCTTACAAGGCACAGTTTGGTTTTTCTGGTGGCGAGGGCGAGGATTATGATTAAGCTCATGGAAACCAGAGCCATTTTATAACCCCTCAAGGAAGCCGTTGTTGATATGCCTAAAGTTAGCTCCCAGACCCCTACTTCTGTAAAGCAGCCAACATGGGCAATTGTCGCCATGGTGGGGCTGATGTTCCTAGGCCCGTTTTTGCATTTGCAATCTGTGCATGTGGCGCATCATTGGCGTTTGGCGCCAGCGGGCGTAACGGGCGAGACCGCGATGGTCGTCTCGGCGCATTTTCTGGCTTCCGAGATTGGCCGCGATGTGCTGCGCGATGGCGGCAATGCGTTTGATGCGGCGGTGGCGGTTAACTTTGCCTTGAGCGTGGTTTACCAACAGGCGGGCAATCTCGGCGGTGGCGGTTTCATGGTCTATCGCTTGGCCAATGGCGAGCGCGGCGCGCTAGATTTTCGCGAACGCGCGCCCTTCGAAGCCAGCCGAGACATGTATTTAGACGAGCAGGGCGACGTAATTAAAGGGCTTAGCCTCAAGGGTCATTTTGCGGTCGGCGTGCCGGGCAGTGTGGCGGGCATGGTGGCCTTGCACGAGCGCTTTGGCTCCAAACCATGGGATGCGCTGGTGCGCCCCAGTGTTCATTTGGCGCAAAGCGGGTTTGCGCTAACGCCGAAAGCGGCGCGCATGTTCAACCGCTATCAGCAAGATTTCCGCGAGGTAAACCGCTTCTCGCCTGCGGTGATAAAACAACAGGGCGCTTGGGTGGAGGGCGATCGAATTGCCTTTCCAGATTTAGCCCGCACCCTAGACCGCATCGCCACCCAAGGCCGCGACGATTTTTACAAGGGCGAGACAGCCAATTTAATCGCCGAGGAAATGTTAGCTGGCGGCGGGCTGGTTAGCTTGCAAGATTTAGCCGCCTATGAGGCCGTCTGGCGCAAGCCGATAGAGTTTTCCTATCGCGGCCATACGGTCATTTCCATGCCGCCTCCCTCGTCGGGCGGCTTGGCCTTGGCGCAGCTTTTACAAGGCGCGGAAAGCTATGACATTGGCGCCATGGGGCATAATTCTGCGGCGCATATTCACCTGATGACTGAGCTAGAACGCCGCGTCTACGCCGACCGCGCCACGCATATGGGCGACACAGATTTCGTGTCCGTAGACATAAAAAGCCTGACCGACAAAGCCTATATCGCGGCGCGCAATTCCGATATTTCGATGCGCGTAAAAACCCCTAGCGAGCAAGTAAAACCGGGCCTTGTGCGGGTTATTGAAAGCGTCGAGACGACGCATTTCTCCATCGTCGATCCGCAAGGCAATGCGGTTTCCATCACCACCACGTTGAACGGTAATTTCGGCTCCAAGCTGGTGGTGCAGGGCGGTGGATTTTTCCTCAATAATGAGATGGATGATTTCTCCCTCAAGCCGGGCCACGCCAATCAATTCGGCCTCGTGGGCGATGATAAAAACGCCATCGCGCCGGGCAAACGCATGTTGTCATCGATGACGCCGACCATCGTCGAAAAAGACGGCGCGTTAAAAATAGTGGTCGGCACCCCGGGCGGCGCGACGATTATTACTTCGGTGTTCCAAACGCTGCTGAACGTCATCGATTTTGATATGTCGGCGCAGCAAGCGGTGCATGCCCGAAAAAGCCACAGCCAATGGCAGCCAGATTACGTGATGCTAGAAAAAGGCACGATGAGCGTAAGCAACATGCGCGGGCTGCTGGCGCGCGAGCATAAGCTGTATCCGTGGCCACATTTCAAATACGCGCTGGGCCGCGTGGAGGCGATTGTGGTGCAAGAAGACGGCACGCTGGAAGGCGCGGCGGATGCGAGCCGTGGGGAAGACGATAGGGCTGTGGGATTCTAAAATTCTTGTTGCTTCATTTGATTATAGATAGTTAGTTGTCGCTCTGTCTCTTGCGTTCAGTTGTTTGTATTGCGTTTTTAATAATAAAACAAACAATTGGAGACACAGAATGCTGTCATTTATTAGAGCTTTATATGAAAATAGACCGATTTTTTGGTTTTCTCTTGGACTGTTAGCTATTGCGGTTTTTATGTTCCGCCGGAAGCAGAAACAACCTGAACTAGCTGGCTCTATTGACAGGGCTCTTCCAGGAATTTTGACTACTGCGGGTGTTTTTGGAACCTTTTTTTGGAATTTTTTTGGGACTTCAAGATTTTGATGTCGGAAATATTCAGGAAAGTGTTCCCCAGTTGCTCGAAGGACTGAAGTTTGCCTTTGCAACGAGCATAGTTGGCATGTTTTTGGCGCTGGCTTGGCGTGCGGAAGTTATTTATCACCAAAAGCCTAATCAATCTGGGGACCCTGACCCCTCTGATGTCTATGACGCGCTATTAGAAATAAAAGAGGCTAGCAAAGGTTTGAGGGAAGAGCTTGTTACAGAGTTTAAGAGCTTTGCGGAAAACATGACCGACAACAATTCCAAGGCGCTGATAGATGCATTGGAGAGTGTTATCAGAGATTTCAACACCAAACTAAACGAACAATTCGGCGAAAACTTTAAGCAACTTAAGGTGTCAATGGACAACCTTTTGGTTTGGCAGGAAAATTACAAACAGCACCTAGAGGAAATGGAGAAACGCTGGGTGCAGGCAATTGAGGCGACGGAACGCTCGGAACAGGCTCTGGAAAAAGTTGCTACTCATACCGAAAAAATCCCTGAGCATTTGCAGGCGTTGTCTGAGTTATTGGCTCAGCAAAAAACCCAAATGGATGACCTAGAGACTAGGCTTCGAGCCTTCGCCGCTATGAAACAGCAAGCTGTTGAAGCATTTCCTTTCATTGAGGAAAACATTCAGCGCATGACTTCGCAATTTTCTGAGAAAGTGCTGGATGCCTCACGAGAAATAAATACTGCAGCTGTTTCATACCGTTCGGCCTTCGAAGAGCTGAATAAAAATTACAGCCGTTTGGGAGATGGTATTAGTGACTCATTAGAGGCTTTGTCCAAGAAAAGTGAGAGCGTTATCGATAGCATTGGTGTTGAAGTAAACCGCATACTCGAAAAACAGACAGTTGCTTTTTCTGCATTGGGTGTCGGGTTTGATAGGTTAGGCTCTGACATGGACCGTATGGCAGAAAACATAGCCAAGAAGGCAGAAGAGATTGGCAAGCGGACTGCCGACGTTGCGTCGCAACAACAGAAGGCTGTCGAGAGTATGGCCATCGACATGCAAAAAGCTCTAACTGAGGGCGTGACCAATGCCCAACGGGCGACACAAGGTCTAGTTGAAGAATCTTTAAAAGAGCTGAAGGGTTTTACAACTGCTCAAGTGGATGCGCTATCGACAGAATTTGAAGGTGTTGGACAGGAATTAGCCTCAATTTCACAAAAGCTGGCTGAAAATTGGCAAGGTGTGGCCTCTGCTTTGCCAGACCATGTTCATTTGGAAGATAGGGGTGACAAGTAATGTCGGTAACTCAAAAGGTTTTCGGCGCGGTCACGACTGAAGAAGATGACTATTGGCTAACGGTCTCAGATTTAATGGCTGGTCTGATGGTGATATTTCTGTTCATCGCAATCTCTTACATTATGGACACGCTTGAACAACAAAGCGCAATTGAGAAAATTACAAAGGCTTGGCAGGAAAGCCAAATTGAAATTTATGAAGCCTTGAATGAAGAGTTCAAAGAAGATTTCAAAAAATGGGACGCCGAAATCGAGAGAGATACTTTGATTGTTCGCTTTAACAATCCAGAGGTTCTTTTTGACCAAGGAAGAGCGGGTCTCACACCAAAATTCAAAAATATTTTGACCGATTTTTGTCCGCGCTATCTAGATGTCCTCGTGACATTTAGGAAGTCCATCGATGAAGTTCGTATTGAAGGCCACACATCTTCTGAATGGAATTTTGTAAGGTCAAACTCTGACGAAGCCTATTTTGGAAATATGGAATTGTCTCAAGATCGCACTCGGTCGGTGCTTCGATACTGCCTGCAGTTAGACTTTGATTCACAGGGATGGCTCAAAGATTGGGCTCGCACGACGATTACAGCTAACGGCCTTTCGTCGAGCCGTCTTATTCTCACACGAGGTGAGGAAAATAAAGCCAAATCAAGACGTGTTGAGTTTCGCGTACAAACAAAAACAAAAGAAGAAATAATAAAAATCATAGGTACGTTGGGGCAAGGTGATGGTTAGTGCAAAAGACCGTTTGAAGGCGACAAGGGAATATCTCGGGGCACCATTACTGGACTGGGGGCCTGAGAGGGGGCCGTCAAAACGGTTGCTAGATGCTCTTCGAAGCGCGGCAGGGGTACCCATTAAAAAAGTAAATTTAGACGACATTGCGGGTCCCGGCGGCCTACTTGCCTACGAAGATGCCGCAGTGGTTCTATATATTAAAGACACCAGAATAGACCGAATTACTCTTGAAACTAGCCCAGCAAACCCTCCTAGGTTCCACCTCGTTGATTGCTCCACACTCCACGAGATGCGTTCTAATAATCGCTTTGAGCGATACGTAGTGTCTCAGAAAACAGATGGCATGTTTCGTGTCGAGCCTGATAACCAAATTATGGGGAGGCCAAATGATGAGATAGATGTGCGGTTATATCCCTGCAAAAACTGTTTGAATCATTTGAATTATGAAGGCTGTAAAAACCTTTTCGTAGATACTAATAAAGTAATGAAAAATTTTTCCTTGGAAACTTTCTTTTTCGAATATCAGACTTTCTTTAAATCGACGCCCAAGCATTCTGACATCACTGCCCCTTTAGGGGGGTATGTGAGCGAATGGAACAAAATATCGCGGAGCTACAGACAAAGGTGTGGTTGGAAATGCGAGCAATGCGGCGTTGCGCTTCGAGACTATACTAAATTGCTTCATGCGCACCACAAAAATGGCGTCACAACTAATAACTTTGATGCAAACCTAGCTTCCTTGTGCGTGATTTGTCATTCTAAGCAGCCAAAGCACAGCTGGGGAATAAAACCTGCTGATAGAGAGACGATTGAGCGGCTAAGACGAGAGCAAGGCATTTAAGACAATTGAAATCCGTGCCGATTTCTTGCACATTCCCCCCATGAGCAAAACTTCCCCGATAGCGGTGCCTGCCGCGCCGGCCGAGACGCCTTTTGTTGTGGCCGCGTTTTATAAATTCGTGCGCCTCGATGACTTCGAAGCCGTGCGGCCCATTTTGCAAACGCATTGCCGCCGTGCGGGTTTGTTGGGCACTATTCTGCTGGCGCCCGAAGGTATTAATGGCACGGTTTGCGGCTCGCAAACTGCGCTCGAAGCCCTTATGCAGGCTTTGGCCGCCGATGCGCGCTTTGCCGATATTACCCCGAAATTCAGCTTCGCCGCCGAGGCCAGTTTTCACCGCATGAAAGTGCGCTTGAAAAAAGAAATCGTCTCCATGGGCCAGCCCGATATTGACCCCGTCGGAGACGTCGGCGCTTATGTCGCCCCCAAAGATTGGAACCAGCTCATCGCCGACCCAGACACTTTGGTCATCGATACGCGCAATGGCTTTGAGGTCGCCATCGGAACTTTCGAAGGCGCGGTGAACCCGAAAACCAAGTCGTTCCGAGATTTCCCCGAATGGGTGGATGGCTATCTGGCCAAATTAGACGAAGCCGAAAAGCCAAAAAACATCGCCATGTTTTGCACTGGCGGCATTCGCTGCGAAAAAGCCACCGCCTATCTGGTAGGCCAAGGGTTTGAAAACATCTTCCATCTGCAAGGCGGCATCCTCAAATATCTGGAAACCGTGGCCGAGACCGACAGCAAATGGGACGGCGATTGCTTCGTCTTCGACCAACGCGTCAGCGTCAAACACGGGCTCAAAGAGGGCGACTATGACATGTGCCACGGCTGCCGAATGCCGCTGACCCAAGCGCAAAAAACCCACGCCGCTTATGAGGCAGGTATCTCGTGCGAATATTGCATCGACACCCACTCACAAGCCGACCGCTTGCGCTTTCGCCAACGCCAGAAGCAAATCAAATTAGCCCGCGCGCGCGGCGAAGAACATATCGGCCAACAGGGGGATGGGAGCGCGCCCGGGAGAGCACCCAGGAGAGCAAATGACTGAGCTACCCCAGCTCTATAGTTTTCGGCGCTGCCCCTATGCGATGCGCGCCCGCATGGCCGTCGCCGTGGCCGAAGTGCCTGTGGTTTTGCGCGAAATTATGTTGCGCGATAAACCCGAAGCCATGCTCGCGCTTTCGTCCAAAGGCACCGTGCCCGTGTTGCGCTTGCCCTCGGGCGAGGTGATAGACGAAAGCCGCGCCGTGATGGATTGGGCGCTAGCGCAAAATGATCCGCTAAACTGGCTGCCGAATAAAGACGACGCGCTCATCGACCTTTTCGACACAGACTTCAAACATCATTTAGACCGCTATAAATATGCCACGCGCTACCCCGAAGAAGCCGTGGATGTAACCGAGCAACGCGACCATTGCGTGCGGTTGCTGGCTCCTTTAGAGGCGCGCTTGACGGGCGATTGGTTGGGCGGAGCCGCGCCCGCCTATACACCCACTTATACAGATGTCGCCTTGCTGCCTTTCGTGCGCCAGTTCCGCATCGCGGATATAAATTGGTTCGACGAACATCTGGAATTGCCCAATGTGCGCGATTGGGTGTTGCGGTTTTTAGACTGGCCGAATTTTTCACGCGTCATGCAAAAATACCCGCTGTATTTAGATGACGAGCAAGAACATGCCTTTCCGCCGCCTGTGCAAGCCCACGGTGGCGAAAAATAATAGAAGCGAACACAAAAAAGATTTAGAATAAATAGCGCGTTAAGAAAGCGCAGGCGTTGGGGGAAACCATGAAACATATAGTATCACTTTTGATTGTTAGTTTTTTTACACTCGGCAGCGTCCATAGCGCCGACTTTGAGCGCAAACCGGCCAGTGTAAAAACCAAGGTGGCGCATGAAAAAGTAATCGAGCGCCTACCGTTTGAAAACACGCAAGACTTTAAACTGGCCAATCGGGGTCTGCTGGCCAAGCCAGACGCCCTCGTGGTGAAAGACAAAACTGGCCGCGTGGTCTGGAATATGACGGGCATGGAATATCTCGATGGCCCGCGCCCCGATACGGTGAACCCGAGCCTATGGCGCCAAGCCAAGCTCAATGCCATTCATGGGCTTTTTGAGGTCCGCAAAGGCATCTATCAAGTGCGCGGCTATGACCTCGCGAATGTGACCTTCATCGAAGGCAAAACAGGCTGGATTGTGGTCGACCCACTCACCGCCACAGAAACCATGGATGCTGCCATGGCGCTGGTCGATAGCCATTTTGGCAAGCGTCCGGTGAAAGCCATTTTGGCCACGCATAGCCACGCTGACCATTTTGCGGGCATACGGGCTTTGGCCAATGAGAAAGACCTCGCCTCGGGCCGCATTCGGTTTGTCGCGCCAGAGCATTTTGTCAAAGAAGTGTCGAGCGAGAACGTGATTGCGGGCAATGCCATGGGGCGTCGCGCGGGCTATATGTTCGGCAATTTGCTGCCGGCCACACCGCAAGGCGCCATTGATAGTGGTCTTGGCAAAAGCGTCGCTTTTGGTTCCATCACTTTGCTAACGCCGACAGATACGATTACCAAAACCGGACAAAAACTCATCCTCGATGGCATTGAGTTCGAGTTTCAACTGACGCCAGGGGCGGAAGCGCCGGCTGAATTTGTTTTCTATCTGCCGCACCTCAAAGCGCTCTGCGTGGCCGAGGAAGTTAACGGTGTGATGCATAATCTTTACACTCCGCGCGGTGCGAAAATTCGCGATGCGCTGGTTTGGTCGCGTCATTTAACCGATATGGTGGAGCTATTTGGCGACCGTACAGATGTCGTCTTCGGCTCGCACCATTGGCCGCGTTGGGGCCGTGAGGCAGGCATGGAGTATATTTCCAAGCAACGCGATATGTACCGTTTCATGCATGACCAAACGGTGCGTCTGATGAACCAAGGCTATACGTCGACCGAGATTTCCAACATGTTGGATCTGCCGCCATCGCTCGCGCAAGAGTTTTACAATCGCGATTATTACGGCACGGTGAGCCACAATGTGCGCGCCGTATATAATTTCTATCTCGGCTTTTTCGACGGGGTGCCCGCCAATTTAAACCCACAAGAACCCGAAGTCCGCGGCCGCAAAATGATGGCCTTGGCAGGTGGCCCAGATGGGCTGCTGCGGCAAGCCAAATTCGCTTCCGAGGCGGGCGATTATCGCTGGGCGTCGGAGCTTTTAAACCATTATGTGTTCGCCCATCCAAAACACAAACAAGCCCGCGCGCTCTTGGCCGATGCCTATGAGCAATTGGGCTATCAGGCAGAAAGCGGCCCATGGCGCAATTTCTACCTAACGGGCGCACAAGAATTGCGTGAAGGCGTGGTCAAAGGCGGGAGCATTCGCACCGCCAGCCAAGATGTCGTCAGTTCCGTGCCAACCGGCATGTTCCTAGACTTCATGGCCGTGCGCTTTAATCCGGAAGGTTTGGATGATGTGGAAGTGAAAATCAATTTGGATTTCACCGACACGAAAGAGAAATTTGTTCTCTCGCTCGACAATAGCGTGCTGAACAATATCGCGAATAAACAGGTCAAAAATCCGGATGCGTCACTGACCCTTACCCGCGCTATTTTCAATGCCGTGGCGGTGGGTAAAACCAGCTTCCCGAAAGAGATTGTCAAAGGCAATGTGAAAGTCGGTGGCAATCCGCTGGCTCTCATGAAAGTGTTCGGCAATCTGGATGAGTTCAACCCAGACTTTAATATCGTCACACCTTAAGCCTCTGGAAGCGAGCCTCTGGTTCGGGCACAAAAAAGCCCTGCTCTCAAAAGAGGGCGGGGCTTTTCTTATTCTCATGCTGGGTGCTTAAGCGGCGAAAGCTTTCAGACGTTTCGTAATAATCTCGTCTGCTTCTTTCATCATGCCGCTGATAAGGTCGTGGCAACTTGGGATGTCGTGGATAAGACCCGCGACCATGCCACAGCTCCAAGCCCCCGAGTCCATGTCGCCATCGGACATGATTTTCGGGTAAACGCCAGCCACTTCATCCATAATGTCATTGATTTTAATGTCGGCGCCCAGTTCTTTCTCTTTTTCGAGAATACGGTTCACCGCATCATTTTTCAAAACCCGCTCGGTATTGCGTAGCGGACGCATAATCAAAGTCGTGTCCAGCTCGCTGGCACCGACAAGCGCGTCTTTTACGTTTTGGTGAACTGGCGCTTCTTTGGTGGCGATGAAACGCGTGCCCATGTTTACGCCCTCAGCGCCCAGCGCCAAAGCGGCAACCAGTTGCTTGGCGTTGCCAATGCCGCCCGAGGCAACAAAAGGAATGGTCAGCTCTTCGGCCGCGCGTGGCAGCAAAATCATGTTTGGAATATCGTCTTCACCGGGGTGACCACCACATTCGAAACCATCTACGCTTACGGCATCACAGCCAATTCTTTCGGCTTTCAAAGAGTGGCGAACGCTGGTGCATTTGTGAATGACTTTAATGCCCGCGTCTTTCAGCATCGGCATATATTGCTCGGGGCTGCGACCGGCGGTTTCCACGACTTTTACGTCATGGGCAATAATCGCTTCGATGTAGCCCGGATAATCAGGGTCTGCAAAGCCGGGCAAAAACGTCAGGTTCACGCCGATAGGCTTGTCTGTCATGTCTTTGCAACGCGCGATTTCATTCGCGAGATCTTTTGGTGTGCGTTGGGTCAGGCCGGTAATAATGCCTAGTCCGCCAGCGTTAGATACGCCCGCCGCCATTTCGGCGAAGCCCACATGGTGCATGCCGCCTTGAATGATTGGATGCTCGATGCCGAATAATTCTGTAATACGCGTTTTCATTTTTGTCTCCCTATAAAGATTTGCCACATGTTAAGGCGTGGCGATAAATGTGCAAATGAAAATTCACTTGTCGGGGCGCTCCCGCATTTGGTATGATTGACGCCAAGTGAATTTCAAATATTTTACAACAATAGGAGAGCCACATGGCAGAAGCATATATCGTAGCCGCAGCGCGCACCGCAGGGGGTCGCCGCGGCGGGAGACTTAAAGACTGGCATCCAGCTGATTTGGCTGCCGAAGTTATCAACAACCTCATCGACCGCACAGGCGCCGATCCGGCATCTGTCGAAGATGTGATTATGGGTTGCGTGGGCCAAGCTGGCGAGCAAGCTGGCAACATTGGCCGCAACGCGGTTCTGGCCTCTAAATTGCCAGAGAGCGTGCCCGCCACCTCGATCGACCGCCAGTGCGGTTCGTCGCAACAGTCCATTCACTTTGCAGCACAAGCGGTA
Organism: uncultured Rhodobiaceae bacterium; assembly: GCA_963932545.1. Lineage (GTDB taxonomy): Bacteria > Pseudomonadota > Alphaproteobacteria > RS24 > RS24 > UBA8337. Next base: position 42,840 of record CAWVRH010000009.1, on the reverse strand, counting down.
ATGTCTGGCACCATGGATTGCGTTATCGCGGCTGGTGTCGAAAGCATGAGCCGCGTGCCTATGGGTCTGCCAATCTCCTTGCCGTTTAAAGAAGGGCATGGCTTTTACGTCAGCCCGAACATGCAAGAGCGCTACCCAAATGTTCAGTTTAGCCAATTTGTGGGTGCCGAAATGGTTGCCAAGAAATACGGCCTGAGCAAAGAAGATGTCGATGCCTATGCGTATCGTAGCCACGAGCGCGCGATTGCCGCCACCCAAGCAGGTGCCTTTGATACGGAAATTGTTCCGGTTGAAGTAACCAATGAAGATGGCGACAAAGAAATGCACAAAACCGATGAAGGCATCCGCTTTGACGCCAGCATCGAAAGCATCTCAGGCGTGAAGCTTCTGTCCGAAGATGGTGTCATCACGGCAGCCTCGGCCAGCCAAATTTGCGATGGCGCCTCGGGCGTGATGATTGTGAATGAAGAAGGCCTGAAAAAACTAGGCGTGAAACCATTGGCAAAAATCATCCACCTGTCGGTTATGGGTCACGACCCAGTCATTATGTTGGAAGCGCCAATTCCAGCCACCAAACGCGCGCTTGAAAAAGCCGGTCTGTCGATAGACGACATCGATGTGTTCGAAGTCAATGAAGCTTTCGGCTCTATTCCGGTAGCTTTCGCCAAAGAATTGGGCGTCGACGAGGAAAAACTCAATGTGCACGGCGGCGCGATTGCGTTGGGTCACCCATTGGGCGGCTCGGGCACAAAACTGATGGCTACGCTGGTCAACGCTTTACAACGCAAAGGCGGCAAATACGGCCTGCAAACCATGTGCGAAGGCGGTGGCATGGCCAATGTGACGATTATTGAGAACCTTCAGTAGTCTCACCAAATTGAATTGAATTGAGAAAGCCTCGCCAGAAATGGCGGGGCTTTTTTATTGCGCCCGAAATGCTCTGCCCCCTATAGTCATCGGAGCAGTGTAAACAAAGTAGTCACGGGAGCCCCACATGAGCCAAGCGGAATGTCCACAAAAAGCGCCTTATAAAACCGAAGTCAAAGCGGGAAAAACCTATTTTTGGTGTTCTTGCGGCAAGTCCACGCGACAGCCGTTTTGTGATGGCAAACACAATGGCAGCGATTTCGAACCCGTCGCCTATACAGCTGAAAAAGATGGCCAAGTTTTCTTCTGCGGCTGCAAAGCCTCCGCCAAAGGCGTGCTATGCGATGGCGCCCACAATAAACTTTAACTAGCCCTAGCGCGTCAACGCGTAGAGCGTAACCGCCGTTGCCGTGGCAACATTGAGCGTGGCAAAGGCCTCGCCGCTGGCGCTTTCGGCCACCGGTAGGCGGGCCAGCATATCGCAAGTTTCGCGGGTTAACCGACGAAGGCCAGGGCCTTCTGCGCCCATTACCACCGCAATCGGGCGGTCTTTGGATACTTCATCAATCAGCGCTTCGCCGTGTTCGTCTAGGCCGACGCTCATATACCCAGCCTTGTGCAGCATCTCCAGCGCGCGCGACAAATTGGTCACTTCAATCAACGGCATCACTTCCAAAGCGCCCACCGCCGTTTTGGCCAAAGTGCCAGCCGGTGGGGGGCTGTTTCTTTTGGTCACAATCACGCCGCCCGCGCCAAACACAGCGGCGGCGCGCAAAATTGCCCCGACATTGCGCGGGTCCGATACTTGGTCGAGAATAATCAATAATTTGCCCGTGGCCGCCGCATCCTCAATCGAGACGGGGGGTAGGGGATTGGCGTCTAATACCATGCCCTGATGCACCGCATCGGCAGGCAAACGCGAGGCCAATTCGCCGCCGGTTTGCAGCTCCACCGAGATGTTTCGTTTGGCGCAAATGGCTTCCAGCTCATTGGCCGCATTTTGGGTGGCGAATAGCTTGTTCACCCGCCGTTTCGGATTTTCCAAAGCCGCACGAACCGCATGGGTGCCATACAGCAAAGTCACCACACTCTCGGCGGTGTTTTTTCTTTTATTTCTTAAGTGGTTGGGCTTGCGCTTGGACATACAATTCCTTATAAAGCTGATGACATTGATGTGCAAATATTGCGTCGCTGGGCCCTTTTTCGGTTGAAATTGAGACTAGCGGACAAGGTTTTGTGCATTAATTTCGTATTAAAATCAAGTGTTTGCTTGAAAGCTAGTGCGAGATTTTACCTTTGGGCGGGGGGGATGCCCGAGTGGCTAAAGGGGACGGGCTGTAAACCCGTTGGCTATGCCTACGTTGGTTCGAATCCAACTCCCCCCACCATTTTGCCCCAATGGCCATCGGGTCATGGTGGCAGATGGGTCCAAATTAGCCTTCGCGGGGTTTTGCGTGGGCTTAAAGATTAAGAGGCGGGTGTAGCTCAATGGTCGAGCAACAGCCTTCCAAGCTGAAGATGAGGGTTCGATTCCCTTCACCCGCTCCAGTCTGACGAAGGTTGGGCGAAACGAAATTTAAAACGGGGCCAAGCCCCTAACGGAACGAGGAACGACATGTCGAAGGAAAAGTTTGAGCGGACAAAACCGCATTGTAACATTGGCACGATTGGTCACGTTGACCACGGCAAGACGACACTTACAGCGGCGATTACGAAAGTATTGGCTGAGGTTGGTGGAGCTGAGTTTTCTGATTACGCTGACATTGATAAAGCGCCGGAAGAGAAGGCCCGCGGTATTACAATTTCGACAGCTCACGTTGAGTATGAGACGGAAGCGCGTCACTACGCGCACGTGGATTGCCCGGGCCATGCTGATTATGTGAAGAACATGATCACGGGTGCGGCGCAAATGGATGGCGCGATTTTGGTTGTTAACGCAGCCGACGGACCTATGCCACAAACCCGCGAGCACATTTTGTTGGCTCGCCAAGTTGGTGTGCCGGCTCTGGTTGTTTTCTTGAACAAAGTTGACCAAGTCGATGATGACGAGCTGCTTGAGCTTGTTGAGATGGAAGTTCGTGAACTGCTGACCTCTTATGAGTACCCAGGCGACGATATTCCAATCGTTAAAGGTTCGGCTTTGGCCGCTCTTGAAGGTCGTGATGACACGATTGGTAAAGAAGCGATTATGGCTTTGATGGGTGAAGTGGATGCTTACATCCCACAACCGGATCGTCCAAAAGACCAAGCTTTCTTGCTGCCTATCGAGGATGTGTTCTCGATTTCGGGTCGCGGTACAGTTGTTACGGGTCGTATTGAGCGCGGTGTTGTTAATGTTGGTGACGAGATTGAAATCGTTGGTATTAAAGATACAGCTTTGACGACTTGCACAGGCGTTGAAATGTTCCGCAAGCTGCTGGATAGCGGTGAAGCTGGAGACAATGTGGGTGTTCTTCTTCGTGGTACGAAGCGCGAAGAAGTGGAACGTGGTCAGGTTCTTTGCAAGCCAGGTTCGATTACCCCGCACACGAAATTTAAGGCAGAAGCTTACATTCTGACGAAGGAAGAGGGTGGTCGTCACACACCCTTCTTTACCAACTATCGTCCACAGTTTTACTTCCGCACGACAGATGTGACGGGCGTTTGCAGCCTGCCATCGGGTACGGAAATGGTTATGCCTGGTGATAATGTTGAGATGGAAGTGGAACTTATTGCTCCGGTCGCCATGGAAGAGAAGCTTCGCTTCGCTATCCGTGAAGGTGGCCGCACAGTAGGTGCCGGCGTCGTGTCAGCAATTATTGAGTAGACGAACCAGAGGAGTGTAGCTCAACTGGTAGAGCACCGGTCTCCAAAACCGGGGGTTGGGGGTTCGATCCCCTCCACTCCTGCCACTTCTTACAAGTGGCGGAGGTTCGAAAGAAAAAATGGGTCCCGATTTAGGGGCCCCGCTAGAGCGCCTTTTGCGCCCAAGCGTTTATTAAAGGAAAGAAGCGGCCCATGGCTAACCCGCTAAAGTTTGTGCAAGAAGTGCGCGCCGAAACATCGAAGGTAACTTGGCCGACCCGTAATGAGGTCGCAGTTACCACGGTGATGGTGTTTATTTTAGTATTCTTTGCGTCGCTGTTTTTCTTTCTCGCTGACCAGGTTCTTAGCTGGTTTGTCGCTCTGCTTTTAGGATTGGCTAATTAAAATGGCAGCACGTTGGTACATTGTTAATGCTTACTCTAATTTTGAGCACAAGGTTGCGGATAGTCTCCGTGAGCAAGCTGCGCAAGCTGGATTAGAGGATTGTTTTGAAGAAATTCTGGTGCCGACCGAAGAAGTGGTCGAAATGCGCCGTGGTCGCCGTGTAAACAGCGAACGCAAGTTTTTCCCGGGCTATTTGCTGGTAAAAATGGAATTGACCGATGACGCTTATCACTTGGTGAAAAACACACCAAAGGTGACGGGTTTCCTTGGGATGCAAAACAAACCAGCGCCGATTACACAGGCCGAAGTCGATCGGATTGTAAATCAGGTGCAAGATGGGGCCGAACGGCCGAAACCATCTATCGTATTTGAAGTGGGTGAGCAGGTTCGCGTCAGCGACGGCCCATTTGCTTCGTTCAGCGGCTTTGTAGAAGAAGTCGATGAAGAAAAGGCACGCCTCAAAGTGGCTGTGTCTATTTTCGGTCGGGCAACCCCGGTCGAACTAGAGTATGGGCAAGTCGAGAAAAGCTAGCCTAAATTGAGGTCAGGTGTGGTAGGCAGAACAAACTGCCGTCCCACGCCCCATTATCGTAAAGGAACGAGAGATGGCAAAAAAGATTGCTAGTTACCTGAAGATGCAGGTACCTGCCGGGGCGGCAAGCCCGTCTCCACCTATTGGCCCAGCTTTGGGTCAACGTGGACTTAATATTATGGAATTTTGTAAAGCTTTCAATGCGAAGACGCAGGAAATGGAAGCTAACATGCCGATTCCGACCATTATCACCATTTTCGAAGATAAGTCCTTCACCTTTGTGACGAAGACGCCTCCGGCTTCTTACTTCCTCAAAAAGGCTGCGAAACTCGACAAAGGTGGCGCTGAGCCAGGTCGTGAAGTTGCAGGTTCCGTGACCATGGCTCAATGCCGTGATATCGCCGAACAAAAAATCAAGGATTTAAACACGACCGATTTGGACGAAGCGCAAAAGATGATTGCCGGTTCAGCTCGCTCGATGGGCTTCGAGGTGCGTGACTAATGGCTATCGGAAAACGTATGACGACTGCTAATGAAACAGTCGATAAAAACAAACTTTATACGCTCGATGAAGCGGTAAAGATTGTGAAATCTAACGCTACGGCGAAATTTGATGAAACCATTGAAGTGGCCATTAATCTGGGTGTCGATCCTCGTCACGCCGACCAAATGGTTCGTGGTGTTATCGAATTGCCAAGTGGCACAGGCCGCAATCAGCGCGTCGCCGTTTTTGCGCGCGATGCCAAAGCCGATGAAGCTAAAGCGGCGGGTGCTGAGATTGTGGGTGCGGAAGACTTGATGGAAAGCATTCAAGGCGGAACCATTGATTTTGATCGCTGCATTGCCACACCAGACATGATGCCTCTCGTAGGTCGTCTGGGTAAAGTGCTTGGCCCTCGTAATATGATGCCAAACCCAAAAGTTGGCACGGTAACGATGGATGTTGCTGAGGCGGTTCGCGCTGCCAAAGGCGGCTCGGTCGAGTTCCGCGTGGAAAAAGAAGGCATTATTCAAGCCGGTGTTGGCAAGGCGAGCTTCTCGGAAGAGCAGTTGGTCGGCAACATTAAGGCGCTAGTTGGCGCGGTGCAAAAAGCCCGCCCGTCTGGTGCCAAAGGCGCGTATATGAAACGTTTGGCGATCAGCTCCACCATGGGGCCGGGCGTTAAGCTGGACATATCTGGTGTGGTCAGCGAGTAGCTGATAAGAGGTTAAGAATTTCGCGCGCTGCCTCGCTTGTTTGAGGGGTGGGGCGTGAATGTCCGGAAGACATCTTTTGATATCTTTCGGCCTGTCCGAGATTACAGGTGTTTTCCATTTGGGAGACTTAATTGCCGGTATGAGACGGGAGAACAGTTTTTGAGAGTGGGATTCCCACTCAATCGGCTGGGCCCGGGACAGACAGAGCGTCATGCGTCGCTTTTGTGACGGATGGCAAATCCGAACCGGTGCCGAGCCCTTACGGGTAACGCACCACCAAGCATATCGAAAGATATGCTAGAGGAGAGTGAAAGTGGATAGAGCTGGTAAAGAAGAGCTTGTGACACAATATAGCGGCATCTTTTCAGGTGCTGGTGTAGTTGTTGTGACCCACTATTCGGGGCTTTCCGTTCCGCAACTCGATGAATTGCGGAACCAAATGGCAGAGGTCGGGGGCACGGTCAAAGTGACCAAGAACCGTCTCGTCAAGCTCGCTCTCGCAGGCACCGACAATGAAACCGTTAGTGAATTTTTCACCGGTCCAACCGCCATCGCCTATTCAGACGATCCGGTTGCGGCTCCGAAAATCGCTGCGGAGTTCGCGAAAGCGAACGACAATCTTGTCATTGTTGGCGGTATTATGGATGGCAACGTCCTTGATGCTGCAGGTGTTAAAACTCTGGCGTCATTGCCGTCTCTGGACGGAATGCGCAGTATTCTTGTGGGTCTTATTCAGGCTCCTGCTACGAAAGTGGTGGGCGTTGTTCAAGCTCCTGCAAGTCAACTGGCCCGCATTATGGGCGCCAAAGCTGCACAGGGTGAAGCCGCATAAGCGGTTTAGTCCCGAAATTTTAAATTAATTGGAGAAATAAAATGGCTGATATTAATAAAATTGCCGAAGACCTATCTAGCTTGACCGTTATGGAAGCGGCTGAGCTTGCTACCCTTCTGGAAGAAAAATGGGGCGTTTCCGCTGCAGCACCTGCTGCTGCGGCTGCCGCTCCGGCTGCTGATGCAGGCGCTGCCGAAGTTAAAGACAGCTTCACAGTTGTTCTGACGGCTGCTGGCGACCAGAAAATTAATGTGATTAAAGAAGTTCGTGCCATCACCGGCCTTGGCTTGAAAGAAGCTAAAGAAATGGTGGAAGGTGTACCGAGCGACATTAAAGAAGACGCACCTACAGTCGAAGCGAATGAGCTTAAAGAAAAGCTCGAAGCTGTTGGCGCTACAGTCGAACTCAAGTAATCGACTGCCAATTTGAGGGAGCTGGGGCGTGTCCTCGGCTCCCTTCTATTGCCTTTACGGCACATGTCTTCAAACCGCGGGGTGTTGGCATGTTTTCGGGAAAAACCCGAGTTTTAGGGAAACCTAGCCCGCATGGGATAACAGTGAGGTAGCTTAATGTCACAAGCTTACGCAGGTCGCAAACGTATCCGTCGCTCATTTGGGCGCATTCCACAGGTTGTGGAAATGCCGAACCTAATCGAGGTTCAAAAATATTCTTATGACCAGTTCTTGCAAGTTCTGGCAGCAGATGGAGGCCGTCTCGAAGAGGGTCTGCAATCTGTTTTCAAATCCGTATTTCCAATTGCAGACTTCGCCGGCACCTCGATGCTGGAATTTGTCTCTTATGATTTCGAAAAGCCGAAATATGACGTAGAAGAGTGCCAACAGCGCGGTATGACTTATGCCGCTCCGCTGAAAGTGACGCTCCGTCTCGTGGTTTTTGATATCGACGAAGAAACCGGTGCTAAATCCGTCAAAGACATTAAAGAGCAAGAAGTCTACATGGGCGACCTGCCTTTCATGACAGACAATGGCACTTTTGTGGTCAATGGCACGGAACGCGTGATTGTTTCACAAATGCACCGTAGCCCTGGCGTTTTCTTTGACCATGACAAAGGTAAAACACACGTATCGGGCAAATTGCTGTTTGCTGCGCGGGTAATTCCTTACCGTGGTTCGTGGCTCGACTTTGAGTTTGATGCCAAAGATATCTTGCATGTTCGTATTGACCGTCGCCGCAAATTGCCGGCCACAGGTCTTTTGCATGCGCTTGGCTATGCCTCTGACGAAATTCTCGACATGTTCTATGGCAAAGTGGCCTACACGCGAGATTCCGATGGTTGGATTACCGCCTATGACGCGGAAGCGCGTAAAGGCAGCAAGCCGATATTCGATTTGATTGATGCCAAAACAGGTAAAGTGGTTGTCGAAGCGGGTCAGAAGATCTCGCCTCGCAAAGCCAAATTGCTGGCCGAAGAAGGTCTGGCGAACTTGCGCGTTTCGGACGAAGAACTTATCGGTCGTTTCTTGGCTGACGAATTGGTCAGCAACGACACAGGTGAGATTTTTGCGGAAGCTGGCGATGAAATTACCGAAGAGCTGCTGCCAGAACTGCTAGAGCTTGGCTATACCGATATTAAAGTTTTGGATATCGATCCGGTCAACAAAGGCCCGTTCATCCGCAATACGTTGGTGGCTGATAAATCGACCGACAAATTGTCTGCGCTAGAAGAAATCTATCGTGTGATGCGCCCAGGTGAGCCGCCGACCCCAGAAACGGCGCAAGCGCTGTTCGACGGTCTGTTCTTTGATAGCGAACGCTATGACCTGTCGGCTGTGGGTCGCGTGAAAATGAACATTCGCCTGAACCAAGAGTGCCCGGACGATGTTCGTGTGCTGCGCAAAGAAGACATTATCGGTGTTGTGAAAACACTGGTCGGTCTGCGCGACGGTCGTGGCGAGATTGATGATATTGATAACCTCGGCAACCGCCGCGTTCGCTCGGTTGGCGAATTGATGGAAAACCAATATCGCATTGGTCTGCTGCGCATGGAGCGTGCCATTAAAGAGCGTATGAGCTCCATCGATATTGATACGGTGATGCCGCAAGACCTGATTAACGCCAAGCCAGTTTCGGCTTCGGTTCGGGAATTCTTTGGCTCCAGCCAATTGTCTCAGTTTATGGACCAAACCAATCCCTTGTCCGAGATTACCCACAAACGCCGTCTTTCGGCGCTTGGCCCGGGTGGTCTGACGCGCGAACGTGCAGGCTTTGAGGTGCGCGATGTGCATCCAACCCATTACGGTCGTATTTGCCCAATTGAAACGCCAGAGGGGCCAAATATTGGTCTGATTAACTCGCTGGCGACTTTCGCACGGGTTAATAAATATGGTTTCATTGAGAGCCCGTATCGCCGCGTTGAAAACGGTAAAGTAACCACTGAAGTGATTTATTTGTCGGCCATGGAGGAAGCTCGCTTCCGTGTGGCGCAGGCGAATATTAAAATCGAGGAAAATGGTGACCTCGGCGACCAGCTCATCAACTGCCGCGTGGCAGGTGACTTTGAAATGGTGACGCCAGATATGGTCGATCTAATGGACGTGTCTCCGAAACAGATTGTTTCTGTTGCGGCTGCGCTGATCCCATTCCTCGAAAACGATGATGCGAACCGTGCGCTCATGGGCTCGAACATGCAACGTCAAGCGGTGCCGCTGCTGCAAGCAGATGCACCCTTGGTGGGCACGGGCATGGAAGAAGTTGTGGCCCGCGATAGTGGCGCTGCCATTTCGGCACGTCGTGCCGGTGTCGTTGACCAAGTTGATGCGACGCGTATCGTTATTCGGGCAACGGAAGAAACCGATGCGTCGAAATCTGGCGTGGACATCTATAACTTGCGTAAATTCCAACGCTCGAACCAGTCGACTTGCATCAACCAACGTCCGTTGGTTCGGGTTGGCGACCGTGTAGAGCTTGGCGATGTTGTGGCCGATGGCCCATCCACTGAATTGGGTGAATTGGCCTTGGGACGTAACGTCCGCGTGGCCTTCATGCCATGGAATGGTTACAACTTTGAGGATTCGATCCTGATTTCGGAACGCATTGTGCGCGATGACGTGTTTACCTCCATCCACATCGAAGAATTCGAAGTGATGGCGCGGGACACGAAATTGGGCCCAGAAGAGATTACCCGTGACATTCCAAACGTCGGTGAGGAAGCCCTTGGCAACCTCGACGAAGCTGGCATTGTCTACATTGGGGCGGAAGTAAACCCAGGCGATATCCTTTGCGGCAAAATTACGCCAAAAGGCGAAAGCCCGATGACCCCAGAAGAAAAACTTCTGCGTGCCATCTTCGGGGAGAAAGCCTCTGATGTTCGCGATACCTCGCTGAAACTGCCACCTGGCACGTCCGGCACGGTTGTGGAAGTGCGTGTGTTTAACCGCCACGGTATCGATAAAGATGAACGTGCTTTGGCGATTGAACGCGAAGAAATTGAAGCGCTTGCAAAAGACCGGGATGACGAATTGGCCATTCTGGAACGCAACATCTACTCTCGTTTGGAAAACCAATTGGTAGGCAAGCAAGCCGCCAGTGGACCTAAGGGTGTTGGTGCGGACGCGAAAATCACGCAAGGCATGTTGGAAGACTTGCCACGTCTAAATTGGTGGCAGATTGCTCTGAAAAACGATGGGGCTATGGCCGAAGTCGAAATGATGAAGAAGCAGTTTGACGAAGCCAAGGGTGACTTGGAAGCGCGCTTTGAAGACAAGGTCGACAAACTACAGCGCGGTGATGAGTTGCCACCCGGTGTTATGAAGATGATCAAAGTCTATGTTGCCGTGAAGCGTAAGCTTCAGCCGGGCGATAAAATGGCCGGTCGTCATGGTAACAAAGGGGTTATCAGTCGCATTCTGCCAGTAGAAGACATGCCGTACCTCGAGGACGGAACGCAAGTGGATGTTGTTCTCAACCCGCTTGGTGTGCCAAGTCGGATGAACGTGGGTCAGATTTTGGAAACTCATTTGGGCTGGGCTTGTGCCGGTCTGGGTCGCCAAATTAACGACGCGCTGACGGTGTATGAACGCGAAGGCAATGTGGAGATTGTGAAAGAAACGCTGAAAAGTGTTTATTCCAATGACCCAGCGGTTTCGAAACTATCCGATGGCGAAGTCATCGAGATGAGCCAGACTTTGCGTCGCGGTGTGCCTATGGCAACGCCGGTATTTGATGGCGCGGTCGATGCAGATATTGTCGAAATGCTCGGCAAGGCAGGCATCGATGGCTCTGGTCAGTCGCAATTGTATGATGGACGCACAGGCGAGCCTTTCGATCGTAAAGTGACCGTCGGTTACATTTACATGCTGAAACTACATCACTTGGTAGACGATAAAATCCATGCTCGTTCTATCGGCCCGTATAGTCTGGTTACGCAACAGCCATTGGGTGGTAAAGCCCAATTTGGTGGCCAGCGCTTCGGCGAGATGGAAGTTTGGGCTCTGGAAGCTTACGGCGCGGCCTATACGCTACAAGAAATGCTGACTGTGAAGTCAGATGATGTGGCGGGTCGTACGAAAGTCTACGAAGCTATCGTTAAGGGTGATGATACATTTGAAGCGGGTATTCCCGAGAGTTTCAATGTGTTGGTGAAAGAAATCCGTTCTTTGGGTCTCAATGTCGAATTGACTGAGAACAACAAAGATAATTAGGATTAACGGGCTAACTGCCTATTCAGGAGACGACCGATGAACCATGAGGTCATGAATATTTTCAATCCGCAGGCCAATCAACAGGCCTTCGATCAAATTCGCATCTCGATTGCCAGCCCGGAGAAAATCCTGTCTTGGTCTTTCGGGGAGATTAAAAAGCCGGAGACGATTAACTACCGGACTTTTAAGCCAGAACGCGATGGTCTTTTCTGCGCCCGTATTTTTGGTCCGATTAAGGATTACGAATGCCTATGCGGTAAATATAAGCGGATGAAGTTTAAAGGCGTTATCTGCGAAAAATGCGGTGTTGAAGTCACGCTTACCAAAGTGCGTCGCGAACGTATGGGCCACATTGAGCTGGCCGCACCTGTCGCCCACATTTGGTTCTTGAAATCGCTGCCAAGCCGTATCGGCCTGCTGCTGGATATGACGTTGAAAGATTTGGAGCGCGTGCTTTATTTCGAAAACTTCATCGTTCTTGACCCAATGCTTTCCGCTCTTGAGCGCGGACAATTGTTGACTGAAGAAGAATATTTCGACGCTCAAGACGAATATGGCGAAGACACTTTCGTAGCCGGTATCGGCGCCGAAGCGGTTCGCGCTATGCTGGAAGACCTCGACTTGGAAGAGCTGCGCGACGAATTGCGCGTCGGCATTGCCGAGGCCACAACCGAGCTGAAGCCGAAGAAATTAGCCAAACGCTTGAAAGTTGTTGAAGCCTTCTTGCGCTCGGGCAGCCGTCCTGAGTGGATGATTTTGAACGTTGTTCCGGTTATCCCGCCAGAGTTGCGCCCCTTAGTGCCTTTGGATGGCGGTCGTTTTGCGACTTCCGATTTGAACGATCTATATCGCCGCGTTATCAACCGTAACAATCGTCTAAAACGACTGATCGAATTGCGCGCGCCAGATATCATCGTGCGTAACGAAAAACGTATGCTGCAAGAATCTGTCGATGCTTTGTTTGACAACGGCCGTCGCGGTCGGGTGATTACGGGCGGCAATAAGCGTCCGTTGAAATCTTTGTCGGACATGCTGAAAGGTAAGCAAGGCCGATTCCGTCAGAATTTGCTCGGCAAGCGTGTCGATTACTCTGGTCGTTCGGTTATTGTTGTGGGTCCAGAGCTGAAATTGCATCAGTGTGGCCTGCCGAAGAAAATGGCTTTGGAATTATTCAAACCGTTTATCTATTCGCGCCTCGAAGCCAAAGGTCTGTCTTCTACTGTCAAACAGTCGAAGAAGATGGTGGAAAAAGAGCGTCCGGAAGTTTGGGATATCCTCGATGAGGTTATCCGCGAGCATCCAGTCATGCTAAACCGCGCGCCAACCCTTCACCGTTTGGGCGTGCAGGCTTTCGAACCAATGCTGATTGAAGGTAAAGCCATTCAATTGCACCCGTTGGTTTGCGCCGCGTTTAACGCTGACTTTGACGGTGACCAAATGGCCGTTCACGTACCGCTTTCGCTGGAAGCGCAGTTGGAAGCTCGCGTCTTGATGATGTCGACCAACAATATTTTGCACCCAGCCAGTGGTCAGCCGATTATTGTGCCGTCGCAAGATATCGTTTTGGGTCTGTATTACATGACCCTGCAACGCGATAATCTGCCAGGCGAAGGCACGTTGATTGGGGATATGGCGGAACTTGAGCAGGCGCTAGACGCCCGTGCGATTTCTATCCATACGAAAATCAAAGCCCGTATTTCAGAAATGAACGAAGCTGGTGAATTGGTAGACCGCGTGGTCGACACAACAGCCGGTCGTTATATGCTGGGCCAAGAATTGCCGAAGAACGCGAAACTGACTTTCGACACCATCAATAAATTGATGACCAAGAAAGAAATCAGTCGGGTGATCGACGTCGTCTACCGCCATTGCGGTCAGAAAGACACGGTTATCTTCTGTGATCACATCATGAAAGTAGGCTTCCGTCAGGCTTGTAAAGCTGGCATTTCGTTTGGTAAAGACGACATGGTTATTCCGGAAGACAAAATCGCCCTTATCGAAGAAACCACAACGTTGGCGAAAGAATACGAGCAGCAATATATCGATGGCCTGATTACCCAAGGCGAGAAATATAACAAAGTGGTTGACGCCTGGGCGCGTTGCACGGAAAAAGTTGCGGATGCGATGATGGGGAAAATTTCCACCGTCGATCCAGCCGACTCCGATGATGACACGTTCATTAACTCGATTTACATGATGTCGCATTCTGGTGCGCGTGGCTCGCCTGCTCAAATGAAGCAGTTGGCGGGTATGCGCGGGCTGATGGCGAAACCTTCTGGCGAGATTATCGAAACACCGATTATTTCGAACTTTAAAGAAGGTCTGTCGGTTCTCGAATACTTTAACTCCACTCACGGGGCCCGCAAAGGCCTTGCCGATACGGCTCTGAAAACAGCCAACTCGGGTTACCTGACGCGTCGTCTGGTAGATGTGGCACAAGATTGCATCATCAATGAAGTCGATTGCGGCACCACCGATGGCATCACAGTTGCGGCTGTGGTGGATGCGGGTGAGGTGATTACATCGCTTTCTGAGCGTGTGCTAGGTCGCACGCCGGTTGCCGATGTGGTTAATCCGGCCACCGAAACGGTTATCGTCAAAGCGGGCGAGCTAATCTCGGAAGAGCATATGGAGCCGATTGAAGAAGCCAATCTGGTAAACATCAAAGTGCGCTCTGTGTTGACTTGTGAAACCAAAACTGGCGTTTGTGCCAAGTGCTACGGTCGTGACCTAGCGCGCGGTACACCGGTAAACATTGGCGAAGCGGTTGGCGTTATCGCGGCGCAGTCTATTGGCGAGCCGGGCACACAGCTTACCATGCGTACTTTCCACATTGGGGGTACGGCGCAGGTGGTTGACCAATCGTTCATTGAGGCCAATGCCGACGGTAAAGTTCAGTTGGAAAATGCCAATATCGTGAAAGACAGTAGCGGTCGTCCAGTTGTGATGAGCCGCAACGTGATGGTGAAAATCGTCGACGGAAACGGTCTGGAACGCGCCGCTCACAAATTGGCCTATGGCTCGCGTCTGCGCGTCGAAGAAGGCCAAGATGTTAGCCGTGGCGATCGTTTGGCGGAATGGGAACCTTATGCCATTCCAATTCTTACTGAGTTGGACGGTGTCGTAAGCTTTGAAGATCTGGTCGAAGGGGTTTCGGTTACCGAAACCACGGATGAAGCGACAGGTATTAGCCAGCGCGTTATCACCGACAGCTCGATGGGCGCAAGTGGGTCTGATTTGCGACCAGCTATGGTTGTCAAAGATGATAAAGGCGTGATTAAAACCCTGTCGAACGGCAATGAAGCTCGCTTCATTCTGGCGGCTGGCGCGATTTTGTCGGTAGAACCCGGCGCAACCGTGCATGCGGGTGATATTTTGGCTCGTATTCCAACCGAAGGCGCGTCCACGAGTGATATTACGGGTGGTCTGCCAAGGGTTGCTGAGTTGTTTGAGGCGCGTCGTCCGAAAGACCATGCGATTATTGCTGAGATTACCGGTAAAGTTGAATTTGGCCGCGATTTCAAAAACAAGCGTCGCATCATCATTCGTTCGGAAGAGGCGGATCTGGAGCCAGTTGAATATCTCGTACCTAAAGCCAAGCATTTGTCGGTTCAAGAGGGCGATGTCATCGAGAAGGGCGAATATCTAATCGATGGTCACCCGGCACCGCATGACATTCTTGCTATCTCGGGCGTAGAAGAGCTGGCCAATTACTTGATTAACGAAATTCAAGACGTGTATCGTCTGCAAGGCGTGACTATCAATGATAAGCACATTGAGGTTATTGTTCGTCAGATGCTGCAGAAAATCGAAGTGCAAGTCACTGGCGACAGTGCCTTCTTGAAAGAAGAGCATATCGATAAGCTTGAGTTTGAAGCGGAAGTCGAACGGGTTCTGGCTGAAGGCAAAACACCGCCAACAGGCGTGCCTATTTTGTTGGGTATCACCAAAGCGTCGCTACAAACGCGCTCGTTCATCTCAGCCGCCTCGTTCCAAGAAACCACACGGGTGCTTACCGAAGCTGCCATCAATGGCAAATACGATGAGCTTGTGGGTCTGAAAGAGAACGTGATTGTGGGTCGCCTGATTCCTGCCGGTACAGGAGGGTTGATGCAACGCTTGAAAGGCGAGGCTGCGGCCCGCGATGCGGCGTTAGAAGCGGCACGTCCGGCACCAGAATTGCCAGATGAGCCACTTGCGGATACTGCTGTTTAAACTGGGTTGAAACAGATTAACTATCTGAATTAACTAGATAAAATACAAAAAATGCCGGTCTCCATTATTGGGGGTCGGCATTTTTCTTTTGCGTTGGGCTAAAACCAGTGATTCAGGGCTTGACCCTTGGCCCTGATTCCCGTATCAAGAACTCACTTTGGTAACAGGACTGTAGGTTTACAGCTGTTTCGGGGCTCACCCCGTCACTTTTAAGACCTAAACGCTGTTGAGTATCTGAAGTAAAAAATTTGGACGCATGATCCTGCTCAAAAGGCCGGATCCTCTGCTTAACTCGCTGGAGGCCCCGAAATGGGTTGACGGCGGATAGGTCTTGAGAGCTTACGCTTTGTCATTTGGCAAAGGTTATGTGGGTTTTCGTTTTGACCTATTTGTGTTTGAAGATTGGGAGCAATATGCCCACGATTAACCAACTAATCCGCAAGCCGCGGAAAAAAGTAGAGAACCGCAACAAGGTGCCGGCCATGGAACAGTGCCCGCAGCGCCGTGGTGTTTGCACTCGCGTTTACACAACCACTCCGAAGAAGCCGAACTCGGCGCTTCGTAAAGTGGCTCGTGTGCGTTTGACCAGCGGCTATGAAGTCACTAGTTACATTCCGGGTGAGGGTCACAACCTTCAAGAACACTCGGTTGTAATGATCCGCGGCGGTCGCGTAAAAGACTTGCCGGGTGTTCGTTACCATATTATTCGCGGCGTTCTGGATACCCAGGGCGTTAAAGATCGTAAGCAGCGTCGTTCGAAATACGGCGCTAAGCGTCCGAAGTAGGGAGCTGTTTCATGTCACGTCGTCACCGCGCAGAAAAACGCCAGGTAATTCCCGACGCCAAATTTGGCGATGAGGTTCTGTCTAAATTTATGAACTCGCTTATGCAGCATGGTAAAAAATCCACTGCAGAGACCATTCTTTATGGTGCTCTGGATGCGATTGAAGCCAAACTGAGCCGTGAGCCAGTTGCTGTATTCCATGAGGCTCTTGAAAACATTATGCCAGCCGTTGAGGTGCGTTCGCGCCGCGTCGGTGGGGCTACCTATCAGGTTCCAGTTGAAGTTCGCACAGAACGCAAGCAAGCCTTGGCCATTCGTTGGTTGATTACGGCAGCTCGTAGCCGTGGCGAAAACACCATGGTGGATCGTCTTTCTGGCGAACTGATGGATGCTGTTAATTCACGTGGCTCCGCGGTTAAGAAACGCGAAGATACGCACCGGATGGCTGAAGCCAACCGTGCCTTCTCGCATTATCGCTGGTAGTAGGACTTAGAGGGTTTTCCAATGGCACGTCAGACAGAACTTAAAGATTACCGCAATATCGGCATTATGGCCCATATTGATGCGGGTAAGACGACCACCACAGAGCGCATTCTGTATTACACAGGCGTGAGCTATAAAATTGGTGAAGTTCATGATGGCGCGGCCACTATGGACTGGATGGAGCAAGAGCAAGAGCGCGGCATTACCATTACGTCGGCTGCGACGACTTGCTTCTGGAATGACAAGCGTATCAACATCATTGACACCCCAGGCCACGTAGATTTCACCATTGAAGTGGAGCGCTCGCTTCGTGTTCTCGATGGTGCGGTTGCTGTGTTTGACTCGGTG
This sequence comes from uncultured Rhodobiaceae bacterium, assembly GCA_963932545.1. Lineage (GTDB taxonomy): Bacteria > Pseudomonadota > Alphaproteobacteria > RS24 > RS24 > UBA8337. Next base: position 25,732 of record CAWVRH010000009.1, on the reverse strand, counting down.
GCTGGTGTGGAGCCGCAATCGGAAACGGTTTGGCGCCAAGCGGATAAGTATTCTGTGCCTCGCATGTGTTTCGTGAACAAAATGGATCGCATGGGCGCAGACTTCTTCCGTTGCGTAGACATGATTAAAGATCGCCTCGGCGCCAACGCTTTGGTTGTGCAGCTGCCGATTGGCGCAGAAGCAGAATATGAAGGTCTTATTGACCTCGTCCGCATGAAAGAGGTTCTTTGGAAGAACGAAGACCTCGGTGCGGAATATGATTATTTCGATATTCGTGACGATCTCAAAGCTCAGGCTGCTGAGTATCGCTCTATGTTGGTTGAGATGGCTGTGGAGCTGGATGACGAAGTCATGGAAGCTTATCTGGAAGGCACAGAGCCGGATGAAGCCACGCTAAATCGTCTTATCCGCAAGGGTACCATTGCTCAGAAATTCGTACCTGTCTTGAACGGTACAGCGTTTAAAAACAAAGGCGTTCAGCCTCTGTTAGACGCGGTTGTAGATTACATGCCGTCGCCTCTCGAAGTGCCGGCTATTCAAGGTATCGATGCCAATACGGAAGAGGATGTTGTTCGCCAAAGCTCGGATGATGAGCCTTTGTCGATGTTGGCCTTTAAAATCGCTAATGACCCCTTCGTGGGCTCGCTGACTTTTGCTCGGGTTTACTCCGGCAAGCTGGAAAGCGGCGCGACGGTTATTAACACGGTGAAGGGCAAGCGTGAGCGCATCGGTCGGATGCTGCAAATGCATGCCAACTCGCGTGAAGAGATTAAAGAAGCCTTCGCTGGCGACATTGTTGCGCTGGTAGGCATGAAAGACACTACAACCGGCGATACGCTTAGCGCGACAGACCAGCCGGTTATTTTGGAACGTATGGAATTCCCTGAGCCAGTGATTGAAGTCGCGGTTGAGCCGAAAACCAAAGGCGACCAAGAGAAAATGGGTCTGGCACTTAGCCGTCTGGCACAGGAAGATCCGTCTTTCCGTGTGAAATCAGACGAAGAAAGTGGCCAAACCGTGATTGCCGGTATGGGCGAATTGCATCTCGACATTATTGTCGACCGCATGAAGCGCGAGTTTCAGGTAGAAGCCAACGTAGGTGCCCCACAGGTTGCCTATCGCGAGACTTTCACCAAAGAAACAGACGTCGATTACACCCACAAGAAACAGTCGGGTGGTTCGGGCCAGTTTGCGCGCGTGAAAATGACCATCTCTCCAATGGAGCCAGGTGGCGGTTACGAATTTACCAATAAAGTCGTTGGTGGGTCTATTCCGAAAGAATATATCCCAGGCGTTGAAAAAGGTATCGAGAGCGTTCGCGCGAACGGCGTTTTGGCCGGCTTCCCAATGATTGACTTCCGGGTCACATTGAATGATGGCGCCTACCATGATGTTGACTCGAGTGTGATGGCTTTTGAGATTGCGGCTCGCGCTGCTTTCCGCGAAGCCTCGCAAGATGCTGGCGCGAAATTGCTTGAGCCAATGATGTTGGTTGAAGTGGTTACCCCGGATGATCATATGGGTGACGTTATCGGTGACTTGAGCAGTCGTCGCGGCACAGTTCGCGGCACAGAAGCTCGCGGTAACGCCTCGGTTATTTCGGCGCTCGTACCTCTGGCCAATATGTTTGGTTATGTAAACACATTGCGATCCATGACGCAGGGTCGCGCACAATATTCCATGGTATTTGATCATTATGAGCAAGTACCGCAGGCGGTGTCTGACGAAGTCATCGCGAAAATGGCCTAACCGCCCTTTTGGGCACATCGACGGAGAGATAATATGTCGAAGGAAAAGTTTGAGCGGACAAAACCGCATTGTAACATTGGCACGATTGGTCACGTTGACCACGGCAAGACGACACTTACAGCGGCGATTACGAAAGTATTGGCTGAGGTTGGTGGAGCTGAGTTTTCTGATTACGCTGACATTGATAAAGCGCCGGAAGAGAAGGCCCGCGGTATTACAATTTCGACAGCTCACGTTGAGTATGAGACGGAAGCGCGTCACTACGCGCACGTGGATTGCCCGGGCCATGCTGATTATGTGAAGAACATGATCACGGGTGCGGCGCAAATGGATGGCGCGATTTTGGTTGTTAACGCAGCCGACGGACCTATGCCACAAACCCGCGAGCACATTTTGTTGGCTCGCCAAGTTGGTGTGCCGGCTCTGGTTGTTTTCTTGAACAAAGTTGACCAAGTCGATGATGACGAGCTGCTTGAGCTTGTTGAGATGGAAGTTCGTGAACTGCTGACCTCTTATGAGTACCCAGGCGACGATATTCCAATCGTTAAAGGTTCGGCTTTGGCCGCTCTTGAAGGTCGTGATGACACGATTGGTAAAGAAGCGATTATGGCTTTGATGGGTGAAGTGGATGCTTACATCCCACAACCGGATCGTCCAAAAGACCAAGCTTTCTTGCTGCCTATCGAGGATGTGTTCTCGATTTCGGGTCGCGGTACAGTTGTTACGGGTCGTATTGAGCGCGGTGTTGTTAATGTTGGTGACGAGATTGAAATCGTTGGTATTAAAGATACAGCTTTGACGACTTGCACAGGCGTTGAAATGTTCCGCAAGCTGCTGGATAGCGGTGAAGCTGGAGACAATGTGGGTGTTCTTCTTCGTGGTACGAAGCGCGAAGAAGTGGAACGTGGTCAGGTTCTTTGCAAGCCAGGTTCGATTACCCCGCACACGAAATTTAAGGCAGAAGCTTACATTCTGACGAAGGAAGAGGGTGGTCGTCACACACCCTTCTTTACCAACTATCGTCCACAGTTTTACTTCCGCACGACAGATGTGACGGGCGTTTGCAGCCTGCCATCGGGTACGGAAATGGTTATGCCTGGTGATAATGTTGAGATGGAAGTGGAACTTATTGCTCCGGTCGCCATGGAAGAGAAGCTTCGCTTCGCTATCCGTGAAGGTGGCCGCACAGTAGGTGCCGGCGTCGTGTCAGCAATTATTGAGTAGACTTATGAACGGGCGCGCTTTTCGGAGCGTGCCCATTTTTGCGGCGCCTTTCCTATAAGACCAAGGCGCAAATTATTTGGAAACGGAATACAAAATGGTACAGTCACAAAATATTCGGATCCGCTTGAAAGCGTTTGATCATCGCGTGTTGGATAATTCAGCACGTGAGATTCTGAATACAGCGAAACGCACCGGTGCTGATGTACGCGGGCCAATTCCGCTTCCGACGCATATCGAGAAATACACGGTTCTTCGTGGGCCGCATATTGATAAGAAAAGTCGGGATCAGTTCGAGATGCGCACTCATAAGCGTTTGCTTGATATTGTTGACCCAACCCCACAAACCGTAGATGCCTTGATGAAACTCGACCTGCCAGCCGGTGTCGACGTTCAGATTAAACTTTAGGGCCTGGAGCTAGGAGACGTCATTATGCGTTCCGGATTGATTGTTCAAAAATTAGGTATGACCCGCGTATTTACTGCGGCGGGTAATCACGTGCCTGTAACCGTGCTGAAGCTCGACACCTGTCAGGTTGTCGCGCAGCGTACGGAAGAAAAAGATGGTTACACCGCCGTTCAGCTTGGCTCTGGCTTTGCCAAAGTGAAGCGTACGAGCCGTGCGATGCGTGGCCATTTCGCGAAAGCTAAGGTTGAGCCTAAGCGTCGTGTTGCTGAGTTTCGGGTAACCCCCGATAACATGATTGATGTGGGCGCCGAATTGGCTGCCAGTCACTTCATTGAAGGGCAAAAAGTAGATGCCACAGGCATTTCGATTGGTAAGGGTTTTGCGGGTGCGATGAAGCGTCACAACTTTGGCGGTCTGCGGGCCTCTCACGGTGTGTCGATTTCTCACCGTTCGCATGGGTCTACGGGTCAGTGTCAAGATCCGGGTAAAGTGTTTAAAGGCAAAAAAATGGCCGGTCACATGGGCGATGTTCGCGTGACAACACAAAACCTAGAAGTGGTTAAAACCGATACAGAACGCGGTCTTGTTATGATCAAGGGCGCGGTTCCAGGATCAAAGGGTGGTTGGGTCTTGTTGCGCGATGCCGTTAAGCGTCCGTTGCCAGATGGCTTGCCTTTCCCTGCAGGTTTGATTGAAGCTGCAGCGCCTGCTGTAGAAGAAGCTCCGGTTGCGGAAGCGCCGGCGGCGGAAGTAGTTGAAGAAGTTGTGCAAGAAGCTGTTGCAGAAGCACCAGCCGAAGCACCTGCTGAAGAGAAGGATGGCGAATAATGAAAGCGGACGTTCATACGCTTGATGCGAAAGCCAATGGCGAGGTTAATCTTGACGATGCCTTGTTTGGTGTAGCCCCGCGCGCCGATATTCTGCAGCGCATGGTAACTTACCAGCTTGCGAAACGCCAAGCCGGTACTCATAAATCGAAGCAACGCAGTGAAATTGCGGGTACGACCAAAAAATTCGGTCGTCAAAAAGGTGGCGGCGGCGCTCGTCACGGTAGTCGCAAGTCCAACATCTTTATCGGTGGTGGTAAATCGCACGGTCCTGTGCCGCGCAGTCACGCGATCGACCTTCCTAAAAAGGTTCGTGCTTTGGCTCTAAAAATGGCTTTGTCTTCTAAGCAAGCTGGCGAAAAGCTGGTTGTTTTGGATGATGCGAAGTCGAAAGACGGCAAAACCGCAAGTCTGCGTTCGCAGCTCGGTAAGCTGGGTATTGATAACGCGCTGATCATTGATGGCGCCGAGTTGGATGCCAATTTTGCCCGTGCGGCCCGCAGCATCATCAATGTGGATGTGCTGCCAGCCCAAGGCATCAATGTTTATGACATTCTGCGCCGCGATAAATTGGTTCTTACCAAAGCGGCCTTGTCGAGCCTCGAGGAGCGTTTCAAATGAGCCGCGAAAAATATTACGATGTCATCCGCACGCCGGTAATCACCGAGAAGTCGACTTTGGCTTCTGAGCACAATCAGGTGGTTTTTAAAGTGTCTTTGGATGCCAATAAAACGATTATTAAAGAAGCCGTTGAGGCCTTGTTTGACGTGAAGGTAAAAGCCGTCAACACATTGGTCCGCAAGGGTAAAGTGAAGCGCTTCCGTGGTATCCGCGGCAAGCAGAACGATGTGAAACAGGCGATCGTTACGCTTGAAGAAGGTCACGCCATTGACGTGACCACTGGTCTTTAAGCGGGGTAGGGAAGCATGGCACTTAAGAAATATAAACCAACGACCCCAGGTCAACGGGGTCTCGTTCAGGTAGATCGCTCGAGCTTGCACAGTGGCAAGCCAGTGAAAAAACTTACTGAGGGTCTAACCAAGTCGGGTGGTCGTAACAACGCCGGTCGTATTACTGCGCGTCGTCGCGGTGGCGGTCACAAACGTACGTATCGTATCATCGACTTTAAACGCACGAAGTTCGACATGGTCGCGACGGTTGAGCGTTTGGAATATGATCCGAACCGGACAGCCTTTATTGCGCTGATTAATTACGAAGACGGCGAGCAAGCCTACATCATTGCCCCGCAGCGTTTGGCTGCAGGCGACAAGGTTGTAGCTGGCGAGAGCGTCGACGTGAAACCGGGTAACGCGATGCCGTTGAAATCGGTTCCAATCGGAACGATTATTCACAACATCGAATTGAAACCTGGCAAGGGCGGTCAGATTGCTCGCTCTGCTGGTGCTTTCGCCCAGCTTGTGGGCCGCGATACGGGTTACGCTATCGTGCGCTTGCAGTCGGGTGAGCAACGCTTGATTTTGGCGACTTGCATGGCGACTATTGGCGCCGTGTCGAACCCGGATCAATCGAACATTAAACTGGCGAAAGCCGGTCGTAATCGCTGGTTGGGTAAGCGCCCGTCGGTTCGTGGTGTTGCCATGAACCCGGTCGATCACCCTCATGGTGGTGGTGAAGGTAAAACATCGGGTGGTCGCCATCCGGTTACGCCTTGGGGCAAGCCGACCAAAGGTCGTCGCACACGCTCGAATAAAGCAACGGATAAATACATCCTGCGCTCTCGCCATCTCAAGAAGAAACGTTAGGAGTGCATTGAAATGACACGTTCAGTCTGGAAAGGTCCCTTTGTTGACGGTTATCTGCTGAAGAAAGCAGAAGCAGTTCGCGAAAGTGGTCGCCTCAATGAAGTTATTAAAATTTGGAGCCGTCGTTCGACGATCCTGCCGCAGTTTGTCGGTCTAACTTTTGGGGTTCATAACGGTCACAAGCATATCCCGGTAAGTGTTACCGAAGATATGGTAGGGCACAAATTTGGCGAGTTCTCACCAACCCGCACTTATTACGGCCACACCGCCGATAAGAAGGCGAAAAGGGGTTAATCATGGGCAAAGCATCGTTAAAACGTCAGCTGCCAGATAGCGAAGCCAAAGCGGTCGGTCGGAATATCCGCACCAGCCCGCAAAAGCTTAATCTTGTTGCGCAACTCATTCGCGGTAAAAAAGCCGAGCAGGCTCTCAATGATCTTACTTTCTCCAGTCGTCGGATTTCCAACGATGTAAAGAAAGTGCTTCAGAGCGCGATTGCAAACGCTGAAAACAACCATAATCTAGACGTTGATAGTCTGATTGTTGCAGAAGCCTATGTCGGCAAAACAATGGTTATGAAACGCTTCCGCGCTCGCGCGAAAGGCCGTGCGGCTCGTATTTTGAAGCCGTTTAGTCAAGTAACCATCGTGGTTCGTGAAGTTGGGGAGAAAGCATAATGGGAAATAAAGTAAATCCGATTGGTATGCGCCTCGGCGTTAACCGTACATGGGAATCTCGTTGGTATGCTGAAAAAGGCGAATACGCCACTCTGCTCCACGAAGACCTGAATATTCGCAAAATGGTGTTCAAGGATCTGCGTCAGGCTGGTATCAGCCGCGTGGTCATTGAGCGCCCGCACAAAAAATGTCGTGTGACCATTCACTCCGCTCGCCCTGGTGTTATCATCGGTAAAAAAGGCGCGGATATCGACAAGATGAAACAACGCATTGGTTCGATGACAGACAGCGAAGTTGTTTTGAACATCGTTGAAGTGCGTAAGCCAGAAGTTGATGCTCAATTGGTAGCCGAGGGCATTGCCCAACAGCTAGAGCGTCGTGTTGGTTTCCGTCGTGCCATGAAGCGTGCGGTTCAGTCTGCGATGCGTTTGGGTGCCTTGGGTATCCGGATCAATTGCGGCGGTCGTTTGGGCGGTGCTGAGATTGCCCGTACGGAATGGTATCGTGAAGGCCGTGTGCCCTTGCACACATTGCGCGCTGACATCGATTACGGTGTTGCCGAAGCGATGACGGCTTATGGCATTTGCGGCATTAAAATTTGGATTTTCAAAGGCGAGATTATGGAGCATGACCCAATGGCTCGCGATCGTCGCATTGAGCAAGGTGAAGCTGGACGTCAGTCACGCCAAGGCGCGGGGAAGTAGATAATGTTACAACCAAAACGCACAAAATTCCGCAAAGCGCATAAAGGCCGTATCCACGGTAATGCGAAGGGTGGCACAACGCTGACATTTGGCTCCTTTGGGCTGAAGGCAACGTCTCCTGAGCGCGTAACTGCGCGCCAAATTGAGGCAGCTCGTCGGGTTATCACGCGTCACATGAAGCGTGCCGGTCGTGTTTGGATCCGTATTTTTCCAGATGTGCCAGTATCTAAAAAGCCTACCGAAGTTCGGATGGGTAAAGGTAAAGGTTCGCCAGAGTATTGGGCGTGCCGTGTGAAGCCAGGCCGTATCATGTTTGAAATTGATGGCGTACCTGCCGATGTGGCGCATCAAGCGCTTCGTCTAGCTGCCGCTAAACTACCTGTAGCGACACGCGTTGTATCGCGTCCAGGCGAAGGACAATAGATCATGAAAATGTCTGAAATTAACGATTTGACTTCTGATCAACTGGGCGATGAAATCGTTAAGTTGAAAAAAGAGCAGCTTAACCTGCGCTTCCAACAGGCCTCGGGTCAGTTGGAAAACGCATCACGTATCCGCGAAGTGCGGCGCACCATTGCTCGGTTGAAAACCGCGCAACAAGCGCAGCCAAGCGCTTAGTCCGGAGTAAGGGAAGAAAATGCCAAAACGTATTCTACAAGGTACTGTGGTTAGCGATAAGGGCGACAAAACAATTGTCGTTTCCGTTGAGCGCCGCTTTGCCGATCCGGTGATGAAGAAAACCGTTCGTAAATCTAAGCGCTACCATGCGCATGATGCCGAAAACACAGTGAAGGTGGGCGACAAAGTTGCTATTCGCGAATGCCGCCCGGTCTCGAAACTGAAAAGCTGGGAAGTTATTTCCGGCGCTAGTGAATAAGGGAACTTGTTATGATTCAGATGCAAACCAATCTGGACGTCGCCGATAATAGTGGCGCTCGCCGGGTGCAGTGCATCAAAGTTCTTGGTGGGTCTAAGCGTAAGACGGCTTCGGTCGGTGACACAATTGTTGTCAGCGTCAAAGAAGCCATCCCGCGTGGGCGCGTTAAGAAAGGTGATGTGATGCGGGCTGTTATCGTTCGTACGGCGAAAGAAATCCGTCGTCAGGATGGCAGTATTATCCGTTTCGATCGCAATGCGGCGGTTCTAGTGAACCCAGCCGGAGAGCCGATTGGTACACGTATTTTTGGCCCCGTGACACGTGAGTTGCGCAGCAGCAATCACATGAAAATTGTGTCGCTGGCACCGGAGGTGTTGTAATGGCTATCAAGTACAAAATCAAAAAAGGCGACAAAGTGGTAGTCACCACGGGTCGTGACAAGGGTAAAACCGGCGAAGTGCTTGCGATGTTCCCAACGGAAAATCGTGCCTTGGTGCAGGGCGTCAACATGGTGAAGCGTCACCAGCGTCAGACCCCGCAAAACGAAGGCGGCATTATCAATCGCGAAAGCAAAATTCACGTTTCCAATCTGGCAATTGCCGACCCTAAAGATGGGTCGCCGTCGCGAGTTGGCTACAAAATCAATGATGACGGCACCAAGTCGCGCATCGCTAAACGTTCAGGAGAAGTGATCGATGGCTGATACGACCTATGTACCGCGCCTGAAAACGCAATATCATGACGTTATTCGGGGTGCGCTGATTGAAAAATTCGAGTTGAAAAACCCGATGCAAGTGCCTGCGCTGGAAAAAATCGTGCTCAATATGGGCGTCGGGGAAACCACGCAAGACACCAAGAAAATCAACTCTGCGTTTTCTGCCATGCAAGATATTGCAGGTCAGAAGCCGGTAATCACTTATGCCCGCACATCTATTGCTGGCTTTAAAGTGCGCGAAGAAATGCCTCTCGGTGTGAAAGTGACCCTTCGTGGCGCTCACATGTTTGAGTTCGTGGATCGCTTGATTAACGTAGCTTTGCCTCGCGTACGTGACTTTCGCGGGCTGAACGACAAGAGTTTCGATGGTAATGGCAACTTTGCTATGGGCCTGAAAGAACACATCGTGTTCCCAGAGATTAACTATGACAAGGTCGACACAATTTGGGGTATGGACATTATTGTTTGCACCACATCCAAAGATGACGACCAGGCCCGCGAACTATTGCGCGGCTTTAACTTTCCGTTCAGCGAATAGAGCGGGGGAGAGAGATATGGCGAAGAAGAGTTCCATCGAACGCAACAATAAGCGTAAACGTCTGGTAGAGAAATATGCGGCTAAGCGTGCTTCTCTGATGACGATTGCTAAAGATAAGTCATTGACCAATGAAGAGCGTTTTAAAGCGCGTCTGAAATTGGCCGAGCTGCCTCGCAACTCCGCGAAAATCCGTGTCCGCAATCGTTGCGGCATAACGGGTCGTCCGCGTGGTTATTATCGTAAACTAAACATGTCGCGCATCGCGCTTCGTGATCTGTCCTACCAAGGACTGATCCCGGGCATGGTTAAGTCAAGCTGGTAGGGAGGTATAGTAATGAATGATCCTCTAGGTGATATGCTGACCCGCATCCGCAACGCTCAAATGCGTGGCAAAAGCACGGTCATAAGCCCAGCCTCCAAGCTTCGTAGCTGGGTGCTGGATGTCCTTCAAGACGAAGGCTATATTCGTGGCTATTCGGAAAACAAACTCGACAATGGGTCTGGTGAGTTGAACATTGAGTTGAAATATTATGAGGGCCAACCGGTGATTCAGGAAATTCAACGCGTGTCCAAGCCAGGTCGTCGGGTCTATTCATCGGTAAAAACCATGCCGGTAGTCCGCAATGGTCTTGGTATTTCCATCATCTCTACGCCTAAGGGTGTGATGACGGATAATGCCGCTCGTGAAAACAATGTGGGTGGGGAAATTCTGTGCCGCGTCTTCTAAGACAGGTTCGGAAAGGATAATATAATGTCTCGTATTGGTAAAAAACCAGTTGGAATTCCGAAGGGCGTCGAAGTTAGCCTGAACGGACAAAACATGTCGGTCAAAGGCCCTAAGGGCGAATTGGCTGTTACCTTGTCGGAAAATGTTACTGCCGTCCATGATGATAATGGCGTGACACTGGCACCTGCGAATAAATCGCAGACCGCGCGTAGTTTTTGGGGGTTGAGCCGTTCTTTGGTTCAAAACCTGATGATCGGCGTCTCGGAAGGCTATACTCGCAAACTGCAATTGCAGGGTGTTGGGTATCGTGCCTCCATGCAAGGTAAAACACTTAAATTGTCACTTGGCTTTAGCCATGATGTCGACTTTCCGGTTCCGGAAGGCATCAGCGTTGATTGCCCATCACAAACTGAGATTGTGATTACGGGTATCGACAAGCAAAAAGTCGGCCAAGTGGCGTCTGAAATCCGCAGTTACCGTCCGCCAGAGCCTTATAAGGGCAAGGGTGTTCGGTATGAAGGCGAATATGTCTTCCGCAAAGAAGGTAAGAAGAAGTAGGGGTCGATCATGGGTCGTAAGATTACAACAGATGAACGTCGTAAACAGCGGGTTCGCCGCCAGTTACGCAAAGTTGCAAATGGTCGGGCTCGGCTTTCGGTGTTCCGCTCGTCAAAGCATATTTATGCTCAAGTTATTGACGATTTGGCTGGCCGTACCGTGGCGTCCGCTTCAACGCAAGACAAAGACTTTACAGGTTCCGGCGGCAATGTAGACGCGGCTGGCATCATTGGAAAACAAATCGCTGAGCGCGCGAAGAAGGCGGGTGTTGAAACCGTTATCTTTGATCGTGGTGGCTATATCTATCATGGGCGCGTCAAGGCATTAGCCGAAGCCGCTCGCGAAGCCGGTTTGAGCTTCTAAACCGGATCAGAGGAGAAAAAGCGTGGCAAGAAACGATAAACGGGATAACCGAGACGAAGACAATGAATTCGTCGACCGTCTAGTTCATATTAACCGGGTTGCGAAAGTGGTCAAAGGTGGCCGTCGCTTCGGTTTTGCCGCTCTGGTGGTAATTGGCGATCAGCGCGGACGCGTAGGTTTTGGCAAGGGTAAAGCCCGCGAAGTGCCAGAAGCTATTCGCAAAGCAACCGAGGCTGCAAAGCGTCACATGATCCGTGTGCCTCTGCGTGAGGGCCGGACGTTGCATCATGATATTGCTGGCCGCCATGGCGCCGGTAAAGTGGCTTTGCGTGCCGCACCTCCCGGAACTGGTATTATTGCCGGTGGCCCGATGCGTGCTGTGTTTGAAGTTTTGGGTATGCAAGATGTGGTCGCCAAGTCGATCGGGTCTTCTAACCCTTACAATATGATTCACGCAACTTTTGATGCCCTGAAGAAGCAAGGCAGCCCGCGTGCGGTTGCGGCTCGTCGCGGTAAAAAAGTTAGTGATTTGATCACCCGTCGCCGCGATGACGCGAACGACCCATCCGATGTCGGTGCAGAAGCCGAAGCGGCTAATTAGGAGACGCGATCATGGCAAAAGCAAAAACCGTTATTGTCGAGCAGACAGGCAGCCCTATTGGTCGCCCACAAGATCAACGTGCCACGTTGGTTGGTCTTGGGTTGAACAAATGCGGTCGTCGTCGCGAGCTTGAAGACACGTCTGCCGTTCGCGGTATGATTGAAAAAGTCGCGCATCTGGTGCGCGTAATCGACGCTTAAGCATTTAAAGACGCATGGGTTATGAACACCGGCGTTTTGGAGAAGAGTTATGAAACTGAATGAAATTAGCGATAACGAAGGTGCCCGTAAGACACGCATGCGCGTGGGCCGGGGTACATCTTCAGGCAAAGGTAAAACCGCTGGCCGTGGTATGAAGGGTCAATCTTCACGCTCGGGTGTTGCTATTAAAGGTTTTGAAGGCGGTCAAATGCCTTTGTTCAAACGTCTGCCAAAGCGCGGCTTTAACGTGCCGAACCCAAAGAAACTGAATGCAGTGAATTTGGGTCGCTTACAGATAGCTATTGAAGCTGGTAAATTGGCCAAAGGCGCAACTGTTTCGGCAGCTAGCTTGGTCGAAGCCGGCGTGTTGCGCCGTGAGTTGGATGGTGTGCGCATTCTGGCCAAAGGCGAGCTGAAAGAGAAGCTCGACTTTGAGGTCGTGGGCATTTCGAAAACGGCACAAGCTGCGATTGAAAAGCTGGGTGGCAAAATTACGCTGCTGGCAAAGTCTGAAACACCAGCGACCCCTGAAGCTTCGGAAGAAGCTTAGGTCCTAGGGAGAGAAATTGCATGGCTTCAGCTGCAGAACAGCTTGCGTCCAATATGAGCTTCTCGGCGTTTCGTACCGCCGATGAGCTTAAAAAGCGTATCTGGTTCACGCTAGGTGCGCTTTTGGTCTACCGCCTTGGCACGTATATTCCGTTGCCGGGTATTGATCCGCAGGCTTTGCAGTCAGTCTTCTCTCAACAGCAGTCCGGTATTATTGGCATGTTCAATATGTTTGCCGGTGGCGCTGTTGGCCGTATGGCTATTTTTGCGCTGAACATCATGCCGTATATTACGGCCTCGATTGTTATCCAGCTTCTAACCTCCGTTGTGCCGCATCTTGAGCAACTCAAGAAAGATGGCGAAGCGGGTCGTAAGCAAATTAACCAATACACACGCTACGGCACAGTGCTTTTGGCGACCATTCAAGGCTATGGCATTGCCGTAGGGCTTGAAGGGGCGCAAGGCGTTGTCGTCGACCCTGGGTTTTATTTCCGTGCCAGCGCCGTTATTACGCTGGTTGGCGGCACGGTATTCCTGATGTGGTTGGGCGAGCAAGTTACCGCGCGCGGCGTCGGTAATGGCATCTCGCTGATCATCTTTGCGGGCATTGTGGCCGAACTGCCGTCAGCTTTGGCTGGCACGCTAGAGCTGGGCCGACAAGGCGCTATCTCTACTTTTATTATTCTTGCGCTCATCATTATGGTGATTGCCGTGATTGCTTTCATCGTGTTCATGGAACGCGCGCAGCGCCGCCTCTTGGTGCAATATCCAAAACGCCAAACGGCGAGTGGTATGGCGCAAGGCGAAAGCTCGCATCTTCCGTTGAAACTCAACACAGCTGGCGTTATCCCACCGATTTTCGCTTCTTCTTTGTTGTTGATGCCGATTACGCTGGCTAATTTCTCGACCGACGCCACAGGCGGCGCTTTGGGAACGGTTGCTGCCTTGCTTGGCCGTGGCCAGCCGCTCTATATGGCAACTTATGCTGCGGGCATTATTTTCTTCTGCTTCTTCTATACGTCGATTGTATTCAGTCCGAACGACACGGCGGATAATCTGAAGCGCTATGGTGGCTTTATTCCGGGTATTCGTCCGGGTCAGCGCACCGCTGAATACATTGACCGCGTCTTGACGCGCTTGACCGCAGTTGGCGCCATGTATCTGACGCTGGTCTGCTTACTGCCAGAATTTCTCATCAACGCCTATAACGTGCCGTTTTACTTTGGCGGCACCTCTTTGCTCATCGTGGTCAATGTGACCATGGATACAGTAGGGCAGGTGCAGGGCCATTTGTTCGCGCATCAGTATGAGGGTTTAATTAAGAAATCTAAAGTCGGGGGCAAAAAGCGTTGAAGCTAGTTTTCCTCGGACCTCCTGGGGCTGGTAAAGGCACCCAAGCGCAACGCGTCGAAGAGGGTTTCGACATTCGTCAGCTTTCGACAGGCGATATGTTGCGCGCAGCGGTAGCCGCTGAGACTGAAATTGGCAAACAAGCCAAAGACATTATGGCCCGTGGTGATTTAGTACCAGATGCGGTTGTGGTCGGCATTATTTCCGATCGGATTGGCGAGCCTGATTGTGCCAATGGTTTTATTCTAGATGGTTTCCCGCGCAATGTAGCGCAAGCGGAAGCGCTAGATGAGATGTTGGTCGCAAAGAATATTGTTTTAGACGGCGTTATTGAGCTTGCGGTAGATGCGGAAGTTCTTATTGGACGCATCCTGAAGCGTGCGGCGGAAAGCGAAAGCGGCCCGCGCGACGATGATACGGAAGAAGCCTTGCAACACCGTTTGCGCGTCTATGAAGAGCAAACGGCACCGGTTGCAGAATTTTATGCCTCCAAGGGTATTTTAAAGACTTTGGATGGTATGCAAGACATGGATGAAGTGACACAGCATATACATGCTGTGTTGAAGGAGATTTAACTGAGTTTTTGAAAGGGTTTGCGGTTGACTGGCGGGTTGAATTTCCTATAATCCGCGCTTTACTAAGGTCAATCGGTCTTACTCATTATAAAACTCGCAAATTTGCCGGTTTCTGCCATTTGGGTAGGGACGGCGCCCACCGGAAACGGTGAAAAGGAGAAGCAAGTGGCTCGTATAGCTGGTGTTAACATTCCAACTGCCAAGCGCGTAGTAATCGCCCTGACCTATATTCATGGGATTGGTGACGCAAAGGCGAAAGAAATTTGCGACAAAGTCGGTATTCCGGCAGAACGTCGTGTCAATGAATTATCGGATTCGGATGTGATCCAAATTCGGGAAAGCATTGATGCAGACTATGTTGTAGAAGGTGATTTGCGCCGCGAAGTTTCCATGAATATCAAGCGCTTGCTTGATATGGGGATTTATCGTGGTCTTCGTCACCGTCGTAATTTGCCGGTTCGCGGTCAGCGTACGCATACCAATGCGCGCACCCGCAAAGGTCCGGCTCGTGCCATTGCTGGCAAGAAAAAATAGGTAGGGTTTTATAATGGCTACAGAAAAAACACGTGGACGGCGTCGCGAGCGTAAGAACATCACTTCTGGTGTTGCGCACGTTAACTCGACCTTCAACAATACTTTGATCACCATCTCGGATGCGCAAGGCAATGCAATTAGCTGGTCTTCCGCAGGCACAATGGGCTTTAAGGGATCGCGCAAATCGACCCCTTATGCGGCGCAAGTTGCAGCCGAAGATGCCGGCCGCAAGGCTATGGAGCACGGTGTGAAGACATTGGAAGTGAATGTTCGCGGTCCAGGTTCGGGTCGTGAGAGTGCGTTGCGGGCTCTGCAAGCTGCAGGCTTTACCATTACATCGATTAAAGATGTAACGCCAATTCCACATAATGGGTGCCGCCCGCCAAAACGCCGTCGCGTTTAATTTGGCCGCCGTTCTCCCCATCTGCATATAAATTTAAGAGGTACCATCATGATCCAAAAAAACTGGCAAGAGCTGATTAAGCCTACCAAGTTAGATATTATTCCTGGCCATGATGAAAGCCGTGAAGCGCGCGTCGTCGCTGAGCCGCTGGAGCGTGGTTTCGGCCTGACGCTTGGCAATGCTCTGCGTCGCGTATTGCTATCGTCCATTCAAGGGGCGGCGGTAACCGCGGTTCAAATTGACGGTGTGCTGCACGAATTTTCATCTATTCCAGGTGTCCGCGAAGATGTGACCGATGTTGTTCTAAACATCAAAAAAATGGCTTTGGCCATGGACGCAGAAGGCACGAAACGCCTGACGCTGTCTAAAAAAGGTCCCGGCGTTGTGACAGCAGGCGACATTGAAGAAAATGCCGCCGTTACCATCCAAAATCCAGATTTGGTTATCTGCACCTTGGATGAAGGTGCGGAAGTTCGTTTCGAATTTACCATTAAAACGGGCAGCGGCTATGTGCCGGCTGAAAAGAACCGTCCGGAAGATGCGCCTATCGGCCTTATTCCCGTTGACAGTCTTTACAGCCCTGTGCGCCGTGTTTCTTACAATGTAGAAAACACCCGCGAAGGCCAAGTGCTGGATTATGATAAGCTGACCATGGAAATTGAAACCAATGGTACGGTGACCCCAGAAGATGCTCTGGCTTTGTCGGCGCGTATTCTGCAAGACCAGCTGCAAAGCTTCATCAATTTCGAAGAGCCAGAAGTTCAAGTTGAAGAAGCTTCGGCCATCGAAGAAACAGGTTTCTCGGCAGCTCTGCTGAAAAAAGTCGACGAGTTGGAACTTTCGGTTCGTTCGGCCAATTGCCTGAAAAACGACAATATCGTTTATATTGGCGATCTAATTCAAAAATCCGAAGGCGAAATGCTGCGGACACCGAACTTTGGTCGTAAGTCTCTGAACGAAATTAAAGAGGTTTTGGCTGAAATGGGTCTGCACCTCGGAATGGATGTGCCGAATTGGCCACCAGAGAACATCGAAGAGCTTGCTAAAAAGTTTGAAGATAATTACTAAGGGCTCACTAGAGCAACAATAAGGCTCGTATGAGCGTAAAGGAGTGACGTTATGCGCCACGGAAAAGCAGGACGTAAACTAAATCGGACAAGTAGTCACCGCAAGGCGATGCTAGGTAATATGGCCGTTGCGCTCATCAAGCATGAGCAAATTGTGACGACTTTGCCAAAAGCCAAAGAGCTTCGTCCATTTGTAGAGAAACTTGTGACTTTGGGCAAAAAAGGTGACTTGGCGGCTCGTCGTCGCGCCTATGCCCAGCTTCCAGACCAACAGTGGGGCGCTAAATTGTTTGATACGCTTGCGGCTCGCTATGCCGAACGCCCGGGTGGTTACATCCGCGTTCTGAAAGCTGGCTTCCGCTACGGTGACAACGCGCCAATGGCCGTAATTGAATTTGTGGATCGCGATCTAGCCGCGAAAGGCCAAGATTCTGGCCCCGTGATGATGAATGACGAAGGCGAAGAGCTGGCAGCAGCCACCGCCTAATTTCATCCGCTTAATTTTAAAAGACACGAAAGCCGTTTGGTTTTCGTGTCTTTTTTTATGGCGGCAAGGTTCTGTGCTATTTTGAACACCGAATCGGGAGACCACCATGCCATTACAATCTTTTATCTGGGTCGCTTGTGGCGGCGCGTTAGGCGCTGTGGCTCGCTTTGGTATCAGCGGATTGCTGAAAGCGCCTGCTGGGTTTCCGTGGGCCACACTTGGCATCAATTTGTTTGGCTCTTTTCTTATGGGGCTGTTGGTTGGCTGGTTATCGAAGCAAAGCGGCTCGCATGAGGGGCTTGGCTTGTTTATCGGTGTTGGGGTGCTGGGTGGTTTCACCACGTTCTCGGCTTTCTCTATGGAAGTGTTTCAACTGCTAGAAAAGCGCGAGCTATTGGCCATGAGCGGCTATTTAGGTGGTTCGCTGGTTGGCGGTATAATTATGTTTGGAGCAGGCTATCTGCTCTTGAAGGGGCTATAAAATGGCTGGCGTTCGACAAATTAAAGTAAAAGGCGAAGACGATGGGTTGCGCCTCGATAGATGGTTCCGCAAATATTTCACTGCGCTGACACAAGGCCGTTTGGAGAAACTCCTGCGCCAAGGCCTCGTGCGGGTCGAGGGCAAGCGCGCCAAGGCGGCTGAGCGCGTTCAAAAAGGGCAAATCATTCGCGTGCCCCCCGAGGTGCCCGAGCAGGGTGCCAAGCGCACCGTTCGTCCCGTCTCTGTGCCCGACGCTCTGGTGGCCGAGCTGCAATCGGCGATCCTTCACCGCGATAAAGATGTGATGATCCTAAACAAGCCCTCTGGTTTGGCCGTGCAGGGCGGCAGCAAAACCACCATGCATATTGATGCGGCTTTGCCAGCCTTGCAATTTGAGGAAGCCGAAGCACCACGCCTCGTGCATCGTCTCGACCGCGATACGTCTGGTGTTTTGGTTTTGGCCCGCAATCGCAAAGCGGCGCAATTCTTGACTCGTCAATTTGCCAGTCGCGAGGCCGAGAAGATTTATTGGGCTTTGGTTTACGGCGTGCCGCGTCCCTCGCAAGGTTCTATTCGCGTGCCTTTGGCTAAGCGGGCAGCCGCAGATGGCGGCGAGCGCGTGCGCCCGGTAGACGCCGATGACAGCGATGCGATGAAAGCTCAAACGGATTTCATGGAAATTGCGCGGGTCGGGCAGCGGTTTTGTTGGTTGGCGTTTCGCCCGGTCACGGGTCGGACGCATCAAATTCGCGCCCATGCGGCAGCCATTGGCCATTCTCTGGTTGGGGATACAAAATACCGCGTGGAGAATGAAAACGAAGAATATGGCGGCATTTTGCCAAAAAGACTTCACTTGCACGCCCGCTCGATTATGATGCCTCATCCGCGCGGCGGTGTTTTACGATGCAAAGCGCCCTTGCGAGACCATATGGCGGAAACATGGGATATGTTAAGCTTTGACTTGAAAGACGGGGAAACCCCGTTTGATGAGGGGAAATAATGCGGCTGATCGTTTTTGATTGCGACGGCACGTTGGTAGATAGCCAACAGACCATCATTACCGCCACGGAAACGGCTTTGGCGGCACATGATTTTGCCTGTCCTTCGCGACGCGATATTCTTTATGCGGTCGGTCTGCCCATCGATGTAGCTTTGCGCGGCCATGTGCCCGAAGCTACAGACGACCAGATTGTGAATATGCTGGATGTCTATCGCGAGACCTATCAAGATTTAGTGCTGCAAGACGACCGCGGTCAGGTGATGTTTGAGGGCATGCACGCTCAAATTCTAGAGCTCGGCAAGTTAGACGATACGCTGCTCGGCATCATCACAATGAAGTCACGGCGTGGCTTGAGCCGCGTGGTGGATGCTTATAACATTCGCCCGTTTTTTCAGGTGCTGAAAAGCGCCGACGATGGGCCCGGCAAACCCGCCCCCGATTTGATGCTTGATGCCATGCGAGAAACCGGCACAACGCCCGACCAAAGCTTGATGATTGGCGACACAAGCTTCGACATCATGATGGCGAAAGCGGCTGGCGCGCATGCGATTGGCGTGGGCTGGGGCTATCAAACAGTGGATGAGCTGGAACAGTCGGGTGCCGATGCGATTGCGCGAACGCCCGAAGACTTGCGCCTTTTAATCTCCCAATTTCAGCCCGAGTAACCGCGAGTAAATATGGCCAAACGATTTTATGAAGCGGTGACGCTTGGCGAGCAAGACGATGGATTTGTCGTCAAGCTTGACGCGCATATTTTAAAAACACCTGCCAAACAGCCATTGGTTTTGCCGACACAAGCCTTGGCGCAATTGGTGGCCGAGGAATGGCAAGCGCAGGGCGACGAGATTGACACTTTGTCGATGTTGCACATGCGCCTTGTTTCCACCGCACGAGACCGTGTGGCCGGCGTGATGGAAGAAACCCGCATTGCCTTTGCGGCTTATGGCATGTCTGACTTGCTTTGCTATCGTAGCGAAACCCCAGACCCGCTCATCGCTAAACAAGCGCAAGGCTGGGATCCTATTTTGGCTTGGGCCGAGAGCCAACTGGGGGTTGTTTTGCAAGTTACGCATTCGGTATTGCCGGTTACGCAACCAGCTGAAGCGGAAGTGAAGTTGAAGCAATTGGCGGGCGAGGATGCGTTTCGCCTAACGGGGCTGGCACATACGGCAGCGCTTTTGGGGTCGGGCATATTGGCTTTGGCTTTAGAGCAGGGTGAGATATCTCCGGAGCAAGCGTATGAGCTCGCTTTTCTGGATGATTTGTTCCAAATTGAGACATGGGGTCGTGATGATGAGGCGCAAGTGCGATTAGACAATATAGCACTGGAAATCAAGGCCATAGCGCGCTACTTATCAGCTCTACAACAGTGACGCGGGGGAGATTATGCGTGATATTGTTAAAGAATTAGAAGAGCGGCGGAGTGTCGCGCGTCTGGGTGGCGGCGAGAAGCGCATTGAAGCGCAACACGCCCGCGGCAAATTGACGGCGCGCGAGCGTATTGAGTTGCTGCTCGATCCAGATAGTTTCGAAGAAATCGACATGTTCGTAGAGCATGACTGCCAAGAGTTTGGCATGCAGGATAAGAAAATTCCTGGCGATGGCGTGGTAACAGGTTGGGGCACGGTAAACGGTCGCCCGATTTATCTGTTCGCGAAAGACTTCACCGTTTTTGGCGGTTCGCTGTCTCGCGCACATTCGAAAAAAATCAACAAAGTGCAAGACATGGCGCTGCGCAATGGCGTGCCGATTATTGGCATTCTAGATGCGGGCGGCGCGCGCATTCAAGAGGGCGTCGACGCGCTGGGCGGCTATGCCGAAGTGTTCCAACGCAATACATTGGCCTCGGGCGTCATCCCGCAAATCACCATGATTATGGGCCCTTGTGCTGGCGGCGATGTTTATTCGCCTGCGCTGACAGATTTCATTTTCATGGTTCGCAACACTTCTTACATGTTTGTGACGGGCCCCGATGTGGTGAAAACCGTTACCAATGAGGAAGTGACAGCCGAAGAATTGGGGGGGGCGAAAGTTCATACCAGCAAGTCTTCGGTTGCCGATGGTGCCTATGACAATGATGTAGAGGCGCTGACCGAGCTGCGCCGCCTCATTGATTTCTTGCCTCTGTCAAACTGTACAGGCGCTCCCAAGCGTCCGACCTTTGATGTGCGAGACCGCATGGAGCCAAGCCTAGACACGTTAATTCCGGACAACCCCAACATGCCTTATGACATGATGGAACTGGTGGAGAAGGTGATTGATGAGGGTGATTTTTTTGAAATTCAAAAAGATTTCGCCAAGAATATCATCACCGGTTTTGGCCGTATGGAAGGCAAGACCGTTGGCTTTGTCGCCAACCAGCCGATGACCCTAGCGGGCGTTCTGGATAGTGATGCAAGTCGTAAGGCGGCTCGTTTCGTGCGCTTTTGCGATGCGTTTGATGTGCCGATTGTCACTCTCGTCGATGTGCCAGGCTTTCTGCCCGGAACCTCGCAAGAATACGGTGGCTTGATTAAGCACGGCGCGAAATTGCTGTTTGCTTATGCCGAAGCCACGGTGCCGAAAATCACTCTGATTACGCGCAAAGCCTATGGCGGCGCTTATGATGTGATGGCGTCGAAACATTTGCGCGGCGATTTCAACTACGCGTGGCCCACGGCCGAGATTGCCGTGATGGGGGCCAAGGGCGCGGTGGAAATTATTTTCCGCTCTTCCATCGGCAACGATGAAGAGATCGCCGAGCATGTGGCCAATTATGAAGAACGCTTCCTGAACCCATTCGTGGCGGCGGAGCGTGGCTACATTGACGAGGTCATTCAGCCGCATAATACACGCCGTCGCATTTCGCGGGCTTTGGCGCTTCTGTCATCCAAGAAGCTCGAGAATCCATGGAAAAAACACGATAATATTCCGCTTTAGGTATCTGATATGTTTAAGAAAATTCTAATTGCAAACCGTGGTGAGATTGCTTGCCGTGTCATTCGTACGGCCCGCGCCATGGGCATTCAAACCGTGGCTGTCTACTCAGACGCCGACGCTCAAGCCTTGCACGTGCGCGAGGCCGATGAGGCGATTTACATTGGTGGCGCCCCAGCCAGTGAAAGCTATCTGGTCATCGATAAAATCCTCGATGCCATAAAGCAAAGCGGCGCCGAAGCCGTGCATCCGGGCTATGGTTTCTTGAGCGAGAACAAAGCTTTCGCCGAAGCTCTAGACAAAGCTGGCGTGGCTTTCATTGGGCCGCCTGCCTATGCCATTGAGAAAATGGGCGATAAAATCACTTCGAAAAAGCTCGCGTCCGAAGCCGGTGTCTCCACCGTGCCCGGCCATATGGGTCTGATTGCGGACGCCGATGAGGCGGTGAAAATCGCCAATGAAGTTACGTACCCAGTGATGATTAAAGCCTCGGCTGGTGGCGGCGGCAAAGGCATGCGGATTGCGTGGAACGATGAAGAAGCCCGCGAAGGGTTTCAATCTTCGAAAAACGAGGCGGCCTCCAGCTTTGGCGACGACCGCATTTTCATTGAGAAATTCGTTACGCAGCCGCGCCATATTGAAATTCAAATCCTCGGCGACAAGCACGGAAATGTGATTTATTTGGGCGAGCGAGAATGCTCTATTCAGCGCCGCAATCAAAAAGTTATCGAAGAAGCGCCGAGCCCGTTCCTTGACGAAGCGACGCGCAAAGCCATGGGCGAGCAATCGGTAGCCTTGTCGAAAGCGGTGGACTATTGCTCCGCCGGTACGGTGGAATTCATTGTCGATGGCGATAAGAATTTCTATTTCCTGGAGATGAACACCCGCTTGCAAGTAGAGCATCCAGTCACCGAGCTGATTACCGGTGTCGATTTGGTCGAGCAAATGATTAAAGTCGCGGCTGGCGAAAAGCTGGATATGAAACAAGAAGACGTGCAGCTGAACGGCTGGGCGATGGAAAGTCGGGTTTACGCCGAAGATCCCTATCGCGGTTTCTTGCCATCCACGGGGCGTCTGTCGCGCTATCGTCCGCCCGAGCAGGGCACGCAAGATGGCATCACAGTGCGCAACGATACGGGCGTCTATGAGGGCGGAGAGATTTCGCTGTTCTACGATCCGATGATTGCCAAACTGGTGACCCACGGCCCCGATCGCTTGCAAGCCATCGATGCTATGGGCGTGGCCTTGGATAACTTCCGCATCGACGGCATCCGCCATAATATTGATTTCTGCGCTGCCATTATGCATCACGACCGTTTCCGTGCAGGCACGATTACCACGGCGTTTATCGACGAAGAATATCCCGATGGCTTTGAAGGCGCACCGCAAGATAGCGCGCGCATCGAGGCCTTGGCGGTGATTGGTTTCACCATGTCACAGCTGGCCCAAATGCGCGCCACCGAGGGAACGCAAGTTCTACCCGGTCATCAGTTTACGCCAGAAGCCGAGCAAGCTGTGCAAATCGGCGAGACGGTTTTCTCAGCGACGAAAACCGAGACGGGCGTCACCCTCAATGGCGTCGACATTGCCGTAGAGAGCGATTGGCTTCCCGGTGATTTATTCTTCCACGGCACCGTCAATGGCGAGGCCGTGAGCGTCGCTGTCGATCGCCATTCAGAAGGCTTCACCTTGACGGGTCGTGGCGCTGCTACGGATGTTTTCGTGCGCCGGATGGCCGCACAAGCCCTGATGGTCTATATGCCAGAGAAAACCGACGGCACATCGGACAAAGAACTCGTCTGCCCGATGCCGGGCGTCGTCGTGTCGGTCGCGGTAGAAGAGGGGCAAGCTGTTAAAGCGGGTCAGCCTCTGGCGGTGGTGGAAGCGATGAAAATGGAAAATATTCTGCGCGCCGAAAAAGACACCACAGTGACCAAAGTCCTCTGCGCGGCTGGCGACAAATTGGCCGTCGACGATGTGATGATTGAGTTCGAATAGAACGCTTTTTAAACGTCGTCAGGGCGCGCGAAGGCGGTTTCAAAATTATCCAATAAGGCTTGGTCTACCTCGGCCATGGTAACGGGGTGGCCAAGCTCAACCAAGCTGGTGATACCTTGGTCGCGGATGCCGCATGGAATAATGCCTTCAAAATGGGCTATCTCAGGCTCCACATTTATCGAGATGCCGTGAAAGCTAACCCAGCGACGGATGCGCATGCCGATGGCGGCGATTTTATCTTCTCTGTCTTCTCTATCTGTGCCCCCAGCCTCTTGGCCGGCACGTGGCACCCAAACACCAACGCGACCGGGGGTAACATGCGCTTGGATGTTAAAGTCTTCCAAGGTTTGAATGACCCAATTTTCCGCTTGGCGAACAAAGCAGCGCACATCGCGTCCGCGGGTGCGCAGATCTAGCATTAGATAGACCACGCGTTGGCCCGGCCCATGATAGGTATACGCCCCGCCGCGCTGGCTGGCGTAGACGGGAAAGCGGTCAGGCTGAACTAAATCAGCAGGATTGGCGCTGGTGCCGGCCGTATAAAGGGGAGGGTGTTCGAGAAACCAGATGCATTCTCGCGCACGACCCTCGATAATGTCTTGCACGCGAGCTTCCATAAAGGCCACCGCATCTGGGTAGGCAACGGGGGTATCGCTAAAGCGTATCTCGGGGGTATCCTTTATAGCCATAAACTCTCTTAGCATTATGGATTGCGTAATAAAAAACAAATATTTATGTAGAATTATTTAATTCACAAAAGTTTAGGGATAAATATTGAAATGCGCCCTTAAATGCCTCATATAGAGAGAAATAGGAGACGTTATGTTACCGGTCATCTTAGATGTTGCAGACCTTACCTTGGCGATTGTTGGCGCGGGCCCACAGGCGCGCCGGCGGCTAGAAATGGTCGACGCGGCAGGCGCGCAATATGTGCGTGTGTTTGCGCAAGATGCGGGCGAAGAGATGCAAGCCTTGGCAGGCGATCGCTTAACGCAAAGCTGGCCGAGCGAGGCCGACATTGCTGCCTGTCATGTGATTTATGTGGCCAACGTAGAAGACGCCTTGGCCGAGCAATTTACCGCGCAGGGGCGGACGCATAAAACGCTGGTGAACGTGGAAGACGTAAAGCCGCTGTGCGATTTCCATGTGCCGGCTATCGTGCGCCGTGGCGACATGTTGTTGACGGCCTCGACAGGCGGCAAATCGCCCGGTCTGGCGCGCCGTTTGAAATCTTCTTTGGAAGGGCACTATCCGGCAGAATGGGAAACACGGCTGAGCGAGTTGTCGACCCGAAGAGAAGAGTGGCGCGCGCAAGGCGCAGACTTTAAAGCCCTGATTGATCGCACCAATGATGTAATTGATGAGAAAGGTTGGCTGGCATGACCCAAGTCGCCCAAACGCAAACCCCGAGCCCGCAAGTGGCAGGGCTCGACTTGGCGCCGCTGAACGCGCGCTATGAGACGATGAGCGCGCAAGAGATTTTGCGCCATGCCATCCAAGAGCAATTTGTCGACCGCATCACCATTGTGTCTTCGTTCGGTGCCGAGTCGGTGATTTTGCTGCACATGATTTCACAAATCGAGCCGAGCCTGCCCGTGATTATGTTGAACACGGGCAAGCTGTTCGGCGAGACTTTGCGCTATCGCGATCGGTTGCAAGACAAGTTGAAGCTGACCGATGTGCGCACGAACTTTCCGCATCCCGATGATTTGCTGTCCGAAGACCCCAAGGGCGGCCTATGGCAGCGCGATACGGATGCGTGTTGTGATTTGCGCAAAGTGCGCCCCCAAGCGCGCGCCGTCGCGCCTTTCGATGCTTTGATTACGGGCCGCAAGCGCTTTCAAACTGGCACGCGCGCCACAATGGATATCATCGAGCGCGATACGGATGGCCGCTTTAAGCTGAACCCATTGGCCAATTGGCAATTGGATGAGCTGAAGGCTTATATCGAGCAGCATGATTTGCCGCGTCACCCTTTGGTGAAAGACGGTTACTTGTCGATTGGCTGCATGCCGTGCACCCATAAAGTGAAAGAGGGCGAGGATTATCGCTCGGGTCGCTGGGCAGATAGTGACAAAGATGAGTGCGGCATTCATTTGAATATTGATGGCGACGGCATTTAGAGCGATATGCTGCTTGTTATCAGGCGCAATATTTGTTAGCTAACAAGCCTGCTGAGGCGTGCGGCCGTGGCGGAATTGGTAGACGCGCAGCGTTGAGGTCGCTGTGGGGTAACACCCGTGGAAGTTCGAGTCTTCTCGGCCGCACCAGCCTCGCTCACGACCATAGCTAACCCTATGTAATTGAAGTGTTAATTGCTTTGATTAAAAAGGGGTAGACCATATGGTAGACCAATCACCAACCTATTTATTTACCAAGCGAGATGTCTATTACTATTCTCGCCGCATACCTCCCAATATGCGGGCAGTCTATGGAAAGCAAC
>CAWVRH010000008.1:0-84598 GCA_963932545.1 uncultured Rhodobiaceae bacterium | reverse complement strand
GCAAGGCACCCTAAGCCAACAAGTTGGCAAGGGTTTATAGCCCGCCAGCGTAGGGCCAAAGGCCCGAAGTCGGCCGAAGGCCAGCCCGATTGCCAAGCTTCCTCCGCCTTGATAGGCTTCCCCGAAACAGGGAGCGCACCATGAACCGTAAAATTATTCTCTACACTGTTATTGCTTTATTGCTGGTGCTTGGCGCGACGGCGTTTTTTATGGCCGATCGCATCGACCGCGCCCGCACGATAAGCACCTTATTTACCGGTGCCGAGCAATTAAAGAACTTCCCGCGGATGTATAAAATTTTCCCATCTACAGAAATGGCGCCCGCGCCGTTTGCCAAACCGTTCCCGAAAGCCGCGCGCCAAATAGGCCTGCCTGAGAGTTTTATCTACAAAGGTAAAAACTGGAACACGCTTGAGTTTCTAGACCTCATCGATAGTGCCGCGCTCTTGGTGTTGAAGGATGGTGAGATTGTTCATGAGCAATATCGCGCGACGGGCGGCGAGCAAGTGCAGTGGATGTCTATGTCGGTGGCCAAAAGTTTTATCTCGGCGCTGCTGGGCATCGCCCTGGAAGAGGGACATATTAGCTCCATCGAAGAGCCTATTTCCGATTACGTGCCGGAGCTTCGCAACTCGGCCTATGACGGCGTGCGCATTAAAGATGTCCTGCAAATGTCGTCCGGCGCGAGTTGGAATGAAGATTACAATGACCCTGAAAGCGACATCAATCGCTTCGGGCGGATTTTTGCACTTGGTGGCTCGATGAATAAGTTTGCCGCCACGCTGGAGCCAGACACAGAACCCGGAGTTTTCAATAAGTATAACTCTGCGGATACGCAGGCCCTCGCCATGTTGTTGAGCCAAGCCACTGGCAAAAGCGTGACAGATTATATGGTCGAGAAACTTTATCACCCCATGGGCGCCGAAAGCCCGGGCTATTGGCTGACCGATAGTGAGGGTATGGAAATGGGCTTTGCAGGCCTCAATTTAACGGCGCGCGACTATGCTAAATTGGGCGAGCTATATCGCAATGGTGGAAAATTCGAAGGCCAACAACTGGTGCCAAACGAATGGGTGCGCGCCTCCACAACGCCCGATGGCCCACATTTGCTACCCGGTGAGGACAACCCGCTTTCCAATTACCCTTGGGGCTATGGCTATCAGTGGTGGGTGCCCAGCGACAAGACCAATGATTTTGCCGCCGTTGGCGTTTATAATCAGTTCATCTATGTCTCGCCCAGCAATGGCATGACGGTGGTTATGTTGTCGGCCACCAGTGGCTATGGCGCCAGCCCCGATGGGGCGACGGATTATGAGTTTGAAGCAGCAGAATTTTTGCGCACGTTGGTTGAAGCCCAAAACTAGTCGCGCGAGGGTCCCTCGGGTTTACCCACCCTTAACGGCTTTGGGCTAATCGTTTTCTCCTACCCCCTTTTTGTTTTGATGCCTATAGTGGGGGTAACAAAAACAAGGGAGAAACCCGATGGAGTTTGTCATCAACACTTTGCTGCTTATGGCGGCACTTTTTATTACCGTCATTGGCACAGCCGTGGCCTTTTTGATTTTGGTTTATTGGCGCGATCGCCTGCAAACAAAAAACGCCATTCACCGCAATTACCCCGTGCTAGGGCACATGCGTTATATTTTGAAAGAAATGGGCGTGTTCTTTCGTAGCTATTTCTTCTCAGCCGCCCGCGAGGAGCTGCCGTTCAATCGGTTTCAGCGCGATTTCGTAAACAGTATGGCCGACAGCAAAGGCGGGGTCATTGCCTTTGGCTCGAATTATCCTTTGCACTCGGCAGGCTCCATTCGCTTTGCCAATAGTTTTTACCCCACGCTCGAAGAAGATGTTTTGCACGTCAAAAAAGTCACCTTCGGGCCCGACACGGCGCAACCCTTTACCACCCAAAGCTATTTCAATGTGTCTGGAACGTCCTATGGCTCCATGTCAGGCAGCGCCATTCAAGCCCTGTCGGCGGGCGCCAAACTCGCTGGCGCGTGGCACAATACCGGCGAAGGCGGGTTTTCGCCCTATCATAAGAAAGGCGGGGGCGACACGGTGTTTCAAATCGGCACAGCCAATTATGGCGTGCGCGATGAGCACGGCGATCTCGACTATGAAAAATTGGCCGTGCTGGCCGAAGACCCACAGATTGTGATGTTCGAGATTAAATTGTCGCAAGGCGCCAAACCCGGCAAAGGCGGCATTTTGCCCGCCGCCAAAGTGACCCAAACCATCGCCGAGACACGCGGCATTCCACAAGGCGAAGACAGTATCTCGCCCAATCGACGCAAAGACGTCGGTAGCGCCGAGGAGCTGGTGGCGCTGATTAAGCGGGTGCGTGAAACCACGCAAAAACCCGTCGGCATTAAATTCGTGCTGGGGCGCACGAAAGATTTAGATGGTATGATGGCGGCCTTCCAAGCCCATAAAGTGTTTCCAAGTTTCATCACCCTCGATGGCGCTGATGGCGGAACGGGGGCGGCGCCGGCTGCCTTGATGGACCATGTGGGCATGACGTTGGACGAGAGCTTGCCCGCGCTTATGGCGAAGCTAGACGAGACGGGCTTGCGCGATACGATATTGGTCTGCACGTCTGGTAAGCTGGTGACACCTGCCGAGATTGCTTGGGCTTTGTCGGAAGGCGCGGTGGCGGTTAATTCGGCTCGTGGGCCAATGTTCGCGCTCGGCTGTATTCAGGCCCTACAATGCGATAAGAACACCTGCCCGACCGGTATTACGACGCATCAAAAACGCCTCGAGCGCGGGCTTGACCCAGAGGTGAAGTCGCATCGGGTGGCTAATTATTTGACCAATACCAAAAAGCAGGTTGGCTATATTGCCCATGCGACGGGCGCCAATTGCGCGCGCTCTATGCGCCGCGATCGGGTGTTTCGCATCGGGGAGGATAGCTAATGCCTAAACAACAAGCCGAAGAAAAATGCAAAGTTACCAAAACCCTAGACGTGGTGACCCGCTTAAGCCATGTGGTGAAGCGGGGGCTCATTAAGCAGCGGATTTTTGCCGCTACTTGGTCGATGATTGTGTTTCTCGCCATTCAGTCTTACCTCACGTCGACGATGACTATGGCGACTAATATGTGGCTGATGGTTGGGGTGGGGGCAGCCTATTTGGGCTGGATTGGGGTGGCGCTGCGCCAGTTGAAAACCCTCGATACAGAATATGCCACCAAGCTGGCGGAAGTGGAGTAAGCGCTGAGGCGCCGAGAACTATATATTGCCTCCCCATATTGCTTAAGAGACCAAAAACGAATAGGTTGCGGGCAATATTATCGGTCGCGCCATCGGGTCGCGCGATATTTTTCATGGAGAGCAAAATGACTGCACGCGTTGAAATTTCCGGCCTTCAGGTCGACAAGCAATTGGCTGATTTCGTTGAAACCGAAGCCATTATCGGAACCGATGTCTCGTCCGCCGAGTTTTGGCAGGCCTGCGCCAATGTGCTGAACGAGCACCGCGACACCAATAAAGCTCTGTTGGAAAAACGCGAGCAGCTGCAAGCGCAAATTGATGATTGGCACAAAGCCCGCAAGGGCCAAGACCATGATGCGGCGGCCTATAAAGCTTTCTTGCAAGAAATTGGCTATCTGGTAGCCGAAGGCCCAGACTTCAGCATTGAAACGGCCAATGTTGACGATGAGATTGCTAAAATCGCTGGTCCACAACTTGTGGTGCCTGTGAAAAATGCCCGGTTTGCCGTGAATGCCGCCAACGCACGTTGGGGCTCTTTATATGATGCGTTTTATGGCACGGATGCCATCGACCAAAGCGGAGACTTGTCGCCAGCTGGCGCCTATAACCCCGTGCGCGGTAATGAAGTTATCCGTCGCGCCAAAGCTTTCCTCGACGACATGGCACCTTTGGCAGGCGTCTCGCACGCCGATGTCACCGCCTATAAAGTGGTAGATGGCGCTTTGGTGGCTAGCCATGCTGGCGGCCAAGCGGCTTTGCAAAGCCCAGAGAAATTTGTCGGCTCGCGCGGTGCGGGCAACGCGCCAGAAGCGGTTTTGCTGAAAAACAATGACCTACATGCCGAGATTTGGATCGATGCGAGCCATAATATCGGCAAAGAGGATGCCGCCCATGTCGCCGATGTGTTCATGGAAAGCGCTGTCACGACCATTATGGATTGCGAAGATTCAGTGGCTGCCGTAGATGCGGAAGACAAAACCGAAGCCTATCGCAACCTGCTTGGCTTGCTGCGTCGCGATTTGAAAGTGGAAATGAGCAAAGGCGGCAAAACCATAACCCGCGCGCTCAACCCAAATCGCGATTACACAGCGCCCGACGGCTCGACCCTTACTTTGCCAGGTCTGTCTTTGATGCTGGTGCGCAATGTTGGCCACCTCATGACCAATCCTGCGATTTTAGATGACCGTGGAAATGAAATTCCAGAAGGCATTATGGATGCGCTGATGACCGGCCTTTTGGCCAAACATGACCTTCATAAAGCCGATGCGAGCTTGAAAAATAGCCCGCATGGTTCGGTCTATATCGTGAAACCGAAAATGCATGGCCCCGAAGAAGTGGCCCTGACCGATGCTTTGTTTGGCTCGGTAGAAGCCGCTTTGGGCTTGCCGGCCAACACCATGAAAATGGGCATTATGGATGAGGAACGCCGCACCACGGTGAACTTGAAAGAATGTATCCGCGCGGCCAAAGCGCGGGTGATTTTCATCAACACAGGCTTTCTCGATCGCACTGGCGATGAAATTCATACCTCGATGGAAATGGGTCCAATGATCCGTAAAGCCGATATGAAAACATCTGGCTGGCTGACGACTTATGAAGATTGGAATGTCGATATTGGTTTGGCCTGTGGTCTGCAAGGGCGCGCCCAAATTGGCAAAGGCATGTGGGCCATGCCAGATTTGATGGCGGCTATGTTGGAACAAAAAATTGGCCAACCCAAAGCCGGTGCCGATTGCGCTTGGGCGCCCTCGCCAACGGCGGCGACGCTGCACGCCACGCATTACCATTCGGTAGATGTGGAAGCTGTGCAAAACCAGTTGAAATCTCGCGACCGGGCCTCACTAGACACGATTTTGTCGATGCCTGTAGAAACTCACCCGCAGTGGTCGCCAGAGGATGTGCAGCAAGAGCTCGACAATAATGCGCAAGGCATTTTGGGCTATGTGGTGCGTTGGATTGACCAAGGCGTGGGCTGCTCGAAAGTGCCGGACATTCATAATGTCGGTCTGATGGAAGATCGCGCGACTTTGCGTATCTCCAGCCAGCACATTGCTAATTGGCTGCATCACGGCATTTGCACCGATGCGCAAGTGCGTGAAACCATGGCGCGTATGGCGGCCGTGGTGGATACGCAAAACGCAGGCGATGCTGGTTACACGCCAATGGCTGATAAACTAGACAGCTCGATCGCTTATGCAGCGGCTTGCGATTTAGTGTTTGAAGGTCGCTCGCAGCCAAGTGGCTATACAGAGCCGCTGTTGCATGCGCGTCGCTTGCAATATAAAGCCGCTCAATAGGTCTTCAATAAGCCTTAAGGGTTTGCCATAACAAAAGGCCGCGCTTTGAAAAAAGCGCGGCCTTTTTATTTGCCAGATATTGCGGTTTATTTTCTGGGGCTATGCCGTGGCCTTCAAGCGTGTGCTGACCAAGGAATATGTGTACCCAGCCAAAGCGCCAACGAGGCATAGGCTAATAAAGCCGTCCCATTCGCGAGCGGCGCCAATAGCGGTGATTTGGAAAATGGTCGTCAAAGACACAAGCGTGACGAGCATCGAGGTAAACCCAGAAATCGCGAAGACGAGATTGGGTAAAATTTTGACCCATTTGGCAATGAAATGCCCGACCACCATAGCAATAGAAAACCCGACGCCGAAAATAACCCCGAACAAGGGCTGCATTTTATAAACATCGTGAAACGTTGTGGATAGGCGCATACCGAACGGAATGTCGACGCCTAGTGCCAACAGATGCCCGAGATTAAACTGCGTTGAAACCACAGCGCCAATAATATTCAGCACAAGCAAGCCGGCTAGAAAGCCAAGGCATTGCGCTTTTGTTGTTAGGAATTTGCCCATTACCACTTCTCCTTAAAGTCTGTTTTCTTTATAGAGGAGGCGACGCCTATATTGCAACTGTCGCTAAAGCCAATATAGTGCAGGAAATAAACGAGGAGAGATCAACATGCGTGCAACAAGACAGGCTTTGGTATTGGGTTTGCTATTTGCAATGACCCTTGGAGCGCCCGCTAAGGCGACAGACTATCAGTTAGATGAACTGGTGGATGGGTTAGACACCCCGTGGTCGCTGGCCTTTTTGCCGAATGGCGACCTGCTGGTTACGGAATTACCTGGCCGCTTGCGGGTTATTCGCAACGGCAAATTGGTGGCAACGCCGGTTAGCGGTGTGCCAGAAAGTCTTTATGGCGGCCAAGGCGGCTTGATGGATGTGGTTCTCCACCCTGAGTTCAAAACCAATCGTTGGGTTTATCTCTCGCTTTCGGTCGGCACGTCTGAGGCCAGTGCGCTTCGCGTCGTGCGTGGTCGCTTTACGGGCACAGCTCTAGAGGATGTCAGCACCGTGTTTGAAGCGGCTCCGAAGAAAAATGGTCTGGTGCATTACGGCGCCCGAATGGCTTTTTTGCCGGACCATAGTTTGCTGATTACGGTTGGTGATGGTTTTGATTTGCGCGAGCAAGCGCAAAACACAGGCAATCATTTTGGTTCCATCGTGCGCGTTACCGATAGCGGCAAAGTGCCAGCCAACAATCCTTTTGCCACCGATGAGCAGGCCCAGCCAGAGATTTACAGTTATGGCCACCGCAATTCGCAATCCATTGCTTATGATCCGGTTCGCAAGAATATTTATTCGACCGAGCATGGCCCGCGTGGCGGGGACGAGTTGAACTTAATCGAGCCTGGCAAAAACTATGGCTGGCCGATTGCCTCTTACGGAATTGATTATTCTGGCGCGCGCATTACGCCCTACACCGAGTATGAAGGCACCACGCAGCCTTTGAAGCAATGGACGCCATCTATTGGCGCCTCCGGTATGAGCATCTATCGCGGTAGCCAATTTAGCGATTGGCAGGGCGATATTTTCGTCACGTCTTTGGTGTTTAACTATGCGGTGCGGGTAGATATGGTGGGTGCCAAGCCACAAGGTAGCGAGATTCTATTCGCGGAAATTGGCGACCGCTTGCGCGATATTCGTACCGGCCCCGATGGTGCTTTGTATATTCTGTCGGAAGGCGAGAATGGCAAGATTTGGCGGGTTTCCAAGCCTTAACGCCAAGCCCATAGGGTTTATGCATTTGCGCTAGACGGGCGCGAGTTTGTGGCGTATATAACGCCTCACTTAGAGATTTATAAAGGAGACGTGCCATGGCCGTTCCAAAACGAAAAACGACACCTTCCAAGCGCGGCATGCGCCGTTCTGCGGATGCGCTTTCGCGTCCGACTTACATTGAAAACCCGGACAGCGGTGAGTTGCACCGTCCACACCATGTGGATCTGAAAAGCGGCATGTATCGCGGTCGTCAGGTAATGACGCCGAAAGACTAAGCGCTTAGAATTTTGAGAATTGAGGCAGGGCTTCGCATAACGCGTGGCCCTGTTTTTTTTGTGCCTCGCTGACGTCGCCCGATAGGCTGGCGGCGACAATTTCGGTCACGCTATTGGTGACGAATAGCCCATCGGCGCGCGACACTAAATCAGGGTCTAGCAAACCCTCCACAACATCAAAACCTGCTGCGGGGCCCATCTGGATAAGCTGGGCGCGCATAATGCCCGCCAACGCGCCCTCGCTTTCCGGCGGGGTTACCCATTGCTTGCCAATTTGCACAAACAGATTACCGGCTGCGCAACTGGCCACACGGCCATGCTGGTTAAGCAAAAGCGCCTCATCGGCGCCTGCGGCCAAAGCTTGGCGGCGCGCCATAATATTATCTAGGTAAGCATTGGTTTTATGGGGCTTGGGCGTGGCGAGGCGCACGGTATCGCTGATCCATAAGCGCAAGCCATCGGGGCGTTTGGGGGCGGGGCTAATTTGCATCAAGCATGTCGGTGCGCTGGCTTCTTGCGCTACCAGCCCGCGACCGCCGCTGCCGCCCGTGAGGGTAATACGCAAAACGCGACGATCTGTTGGCGTCTGATTTTTGAGAAAATCCAAAACCCCCTGTTTGAGGGCGTCTGGCGAATAGGGCAGGGGCATATGGAAGGCCGTGCCCGCGGCTTGCAAGCGCTCAAGATGTGCGTCCCAGAATTGTGGCACGCCGTTTTTAATCAACAGAGTTTCAAACACGGCTTCGCCCAACAGCAAGCCGCGGTCTTGAGCGGAAAGCGCGGTCTCGGTTGGTTTCAGCTCGCCATCAATCCAAACTTGCGTCATGCCGCATCCGCTTTTTGGTTTGGCAGATGTTGGAGGAAGCTCTCTATGATGGAGCGTCCTTGCGGCGTTAAAATCGATTCCGGATGGAATTGTAGGCCGTAAAGCGGGCGAGTATTATGCACAAACCCCATAATCTCGCCGCCTTGGCTGCTGGCAATCCGTTGGCAGTCCGCAGGCAGTTGCTCGACAATCAGCGCATGATAGCGCCCTGCTGGAAACGGGCTTTCGATACCGTCAAACAACCAATGGCCATTATGGGTAAGGTCGGAAGGTTTGCCGTGGCGTGGTTCTTGAGCTTGGCCGATGGTCGCGCCAAGGTGCGCCGCTAAGGTTTGGTGGCCAAGACAAATGCCAAGCACAGGCACGCTATCGGGCAAGGCGGCCAGCAAGTCTTGAGTGACCCCAGTGGTATCTGGTCCGCCAGGCCCGGGCGATAAAATAACGGCGCTGGGCGATAGCGCCAACACATCTTCGACGCTGGCAGTTTGGCGCATCACCAAAGTCTGGTGCCCTGCCTCGCGCACATAGCGCGCCAAGGTTTCGACGAAACTGTCAAAATGGTCGATGACAATAATCATCCGCTTGCGGCCTCCTGTGTTTCGGATATTTCTTGGCGCTGCACGCCAAGCGCTGCCATCAGGCCCCGCGCTTTATTCAAGGTCTCGATATATTCTGCCTCGGGCTGGCTATCGGCCACAATGCCGCCACCTGCGTGAAAGCGGATGGCGCGGTCTTTCACAATCGCCGTTCGGATAATAATATTGCTATCCATCCGCCCATCGAAACCAATATAGCCGAGGCTGCCATAACTTGGGCCCCGTCGACAGCTTTCGCTTTGGGCGATGATTTCCATCGCTCGAATTTTCGGCGCGCCGGTAATCGAGCCGCCCGGGAAACTGGCCTTTAAAGCATCTAAAGGTGTTTTGCCCGCCGCCAAAGTGGCGCGCACGGTGGAGACCAAATGATGCACATTGGAAAAACTTTCCAGCACGCATAACTCTGGCACTTTCACGGAATGGTCGGCACAAGATTTGGCTAAATCATTGCGCAGTAAATCGACAATCATCACGTTTTCGGCGTGGTTTTTCTCGCTGCTCAAAAGCCGCTCGGCGATGGCTTTGTCTTCAGCCGGCGAGCGCCCCCGCGGCTCCGTGCCTTTGATGGGGCGGCTTTCGATGGCGCCATTTTCGGCACGTAAAAATCGCTCGGGCGAAGCTGAAGCCAGCGCAAACCCTTCAAAGCGCGCAAAAGCGGCGAAAGGCGCCGGGCTTTCACGCCGCAGACGACGATAATAATCAAACGCCGTATCGGTTGCGTTCAACGTGGCACTAAAACATTGCGCCAGATTGGCTTGGAAAATATCACCCTTTAAAATCGACGCGACCGTAGCCGCCACGCTTTGTTGATAGCGCTCGGCCGAAAAATTACTGACCAGCGGCGTTCCCAAATCGGGCGCGAGGGCGGGGGCCGGCAAAGCGCTGGTTGGTACGCCGACTAAGGTCTGCTTCCACTGCTCAATCGCGGCATGGGCCGCATCGCTGCGCGCGGCGGCATTGGTTTCGGGCAGGCCCGTTGCAATAATAAAGGCGCGCCGCGAGATATGGTCAAACGCCAAAACAGTGGCGTAAAGCCCTTGCACCATGGCGGGCACGCGCAACTCATCGACGGCAAAAGGCGCTTCATTGGCAGGTAAATCTTCTAGCCCATAGGCCAAGTCGTAGCCGAATAGACCTGCGGCCCCGCCGCGAAATGGCGGCAGCACGGCGTCTATCTCGCTCGGCAAGCCTTCCCATAAGCCATCCCACTGGCGAAGCTGGGCGTCGAGGGCGCTAAAGCCTTCCAGGGCTTGCCAGGCTTGCACGCTCAAGGTGGTATAAGGCGCGCGTGCGATGAAACTATAGCGAGCGGTATGATGCTCCCCATCGCTACTATCGAGCCATAGCGCGCCGGGCTCGTCGCCATAGGGCAAAAACGCCGCCTCGCTATCGACCCAATCAATCTCTTCGATGATGGGCCCATTGGGGTGGACATAGCGAAGGCGGGAGGGCGCGC
The DNA here is from genome assembly GCA_963932545.1 of uncultured Rhodobiaceae bacterium. GTDB lineage: Bacteria > Pseudomonadota > Alphaproteobacteria > RS24 > RS24 > UBA8337. The sequence continues at coordinate 74,168 of CAWVRH010000008.1, read as the reverse complement.
TCACTATTTTGTGCCTCGAGGAGGGCGCGGTTTGGGAAACCAATCGTCGCCCGCTTTCTCGCAAGTCAGCTCCGCCAGAGGGGTAGGAGAGGCGACTTGCAGCAACGTCCAAGTGCCCAGCGTCTCGCTGGTAAACCAAGTCTCGCTATCCAGTGCCACTTCTGGTTTTTGGTGTAAATGTGTAGCGGCTCCCAAATGGGCAGCTTGTGCGTCATGGCCATCGGGCGACCAAGACAAAGCGGCCGGTGCGCCCGCGATAAACGTAAACTCCAAAGGCCCGCCGTAATTTTGCCAAGCGATAATCTCGCCGACAGGCAAAAGCAGAAGCGCATGGCGCTCATCGAGGAGCGTGCCGAAGGCGTCTTCAGAGGGCGGCGCTAGTTGCAGGCGGGCTCGCAACTCGTCGATAGACAGCCCATCGAGGCTCTCCTCTCTGGCGAGTGACCCCATTAAAAATTATCCTTACGGGCGCGGATTTCGCTAAATACATCCAAGGCCGAGGCGCCGCTCATGCCCAAGTGCGCCTGCACAGTCGCATTGGTGGCGCGCAAAAACGGATTGGTCGCGCGCTCCAAACTTATCTCGGTCGGCACGGTTGGGCGGTTTTCAGCTCGCAAGGCAGCAATTTCTGCGACGCGCTGTTTTAGGTTTTCATTGTCCGGGTCGATGGTGACGGCGAAGGCGGCATTGGCGGTTGTATATTCATGGGCGCAATAAATCTTCGTGCCATCGGGCAGGGCGTTGAGCTTTTGTAAGCTGTCCCACATTTGCGCCATGGTGCCTTCAAAAACGCGCCCGCAGCCCAAGGCAAACAAAGCGTCGCCCACAAAAGCCGCGTCTTGGCTCTCCATATGATAAGCAATATGGCCCAGCGTATGACCCCCGACGTTCAAGACATGCGCGCGATGGGGCCCAAGAAAAACGCTATCGCCATCATCGACGGCTGTGTTGATACCGGGGATTTTATCCGCTTCGCCAGCCGGGCCGATAATCTTGCAGCCTGTCTTTTGTTGGATCTCAAGATTATTGCCCGCATGGTCATAATGATGATGGGTGTTCCAAATATAAGTCAGTGACCAGCCGCGCGCGTTTAGCTCGCGCAAAAGGGGCTCGGTTTCTGGCGTATCGATACAGGCGGTCTCGCCGCTTTCTGGGTCATGCACCAGATAACCGTAATTATCGCTGAGGCAATTGATTTGAACAATTTCTATGCTGGCCATGGTGCGCTCCTTCGAATTGTATTTTTCCCTATAAGTTCATTTATACCTATAGTGGCAAAGCGCGCGAGTGGAAATTTTACTGCGGCGTTAGAAAATGAGACTTATAGGAATGGGTCATGGCCGTGGATATTACGGATCTGGTAGAATTTTATGCAAGCCCCTTGGGGCGCCATGTGCAAAGCGTGGTGTGCGAGCGCATAAATCGTATTTGGCCATGGCGCCCCAGCAAAGATGACGTGGTGCTGGGCTATGGCTATGCCAGCCCTTTGGTGGCGCCACTTTGGCCAAGCACACATTGGCATTTGCTGATGCCCCAACAACAAGGCGTGCTGGCGCAAGATGGCATAACGGGCTCGCGAAAACCCACCATATTGGGCCACGAAAGCTATTGGCCTGTGCGCGACAATAGCGTCAATCGCCTGCTGGTGATGCATGGGCTGGAGGCCGCCAATCATGTGGAGCGCGTGTTGGATGAAGCCTGGCGGGTGCTGCAACCCAATGGTCGGGCCTTGTTTGTGGTTCCCAATCGGCGTGGACTTTGGGCGCGCAGCGATGCAACGCCTTTTGGCGCAGGGCGTCCGTTTTCGCGCCGCCAGTTAACCCAAACCTTGCGCCGCACCGGCTTTGTGCCGGCGCAAATGCAGCCTGCGCTCATGTTGCCGCCAAGCTTGCCCGTGCGCGCCATGCAAAGCCTTCGCGGCGGCGAACGAATGGTGAGTTTTATTCTGCCGCAATTGGGCGGCGTTTGGCTTATCGAAGCGATTAAACAAGTGCCTGCGCCTTTGTCGGTTCAGCGCGCGCGCCAAGCGCGGGCTCGCCGACGCCTTGGGGTGCCGCGTCCGGCTTTATCTCCAAAGACAAATTAGGCTTTAGCGCCTTAAAACAAACACGCCTTGCTGGGCCAGTAGGTTATGCCGCGCACTGGGCTTGCCAGCTATCTCGCGCGCCTGCCCATTAGATAGGGTGATGCAGCTCTCGACCCGCAGCCCAATTTGGTCCACGAGATCGGTAAAATCGCGCAAGGTACATAAATGAATATTCGCCGTTTCATACCAGCTCGCCGCTAACGATCCCGTGATGGGCATCCGTCCGTTGAGCAATAGGTCGAGGCGCACGCGCCAATGGCCAAAATTAGGAATCGAGACAATCAGGCGCTCGCCAATGCGGGCCATTTCGCTCAGCACTTCCAGCGGCTTTTGCGTGGCTTGCAACGTCTGGCTCAAAATCACCGTGTCGAACCCATTGTCTGGATAATACGATAAATCTGTATCGGCATTGCCTTGCACCACCGAAAGCCCACGCGTTACGCACGCGTTGACGCCCTTTTGGCTCAATTCAAGCCCGCGTGCATCGACTTGTCGGTCGCTGACCAATAGGTCGAGCAGGGCGCCGTCGCCGCAGCCGATATCCAACACTTTGGTGCCAGGCTCTACCCGATTGGCGATGAGCTGAAGGTCAATGCGCGAGCTGGCCAGATTGCCATGCGCGGAAGCTTTGGGATCAATCATCTTTGGCCTCCTTGGCGGAGCCTAAAGCGGCCAGACCTCGGGCTTGGGCGGCAGATTTTAAAAACCCATCCAATGTGGCATGCATCTCTGGCTCGTCGAGCAAAAACGCATCATGGCCTTTGTCGCTTTCAATTTCGACAAAGCTGACATTGGCACCCGCTGCGTTGAGCGCACGCACGGTTTGCACGCTTTCCGAAGTTGGGAACAACCAGTCGCTGGTGAAAGACATGACGCAAAACCGCGCTTTCGTACCCTCAAAAGCGGCGGCCAAATTACCACCATGGTCGGCCGCAAGATCGAAATAATCCATCGCCCGAGTGATATAGAGATAGCTATTGGCATCAAAGCGTTCAACGAAGGTCATGCCTTGGTGGCGCAGATAGCTTTCAATTTGGAAGTCGGCGTCGAAGCCATAGCTCACCGCCTCGCGGTCTTGCAAGTTACGGCCAAATTTTTGCTGCAAAGTGGTTTCCGACAAATAGGTGATATGCGCGGCCATGCGCGCGACGGCCAAACCTTTGCGCGGGCGCTCGTCGCCATCATAATAGCGCCCGCCCTGAAAATGCGGGTCGGCAATAATCGCCTGACGCCCAACTTCATGGAAGGCAATATTTTGCGATGAATGGCGCGTCGAGGCCGCAATCGGTACCGCCGAAAACACCCGCTCAGGATGCGTGGCCGCCCATTCCAGCGCCTGCATGCCGCCCATAGAGCCGCCCAAAACACAAAACAAACTATCGATGCCAAAATGGTCGATGAGGAGAGTTTGCGCGCGAACCATGTCGGCGATGGTCAGCACGGGAAAATCTGTGCCGTAGGGGCCTGAGCCGTCGGGCTTTAGGCTTTGCGGGCCGGTGGAGCCAGCGCAGCCACCAATAACATTGGAGCAAAGGACAAAATATTTATCGGTGTCGATGATTTTGCCCGCGCCGATGAGATCTATCCACCAGCCGGGTTTTCCGCTCAGCGGGTTTTCGCTGGCGGCGTGCTGATCCATGGTGAGCGCGTGGCAGATTAAAATCGCATTGGTTTTTTCAGCGTTGAGCTGGCCATAGGTGCGGAAAGCAATTTCGATATCTTCTAAAGCCGCGCCGCAGTCGAGTTTTAGCGCAGCGCCTTTAAACAGCACTGTTTCGCCTAAATCGGTTTTTGTCTGCGCCTCACTCACCGGTCGGTCCATCCTCTTGCAGCCTATAGATACAATCTTTCCTTTGATTTACACTTTATCGTCGCTTATGACTAGGCGAACTATGTGCCTGCTGTTTCGAGGGGGCTCAAATGGATTTAATGATGGATAAGAAACCAGACCTTTTAGCTATTCGCCGCGACATTGATGCGCTGGACGCGAGCTTACGCGAGCTGTTGAAAGCGCGCGCTGGACTGGTAGCTAAAGTGGCGGCTAGCAAGGCGCAAAGCGGCGACGCACGCGCCCTTCGCCCCGCCCGCGAGGCCGCGCAATTGGCCGAGCTGAAACTCTGGCAAGAAACCCAAGCGCCCGAGTTGCCTTTGGCGGGCTTGACCGCTATCTGGCGAGAAATTATTGGCATGGCGTTAAACCAGCAGGGCGGCTTGACGATTTTTGCTACGGCCGAAGCCATGGCGCCTGCGCGCGCTTACTTTGGCGCCAGCCTAGACTATCAAATATGCGACGATGCCCAAGCCGTTCAAGGCGCCATTGCCGGCGAGCCGCGCGCTGTGGGTGTGGTGCGCCAAGACCAAGCCAGCGAGCCCGGCGAGGGGGTTACGATGTTTGTTGAACTGCCAAACGCGGACGCCACCCAGACAGTCTTGTGCTATGGCACTGTGGCCGAGGAGGCTAGCCGCTAATGGCCGATCGTTTGAAAATACCAAACCCGCGCGCAGGCGTTATGGATTTGCCAGCCTATGTTGGCGGGCGCGAGAGCGCAGAGGGCGTTGCCAACCCTTATAAATTATCCGCCAATGAAAACCCACTTGGGCCTAGCCCAAAAGCCATCGCGGCCATTCAAGCTTTGGCTGAAAACGGCAATTTTGAAATTTACCCAGATGGCGGGGCGCGTGATTTGCGTGCCAAATTAGCCGAGGTCAATGGCCTGAAAGCTGAGCAAATTGTGTGCGGCAATGGCTCTGGCGATGTGTTGCAATTGCTGGCGCAAGCCTATTTGGATGCGGGCGATGAGGTGCTTTATACCGAGCACGGCTTCTTGCTGTATAAATTGGCCAGCACGTCTGCGGGCGCGACGCCAATTTGTGTGGCCGAGACCCATCAAACCGCAGATGTCGATGCGCTTTTGGCCAACGTGAGTGAAAAAACCAAGATTGTGTTTCTGGCCAATCCAAACAATCCGACCGGCACGATGTTGCCGATGGAAGAAATTAGCCGCCTGCATGCGGGACTAGCCGAGGATGTTTTGCTGGTGCTGGATGGCGCTTACGCAGAATATGTGGCGCCAGAAAAATGGCCCGACGATTTTGCTATGGTCGAGCAGTTCTCGAACGTGGTGGCCACTCGCACATTTTCAAAAGCCTATGGGCTGGCGGCGGTACGTTTGGGCTGGGCCTATTGCCCTCCTGCTGTGGCCGATGCGCTGAACCGTGTGCGCGGGCCCTTTAACGTCAACGCCATGGCTTTGGCGGCGGGGCTGGCGGCTTTGGACGACCCGGCCCACATTGCGACCAGCCGCGCGCATAATGCACAATGGCGCGATTGGCTAGGGCAGCAATTGGGCGCGCTCGGTTATGAAATAAGAGCCAGCGAAGCGAATTTTATCGTGTTGGAATTTGGCGATGCCCAAACAGCCAAGGCGGCCGATGCGTTTATGTGCAGCCAAGGGGTTATTGCACGCGGGCTCGCCGCCTATGGCATGCCCACGGCCTTGCGCCTAACGGTTGGCACGGAAGACGGAAATCGCGCGGCGGTTAGCGCTTTGCAAGCCTTTCAAGCACAGCCCCAAACGGGAGCCAGCTCATGAGTAAACCCAATATTGCGCTCATCGGCATGGGGCTCATCGGCTCCTCGCTCGGCCATGCGCTGAAGAAAAACAATCTGGCGTCGCATATCTCTGGGTATGCGCGCTCGGCGCAAACGCGCGAAGCAGCCATGGATATTGGCTTTGTCGATAGTGTGCATGAAACGCCGGAGGCGGCTTGCATGGATGCCGATGTGGTGTTTTTCAACACCCCGTTGAGCGCGGTGAAAGCGCTGGCGGAGAAAATTATTCCGGGCCTTAAAGACAATGCGATTCTAACCGATGTGGGCTCGGTGAAAGCCGGCGTGTTGAAAGACATCACGCCGCTTCTTGGCGGTCGCGTGCATTTCGTGCCCGGCCACCCGATTGCGGGCACGGAAGAGTCGGGTCCAACGTCTGGATTTGCTGAATTATTTGAAGGGCGCTGGTGCATTCTTACCCCAGACGACACGACCAGCTTGATTGCCGTCGAGCAGGTTTCCAAACTTTGGCAGGGCATTGGCTCGGAAGTTACGTTTATGGACGCCGCGCACCATGATTTAGTGTTGGCGATTACCAGCCATCTGCCACATCTCATCGCCTTCAATATTGTGGGTACGGCGGCACAATTGGAACAGGATACGCGCTCGGAAGTAATTAAATATTCAGCCTCTGGCTTTCGCGACTTCACCCGCATTGCGGCTTCAGACCCGATTATGTGGCGCGATATTTTTATCGAAAACAAAGACGCTGTTTTAGAGGTCTTAGGTCGTTTCAGCGAAGACCTCACGGCCCTGCAACGTGCCATCCGTCATAGTGATGCTGAATTCTTGGAAGATGTTTTTACCCGCACCCGTGGCATTCGCCAATCGATTATCGACGCGGGACAAGACACCAAAGCGCCAAATTTCGGACGCGATAAGTAACTTCCTTGGCTATCGCCATTTTGGCGCGACACCTAAATCCAGTGGCCCCAAGTGAGTTCGACCATTTTTAAATTGTAGGGGAACCGATATACGGTCTTGGGTGTCGCCTCCCAGAGCTGCGCCGAGCCCCCCAAAGAACAGCCATTTAGCCCTGTCGCGTCGAGACATAACCCCAGCGTCTTGCAAGACATCGAGGAGCGCCTCGAGATTGACGAGGTTGAGATCGAGCTTGCCTTGCAAATAGCCTCGGGCGTGAAGTTTGAGTGTGCCACGCGCCACGACCGTTAAATTTTTGCGTTCTAAGGTTAGGCGATTGAGCTGCAAAACATCGCCAGCTTGTAGGCTGTTTTGCAGCCATAGTTTGGGCACGCTTGCCAGTATGTCTAGTCGGCGAAACGCTTGGCCACCGAGTTGGTTGGGGCGGAGCAAGCGTAAGTTTTTAAGTTGCACAGCCACATCCATTGGGTCGAGCGTCTGTGTTTGTTTTTCGCTGCGCCGGACATGCAGGTCTAATTGGTCGGCTTCGGCGTGCAGGTTTTCCCGCCATTTTGGATCGTTGAAGGTTCCGGTTAAAATTGGCTGTTGCATCTCAAAGGAGCTGCGCAACAGGCCGTCGCGCGCCAATAAGACGCTCATCAGATTGCCGCTATGGGCCAAGGTAAACTCACCCGCGGGAACTTTAATTTCGTGCGCACCCAGAAAATCCACCACACCATGGCTGTCTTCTAGCCCTAGATTGAACGGCATTAACGTCGCGGTTAACTTCTGGTTGCTCCAAGTTATGTTCTTTTGAAGCAAGCGTGCGGCGTTGACGTCGAGCGTGATGCGCGCTGGAAAGCCATTATGGCTGACGCTTTGCCATGTCAGCCCGAAAGCCGCTAAATCTGTGCGAATGCGCTCGCTCGCATAGTGCCATAACCCGAACGCCAGCAAGGTTAAGGCCAGCAGGCCGAAGAAAGGGGCGAACAACCAAAATCGAGGATGAGAAAAAACCGACCGCATAAAACCCCTAGCTAGCCTTCGTCAAACCCGTGAGGGCCCAAAGAAAGCGCGTATATTCCCCCAATAAAAGAGCCATTGTGCCTGGGTAGGCAAACCAATATTCCAGTTTAACTTGCGGCACAACCACGGGGTAGGCAGATAGCCGAATTTTGGGCATGGCGTTTCGAAGCTCCAAAAAAGCGCGCGGCATATGCTGGGCGCTGGTCACTACGATGAGGGAGCGAAAGCCATGCACATCGACCCATTGGCGGGTCTCGCGAGCATTGGCCACGGTGTTGCCTGCTTTATAGTCTAGGTCAAGACAGCAGCGCAGGGCCGCGGATTGACGCCGCGTCGCCTTCGGGGCCATGGTCATCACGGTTTCGAAATCTAAGTCTTCATATACGCCGGTGATGAGTAGGCGTTGGCCTTGCTTGGCGGCTAGCAAAGCCAGTCCCGTTTCGATGCGCGCCGTTGTGCCACCTGTCAAAACCACAATGGCATCGGCTTGCGGGGCTTGTGTATGTTGGTTGGATAGGCTCTCGGCAAATAAGATGAAACTGAAAACATATAGGCCAAAAGCCCCAACGATAATCCAGCGCGCTGTGCTCCAGAGCTGTCGGCGTTTGTCGCTTTCGCTATCTGAAAACCGAGACATTTAGGCTCCCCTAAAGCTGCGCGCGCAAGTTACGAAGCACATAGCGCCGCGTTACTTGCCAGCTCAGCACAATGGCGGCCAAGGGCAAAGGGGTCAGGTAAATGAGAAAATTAACGTCGCGCGCCTCGGCTACCAGCCCACCAAGCGCATAGAAAAACACCAGTGCCGCCGCCAAACCCGCCATAGCTGCGAGGCTTACCACGCGCACGAAATGACCTTCGAAGCGGCGCGAGATATAGCCGTCTTGGGCGCCAATCTGGTGCAGCACATTGAGGATTTCTTCATTGGCCAAAAGACCCGCACGGGTGGCAAATAAAATGACGGTGGCCGTGGCCAGCGTTACCATGGTCAGCACCAGCGCGGCAAATAACTCGAGCGCTCTGGCCGTGCTCTCTAGGGTCTCGCGCCATCGGCCATGCGTGTCGAGGCGCGCACCGGGCGCTACGGCTTTTAATCTGGCGGATAATGCGGCCGTCGGTATTTTTTGATCTGGAGCCGGGATAATTTCAAGCAGCAGCGGCAGTGGCATGTCTTCGCTAATATTGCCTGTGCCCAACCAAGGCTCCAGCAGGGCCACGAGGTCATTGCGCCCTAATAGGCGCGAGCTGCCAATGCCGGGGGTGGCTTGAATTTCGCGCAAAACTGCGGGCAATTGGTCTTCGACGGTTAGTTGCGTGGTTTCAATAATTTGCACGCTTATGGCGCTGGTGGCGCGCGCCAGCCATCTATCGGCAGCGCGGTCGGCTAAAATAGAACAACCGAGCGCCAGACAGGCCAGAAAAGTCATCACCATAGTGACAGCACTCAGCGCAGGGCCGGCCAGATTTTCTGGCGGCAGCAGGGTAGGTTTTATCTCGCTGCTCATGCGCCAACTCCAAATTCGGTTAGCTGGCCATCTTCCAGATGGAGGCGGGGGAACTCGAAATTCTCCCAAAGAAATTTATCATGCGTAGCAATCATAATGGTCGTGCCCATTTTGTTCAGCTCGACCAGCAAACGCACCAACCGCTCGCCCATTTCGGGGTCGACGTTACCGGTTGGCTCATCGGCAATGATAATTTTGGGCCGCGTCATCACCGCGCGCGCGATGGCGACGCGTTGTTTTTCGCCGCCCGATAATGTGGCAGGCAGAGCCGATAGACGATCGCCCAAGCCGACCCAATTTAATAGCTCCACCGCATTATTATGCCAGCTGGACGGGCGCTGGCCTGCGATACGCAAGGGTAGGGTGACATTGTCATAGACCGACAGATGTTCGATGAGGCGAAAGTCTTGGAACACCACACCGATTTGGCGACGCATCAGAGCCAGCTTTTTTCGGCTCATGGTTGTAGTGTCTTGTCCCATCAAAAAAATGCGTCCCGAACTGGGGGCGTGGGCCAAGAAAATAAGTTTTAGAAGAGAGGTTTTACCAGCGCCAGAGGGGCCTGTGAGAAAGCGAAAAGACCCTTGTGGAATATCTAGCGCGATATTCGTCAAAACATCTCGGCGGCTATCATAGCGCAGCGAAACATTGTCCATTCTAATCATCGGGTGACACCTTTGGTCTGATTTTCTTGCAGTGTGACAGATTTGTGGCGTAGATGCACCCGTTTCAAATGCGCGTGACCCTATATCCAGTCTGGCAGGCTTTCGCGTTCTAGCATGGCTTCATAATCAGGCCGCGTGCGCACAATAGTGAAACGATTGCCGCTGACCAAAACTTCCGGCGCGGCAGGTCGCGTATTATAGCTCGAGCCTAATACCGCGCCATAAGCGCCGGCGGCAAAGATAGCCAGTAAATCTCCCTCATCGGGCACGGGTAAACTACGGTCCTGACCCAAAAAGTCACCGCTCTCACAAACCGGGCCGACGACATCCCAAACCAACTCATTGGTTTCAATTTCTTTGACCGGCTTAATATCGTGATAGGCACCGTATAAAGTCGGGCGCATCAGTTCGGTCATCGCGGCATCGACAATCATAAAATTTTTCGCTTTGCCTTGTTTGGCGCGAATGACGGAAGTTACCAAGACACCCGCATTGGCGGCAATCAGACGCCCCGGTTCCAGCATGATGGTGCATCCTTTGTCGCCCAGTATATCGGCGATAAGATTGGCATAAATGGCCGGGTCTAGAGGCGGGTCATTGTCACGAGCATAGGGCACGCCGAGGCCGCCGCCCAAGTCTAGACGCTCGATGATATGGCCTTTCGCGCGCAAACTAGTCAGCAAACCCGCCACTTTTTCAAAGGCGAGACGGAACGGTTCTGGATCGGTAATTTGGCTCCCGATATGGATATCAATGCCTTTGGCTTCGACGCCATCGAGCTTCTGGACATGGGCGAAACCCGCTTCAGCGTCTTCCCATGCGATGCCAAACTTATTCTCGGCTTTGCCCGTAGAGATTTTTTCATGCGTCCCCGCATCAATGTCTGGGTTCACCCGAAGCGCCACTTGGGCCACTTTGCCCATGCGGGTCGCGACACTTGCCAGCATGTCAATCTCAGATAGGCTCTCTACATTGAACTGTAAAATACCCGCGCCTAAGGCGGCGTGCATTTCATCGGCGGTTTTTCCAACGCCGGAAAACACGATTTTGCTGGGCTCAATACCCGCCTTCAAGGCGCGCACCATTTCACCTTGCGAAACAATATCGGCGCCCGCGCCTAGTTTGGCCAAAGTGGCAATCACGGCAATATTGGAATTGGCTTTTACCGAATAGCAAATCAGCCGGTCCTCGAGGCCCACATCGGCTAGCGACTTATCTAGAACCGAAAAATGGCGTTCTAGGGTGGCGGTGGAATAGCAATAAAAAGGCGTGCCAACGGCTTTCGCAATCTCGGCGACTGCAATATCTTCGGCATGTAAAGCGCCATCTCGATACAAGAAATGATCCATTTTTAACTCTCTATTTCTACAAAACGAATATCTGTCACAGCCGCTTGCGGCAAGCTTAGGGGCCCGCGTTTACCGCAAGCCACTGTCGCGCTTACCAGAAAAGCTAGCACAATCAGCGTTAAGCTAGAGCGAAGCCTCACTGCGCCGCCTCATTTTCTGTTAACCAATCCTGCCATTTCGCTACCATGGCGCGCACATTATCGGGCGCCGTGCCGCCATAGCTGGTGCGGCTTTTCACCGAGTTCTCTACGCTCAATACATCGAAAATACCTTGCGTGATGCTGGCATTGACGCTTTGCATATCGTCGAGGCTCAGCTCATCCAACAAGCAGGATTTGTCTTCGGCCAGTGCCACCAAAGCGCCCGTGGCATGGTGGGCATCGCGAAACGGCAAGCCCGCCTCGCGCACCAGCCAATCGGCTAAATCTGTGGCCGTCGAATATCCATTGCCGGCGGCTTTGTGCATGGCCGTCCCGTCTACGCCCAATGTGTCCATCATGCCCGCCATAGCGGCCAAACAAAGCGAGAGACTGTCGAGCGCATTGAACACGCCCTCTTTGTCTTCTTGCATGTCTTTCGAGTAAGCCAGCGGCAGACCTTTCATGACGATAAACAGACCCGTTAGCGCGCCAATGATGCGGCCCGATTTGGCCCGTATCAATTCAGCGGCATCGGGGTTGCGTTTTTGCGGCATGATAGAAGAGCCCGTCGAAAACGCGTCCGGCAGGGTGAAAAAGCCAAAGTTCGGCGTCGCATAAACCACAATCTCTTCGGCCAAGCGCGATAGATGCGTGGCGCAAATCGCCGCCGCCGAGAGAGCTTCCAACGCGAAATCACGCGCCGAAACACTGTCCATACTATTGCCTGTGGGGGCATCAAAGCCCAAAGCTTTGGCTGTCGCATGGCGGTCGATATCAAAGCCCGTGCCAGCCAAAGCGGCGGCGCCTAGGGGACTTTCGTTCATCCGCTTGCGGGCATCCATCAGGCGGCCATGGTCGCGCGATAGCATTTCGACATAGGCCAACATATGGTGGCCAAAGCTTACCGGTTGAGCGGGCTGCAAATGCGTGAAGCCAGGCATAATCGTATCGGCATGGGTCTCGGCTTTGTTTACCAAAACGCCCATCAGCGTACTGATTTGCGCGGCTAAATGGTCGAGCGTATCGCGCACATAAAGCCGGAAGTCCGTTGCTACTTGGTCGTTGCGCGAGCGCGCGGTGTGCAAGCGCCCAGCGGTTGGGCCTATGAGCTCGGCGAGGCGCGCTTCAATATTCATGTGAATGTCTTCGAGCGCGCGCGAAAAAGTAAACTCGCCAGCGGTAATCTCGGCTAGTATCTGGGTCAGGCCTTGGCTTATCGAGGCGCCGTCTTCGGCAGAAATAATGCCTTGGGCGACTAGCATTTCGGCGTGCGCCAAGGATCCGCGGATGTCTTGCGCAAACAGACGCTGGTCAAATCCGATGGATGCGTTTATCTCTTCCATTATGTCGTCGGGGCCGCTACCAAACCGGCCGCCCCACATGCGATTGCTCATTGTTCTCTTCCCCTTTTAGGAGGCTTGTATCTTGTCACAACTTAGCCGATTTGTCCGCTCTCGTAAGAGCCGTTTTGCGACCCTGATTGTCTTGGGTGTTTTTGCCTTTGCAGGCGTTCAAACCCTATACAAGAAGGAGGGCAGGGAAAGCAAGGTGGAGAGTGAAAAAACCGCCGAAGCGCCGAGTGCCGAGACAGGCCAAAGCCTCAAAAATTTCGTCACCCACCCAAGCCCCAAGGTTTTGCCCAGCCTAGTGCTGCAAACGGCGGATAAAGCTCCGCTGTCTTTGGACAAGTTTAAGGGCGAGCTATTGGTGGTTAATTTCTGGGCGACATGGTGCGCGCCCTGCCGCAAAGAAATGCCCCAATTGGATACGCTGGCCAAACGCTATGGCGATAAAAACGTCCGTGTCATCGCGCTCTCCGTCGATCGTGGCGGCGCGAAAAAGCCAGAAGCTTTTCTCAATGAGTTAGGCATTTCGAAATTAACCCGCGCCTATGACCCGAGTTATAAATCGGCGCGTGTCGCCAAACTCATCGGTCTGCCGACAACTCTCTTGGTGTCGCCGGAAGGTTTAGAGATAGGCCGATTGGCCGGAGAAGCGGATTGGGATAGCGCGCCTGTGCATGCTTTGCTGGATGTTTATTTGGCGGATTAGCGAGCCCAGTCGGATTAGCGAGTAGGTACGGGGGCGTCGCCGCTGTAGTCGTAAAAGCCTTTGCCGCTCTTGCGACCCAGCCAGCCCGCTTCGACATATTTAATCAGCAAGGGGCACGGGCGATATTTGCTGTCGCCCAGTCCGTCGTGCAGCACTTGCATAATGCTGAGGCAAGTATCGAGGCCAATGAAATCGGCAAGCTCGAATGGCCCCATACGATGATTGGCACCCAGCCGCATGGCTTTATCAATGCTATCGATATTGCCCACACCTTCGTAAAGCGTGAAAGCGGCTTCATTGATCATCGGCAAAAGAATGCGATTGACGATGAAGGCTGGAAAATCTTCGGCCACGCAGGCGGTTTTGCCGAGGGTTTCGACAATCGCTTTGGTGACTTCAAAGGTCTCTTGCGAGGTGGCAATGCCGCGAATGATTTCGACCAATTTCATCACCGGCACTGGGTTCATGAAATGCATGCCAATGAATTGCTCGGGGCGATCGGTAGCGGCCGCTAAGCGGGTGATGGAGATGGACGATGTGTTGGAAGCGATAATCGCATCGGGGGCTAGCACCGAGCTGACTTCGCGTAAAATTTCAATTTTAATGGCTTCGTTTTCGCTGGCCGCTTCAATGGCCAAATCAACCTCGGCCATAGCGCCCAAACTGGTCGCTGGGTGAATGCGCGCTAGGGCGGCTTCACTATCGGCTTCGGCTAATTTTCCGGAAGCGATTTGGCGCGCCATATTGCCGGTAATCGTGGCAATACCGGCTTCAATTCGGTCTTGGGAAATATCATTGAGAAGGACACGGAAGCCGGACAAGGCAAAGACATGAGCAATGCCACATCCCATTTGTCCGGCTCCAATGATGCCAACGGTTTTTGCGTCAGACATATGTCCTCTTTCGGGGCGAAAGCCGATTAAAAACCAGCTTTGCCCAATTCTTCTTCGAGTTCAGGTACGGCGGTAAACAAATCAGCTACCAGACCATAATCAGCGACTTGGAAAATCGGGGCTTCTTCGTCTTTGTTGATGGCAACAATGACTTTCGAATCCTTCATACCTGCCAAATGCTGAATGGCACCCGAGATACCGACCGCAATATAGAGGTCAGGGGCAACCACTTTACCGGTTTGGCCCACTTGGTAATCATTCGGCACAAAGCCCGCATCTACGGCTGCGCGCGAGGCACCCATAGCGGCACCCAATTGGTCAGCTACTTTTTCCAACATTGGGAAATTGTCGCCAGACTGCATGCCACGACCCCCGGAAACCACAATCTTGGCCGAGGTCAGCTCAGGACGGTCAGACTTGGTCAGCTCTTCCGAGATGAACTCGGAAAGACCTGGATTGTCTGCCGCACTTACCGCTTCTACGCTGGCACTACCGGTATCGGCGGCGGCGGCGAATGCGGTGGAGCGGATGGTGATGGCTTTTTTGCCTTCGTTTACTTTTACCGTTTGAATGGCGTTGCCCGCGTAAATTGGGCGCTCAAATGTCGAGGTATCCATCACGGCTGTGATGTCGGACACTTGGCTGCAATCGAGCAGGGCTGCAATGCGCGGCATGAAGTTTTTACCATTGGTCGAGGCAGGCGTTGCAATCGTTGCGTAATCCGCAGCGATGCCAACAACCAGAGCCCCCATAGGTTCGGCCAGTTGCTTGTCATACTGGGCGTCGTCGGCCAAAAGCACTTTGGCGACGCCTTCCAGCTTGGCAGCCTGATCGGCGACGCTCGCGCAACCGTTACCAGCTACGAGAACATGCAAGTCGCCGCCCATTTGAGCGGCCGCGGTGACCGACTTAACGGTCGCATCGGCAAGATTTTCATTATTGTGTTCAGCAATTAGCAGCGTATTCATTACAAGACTCCTGCTTCGTTTTTCAATTTGTCGACCAACTCGGCGACCGTTTCTACTTTAACCCCAGCTTCGCGTTCTGCGGGCTCGGTTACTTTCACGATTTCCAAACGTGGCGCGGCGTCAACGCCATAGTCTGCCAAGTCTTTTTCATCGATCGTTTTTTTCTTCGCCTTCATAATGTTCGGCAAAGAAGCATAACGTGGCTCGTTGAGCCGCAAGTCTGTCGTCACAATCGCTGGCAGACTGATTTTGAGACTTTGTAGGCCACCATCAATCTCGCGGGTGATGTTCAACTTGTCGCCATCGATGCCCAGCTCAGAAGCGAATGTGCCCTGGCTCCAGCCCAACAAAGCAGCGAGCATTTGGCCCGTCTGATTGTTATCGCCATCAATCGCTTGTTTGCCGAGAATAACCATGTCTGGCTTTTCTTCTTCAACAACCGCTTTCAACACTTTGGCAATGCCCAGAGGTTCCATGTCATCTTCGGTTTTCACCAAAATGCCGCGATCGGCGCCCATAGCGAGCGCTGTACGGATGGTTTCTTGGGTCTGTGCCGGTCCGATGGAAACCACAACAATCTCAGTTGCCGTGCCTGCTTCTTGCATGCGGACGGCTTCTTCGATGGCGATCTCGCAGAACGGGTTCATCGACATTTTTACATTGGCTAGATCAACGCCCGACTGATCCGGTTTTACCCGAATTTTGACGTTGTAGTCCACCACGCGTTTGACGGGGACAAGGATTTTCATCATTCAATCTCCAAAATGTTTGCGCATATGCGCTCTGAACCGCGACTCTTAGTGAATTAGGTCAAATAAGTCAATTGACCAGCCTTAAGGGGCCTGCGTCAAAACGACCCCAAAAGGGCGGTTAACATGGCCGATTTATCGGTTGGCGCCGGGCACCCAAAGCACGTCTTTTTGCCCATTTGCATTGGCGGCGCGGGCTGCCACAAACAACAGGTCGGAAGCGCGGTTGATATATTGACGCGCCGTATCTGAAAATACATCGCCGCCTTCGCTGGCCGCGCTTAACAGGCGCTCGGCATTGCGGATAATCGTGCGCGCTAAATGCAAATGCGCCGCCGCGGGCTCGCCGCCGGGTAACACAAAACTATCGAGCGGGGCTATCGGCTCGTTCATCGTGTCTATCTCGTCTTCGAGGCGTTTGACTTGGGCTGGCGTTATCCGCAAGGCCTCAAAGGCATCGGTCTCTGGCGTGGCTAAATCTGCGCCAAGGTCAAAGAAGTCATTTTGTAGCCGTTCCAGCACGCCATCTAACTCGGGTTGACCGTGGGTATAAAGCCGCGCGATTCCCAGAGCTGCATTGGCTTCATCGACCGCGCCATAGACCGCAATGCGCTGGTCGTGTTTGGCGCGGCGAGAGCCGTCGGCCAATTGGGTCGAGCCGTCGTCGCCCGCGCGGGTATAAATTTTATTCAGTTTGACCATCGTAAAAACGCCATCCTTTGAGCTTAATTGCCGGAGAGATAGACCCCCAGCATAACCAAAACAATAGTGCCAAATTGTAGCCCAACACGCCAGCGCATAAGTTTTTGCGAGGTCGACGTCGAGCCATTACGAAGCATATTCACAAGGCCTGCCAAAAGCACGAGCGTGACCGCTCCTAAGCCGATGGGAATAATAAGGTTAAAAATATCCATACTGGTTTTCCCGTTTAAGCTGTGCCGGTTTCTTCGAGGCGACGGGCGATGATATCGGCTTGAATTTCAGCTGCGCCTTCGAAAATGTTTAAAATTCGCGCATCGCATAACACCCGACTGATGGGATATTCGAGCGCGAACCCATTGCCGCCATGAATTTGCAAACCATTGTCGGCACCGGCCCATGCCACACGTGCTGCCAGCAATTTGGCCATGCCCGCTTCTAGGTCGCAACGCTCGCCTTGGTCTTTTTTGCGTGCCGCGTAATAAGTGAGTTGGCGCGCCGCCAATATTTCAGCGGCCATCATGACTAATTTTCCTGACACACGTTCGAACTGATAAATCGGCTTGCCGAATTGAGTCCGCTCGGTCGCATAAGTAAAGGCCAGCTCTAACGCACTTTGCGCGACCCCAATGGCGCGCGCGGCCGTTTGAATGCGCGCGCTCTCAAAAGTTGCCATCAGTTGCTTAAAACCCTTGCCCGTCTCGCCACCCAGAACCGCATCTTCCGGGACGGCAAAGCCATCAAAGGCGATGTCATATTCTTTCATGCCGCGATACCCCAGCACTTCAATCTCGCCGCCTTGCATGCCTTCGGCTGGAAACGGAGTTTTCTCATCGCCGCGCGGTTTTTCCGCCAAAAACATGGATAAGCCTCTATGGCCTTTCACATCGGCTTCGCTGCGCACCAAGAGTGTCATCACATCGGCGCGCGCGCCGTGGGTAATCCATGTTTTGGCCCCAACAATCTCATAGCCTGTCTCGGTCTTTTTGGCGCGGGTCGAAAGACTGGCCAAATCGGAGCCTGTATTGGGTTCGGTAAATACGGCCGTTGGCAACATCGAGCCATTGGCGATGCGGGGCAGATAGTTTTGTTTTTGCGCTTGCGTGCCATTTTGCAAAATCAATTCGGCCGCAATATCCGTGCGCGTGCCCAAGGATCCGACGCCAATATAGCCGCGCGATAATTCTTCCGACACCACACACATGGCTTGTTTGCCTAATCCCATGCCGCCAAATTCCTCGGGCACAGTCAGGCCAAAGACACCTAAGTCGCCAAGTTCTTTGATAAGGGGCAGCGGAATAAGTTCGTCCCGCAAATGCCAGCCATGCGCGTGGGGGATGACTTTCTCATCGGCAAAGCGGCGGAATTGATTGCGGATCATCGTATGGGTTTCATCGAGGCCGGCATCGGCTTCGCAGTTTGCGGTTTCCAGCATCCATTGCGCAACGTTGGCGCGGCGCAGGGCGGTGTTGGCATGGGCCTGCAAGTGCGCCACATCCTCATCTTCAAAACCGGGCAAGCCATCGCTAAAGCCCAAATCGGCAGGGCGCACAATCTCGCCTTGGCTCATCGGCAGACCGCCAGCCAACTGGTTGAGGTATTCGCCAAAAATAATCAGAGTCAGATTTTTTTCCAGCTCGCCCAAGCGTTGGCTCTGGTGCATTTCGCTGGCATAGGCGCTCATTTGAGCCAGCGTTTCCAGATAGGTCGCTGTCCAAGCGCGGCCATGGCGGCCGAATTGGTTCATGCCCTCAGGGGCGGGCCCACGCAAAGCTGCGCGCAAAACATCCAGCGCCGCATTGGCTTTGGGCAGGCGTGCCAATAAGGCGTCCGTTTCTTGGGAAGTGATTTTCTCTGGGCTCATCATGGATACAGACTATCGGGTTTTAAGACGAAGGCAAGACAGCGGGCGCGGCTTTTCTATGGTTTTGGCATGGGCGAAACGTCGCGGCTTGCGGCTTGTGGGGGCAAAATATCGCCCTCGCCCAGAGGTGGCGGCAGCAGGGCGATAACCGCTTCGGGGCTCATGCCTTGTTGGCGCAACTCGCGAAAGCCATTGTCGCCAGCCGTTTTGGAAAGTCTGCGCCCTTGAGTGTCGCGCACTAATTCGTGATGAAAATAATCAGGGGTCGCAAGACCGAGCAAGGCTTGCAGCAACCGGTGAATATGGGTGGCTGGTGTGAGGTCGCGCCCGCGCGTAACTTGCGTGATGTTTTGGCTGGCATCATCGACCACCACGGCGAGATGATAAGAGGTCGGCACATCTTTTCGGGCCAGCACCACATCGCCATAAGCGGCAGGGTCGGTGAGGATGGTTTGGGGGCCACTGCCTTCCATAGGGCTG
Source organism: uncultured Rhodobiaceae bacterium (assembly GCA_963932545.1). Taxonomy (GTDB): domain Bacteria; phylum Pseudomonadota; class Alphaproteobacteria; order RS24; family RS24; genus UBA8337. Next base: position 55,224 of record CAWVRH010000008.1, on the reverse strand, counting down.
CCTTCCATAGGATTGTGTTCCGTATAGGTGAGCGGCTGGGATATGTTTTTTTGCACCCAAGCGATGGCTTTTTTCATGTCGAGCCGCCAAGCGTAACTCGTGCCTTCCCACATGCGCCGTTTTCTTTCGCTGTCTGGCAGGTCGCGGTAAAGGCTGGGGTAAAGCGGCGCGCCATCGGGATCGCGTGGCCATGTGGCCGGGTCAGGAATAGCGTCCAAAATCTCGCGCCGCGTGGCCCAGCAAGGATAAACCAAATCCATATCGCGCAAGGTTTTGAGAGCCTGCTCATAGGCCTCAAAGCGGGTCGATTGCAAAAGCACGGGGGGTTGCCACTCCAGCCCAAGCCATTCAAGGTCTTGGTATATGCCATCGATAAAATGGGGGCGGGCGCGGCCGATATCTATGTCTTCTAGGCGCAGTAAAAAGGTGCCGCCAGCCTCGCTCGCCAGTTGGGCGCCGAGCATGGCGGAATAAGCGTGGCCAAGGTGCAGCCAACCGTTGGGGCTCGGGGCGAAGCGTGTACGAAAAGACGCGAGGCCAGGCGTTAATTTAGACGGCTCTTTCATTGCCTTCATGAATGCTCCATAATCTTTGGATATGCAAATATATAAGACAAAAAAACATATTACGGACGCTCTCATAGACTTGTGCAAGCGAGACAATCAGCTCGCCATGGCTTTTGAAAAATATGGCACACCGCCGATGCGAGAGACGCCAGACGGCTTTCATGGGCTGACGCGGCTGTTAATTAGTCAGCAAGTCTCCACGGCGGCGGCGGCTTCTATTCAAGCCAAATTCGATGTCGCTATGGGGGACGTGCAACCTGAAAACTTGCTGGCTTTGAGCGACGAAGCGCTGGGGGGCTGTGGTATTTCGCGCCCCAAACAGCGCTATATGCGGGCGCTCGCAGAGGCCATCGTCAGCGATGGGCTAGACCTTCCCGCTTTGCGCAAAGCGGATAATCAAACCGTTTACGATACGCTGGTGGCGCTGACGGGCATCGGCCCGTGGACGGCGCAATGTTATTTGCTGTTTGCTTTGCGCCGTGCCGATATGTTTCCGGCCGGTGATTTGGCGCTGCAACAAAGTGTGCGGATATTATATGGCCTAGATGCCAGACCCGATGCGCAAGAGCTGGCAGATTTTGCTGTGCGTTGGCAACCCCATCGAGGGGCAGCGGCGCGGCTGTTGTGGACTTACTATAATGGCGAGCAACAAGAAGCTCGACGAAAGACGGGGGCAAAATAATGCACCGATCTGGTACCGACGCGATTGAGTTTGTGAAGGCCACCCCGCCGGATTTAAGAAATCCAGCGAGTTGCCCCGCGCTGGTTTTAAATGCAGATTTTCGTCCCTTAAGCTATTACCCGCTCTCGCTTTGGTCTTGGCAAGATACGCTGAAGGCGGTGGTGCTCGACCGGGTTAATATTGTGTCGCATTACGACACGGTTGTGCATTCTCCGTCGACCGATTTTCTACTTCCCAGTGTGGTGAGTTTGAAGACTTATGTGAAGCCGCCGCGCTACCCTGCCTTTACCCGGTTTAATGTGTTTTTGCGCGATGGGTTTTCTTGCCAATATTGCGGCATTCCCAAAGATCTGACATTTGATCATGTCATCCCGCGCCGCGCGGGCGGGCGCACGACTTGGGAAAATGTGGTGGCGGCGTGCAGCCCGTGCAATTTACGAAAAGGCGGTCGTTTGTCCAAACAAGCTGGCATGGTGCCAAGGCAAAAACCGCATCAGCCGACGGTCTATGAACTACATGAAAATGGCCGCAAGTTCCCGCCGAATTATTGCCATGATAGCTGGCAAGATTACCTCTATTGGGACACGGAGCTGGAGCCATAAGCGTAAGCGACAAGGAAAGAGGCTCAGGCGGATAGGGCTAGACTTTTTCCGAGGCTCGAATGGCTACCCGACAACCAAAGCGGATAATCTGGCTCATGGCTTCATAAGCTGGCGCTTCTTCGGCGCCTTGCTCTAACGCGGTGGCTTTATGTTCGGCTTCATCGGCGCGAAATTTTTCAATTGTATCGCGCAAATCATCATCGGCGCCGTCTTCAAGTTCGTCTAATTGGGCAGCGTAATGCGCATCAATTTCTGTTTCCACGGCGGCGGTGCAGGCCATGGCAGCTTTCTCGCCCATCAGCGCCGTTACGGCGCCAAGGGCAAATCCCGCGACATTCCAAACGGGCCCAAAAGCCGTTGGCCGTATGTTGCGCTCGACAATAAGGGCGTCGAAATGGTCGAGATGCTCTTGCTCTTGTTCGGCCATATGGCGCACAAGGTCTGCGGTTTTTTCGAAGCCCGGAATTTTATCAAACACGGCCAATTGACCATCATAAATCCGCACAGCGCCATGTTCGCCCGCATGGTCTACACGGATCATTTCTTCTAGCCGACCATCGCTCATGTTTTATCCTCTTCGTGCCGCAAGGTGCCAAAAGCAATCGCTGCTAAGCCCAAACTTGCCAGAGCATTATAGCCTGCCAAAGAGATGCCGAAAAGGCTCCAAGCTGGGGCATCACAGCGCACGAGGGTCTGGCTTTCCAGCGCCAATAAAAGCGCTTGGGGTGAGCTGGCCATGGCGCCGCCGCCGCCACACGTGGCGGGTCCGGCCCAAAACCCATACTCGATGCCGGCATGATAGGTACCAAGCCCCGCGCCGACGAGAAACACGACGCTCACTGTGACGAGCAAACCCCGCGAAGCGAGCTTGCCAAAAGGAGCATAAAAATAGGCCAAGCCTAAAAGCGGCAAAGCTAAATAATAAGGCACGCGTTGTTTCAGGCATAAGGCGCAAGGGGTGAGGCCGGCAAATATCTCGCTGGCCAGCGCGGTGCCAATTACCAAGGCGGCCAAGATAAACACCAAGCCAATGCGGGCGCGCAAACTCAGGTGAGCCATCACCCTACCGCTCCGAGCAAAACCACGCCCAGAATTAAAAGCGCGACAAATAAAAACGACAAGAGGTTGAAATATTTATCAATCAGCACGCGCATTTGCGGCCCGAAATAATAAACCAGCGCGGCGACGCCAAAGAAACGAAGGCCGCGCCCCAAAATACTGGCCAAGATAAAGGGCCCCAAGGCCAATCCCGCAACACCGCTGGCCACGGTTGCGACTTTAAACGGCAAAAAGCTAATCGCGGCGGCCAGCACAACCCAGACGCCCCAAAGCTCATAAAACCCAAGGAATTTATCAAAGGCGGCCTCGCCATTATAAAACGCGATAATCGGTTGGCCGATGGTTTCCCAAAGCGCATAGCCGATGGCATAGCCCAATAAGGCGCCCAAAACCGACGCCAGCGTGCAGATGCTGGCCAGCCACCAAGCTTTGGCGCGATTGGCCAAGACCATAGGCAGCAAAACAATGTCGGGAGGAATGGGAAACATAGAGCTTTCTAGGAAAGACACGCCAGCCAATCCCCAAGCCGCATGGCGGTGGGTGGATAAGTCTAGAGTTCGATCGTAGAGCGCGCGTAACATGGGGCGAGACTACCTTTGTAACTAGGCAATGAAAAGAGTTTTGTGGGCTCTGCGAATCCTAGATAGGTTTGAGTATGAACAGTCCTTTTGAACCGATGACACCGATGACCAAGCAAGTTCTGGCCAGCTCTTTAGCCCAGATGATGGCTCGCTTGCGCCATGGGCTCGGCATTACCGCGACGGGTCTTGTGTTGGGCGTCGTCGTGGCTTACGCGGCGCTGGCTTCTTTTGGTGCGGTGGAAGTTTTATTGTCGCTCTGGCAACCCGACCATGAGCCGGGCCAAATTGGTTGGCATGGGTTTAAGCCTATTTTGCTTTTGGTGCCGACCCTCTCGGGATTGGCCATCGGGGGGCTTTTGATTTGGCTGACGCCGCGCCGCCCCGTCGAGCTCGCCGATGTCATCCATGCCGCCCACGAGCCGGACCCTGTGGTGTCGCGCACGGGCGGCTATGTCAGCTTGTTGAAATCTGTGATGGCCATTGGCGCGGGCTCAACCACGGGGCTTTACGGGCCGCTCGTGGTGTTGGGCGCAAGCCTTGCCGCCAGCACCAAACGGCTTTTGAACCTGTCGCCACAATATGCCGAAATGGCCTTGGGGGCAGGGGTGGCGGCGGCTATTTCTGCGGCCTTTAGTGCGCCCTTAGCGGGCATTATTTTTGCTCATGAGGTGGTGTTGCGCCATTATAATTTGCGCTTCTTTGCCCCCGTCAGTTTGGCCTCGGCGACAGCCTATGTGTTTTCTGGCGAAGTGTTGAACCAACATATTTCTATCCTGCCGATATTTGAAACTCGTATGGCGGGGCCGATGGATATCTTGATGCTGATGCTGCTTGGGGTGGTTGCAGGTTTGGCGGCGGTTGGGGTCATGCGGTTTGTTGCGCGTTTGCGCTTGCGCCTTGTTGGCGCGGCTTTGCCGATATGGATACAGCCGGCTTTGGCCGGGCTCTCTATTGGTATTCTGGCTCATTTTGCCCCGTCTATTTTGGGGCCGGGTATCGATACGATATCGGCGATGATGCAGGGCGAAATTGCGCCAAAGGCTTTGCTGGTTTTATTGGTGTTTAAAGTCGTCGCGGCGGGGATTTGCCTGACGCTGTTTTTCCATGGTGGCATTGTTGCGCCAGCGCTGTTTATTGGTGCGGGGCTCGGCGGGATTATGGCAGGCTTGCTGAGCCTTTTGGCGCCAATGACGGGCTATGCGCCCGATACGGCCTTGTTTGTTTTGGCGGGTATGTCGGCCATGGCGAGCTCTATGTTGGGCGCGCCCTTGGCGGTAATTTTGCTGAGCTTTGAGTTGTCGCAAAATTATGCGGCTACCACGGCCATTGTGGTGACAATTGTTATCTCTAATCTTTTGTCGTCGCGGCTCTCTACCCGCTCTGTTTTTGAACCGCAGTTGTTGGCCAAAGGGGTTGATTTATCTTTGGGCCGCGAGAGCTTGGCCTTGCAACAAACCCCGGTAACGGAGCTGATGTCTGCCGATTATTTAACCCTTCCCGCCAGCGTAAGCGTGAGCCAAGCCACCGAGAAAATGGCTGAGGCGCATTGCTCTGAAGCCCATTTGTTGGATGGTGAAGGGCAATGGGCCGGTAAAATTTGCCTCTATGATTTGGTCCGCCAGCCCGAGGATGCCATGTGCCTGCCTTTGCAAGAACGCACGCCGCTTATTTTGCAAGCGCATGACAATGCGCTGTATGCCCAAACCGCGATGCGCGACTTTTTGGGCGAGGGCGTGCCGGTCTTAAAATCAGGGGTTCTGGTTGGCATTATTCATGAAGCGGATTTATTTGCGCATGCCCGAATGGTCACGCGAAGCGTGTGGCAGCACGACCATGACGATGCCGTTCACTAATTTTTACTTTAAGATGGGTCGCAAGCATTGACGCCACGTCGATAATCGGGCAAATGAGGGGGGCTGGTCGGCCCTTGTGGTGGAATTGGTAGACGCGACGGATTCAAAATCCGTTTCCTTAACGGGAGTGGCGGTTCGAGTCCGCCCAAGGGCACCAGCTTATTTCTCTATTCTGATCGTTTCCAAAACGCCCCGCAAGCGGCGTTTATAAGCGGCTGGTCATTGGGCCCTCAAATGTGTATATTGTGGCCACATAAACAGGAGTTTGACGATGTCTGGTGAAAGCAAATTAAAACGGATTTCCGGCGCGGTGAAAAAACTCATCGCCGATAAAGAAGATACCAAACAAGTTTTCGTTATCTTGGAAACCTTGTCGGGTAATTCTGGCGCTCGGGCGTTTTCGCGTTTCCTGAAAACGGAACAGGGGCCGCGCCTTGTCGAAGCGAAAAAACCTTTGCTGGATTTTTTGAAAGATCGCGACTGGTTGGCCAGTCTGCCGAAAGGCTCGCTTGGCGCGCGGTATTATAATTTCACCAAAGTCGAACAAATCACCGCCGATGGCCTAACCGAGGCCAGCGTCGAAGGACGCCCCGAAGAAGCTCGCGAAATGAGTGCCGAACAAATTCGCTATCACGAACGGATGCGAGACGCGCACGACCTTTGGCATGTCACCACGGGTTATGGACGCGACCCTTTGGGCGAGCTTTGCTTATTGGCGGTCACCTATCGTCAGCTCGGTAATTTGGGCATTTTGGTTATCATCGGGGCCGGCTTTTTGGTGACCCGCAAAGAGGCCCCCGAGCTTGGTATTGGCAGCGCTTTGCGCGAAGCGTTTCGTTTGGGTAAAGCGGCCAAGGGTCTTCCGGCTGCGGATTGGGAATATTTGCTTACCCAACCGCTCGACGAAGTGCGCCGTCAATTGGGCGTGGCGACACCATCTGCTTATCGTAAAATAATTGACGCGACGCCTGACTTGCAAACCGCAGGCTATTTGGCAGCCGAATAATGACCATCACCGTCTACGGAATTCCCAATTGCGATACGGTGAAAAAAGCGCGTGTGTTTTTGGCCGACCAAGGCCATGAGTTCAGCTTTCATGATTTTCGCAAAGCAGGGTTAGAGGCCGCACAAATTGAGGGCTGGCTGAGCCAGCAACCGATGGATGTGCTGCTCAATAAACGTGGCACCAGTTGGCGCAAACTTAGTGATGCCGACAAAGAAAAGACAGACACTGGCCATCTTGTGGCCCTGATGGTGGGCAATCCAACATTGATCAAACGACCCGTCATCGAGCGCGATGGGGTCGTCAGTGTCGGTTTTAGCAAAGACGTGCAAACCAGCTTTAGCGCTTAGGCTTTTTCAACTTCAAAAATCAGTAAATCCAATCCGCCGGGTGCCGCTTTGGCTTGCGTGAGATGGTCGATGAGTGTGTGGCCGTTTTTAGACACGAAATGCGGCACATCCACTTTGGCCATCGGGTCTGTGGCCAATAGGGTGACGCGGGCTTGAGACGGCGTTTCGCGCAAGACCTTCTGCAACCGTAAAACCGGCATGGGGCAGCTCAGCCCAATCGCGTCAATTTCGGTCATCTTGCTATCTTAGTCCTTTTGAGGACGGGCGGCGGCATATTCTGCCATAGCGGTAAATAGCTCGGTAATATCTGGTTTTCCCTCGGCGCCAAATTCATGGAACATAGTCGCGCAATTGATGACAATGCGTTCTCTATCCCCCCAATCATCAAACACGCCTAGGGCGATATCAAAGGCGGCTTCTTTATAAGTCATGCCAGCCTCATAGCGTGCGCGGGCTTCATTGCGCATGGTCACCATATAGTGGCGCACTTCTTCTACGCCGGCCTTGGTGGTAATGGGGCCATGGCCGGGCACAATGGTTTCGACATCCATATCGATAATGCGGTCGCAGGCCTGAATCCAATTTTGCACCGGCCCCTCCCAAATAATTGGGTGGCCGCCAATGAACAAAATATCGCCTGTATAAACCGTGCGGTCAGCGGGCACATAGGCCAGTGTATCGCCGGGTGTATGGGCGGGGCCCACGGGAATGAGGTGGACATCTTTATCGCCCACTTTAACCGTGGTCTGTGTGTCGATAAGCGTGTCTGGTAGTTTTTGCGTCACCGATTTGAAATCAAACGGGCCAAAGCAACTGGTAAAATATTTACCCATGTCGCCCAAATCAGGTGCGGCATCTAAAAAGCTTTGCATCATTTCGGGGGGCTCGGCTTGCATATGTTCGGCGGTGGCCCGATGGGCAATGATTTGCGCGTCGGGGCAGCAGCAATTGCCATTGCAATGGTCGCCATTGTGATGCGTGTTGACCACGGTGTTTATTTGTTCCGCGCCTTTTTCGGCATCTTTATAAGCGGCCAACATATCGAGCGTTAGGGGCACATCAAACAGCGTGTCGACCAGCAAAGATTGATCGCCATCGACAACCAGACCTGCGTTCGACCAGCCCCAGCCACCATCGGGTTGCAGCCACGCATAGGCGCCATTGCCGATTTGGTGCAGGCCTTTTTCATAAGCAAATTTTGGATGCTCAAGTTGCATGTCTACTCTCCCAGCTAGCTTTCGTGGCTTAAGGGTAACGCATAATAGAGCTCTTTACATCGTCTTTTTGCTGGCTACTATAATAACAAAAAGGAGGAGGCGCACCATGAGTGAATTTATCTTTATTGAGGCTTTCGAAGCGCAAGCAGCCAAACGAGGCGACGCCACGGCTTTGGTCTGTGCGGGGCGCGAGACGAGTTATCGACAGCTCAGTCTTTTAAGTGACCAAGTTGGCCATAAGCTGGTTGCGGAAGGTATTTCTCCGCACGCTCGGGTGGGCTATGTGGGCGGTAATTCAGACCTATATTTTCAAATGCTAATGGGCGCGCAAAAAGCCCGTGCGGTTGTGGTTGGGGTCAACTCGCGCCTCGCCCCGCCAGAAGTCAGTTATGTGCTCAACGATGCAAAGACTGAAATCATCTTTGTGTCGAAAGCCTTTGTGCCGCTCATCGAAGGCATATTGGCGGACTGCCCTGAGGTTAAAAAAGTAATTGCGATGGACGGCGGCCATGCTGAATGGGAGGCGTTTGCTGAATGGCGCGACAGTGGCAAAGCCGAGCCGCTGCGGTTGGACTATCAAACGGGGGATGATTTTATTCAGCTCTACACCTCTGGCACGACCGGCCACCCTAAGGGGGTGCAATTGACCAATGAGAATATGGGCAGTGCGCTGGACCAAGCGTCGCATTGGGCCAATTGGGAGGCCGAAGATCATGTTTTATTATGCATGCCTTTGTTTCACATCGCAGGTGTAAATGTTGGGCTTATTGGCCTGTTTGAAGGCATGAAAGTTACCGTCTTGGAAGAGGTCGATCCGGTCGAGATTTTGCGCCTTATCGAGGTCGAGAAAATCTCCATCTTGTTTATGGTTCCGGCGGTGATTTTATTCTTGATGCAATTGCCGCGTATCCGCGAGGCCGATGTGTCGAGCGTTCGGCAGGTGGTTTATGGCGCCTCGCCAATCGCCGAAGAATTATTGCTGCAAGCCAGCCAAGTGTTTACCAAAGATTTTGTTCAGGTTTATGGCCTCACGGAAACGACGGGTTGCGGCACCAGTTTAATGCCGCAAGACCATAATCCAGCGCGCAATAAATTGCGCAGCTGTGGCAAGCCAAATGTCGGTGTCGAAATTCGCATCGTCGATGAAAAAGGCAAATCTGTGCCGCAAGGCGATGTCGGCGAGATTATCATGCGCGCGAAATCCAACATGAAAGGCTATTGGGCAAAACCCGAAGCCACACAAGATGCCGTGCGCGATGGCTGGTTTTATACCGGGGACGCAGGGTTTTTTGACGAAGAAGGCTATGTGTTCATCCACGACCGAGTGAAAGATATGATCGTCTCAGGCGGCGAGAACGTCTATCCGGCGGAAGTGGAAAATGCCTTATTTGCCCATCCAGATATTGCCGATGTCGCGGTGATTGGCGTGCCCGATGAAAAATGGGGCGAGGCAGTAAAAGCTTGCGTTGTGCTGCAAGCTGGCGCGAGCCTTAGCGAAGAAGAAATTATCGCTTTCGCCCGCGAACGTATTGCGGGGTATAAATTGCCGAAGTCCGTCGATTATGTCGACGCTCTACCGCGCAACCCTTCCGGCAAAATATTGCGCCGCGAATTACGCGACCCCCATTGGGAAGGCCACGAACGCCGCGTTGGATAAAGGGAGATTAGGTTGATTTAGGTTTCGGCTTTGTCTTTACCTTCGTCTTTACCTTCGTCTTTACCTTCGCCTTCGCCTTTACCTTGGGCTTCGCTTTTGTCTTTGCCTTTACCTTCGCTTTAGGTTTGGAGCTAGCCGGAGTTTTTTTCTTGGTGGGCAAGGTCATGAGTTTGGCCAAATCTGCTTTTTGCTTTTTTAGCTCGGCTTCTGACCAATCGTATTTTTCTGCCATATAGGCAGAGATGACTTTTATTTGCGCACTCGACAAAGCCCCTGTTTGACCTTCAACCAGACGTCGCATAACGACATCACTTAGCTGCATGGCCATTTCTTGATACAGCGCGAAACTCACGCGAGCGGCCAGAATTGGGTCTTTGAGTTTAGCTAACCCCCGCGTGTCGCTGGCCATCATTTGTGGCAGCAGCGCACCGTATAGCCTAGATAGTAGGTCGATTTGAGCTGTCTCCACCTTAGGGTATTGCGCCCGCATGGCATCCATAAAATCGCCTAAGTCTTGGCGCGGCGCGCAAGCTAAAGCGGTGTCGGCACTGCGCTGGCGCGTGGCGGGGCGGCCTAATTTAGCAAATGCTGCATCGACAATTTTTTCTCCAAGCCGTCTGGATGTCGTCCATTTTCCGCCCAAGGCAGATAGCAGACCTTCGGGCCCACCGTTTTGGCTATGGTCATAAATTTCACTGCCACGCGACAAGCCATAGGTGGTCTCCGCGGTGTCATTGATATCTGTCACCAAAGGCCGCAAGCCCACATAGGCATGCACAACATCGTCACGGGTCAGATGCGCCTCGGGCAAAACGGCATTAGTTTTATCTAGCAGTAGGTTGATATCGGCCTCGGTGACGCAGGCGTCATCGGGGGCGTCGTTAAATTTCGTGTCGGTGGTGGCCAGCAAGCTCATGCCCATCCACGGCAACACGAATACGTGCTCGTCCTCGACCGGAACCGTGAGGGCAATGCCGCGCGTCAAGGAGCGCGTTACCAGATGAATGCCTTTCGAGCGAATGAGTTTTTTGGCGCCCTTTTTGCCATCCCCCAGTTTCATCACCACGTCTGCCCAAGGCCCCGCCGCATTGATAACGAGTTCAGCCGATAGCTCGCTGGTTTCTTGGCTCAGGCAATCTTTAACTTTTACGCCCGTCACCCGACCGCCTGATTTTATTAAATCCACCGCCTCGCAATGATTAACCACTACGGCGCCCGCTTGGACGGCCGTGCGCAACATAGCCAGCACCAAGCGTTCTGGCGATAGCATTTGCCCATCTTGATACATCAGCCCGCCAGTCAGCGTGCCTTGCGGGCCAACGCGCGGCGTGTCGGGGCTTAAGCCTAAAACTTGTGCGGCGGTGACCGAGCGATTGCCAGCTATTTTCTGCATTGGGTCGACCGCTCGATTGCGGTCAAAAGCCAGCAGGTCATAAAGATAAAGACCTATTTTTAACACAGCCCGCCTCGGTCGGCTGGCCTCATAGGTTGGAATGATAAAGGCCAGCGGATGCACTAAATGTTTGGCCATGCGGCTCCAATGACGCCGCTCTCGCAGCCCTTCGCGCACTTGTGCAATGTCTCCATTGACCAAATAGCGCAAGCCCCCGTGCATCAGTTTGGACGAGCCAGCTGATGTGGCGGAAGAGAAATCACCCTTGTCTATCAGCGCCACACGCAAGCCCCGAAGGCTGGCATCCAGCGCGATGGCCGCTCCCGTGGCCCCGCCGCCAAGGATGGCGAGGTCGACGGGGGTTTTGGACAGGGCTGAAAAATCGCGTTTCATGAAAGCTTCCATTTGCTTGAGCGTTAGACCCAAGTATAGACTAAAAGTAGATTAAACGGGAGATGCATCATGGCGACAAATAAACCCTCACTCGTGCAAGCGAACGGCATCAGCCTTTGTGTGCAGAGGTTTCTGCCAGACCACAATACGGGCGCGGCGCCGCTAATTCTTATTCGAGGCTTGGGCACCCAAATGATCCAATGGCCTAGCGCCTTTATTGAGTATTTCACCAAGGCAGGGCTCGAGGTCATTATCTTCGACAATCGCGATGTTGGCGAAAGCCAGAAACTCGATGCCGCCGGTATCCCGGATATTATGGGCCTGCTAGAAGACCAGCAAGCGGGCGCTGCGTTTCCCGTGCCGTATGGCATTGGCGATATGGCAGACGATGTGGTTGGGCTGATGGATGCTTTGGCAATCGATAAGGCGAATATTTTTGGTATGTCTTTGGGAGGCATGGTGGCGCAGCATTTGGCGTTTACGCATGGCGCGCGCCTAGAGAAAGTCGTTTGTGTGATGTCTACCTCGGGCGACCCTGAGCTGCCAATGCCGGGCGTCTCTGAATTGGCACCGCCAGATGACGCCGAAGGGGAAGCCGCTTTGATCGATTATTTGACGCAAAGTTTGGCGGAGCATTCGAGCCCTAGGTTTCCAACCCCAGAACCGCAGCGGCGGGCTATGGCCACGAAAATCATTTCCCGCAATTATCATCCGGCTGGCGTTGTTCGCCAAATGGCAGCCGCCATTACGGATGGCAATCGGGTAGAGCGCCTAAAAACTATCAGCCTGCCTTTTCTGGTTATTCATGGGCTGGCCGATACGCTGATTGAGCCGATATGCGGAGAGAGCCTTGTGGCGCATGTGCCCGGCGCGATATGGCGCCCTGTTGAGGGTATGGGCCATGATATTGGGCCGCAGCTTGAGCTGGAAATTGGCCCCGATATTTTGGCCTTTCTGGGCGTCTAGCCAAACCCGGAAAGCTTGACAAATAGGGCCCTCATCGGCCAATTTGCAGCAACTTAATTTGAGGAGAAACACATGTCAGTATGCATCGTCGGCTGGGGCCACACGAAGTTCGGAAAATTAGAAGACCAAGGTTTGGAAGACTTGCTGGTTGCGGCCGCCAATGAAGCCATGGCGGATGCAGGCGTCGGGCCAGAAGACATTGATGCCATTTATGTCGCGACTTTTAACGCGGGCATGTCGGAACAAGACTTTATTTCGTCGCTGGCTTTACAAGTTTCAGATGCGTTTCGCTTTACGCCCTCCACGCGGGTTGAGAATGCTTGCGGGTCTGGTTCGGCGGCTGTGTTTCAGGCGGCCAACGCCATTGAGGCCGGACGCGCACGCCGCGTGCTTGCGATTGGCGTTGAGAAAATGACCCATCTGTCGAGCGCCGATGTAGGGCGTTGCCTATCGCGCGCCAGCTACATGCCAGAAGAAGGCGACCAAGGGCTTACTTTCCCGGGTATTTTTGGCGTCGTGGCTGGAAAATATTTCCAAAAATATGGCGATCAAAGCGATGCTTTGGCGCATATCGCGGCGAAAAACCATAAAAATGGTTCCGTGAACCCACTGGCACATATGCAAAAAGATTTCGGTTTTGATTTCTGTCGCGCCGAGAGCGACAAAAATCCAATCGTTGCGGGTCCTTTGAAGCGCACCGATTGCTCGATGATTTCCGATGGCGCAGCGGCTATTATTTTGACGGACGAAGAAACCGCGCAAAGCCATGATAAAGCCATCGCGTTTCGGGCTCGCACCCAAGCCAATGATTTCTTGCCGATGAGCAAGCGCGACGTCACCGCCTTTGACGGTCCCAAAACAGCTTGGATCAAAGGGCTAAAAGAAGCGGGCGTGGGGTTGAATGATTTGTCTTTGGTAGAGACGCATGATTGCTTCACCATTGCCGAGCTTATTCAATATGAAGCCATGGGGCTGGCTGAGCCCGGCAAAGGCGCCGAAGTTCTCGCCGATGGCACGGTTTATAAAGATGGTAAATTGCCGGTTAATCCGTCGGGCGGTCTTAAAGCCAAGGGTCATCCGGTTGGCGCCACAGGCGTTTCCATGCACGTTATGGCCGCGCGCCAATTGATGAATGAAGCGGATGAGATGCAAGTCAAAGACGCTAAATTGGCTGGCATTTTTAATATGGGCGGCGCCGCCGTTGCCAATTATCTGTCGATTTTGGAACGCGTAAAATAAGCTCCGTAAAGCCAGAGCAAAGCAATCGTAAATACAAAAAGGGCCGCTTCCAACGAAGCGGCCCCTATTTATTCTAAGAAAGAAGCGCTTTAGTTTGCGGCTTTTTTCAAATAAGCGATGATGTTGTCGCGGTCGGTTTCTTTGCGGAGGCCGGCAAACGACATGCGCGTACCTTTCACAACTTTACGCGGGGCGGTTAAATAGGCCGCTAGGTTTTCTTCCGTCCAAACCTTTTGCTCGGCCGCATAAGCGATCATGCCTTTGGAATATTTATAGCCGCTGATGGAGCCAATCTCTCGGCCAATAATGCCGTTCAACTGGGGGCCGACGCGGTTTTTGGCCTTCGGGCCTACCATGTGGCAAGACGCACATTTGCGATAGGTCTTTTCCCCTTTCGCGGCATCGCCAGCTTGGGCGTTAGAACTTAGAAAGGTGACAGTAATAAGGGTCAATAAAAGGGCGCGCATTTGATATCTCCTTTGATGCATGAAAATCATATAGGGCGTTTGTTGATGCCTGCCAAGCGCCATGCTGTCGCAAGGCCAAGCCGGGGGCTATTGCAAATTAAGGGGCTAGGGAACCAGCCAATCCATTGTGTCTTGTGTGAAGTCAAACAGAGCCCGGCGGTGGCCACGCGCCGCCAAATATAGCCATTCCATGGTTTCGACATGGGCGCGGACGGGCACAAAATGGGCCTCTCCGTCTTGTGTTGCCTCGGCGTCAAAAGCGACATCAAGCGGCGTGCCGATGGGGCTGCCAGGGCCTTGGGTCACTTGGTAACATTCTCGGCTCATGGGGCGTGTGGCTTCCCAAGCCGCTTCATAGTCTGGGCCGCTCAGCATTTCTAGGCGCACGCCCAAGCGCAGTTGCACTTTGGTTCCCGCGTCGTAAAAATGCATGGCGCCTTGCGGGTTGGCCTGTAGTTCAGCGATTTTCCCCGAGCGTGTATCCGTGTGAAAGCGTAAATGTTTGGCTTGGCTGTCGCAGCCCCGTAGCACGATGGTGCGTATGGTTGGGCTGCCACTTGCGGTTATCGTGGCAACGCTTGGGGTGTGGAAGGGGCTTTTTCTGTCTTTGACGCCGCGTTCCAACATCGACCAGCCATAGGCACAAGACGCCGCTAAATCATCATAGCAAGATAAAATGGGCGGGCCGCCGCTTTTGGGTTGTTTTGGTTTTTGGTCGAATTGCGTGTCACTCATGCCCTTTAATATAGAGCACTCTGGCTTTGTGTCCAACGGATGAGAGGGGGTGAAATTCAATGTGGCTTTTTTGTCCGCATCAGCGCAAAATCGTCTCGTAATTCATGTTTAGGAGAGTCTCGTGAAGAAGTTTTTGTTAGCTACCGTATTCGTTGCAGCGCTTGTCGCTATTTCGAGCCCCCCTGCTTTGGCTCAAAATTATATTGGACTAAGCGCCGGCTTGACGTCTTACGAAGACAAAGATGCGGACATCGAAAGCCAAGGGCTGACATTTTTCGCAGGCGGCCAGTTCGACCCGCTTCTGGCAATCGAATTTAGCTATACGTCCATCGCGGATGTGGAGACCAACGGGCGCGATAGCCAAGCCTCGGTCTTGGCGCTCTCCGGTGTTTTGCGCTCTCCGGGCGAGGGCTTCGAACCCTTTTTACGCTTAGGTCTAGCCCGCGGCGACGGCAAAGTTATGGGCGGTGGCGATGCTTATGACGAAGAGAGAAGTGGCTTTATTTATGGCTTTGGAGCGGATTTCACGATGAATTATAATTCTTCCTTGCGCCTAGAGTATGTCGAGACGGATCTCGATGGGGCCGAAACCGACCGCTTTAGCTTTGGAACGATTTATCGTTTCTAGCCGACGCCTGCCTGCAGATTAAATGGTGATCCCGGGTAGATTCGAACTACCGGCCCCCAGATTAGGAATCTGGTGCTCTATCCGACTGAGCTACGGGATCCACATTTTTCAAACTAGACCCGCAAGAGCGTCACGACAAGCTTTCGCAGCCATAGGGTTGATTTAAACCTGTTAAATCAACCCAGCGTGATGGGGATCGCCATTGGTTTTGGCAATCAGGGAGCCGCGCAATTTTTGTAGCGCTTCATGCTCAATCTGGCGTACTCGTTCTTTTGAAATACCCAATTTTTGGCCCAAGCTTTCCAAAGTAACCTTGGTTTCGCTGAGACGGCGGGCGCGAATAATGGTTGCTTCCCGCTCGTTTAAATCTTCCATCGCCTCTCCAATCCAATTGGCGCGCTGTTGGGTGTCCAGCTTGTCCGAGACTTCCGTGTCTGGCAGGTCGCGGTCGCAGACCAGCAGCTCTTGCCATTCGGTCGCGCCACCGTCATCTGACCGATCTGAAATGGTCGCGTTCAAGGAGCGATCGCTGCCTTCCATTCGGCCTTCCATGTTCAACACATCTTCCATCCGCACGCCCAATTCATTGGCGACATAGGTGCGGCTTTCATGGGTCATATTGGCGCCGATGTCGTTAATCCGCGCGCGCAGGCGACGCATATTAAAGAATAAAGATTTTTGCGCTGCCGTGGTTCCGGTGCGCACGATCGACCAATTGCGAAGCACATAATCTTGAATGGCAGAGCGGATCCACCATCCAGCATAGGTCGAGAAACGCACTTCTCTATCCGGGTCAAAGCGATTGGCGGCTTGCATCAGGCCA
The DNA here is from genome assembly GCA_963932545.1 of uncultured Rhodobiaceae bacterium. Lineage (GTDB taxonomy): Bacteria > Pseudomonadota > Alphaproteobacteria > RS24 > RS24 > UBA8337. The sequence continues at coordinate 39,010 of CAWVRH010000008.1, read as the reverse complement.
ATGTTGCCCTCTTGCACCAAATCGCCCATCGGCAGGCCATAATTGCGAAACTTCGCGGCAATCGCCACCACCAAACGCACATGCGCGGCCGTCAGCTCGTGCAAAGCGTTTTCATCGCTTTTGTCGCGCCAGCTTCGGGCCAAATGCTGCTCATGCTCTAATTCGAGCATCGGCAGCTTCATTGCCTTTTTGATGAATCTGCGTCCAGCTTGAACGGTTTCTTGTGTATCCAAATGAGCCATAATGTATCTCCTAATAAAGATACGCAGTGCCGGCTGAATTGGTTCACTCTAAAGTTAATTTTTTGGATAATCGCTTTTAAGCTGGGTCGACCCCTGGCTGGCGTCTTGCGCCACCGGTGGTTTTGGCCAGAATGCCTTCGAGCTTAATAATCGCTTCGTCATCCGTGGTCTTCTCGACCGTGGCCACTTCGCGCGCCATGCGTTCGATGGCTTTTTCGTATAGCTGGCGCTCTGAATAAGATTGCTCGGGCTGATTTTCATTGCGGAACAAGTCGCGCACCACTTCGGTAATCGCTACCAAATCGCCAGAATTAATCTTCGCTTCATATTCTTGCGCCCGACGGCTCCACATCGTGCGTTTCACACGGGCGCGACCCTTCAAGGTTTTAATGGCGCCTTCCATTATTTTGGCATCGGCTAATTTACGCATGCCAATTTCTTTGGCTTTGGCTAGCGGCACGCGCAAGACCATTTTTTCTTTGTCGAAGCTAACGACAAAAAGATCCAAGCTCATGCCCGCGATATCTTGCACAGCAATTTCGGTAATCTGGCCGACGCCATGAGCCGGATAGACAACAAATTCATTTACTTTGAAACCGAGCGCTGAGCGACGTGGCGCCTCTGGCTTGCTTGGTTTCTTTTTGGCCGCGGCTTTGGCCTTCACAGGAGAAGCAGGTTTTTTAGCGCTTGCTTTTGGAGCCGCCTTTTTTGCACTTACTTTGGGTGCCGTCTTAGCTTTCGGCACAGCTTTGGCTTTAGGCGCCGCTTTGGTGGCTGCCTTCGGGGTGGTCTTTTTGGCCGCTGGTTTTTTGGCAGTAGATTTTGTAGCAGCAGGTTTTTTGGCTGCTGGTTTCTTTGCAGCAGGTTTTTTAGCAGTGGCCATGGTGGTCTCCAAATGCAAAAAGGCCCCGAAACGGTGCCTTTTCTATCGTTTATTTTCTAAGGAGGAGTATATCACAAAACCGCAAGGTTTCCAAGAGCTTGGGGCTTGGGGCTATGGCTCGGCTGGTTTAGTCGCCAGCGCCGGGGGCTTCGCTAAACTCATTGGCAAATTTATTCGGTTTGTTCAGCCAATCATCGGCGTCGCTTGGCGCGTCTTTGCGCAGGGTGATGTTCGGCCAGATGTCGGCGTATTTTGTGTTCACTTCGAGCCATTTCTCAAGGCCCGATTCGGTGTCGGCCTTAATGGCATCGGCCGGGCATTCGGGTTCGCACACGCCGCAATCAATGCATTCGTCAGGATGGATGACGAGCATATTGTCGCCCTCATAAAAACAATCGACCGGGCATACTTCGACGCAGTCGGTATATTTACATTTGATGCAATCTTCCGTGACGATATAAGTCATGACACTTCCTGTGAATAAATCTTGGTCTTTACGAACTCAGTTGGGTTTGCGCGTTTTTACGCGCTTGGCCAGCCTGTTGGTCGGTAATGTGTATAAGCCCTGCAACGCGGCGAAGCAAGTTCGCCTCAAAATCATCGACCACACCATCGCTCAAAACAATCTGCCACAAAAGTTCTAGCAGCATGATTTTATGCGGTTCGCCAAAGTGATTGTTAATGCGCACGGTGAACTGAAACAAATCGCTGGCTTCATCGGCTGCCGCTTTAGCTTCCGTAATAAGGGTGGCGGCTGCGGCGTCGTCTAAGCCAAAATGAGGCCCGACCAAACGCGCGATTAACTTTTCTTCGCCTTCATCCATGCGTCCATCGATTTGCGCGGCGCGTACCAAAAGGGCGGCGGCGGCAATATGCAAAGCATCGGAGAGCGGCGGTGCACTGGCAGCGACCGGCTCGGCAAACATATTCTTTAATTTATCCAACATGAGCGAAACTCTTATCTAAATTTTGACTAAGCAGTTACCTAACGCGGCATGGGCCGCTATGCAATGCCTGTTTTGGTCGCATGTTGGCGTGGCCTCACCCTATTTCGCTGCGCCCCGTAAAGGCGGCTTGCTCGCGGCGTTGTTTTTTGGTCGGCCGGCCCGTGCCATGCTCGCGCGAGGCGACTTTATCTTCCTTGGGTTTGGCTTGCGGCGGATCGCGGTCGATATATAGGGCTTGTGCTTCTGCCGCAGGCCCACGCCGCAAACTCAAGCTTACGACTTCGATGAGGCGAACATAGTTGTTCAGGGGAAACGTAAGCACGTCGCCAGCCTTCACATTGGCCGAGGCTCGGGTCTGTTTGACGCCATTCACCCGCACATTACCAGCCGAGGCTAGTTTGGTGGCCAAAGTGCGCGTTTTGAAAAATCGCGCATGCCAGAGCCATTTATCGACCCGCATGGAGGGAGGCATAGGCTTTTTGAGCGAGCTAGTCATCACTATCTGATTGTAAGGATTTCAAAACGGCAAAAGGCGAATTAGGGTCGGCTTGTTTTTCGGCTCGTGCAGGTTTGCTCGCGCCGCCTGTGCGCCGGTTAGCGGAACCGCCAGATTTATTTTTGCCGCCATTCTGGGCCTCACCATCCGCGCCGTTTTTGCGCTTTGGGGGTGCCTGCTTTTGCTGGTTTCGTTGGGTGCGGGCCGGACGCCATAGGGTCACGAGTTTAACCGCCTCGGGCTCGGCAGTTGTTTCTTGGCCTGTTTCTTGGCCTTGTTCTAGGGCTGTTTCTGCAGCCTCATTTTCTGTGGCTTCTGGTTTGTCTTCAGGTGTCGATGCGGCCTCAGGGGCTGGCGCAGCATCAACGGGCGCAGCGTCAACGGGCTTAACGTCATCGGGTTTAGCGGGCAAAGAGCTCGCGTCTACCTCTTGCGATTGATACCCTAGAGCTGTCAATATTTCGGCCAAATCATCGACGCCACAGCCCATGATGGACATCATGGCTTCGCTGGCTTCAAAGCCTTTGCTTTTTTGCGCTTTGCTTTGCTCCAGTGCAGGGCGAATGAGATCTGCGAGGCGCTCTAGCATATCTAGTCGAATGGCGCGGTTTTTCGTCGTGTAAAAACCAGCCGCGCGATACAGATAAAACGGCAATTTTTCGCGCGCGCAAGAGGTCAGGCCAGCAGCCGGAAGGGCGGCTAAATCTTTGGCGATATCGCGCGGGGCTGTTTCCGGTGCGCTTGTCGGCTTGGCGGCGTCGGTTTGTTGACCTTCTAAAAGGCTCATGAGTGCCAACAGTCGGGCAGGCGCTGGTTTAAGAAGGGCTGGCACAAAGACGGTATAAAAGCCGAAGCGCACGCCTAATTTTCGTAATTGGCTGCGCAAGGGTTGGTCCAATTTAGTCAAAATATCAGCCACATCTCGGCGCGCCAAACTGCCCTTATGTTCGAGCAATTGAAAAGCCAGTCCGCGGGCCAAACCGTCTAGGTCTTTCGCGGTTTCGAGTTTTTTCAAAGGGTCTAGGTCATGCGCTGTCTTGGCGCGCACCCAATCGGTCAGCCGAGTTTCGGCGCGTTGGCGCGCGTCCCCCGTCAGGGCTTCATCGGCCATTAAGTGAGCGGACGGGTTGAGGTAGGCTAATTTATCAGCTTCGCGTCCGCCATTGGTTTGCAATTGTCCAACACAGGCGGTCTGCCAAATAATCTCGCCCGTTTGGGTAAGAGAAAAGGCGTCATCGCCCGCTTGGCTGATGTCTTGCGCGCGGGTTCGAAGGGCATCGCCGATGGCTTTTTCAACCGCGGCGCGCGCGGTTCCCGCTGGCACGCCTTTCAGGCGCGGGTCGCGCTCGACATGCAAGCCGCTCAACCGACCCATATATTCTTCGGCCACTAGAATGTCGCCATTGTCTTCAATATTCGCCACGATAACCTCTCGTCCAGCAAGCCGCCGCATTAGGGCGGATGTTTTGCGATCTACAAATTGCCCCATTAATTTATTATGCAGCGCATCCGATAGACGGTCTTCTACACTACGGCTGACCCCCTGCCAATGGGCAGGGTCGGCCAACCAATCATTGCGCTGGGCAATATAGGTCCAAGTGCGGATATGTGCCAGTCGCATCGACAAAGTGCCCAAGTCCCCATCTAGGCGGTCGCAACGCTCAATGCGCTCGCCCATCCAGCTTTCGGGGATTTGCCCCTCGCGACCGCTCAAAAAGCCGAACACTTCTCCGATCAGCGCGCTGTGTTCGCCGACCGTGGTTTTTCGAAAATCAGGCGTTTGCGCCACTTGCCACAAAAGCTCAAGCGCTGGATTGGCGCCAGACGTGTGTAGACTTCCATCCCCCAGTGAATCAAGCGTGTCTGGGTCGCGGCTTAATAGTTTGAGGGCTTGCTGGTCGTCGGCAGCGGGCGCGCGCATCAGGCCTGCGCGCGGCGCGGTTTTTTCCAAGCTCAACAATAAAGCTTCCAGACTAGAAAAGTCCAAATTAGGGTTGCGCCAAAACAAGCCTTTTACCGGCTCAAATTCATGCGTCTCAATCTGCTCGATGAGCGGCTCTTCAAAGGCTTCCAAATCGCCGGTGACGCCAAAGCTGCCATCTTGCGTGTGGCGGCCAGCGCGGCCTGCAATTTGCGCCAATTCAGAGGCGCTGAGTTGGCGGTGCCTGCGGCCGTCGAATTTTCGTCTCTGGGCAAAGGCCACATGGTCGACATCCATATTCAACCCCATGCCAATGGCATCGGTAGCGACCAGAAAATCGACCTCGCCCGATTGATACATCTCGACTTGGGCGTTTCTGGTGCGCGGGCTCAAGCCGCCCATCACCACGGCGGCACCGCCGCGTTGTTGGCGAATAATCTCGGCAATGGCGTAAACATTGTCAGCCGAAAAAGCCGCCACGGCGCTGCGTCTTGGCAGGCGCGATAATTTATGGCTGCCGCCCCAGCTGAGACGCGAGAAACGGCCACGGCTTTCAATTTCTATTTTGCCGAGCAATTGGCGCAAGATGGGGGCCATGGTTTCGGCGCCCAATAAAAGGGTCTCGGAGGTGCCGCGCGCATGCAAAATACGGTCGGTGAACACATGGCCGCGTTCAGGGTCGGCCGCCAATTGGCACTCATCAATGGCTACAAATTGAACTTCGCGGCTAATCGGCATGGCTTCCGTGGTGCAAATAAAATATCGCGCCTTGGGAGGTAGAATTTTCTCCTCGCCTGTGATTAAGGCCAAGTCTGCTTTATGCACGTGCCCGAAGTCGCCACGCAGGCAGCGGTCATAGACTTCGCGCGCCAAAAGCCGCAACGGCAAGCCAATCATCCCGCTGGTGTGGGCCAATAAACGTTCCATCGCGAGGTGGGTTTTGCCAGTGTTGGTGGGCCCGAGAACAATACGCAAGTGGGGCTGAAAAGACAGGTTGGACATAGCGCTAACCATGACCAAGCGCGCAAGCTTTTGCAAGCGCGTGGCGTGTAATTCCCTTGATTCGTCGGATAGGCCTGTGGACGAATCGGTTTTGCCCTTTTCCCATGAACAGGGGGCGAACATAGCGTGTCCGAATCACTACCATAGTGTCTTCCCCCTATCTGTTCACGCCTACATCTAGTGGGTGCTTCGATTAAACCCGAGAAGACGCTTGCCAGATTTGTTTGGCTCGCGCATGATTTCCGCCCAAAGGGAGAGTTTTATGGATTATGAGATTCCTGATGATATCCGCGCTTATTTAGCGGTTCTGGATAAGTTCATCGACGACGAAATTACACCGCTGCAGATGCAGGATGATAACAATCGGTTTTTTGACCATCGCCGCGAAAACGCGCGCACCGATTGGGACAATAACGGCCTGCCGCGCCCCGAGTGGGAAGAGCTGTTGCGCGAAATGCGCCGCCGCGCCGATAAAGCGGGGCATTTGCGTTTTGCTCTGCCGAAAGAATATGGCGGCGCCGATGGATCTAATTTAGCCATGGCCGTTATTCGTGAGCATTTGGCCGCCAAAGGTTTAGGGCTGCATAATGATTTGCAAAACGAAAGCTCGATCGTTGGCAATATACCGCAAGTTCTCATGTTCCGTGATTTTGGCACGCCCGAACAGGCCGACACATTTATTAACGGCATGTTGGGCGGCACGCACCGCATTTGCTTTGGCCTGACCGAAGCGGCGCATGGCTCGGATGCGACATGGATGGAAACGCGTGGCGTGCGCGAAACCCGCGATGGTGTTGATGGCTGGCTCATCAATGGCGAGAAAATGTGGACGACAGGCATGCATGTCGCCAGTCATGTGATGGTGTTTGCGCGCACCTCTGGCGAAGATGGCGCGGCGCGCGGCATCACTTGCTTTTTGGTGCCTGCCGATGACCCAGGCGTAAAAATCGAAGAATATATGTGGACCTTTAATATGCCGACCGACCATCCGCGCGTGTCGTTCACGAATATTTGGGTGCCTGAGAGCGCGATATTTGGCGCCCCCGATAATGGCCTCGCTTTGGCGCAGCATTTTGTCCATGAAAACCGTATCCGCCAAGCGGCCAGTGGTGTGGGCGCGGCGCAATATTGCATCAATGAAAGCGTCGCCTATGCCAAAACCCGCGCGCCTTTCGGCAAGCCTTTGGCCACCAATCAGGCGATTCAGTTTCCACTCACCGAGCTGCATACGGAAAATGAGATGATCCGCAATTTGGTTTATAAAACGGCGGCACAAATGGACACGATGAGCAAACCCGAAGTGGCTATTTATCTGTCGGATAAAGTGTCCATGTGCAATTACCGCGCCAATCGATTGGTTTGTGAGGCCGCCGACCAAGCCATTCAAACCCATGGCGGTATTGGCTATTCGCGCCATATGCCGTTTGAGCATATTTATCGCCATCACCGTCGCTATCGCATTACCGAAGGTTCGGAAGAGATACAAATCCGTAAAGTGGCGGCGCATTTATTTGGCTTTATTCAACCCGGCAAGGAAAACAAAGCATGAGTATTCCAGACGGCTGGAAAGAATTAGACTTTGACGGCATGTTTGACCATCTCGACGCGCATTTTACCGAGCATGTCGGCCCGATTTACATCCGAGGCAGCCTAGAGACTGGCGATCAGCAATTGGGGTTTGAGGTGCAAGAGCATATGTGTAATCCGGCCGGCATCTGCCATGGCGGCATGTTGATGACGGTGATGGATGTGGGGCTTGCCTTCGTGCTGCACAATCATATGGGCGGCGCGCGTTTCACGCCGTCTGTCAGCTTTAATTTCGACTTTTTGGCCCCGGGTCAATTGGGCGATTTTTTGATTTGCGAAGGTGAATGCACACGCGCCACCAAAAGCACGGGCTTCGTGAGCGGCCAATTGGTGGGCAAAGACGGCCCAGTGATTACCGGCAGTGGAATTTTTAAAATTACCGATATTGTTCTCGATGCCAACCATGGCGCCAAGGCGGGCATGTCGGGCATGGCGAAAGTTTCGAAAGAGAGCTAAAACCGCTTGACGCAAAGCGGGTGGTTTTCTATATCAAAGGCTTGAAACAGGGCACCGCCTGCATGAGTAGGCTAAAGGCTCTAGTTTTTAACGAGATGAATAGGAGTGACCGATGTCACGTGTATGCGAACTGACTGGCAAATCTGTAATGAGTGGCAACAATGTTAGCCATGCTATGAACCGTACGCGTCGTCGCTTTCTGCCGAACCTGCAGCAATGCAGTCTGCCTAGCGAAACGCTGGGCCGCGCTTTGAAACTTCGTATCTCAGCTAGCGCTCTGCGCTCGGTGGAGCATATCGGGGGTATCGATGCGTTCTTGATCAAAGCCAAAGACGCACAATTGTCGTCGCGCGCTTTGAAGCTGAAAAAGCTAGTAAACGCTAAATCAGCCTAAATCCTGTTTCGGATTTTACCTTTATAAATTAGGTGCTGCTTGCGCCCCGCACGGGAACTGCGCTTGTGCGCACGCCCGCACGCCTGCGACTGGCACCCCCGCCCGCACCACTTGAGGGCGTCGGCTTAGAGCCAGCTTTTAGGGCGCCTGTATTCATGCCCTTTTCGCGCTTCTTCTCGCCATCATTCTCATCGAATAATTCAGCCAGCTTGTCCGTCATCGCGCCGCCCAATTGCTCGGCGTCGACAATGGTGACCGCGCGGCGGTAATAGCGCGTCACATCATGGCCAATGCCAATGGCGATGAGCTCAACCGGAGATTGGGTTTCAATGTCTTCGATGACATTGCGCAAATGTTTTTCCAGATAATTGCCTGCGTTGACGCTCAAAGTAGAATCATCCACCGGCGCGCCATCCGAGATAACCATTAAAATGCGGCGTTGCTCGGGGCGGGCCAAGAGGCGGTTGTGGGCCCAGATGAGCGCTTCGCCATCAATGTTTTCTTTCAAAAGACCTTCGCGCATCATCAGCCCAAGGTTTTTGCGCGCGCGCCGCCATGGGGCATCGGCGCCTTTGTAAATAATATGGCGTAAATCGTTCAAGCGGCCGGGGTGGCTTGGTTTGCCATTGCTCATCCAAACTTCGCGCGATTGGCCGCCTTTCCAGGCGCGGGTGGTAAAGCCCAAAATCTCGGTCTTCACATTGCAGCGCTCGAGCGTGCGGGCCAGAATATCGGCGCACATGGCGGCCACGGTAATCGGGCGCCCACGCATCGAGCCAGAGTTATCTATGAGAAGGGTGACGACTGTATCGCGAAACTTCGTGTCACTTTCCATCTTGAAAGACAGCGGCTGCATCGGGTCCATAATAATGCGCGAGAGACGCGCAGGGTCGAGGTAGCCTTCTTCTAGGTCAAATTCCCAAGTGCGGTTCTGCTTGGCCTGCAAGCGGCGTTGCAGCCGATTGGCGAGGCGCGCGACCACGCCTTGCATTTGTTGCAATTGCTGGTCGAGATAAGCGCGCAAGCGGTCTAACTCTTCTTGGTCGCATAGCTCTTCGGCTTCAATGGTTTCGTCGAACTTGCTGGTATAAATATTATAGGCTGATTTTTCTGGGTTCAGATCGCCGTCTGGCGCGTAAGGGTCTGCCGCTTCGCCGGCTTCCTCGCCTTCGCCATCGCCCTCGACTTCCTCGCCTTCCATCTGGACGGTTTGTTCGTCGCCTTCTTCCATGGCTTGATCGCCAACTTCCATATCGTCGGCCGACATGCCTTCTTGGCTTTCGGCTTGACCGCCTTCGCCATCTTGCTCGCCGTCTTCGCCGTCGCCGTCGCCGTCGCCGTCTTCGCCGTCGCCTTCTTCGTTTTCGCCGGAGGCTTGCATCAGCTCTAGGTCAACCAAAATGTCACGGGTTAATTCGCCAAAGGCGCGTTGGTCTTGGATGACGGCTTCGAGCCCGCCAATTTTATCGCCGACGCGCTCGTCTACCCAATCGCGCCAAGCCGACACCACGCCCATAGCGGAAGGCGGTGGGGCAAGGCCCGTCAATTGTTCGCGTACCATAAAGCCCAGCGCCTCTTCTAGCGGGGCGGTTTCGCGTGTGGTTGCTTCTTGCAAGCCGAGTTTCTGGCAGCGCTGCTCGTGCATCGCACCGATGTTTTGCCCCACGCCTGTCATAGCTAGCGAGCCGATAGATTCGCAACGCGCCGTTTCAGCCGCATCAAACACGGCCCTTGCATCGGTTTCACTTGGCGCCATATCGAGCGAGAGGGCCGCATCATTATGCGCTAAGTGCAGCGCAAAACTATCGGATTGGCCGCGCACATTTTGCACATCCCTTGGCTCTAGGTCGCGCGTGGGCTGAGGCAAGCGCGCTTTCAAACCCGCCAAAACGGGTTTTTCCGAGCCGAAGCTAACCGATAGCTCAGCCTCTTCGGCCATCGAGCGCATGGTCTGCGTCAGGGCGCGTTTAAATTCCTCAACCGGTGATTTTTCGATCATCGCGTTTTCCTAAGGCTGGCTTAATTGCCTGCCAGAACCGAAATGGCGTCTTGGGGCAATTCATCGCCAAAGCAACGCTGGTAAAATTCAGCTACTGTCGGGCGTTCCAACTCATCGCATTTGTTCAAGAAAGTCAGCTGGAAGGCCAGCGCGATGTCTTGGCCTAAAATGCTCGCGTTCTCGGCCCAGGTCAGCACCGTACGCGGGCTCATAAGGGTTGAGATATCGCCGTTCACAAACGATGAGCGAGTTAAATCAGCGACGCGCACCATGGCAGCGATTTTCTCGCGCCCTTCTGCGCCCTCATAGCCGGGGGCTTTGGCGTGCACAATATCGGTTTCGCGTTCATGCGGCAGATAGTTCAAGGTTGTGACAATGTTCCAACGGTCCATCTGGCCTTGGTTTATTTGTTGCGTACCGTGATACAGACCCGACGTATCGCCAAGACCAATGGTGTTGGTGGTGGCGAACAGACGGAAATTTGGGTTCGGACGGATTACTTTGTTTTGGTCGAGCAGGGTCAATTTACCCGCCACTTCCAATACGCGCTGGATAACAAACATCACGTCAGGACGGCCCGCATCATATTCGTCAAACACCAGAGCAACAGGGTTTTGCAGCGCCCAAGGCAGAATGCCTTGTTGAAACTCGGTCACTTGCTTGCCGTCTTTTAAAACAATCGCGTCTTTGCCGACAAGGTCGATGCGGCTGACGTGGCTGTCTAAATTGACGCGCACACATGGCCAGTTCAGGCGGGCGGCAACCTGTTCGATATGGGTCGATTTACCTGTGCCGTGATAGCCCTGCACCATGACGCGGCGGTTATGGGTAAAGCCGGCCAGCAGCGCCAAAGTGGTCTGGCGGTCGAATAAATAATTTTCATCGACTTCAGGCACATGCTCGCTGCGCTCTTTAAAGGCGGGGACTTGCATGTCCAGATCAATGCCGAATGCGTCGCGCGCATTAACGGTTGTGTCTGGCGCGTCAGGCATAGACGCGTTAGGGGCGATGTTATCTTGTGCCGAATTACTCATGTAAATCTCCGAAAATTCTTAATTTTAAGGGTGTTAGATTAGGGGTTCAGATAGCGCTGACTAGCAAAAGCCCGAAGCTTTTAAATAGTCATGCGCTTGAATGACGCTTTGCAATTGCTCTTCATGGGTGCGTTTGCCGCCATTGGCGTCTGGGTGATATTGTTTCACCAGAGCTTTATAGCGTTTGCGCACATCTTCTGGCTTGGCGCTGGTAGGCAGCTCCAACACAGTGAGCGCGCGCTCTTGGCCAGAGGTAACTTTCGAGGCGCGTTTCTTTTCTTTGGCGCCATTGCCTTCATGTGACATGAGTTCCATGGGGTCATGGAATTGCCAATCTTCGGCTTTGGTGCCGCGCGCGCGCCTTGTGCCCATCGACCATGTGGGGCGATGACCCGTTCTGGCGGCGCGGCGGAAGCTTTCTGAATCTTCTTCCGTCATGCCTTCGAAATAGTTGAAGCTGCGGTTATATTGCTTCACATGGGCGAAGCAAAAATTACGTTGCTTGGCTTCGCCGTCGCTTTCGTGCGCGCCAACGGGGGCAGGGTAGCCCGCATCTTCTTTGCAATCAGGCCAGTCGCAAGCCACTTTTTTGGAAACTTGCACACGCTTGTCATTCTTGCGCGAAGCGCGGATACTATCAAAATATTTCGAGTTCAAGTTCATGAACGCTCCAACTGTGGTTTGTTACGGCGCCCAGACTATAGCAAAAAACTTTGCGAATCTCGCCCCGTTTGTGAAAACGCGATATAAAGTGTTACGACGACAAATATGCCGACTTTCGAGAAAGCCAAACAACACCCCTTAGTTAGCCCCCAATTTAGAGACCTGACGATGATACGCAAGACCATAGAAGAAAAATTAACCAAAGCCTATGCCCCAGACCATTTAGAGGTCATCGACGAGTCGCATTTACATGCCGGCCACGCGGGTGTCGAGCCAACCGCGGACGGGCAATCGGGCGAGACGCATTTTCGGGTTCGCATGGTCGCCGCTAATTTTGAGGGGGTCTCGCGCCTGCAACGCCAACGCGGGGTTATGGATGTTTTAAAAACAGAGCTGGAAATGAGCGTTCATGCGCTGGCTTTGAAGTTAAAATCACCCGAGGAAGCGGCCCGCGACCGCCAAGACGACTAATCGGCTTTGGTGATGCGAACTTGTAAAATTCTATTTTGCTGACGGCTGATAATGCGGAATCTTGCGCCGTGAAACTCAAACACTTGGCCAATTTCAGGAATGACCCGGGCTTCGTGGATAATCAGCCCGGCGACCGAGCTCGCTTCGCTATCTGGCAGGCTCCAGCCCATTTCGCGGTTTAAATCGCGAATGGACAATGCGCCTGCGACTTCTAACGTGCCGTCGGGTTTACGCCGCAACATCGTGTCGGGGCGGTCGTGTTCATCGTCGATGGATCCAACGATTTCTTCGAGAATATCTTCCATCGTCACAATGCCCATAATGGCGCCATATTCATCGACCACGAGGGCGAAATGCGCTTTGCGTGTGCGGAACGCATTTAATTGTTCGCTCAAGGAAGTGGTTTCGGGAACAAACCAAGGCGCGGTGGCAATATTGGCAATGTCGATGCCAGCCGCGCCCACCGGATTGGTGGCCAGCGCACGCAGCAAATCTTTGGCGTGCAACACGCCAATAATATTTTCTGGGTCGTCGCGCCACAGAGGAATGCGGGTATAGGGACTGGCCAAAACTTGTTTGACGATATCGTCGCTCGGCTGACGGACGTCTATGGTTTCCATCGCGTTGCGGTGGATCATAATTTCTTCGACTTGGGTATCGACCAGATCCAGAATACCGCCCAGCATATCGCGGTCGCCTTTATGCACGGCCCCTTCTTGGTGGTGCAAATCAATGGCGCCCCGAATTTCGGCATGCGCTGGCACAAGGCTAAGGCTGGCGCTTTTGGCAAGCCCTGTGATGCGCAAAATGGTTCTCGAAATAAATGCCAGAGCAATGGTGATGGGAGCCAGAACAAATACCAGAACCCGCAAAGGGCCAGAGGCGCGCAAGGCCGTCGCATCGGGCGCCAGTATGGCATAGGTCTTGGGCAGAACTTCGGCGAAGATAACCACCAAAGCGGTCATCATAAGGGTTGCGTAGACCACGCCGCTCTCGCCAAACATCTCTAGGAACACCCGCGTCGCTAGCGCCGAAGCCATAATATTAACCAAATTATTGCCAAGCAGAATGGCGCCGAGAAGGCGTTCTTTTTGCTCGAGCAAAACGATAACCCAACGGGCGCGGCGTTTGCCTTCTTGTTGTAAGTGCAACATGCGCGCTTTGCTGGTGGCAGTCAGCGCGGTTTCCGAGCCCGACAAAAATGCCGAAAGCACCAGAAGAAAGAAAATCAGTCCAGCGGTCCAAATCAGTCCGGCGGTAAAACCATCCATTAGGGGCGCGCTCCTTGCGCTATCAAGAAGGGATGTAAAGCCTCAGCGCTCACATCTTCAGCGATATAAGTATCGCCTAGCGCCCGCGCTAAAATGAAACGCATTTTACCCGCTTTAACTTTTTTATCTTGCCCCATGGCGTCTATCAATGCGTCCACATCAAAGGCGCCATTTCCGACTTGTGCCATACTGGCAGGCAGGCCACAGGCCTCGAGGTGGGCGCGCAAACGCTCGGCGTCTTGCTCGTCGCAATCGCCGCGATGAGCCGAGAAAGCAAACGCCAAAACCATGCCATAGGCCACCGCTTCGCCGTGCAGCAAAGCCTCGCCATAGCCAGTTATTTTTTCAAACGCATGGCCGAATGTATGGCCGAGGTTTAGCAAAGCCCGTTCGCCCGCTTCGCGCTCATCGCGCGCCACAATGGCGGCTTTGGCGCGGCAGCTTTGCGCCACCGCATAGGCCACGCTTTGGGCGTCCAGCGCTAAAACTTTTTCGCCATTGGCTTCCAACCAGTCGAAAAATTTGATATCGCCAAGGGCACCATATTTAACAATTTCGGCATAGCCCGCGCGCAGCTCGCGCTCCGGCAGGGTTTTTAAAACATCCATATCGGCCAGCACTAAGTCGGGCTGATGAAAGGCACCGATGAGGTTTTTGCCCAGCGTCGAATTAACCGCGGTCTTGCCACCAATGGAGCTGTCGACTTGCGCCAACAGCGTGGTCGGAATTTGAATAAATCGCGTGCCACGGCGCAAGATAGAGGCGGCAAATCCAGTAAGGTCTCCAATCACGCCGCCGCCTAAAGCGATGATGCAATCTTCGCGCTCTATTTTTTGGCTCAATAACCAGTCGCACAATTGCTCGAGCTGCGAGATGTTTTTCGACGCTTCGCCCGCCGGCACAAGATAGCTGGCATGCGCGATGCCCGCGCCATCCAAGGCGGTTTTGAGGGTTTCCAAATGGGCTTTCGCGACATTTGTATCGGTTACAATCACCGTCTTGGGGCGCGGCAAAAGCGGCGCAATATAAGGGCCCGCTTGGCTCAAGAGGTCGGCGCCAATAACAATGTCATAGCTGCGCGTACCCAGCGCCACGCGCACGGTTTCGCGCTCTAGCGAGCCTAGCTTTTGGGTCGTCGGTGTTTTTGTCGTCTCGGTCATGATTTTGGCTTTAGAGAAAGGAAGGGCATTTGTCCAGCGCCCTCAAGCGTCTTGGGGGGTGGCGAGACGGGTTTGGAGCGCTTTTATCAAACGCGCCACGGCGTCTTCATGCGTGCCGCCGCCGACATCTACCTTTAAATCGGCCTTGGCATACAGGGGTTCACGGGCTTTTTGCAGCTCGTTTAATTTGGCGCGCACGTCTTGTCCGGCCAGCAGCGGGCGCTTGCCCGGCTTTTTTTGCACGCGGCGAACCAATTCGTCGAGCGGCACATCGAGCCATATGGAATGGGCTTGCGCGAGAATTTGTTCGCGGGTCTCGTCATTGACAAAAGCGCCGCCGCCCAAGGCCAGCACTTGTGGCCCCTCGGTTAACAAGCGTTGGATGACGCGGCGCTCGCCTTCGCGAAAGGCGGTCTCGCCATGTTTTTCAAAAATCTCAGGGATGCTCATTTGAGCGGCTTTTTCAATTTCCGCATCGGCATCCCGAAACTTTAGCTCCAGAGCCTCGCCAAGCCGCACACCAAGGCTAGACTTGCCAGCCCCCATCATGCCCAGCAGCACAATTGGTTTTTCAATTTGGATCACGGGCCCGTCGGCCATGAGGGTCTCCATCGAAGCTCATGTCTATCAGCAGACATGTTATCTGAGACTAAGCGCATTCATGAAAGGCGTCTAGGGTTCACGAAAATCTGCCCCGATTGTGCCTTATTGCTGATATACTCCTCAAGAATCGAAATGAAGGAGTTCCAGCGTGGCATCGAAACAAACGGTCATTATTATTTTAAGTCTAGCTGTGCTGGTTGGCGGCGTACTGTTTTTATCGCGCGCGGTGGAGCCGCCGCGCGAAACCGCGGTCGATGTGCTCGACAATAATCGCTTCAATCAATAGAGCATCAGGATAATTTGGGTCGTATGGCTTTTGGGAAATTAGTTCAAGCCGGTTTGATGACCGGGCTTTTGGTGTCGAGTGCCGCGCACGCGCAAACTGCTTTACGCGCGCCGCTCAATATTGTGCCACCGATTATGCAATCGGCCATTGGCGCCCCAAAGGCCAGAGACCGAAAAGGCGAAAAATTAGCTCCGCGGGCCACGGCTCGGCAGATGAAGCGCTCCGTGAGAGCGGTTGCTGCGGCGCCGGGCTCGGCCTCGGACATTGTGCAAGTCGGTCAATTGGGCGCGCTGCAAGATGCGCCCGTCGGATTGGAAGTTGGCTTTGGGCAAGAGCAGGGGTCGGAACAAGGGCTAGAGCAAGGTTTATGGCGGGGCGCTCGGTTGGCTTTTATTGCTGATCAAATGGCGCGTCTGCCGACCCGTTTTACCACGTCTGTCTTGCGCGACGCAGAATTGACCTTACACCGCGGCACGGCCGCAGCGCCTGTGGGCACCGTCGATGGCATTAGCTGGTTTGGGGCGCGTCTTAATCGGTTTTTGGCGCTTGGGGATACGCAAGCGGTTTTGGGTTTAGAAGCGCTAACCGGCGCAGCTTCGAGCGATGCTTATGCGGCGCGCGCGACTGTGCTGGCTCATTTGGGAACCGGCAATCCGGAGGCCGCGTGTGAAGTGACCCGGCCACAACGCTCGACTTTGGGGCGGCGCGATACTTTGCGGTTTTTCGTGCAACTTGGGATTTATTGCCAATTGCGCGAAAGAGAATATGAAAAAGCCAGCCTAACGATGGACCTCAATCAGAAAACAATGGGCGCCGATAGGTTATTCCGCGACATGGCATTTTTATTGGCCGCGCAAGTGCCTTTGACTTTTGGCACCAGCGAGCAAGCGGCTGCCGCCAAGAAGGCCAAAGAAGAGCCCCCTCTAGTTTTGCCAAGCGAGCTGACCCCGTTGCAAATTGCTGCGCTGCAATTGGCGGGCGAGCCTTTGCCTGAAGCTCTCCCGTCGGTGCCGGCTTATTATGGCGGCGCTTTGGTTCGTGATTATAGCCAAACCGCAAGAGTGCAATTATTGGTGGCTCATGCGGCGGTATTGTCGGGTCATATGCCCGCAGAGCAATTCTCGCAAGTCACACAATTGGCTGACCTTTCTAGCTTCGCGCCGCTAGCGCCAGCCGAAGCGGAGAACTCTGACTTTAGTTCCGGTTTTGGTAAAATAGAGGAAGTGGACGAAAGCCTCGAAACCGAGGAGGCGCCCACTGAGCCGAGTGTCGAGGCCTTGCCAGACGCTATTTATTTGGCGCAAACCTTGTTGACGATAGATGCCGCGCCCCCGCAAAATCAGGCGCGCACCCTTGCGGAAGCTTTGCGCGAGGCTTCTGCTCGCGGCCTCTGGCGCGATTTAGTCCTCATGCTGGACGACCGATTGCGCGATCTGAGCATTCCACTTGATGATGCAGAGGGTTTGTCTGATGAGGGTTTGGAGCTAGCTGATTCTGTGCAGCCGGAGGAGCCGCAGGCTGTGGCTTTGGAGCCAGAGTTCGTGACGGATACAGATATCGCTGTCTTGCTGCCCGCTTTGCGCTATGTCGGGCAGTTTGAGAAGGCCGAGAAATTGGCTGGCGAGCAAGTGGTTGGGCTCGTAACAAAACGTGTTTTATCTTTCCAACGCCCCTCTGCAGCTGCGATTTTGAAAGCGGAAGAAGCGCTCGCGAACCGGGCGCGGAGGATGGAAGCCTTGCTGGCTGAGCTAGAGACTGAGCTAGAGGCTGAGCCAGAGTCTGAGCTAGAGGTTGCGCCCGTGGAGGCGCTGCTTGGAGAGCCGGCTGTTGCAGCTTCCGTCGAACAATTATTTGCCAGCATGCAGCCTTTGGAGACGCCCAAAGAGACGCCCATAAAGACCGATGTTGAGCCTTCCGACACTTC
This sequence comes from uncultured Rhodobiaceae bacterium, assembly GCA_963932545.1. Classification (GTDB taxonomy): domain Bacteria; phylum Pseudomonadota; class Alphaproteobacteria; order RS24; family RS24; genus UBA8337. Next base: position 21,671 of record CAWVRH010000008.1, on the reverse strand, counting down.
GTCCCCAGAGATAGAGCTTATATCAGAGCCTCGCTTGCCGCCCATTTTGGATTGGGAGGCCTTCGAAATGCAATGGGCCAGTGCCGACGTCCCGTTTCGGACTTTCTTGCGTCGCGAGTTAGCCATTTATTATGGCCTTGGCGCGGAACTGCCCTCGGCTTTGCTTGATATTTTGGCTTTGCCTGAGTTGAATAACGAACAGCTTCGGCTGAAAAAACTGGCCGATAATAAATGGATTGGTGATTTTCTGCTCGCGGTCGTGGCCAGTTATGGCGAGGTGGAGCCGAGGAATTTGCAAGCGCAGGAAGTCGTTTTGCTGTTGCAAGGCTTTCGCCATATAGGCCTGTCGGCGGTCGCCGATGATTTAGCTAGCGAGTTTTTCACGCGTGCCTCGGCGCGCCTTAGTGTGGTGTCGCCGCAAGCCTTTGGCACCCAAGCACCCCGCCCAGTTTTATTTACCCCCGAAGAAGCCTTGCCTCCGCCCGCCTCGCAATGAAGAATGCCGTCTGCCAGTTTCTGGAGATGATGAGCGCCGAGCGCGGCGCAAGTAGCCATACATGTGACGCTTATGAACGGGACTTGAAAAGTCTGGCGAGTTTTTTGAGCCGCCACGAAACAGATTTGCAAGACGCCACAGAAGATGACTTGAGCCAATATATGACATGGATGAACCAGCAGGGCATGGCTTCCTCTACCGTCGCGCGGCACTTATCTAGTTTGCGCCATTTTTATAAATTTCTAATGCTAGAAGATGTGCGGGCCAGTAACCCGACCGATGGTTTGCGGCGTCCGACCCCGCAAAGGCCGTTGCCAAAAGTATTATCTTTGGCAGAAACCGAAGCCCTGATAAACGCAGGCCATCAATTGCCTCAAACCACGCCAGCGCAAAAAGCCACACGGTCGCGCGCCATTTGTCTTATCGAAGTTTTATATGCCACTGGTTTGCGGGTCACCGAATTGGTTAGCCTGCCGCATGCCGCCATGGATGGGCCCTTGCTGATTGTACGCGGCAAAGGCGGGCGTGACCGCATGGTTCCTCTGTCGGAGCCCGCGCGGTTGGCCGTTGCCGATTGGCAAGCGCATCAAAATACGATGGAAAAAACTTCGAAATATCTATTTCCCGCCAGTGGCCAATCCGGGCATCTCACGCGACAAAGGTTTACTCAAATCCTCGATGCTCTCGCTGGCCTAGCCGGGCTGGATAAAAAACGCGTGAGCCCGCATGTGTTGCGCCATGCGTTTGCCACGCATTTGGTGGAACGCGGCGCCGATTTGCGCGCCGTGCAACAAATGCTGGGTCATGCCGATATTTCGACGACGCAGATTTACGCGCATGTGTTAAGTGAGCGCAAAAGGCAGCTTGTCGCCAAAGCGCATCCTTTGGCTAAAATCGAGAGCTTGCCAAACACGCTGGAAACGGAATAATTTACTTATTCCAAAGGGGAAACCAAATGATCCAAAATTATTTAGAATTCGAAAAGCCAATTGCCGCCCTAGAAGGGCAAATTCGAGAGCTGCGCGACGTTGATCGCGGCACCGGAAATAATGATGGCATTGATTTGGTAGCTGAGATCAATCGCCTCGAGGGAAAAGTGCATGAGCAGATTATCAAGCTCTATAAAGACCTCGACCCATGGCAGAAAACGCAAGTGGCGCGTCACCCTGCGCGGCCTCATTGCAAAGATTATATCGCGGAGCTGGTGGAAGACTTTGTGCCGCTGGCGGGCGATCGATTGTATTCGGAAGACCATGCCGTCATCGCCGGATTGGGCCGTTGGCAAGGCCAGCGCGTGGCGATTTTAGGCCATGAAAAAGGCTCCACGACAGATGCTCGCCTCAAGCATAATTTTGGCATGGCGCGCCCCGAGGGTTACCGCAAAGCCATTCGTGTGATGGACTTGGCCGAGCGCTTTGACCTGCCGGTTGTAACCCTTGTCGATACGGCAGGGGCTTATCCGGGCATTGGTGCGGAAGAGCGCGGCCAATCAGAAGCGATTGCGCGCTGCACCGATAAATGCCTGCAATTGGGTGTGCCTTTTGTGTCGCTGATTATTGGCGAAGGCGGCTCAGGTGGCGCTTTGGCTTTGGCCACGGGCAATCGCATTTTAATGCTCGAGCATTCGATTTATACCGTCGCCTCGCCAGAGGCGTGCGCGTCTATTTTATGGCGGTCTTCGGCGCAGGCCAATTTGGCGGCGGGTGCGTTGAAAGTGACGGCGCAGAACCTCAAAGGGCTTGGCGTCATTGACCGTATTTTACCCGAGCCTGTGGGCGGTGCGCATCGCGACCGCAAGAAAACCATGCGCGATGTCGGCATGGCTGTATCAGAAGAATTAGCGCAAATGGCAGGGCAGTCGTCCAAACAATTGCGGGACGCGCGGCGTCAGAAATTCCTCGATATGGGTCGCACAGGAATTATTTAGAGTTTTTTCAAAAAGCTTTGTACTTCGGCAGCGAATTTTTCGCTGTCTTCCAGAGCCGCGAAATGACCGATTTCATCATAGCTCGCCCAGTGGATGATATTATAGCTGTTCTCCATCAGGGAGCGCGGCGGGAACGTGATATAGGGCTCGGCAAATTCGCCGATGCCACACGGCACTTCGATTTTCTCGCCCGGCGCGATATGCGGCATCTCCTCGAAATAGCCGCGATAGAACCAGAGTGAAGTCGCGAAACTACCGGTCATTAGATAAATCATAATATTCGAGAGCAATTGGTGCTTGGTATATCGCTTGGAGAGGTCGCGGCCCGTGGGCGTGAAAATATCGCTCCAGCCGTGAAACTTCTCAATTATCCAAGCCGCCACGCCGAGCGGGCTATCGCTCATCGCCAGGGCTAGGGATTGCGGCTTGGTGCCTTGCAATTGCAAATAAGCGCCCTCGGCTTGCATTTTGGCGGCAAAGCCCTCGGCCCATTTTGTTTCTTCGGGCGTGCTGGGCGCATCGCCGCTTTGCAGGCCATACATGTTGATGTGGATGGCGCTACAACCGCCGCCTTTTTCGGTGCCATGGTTGAGGCCGAGAAGGGCCGTGACCACCGAGCCCCAGTCGCCGCCTTGGGCGACATAGGTTTCAAAACCCAATACCTCGACCATTAATTTGTTCCACAGCGCTGCCGTGGTGACTTGTCCGATGGGGCGTTTGGGAGCGTCGGAAAATCCGTAGCCGGGCAGGCTAGGGCAAATGACGGTGACGCCGTCTTGTGCCTCGCCGCCATAGTTTTCCGGATGCGCCAATCGGTCGATGACATCGTGAAACTCATAAATCGAGCCGGGCCAACCATGCGTCATCAAGACAGCTTTGGGATTGTCGCCGGAGCCAACTTCGTGGATGAAATGGATGTTCAACCCATCGACGTCAGCCGTGAAATGCGAGAAGCGGTTTAGCTCATCCAGCGTGTCTTGCCATTTGTAATCGTTCAGCCAATAGGCGCATAGCTCGCGCATATAGTCGACATCGCTGCCGTAAGCCCAAATATCTTCATCCGGCCCAATTTCCATTTGCGGCGGAAAAACCGCCTGCTCAAGGCGTTGGCGAATAAACGCCAAACGGTTTTCATCTGACGGCAAGGTAAAGGGCTGAACGCTCATATGGATCTCCATAGCGAGGGGTGAATTTCATCAGCTCTAGTGAAAGTCAGTGGCCGGCAAAAGGCAAGCCTAATTGAGGGCGCGCAAATAGCTTCCCCTTTTTAATGATTTTCCATCCAACTGCGGTTAATCTTGCATCGAACAATAAAAAGAGGCCCCCAATGGATGACATCAACTTTGCCGATAGGCTGACAGCGCAAACCCGTAAAAAACGCAACCCGCTTTGCTTGGGGCTCGACCCGCATCTTACTTTGCCACCTCAGTTTGTGCGGGAGAAAACCGATACAGTGAAATCTATCGGACAATTTTTAATTTCCTATATCGATTTGGTGGCGAACAAAGTGCCTGCCGTTAAACCCCAAGCCGCCTTTTTTGAGCAGCTCGGGCCTGAAGGCATGCAGCTATTATTCGACGTTTCTGAGTATGCGCGCCAACAAGGCTTGTTGGTTATTCTGGACGCCAAAAGAGGTGATATCGGTTCCACGGCACAGGCCTATGCTCAAGCTTATTTGTCGCGAGACGCCCCCTTTGATGCCATCACCATCAACCCCTATTTGGGCATGGACAGTCTTTCTCCCTTCCTTGAGGCCTGCCAAGCAAACGGCAAAGGTGTTTTTATTTTGGTGAAAACCAGCAACCCCGGCGCCAAAGACTTTCAAGATTTGGCGCTCAAAAAAGACACGGCTTTATACGAAGAGATTGCCACCCGCCTGCAAGGCCAATGTGAAGCCTTGGTCGGCAAATCTGGTTGGTCCTCGCTCGGTGTTGTCGTTGGCGCTACCTATCCTGAGGAAGCTGTGAGGATTAGACAAATACTCCCACAGGCGTTGTTTTTGGTTCCGGGTTTTGGCGCGCAAGGCGCGTCTGCGCAACAGGCGTTGAGCGCCTTCGAGGTAACGAGCGAGGCCTATACGGGCGGCGTTATCAGCTCCTCAAGAGCGATTATGTTTCCGACGTCGCCAGAGTGTAATTCTTTTTCTGAATGGGAGACCGGCGTGGAAGCAAAATTGGATACAGCTATCCAAGCGCTAGTTACTGCACCGCACCGTGGCAATGTTTGAACTTTTTGCCTGAACCACAAGGGCAGGCTTGGTTGCGCCCAACTTTATTGAAATCGACACCCGCGGCTTGAGCCTGTGGGCCTGTCGTGACCTCGTTGCCGATAGCGTTCGGGTTTTGGCGGGCTAATTCAGGCGTCTCTAGAACGGGAGGCGGGGTTTCCAATTGCACATGAGCCAAAAAGCGCACCACGTCGCGGCGCAGGCCAGAGAGCAAATCAGAGAAAAGAGTAAAGGCTTCAAGCTTAAACTCAGATAGCGGATCGCGTTGGCCAAAGCCGCGCAAGCCGACGATCTGGCGCAAGTGTTCTAGTGTTATGAGATGCTCGCGCCAATGTTGGTCTAGCGTTTGCAAGACAATCGATTTTTCGACTTGGCGCATTACATCCGGCCCAAAATCAATGGCCTTAGCCGCCACACGGCGTTCGGTTGCATCGACCAAGCGGGCGGTCATTTCTTCGTCGGCAATGCCTTCTTCGTCGGCCCATTGTTGTAAGGGAAGCTCAAGATCAAATATCTCGCGCACCGCCTCGTCTAAGCCAGCAATGTCCCACTGCTCGGCATAGGCTTTGGCAGGGATATTGGCTTCGACTAAGTCATCGATGAGCTGATGGCGCATGTCGCGAATTTCGTCGTCGACGGTTTCGGCCTGCATAAAATCGACGCGTTGTTCGAACACCACTTTGCGTTGGTCGTTCATGACGTCGTCATATTTCAAAATGTTTTTGCGAATGTCAAAATTGCGCGCTTCGACTTTTTGTTGTGCGCGCTCCAGCGCTTTATTGATCCAAGGATGGACAATCGCTTCGCCGTCTTTTAGGCCCAAGCGTTGCAGCATACCGTCCATACGGTCGGTGCCGAAAATGCGCATGAGGTCATCGTCGAGGCTGAGGAAAAAGCACGAACGACCCGGGTCGCCTTGGCGGCCCGAACGACCGCGAAGCTGATTATCAATGCGCCGACTTTCGTGGCGCTCCGTGCCGATGACGCAAAGGCCGCCGGCCGCAATCGCATCGGCTTTGAGGGTGGTAATTTCGGCTTCAACGGCGGCTTGCTTTTTGTCGCGTGCGTCGCCTTCCAGCCCTTCTAGTTCAATCGCTAGGCGCATTTCGACGTTGCCGCCGAGCTGAATATCTGTGCCGCGACCGGCCATATTGGTGGCAATGGTTACGGCGCCGGGCACGCCTGCCAAAGAAATAATTTGCGCTTCTTGCTCGTGATAGCGCGCGTTCAAGACACTGTGTTTTATCTTGCGTTTTTTAAGTGCGGCGGAGAGGTCTTCTGATTTATCAATCGAGGTGGTGCCAACCAAAACCGGCTGGCCGATTTTTTGGCACTCCATCACGAGGTCAGCAACGGCGGTGAATTTTTCTTCGGCCGTGCGATAAATCGCATCGTCTTCGTCGAGGCGGGCAATCGGTGTGTTGGTTGGCACTTCGATGACATCGAGGCCATAAATATCCATAAATTCATCGGCTTCGGTCAAAGCTGTGCCGGTCATGCCCGAAAGCGTTTCATAGAGGCGGAAGAAGTTTTGAAATGTAATGGACGCCAGCGTTTGGTTTTCTGGCTGAATGGCCACATGTTCTTTGGCTTCTAAGGCTTGGTGCAGGCCATCTGAGAAACGACGCCCCTCCATCATCCGTCCGGTAAATTCGTCGATGATGATAACTTGGCCAGCTTCGCCTGCGCCGCGCACGATATAGTCGCGGTCTTTTTGAAACAGCACATGAGCTTTCAAGGCATTGGTAACGTGATGCACCAGCGTGGCGTTGTTCAAATCATAAATCGAGCTGTCTTCTTCTAGCATGCCCGCTTGGCGCAGCAGCTCTTCCATATGTTCGTTGCCCGCTTCGCTCAAGTTCACTTGGCGCGATTTTTCGTCTAGCTCATAATCTTCCAGCGTCAGTTTTGGCGCGAAAACGTCAATGCTCACGTAAAGCTCGGATTTGTCTTCGAGCGGGCCTGAAATAATCAGCGGTGTGCGCGCCTCATCAATGAGAATGCTATCGACCTCATCGACGATGGCAAAGCCATGCCCGCGTTGGGACATGTCTTCGAGCGAATATTTCATATTGTCGCGCAAGTAATCGAAGCCCAGCTCATTATTGGTCGCATAGGTAATGTCGGCGGCATAGGCGTGCTGGCGCTCATCGTCTTCCATCTCATGGGTGATGCAGCTTACCCGCAGTCCCATGGCTTCATGTACTTGGCGCATCCAATTGGCATCGCGCTGAGCCAGATAATCGTTGACGGTGACCACATGCACAGGCTTGCCGGTTAGGGCGTTCAGGTAGCACGGCAGGGTGGCGACGAGGGTTTTACCTTCGCCCGTTTTCATCTCGGAAATTTTGCCATCGTGCAAAGCCATGCCGCCGACCAGCTGCATATCATAATGGCGCTGGCCGAGGGTGCGCCGCGCCGCTTCGCGAACCGCGGCGAAGGCTTCTTCGAGCAAATCGTCGAGGGTCTCGCCTTGTTTGAGGCGGGCTTTAAATTCATCTGTTTTGGCTTTTAGGGCTGCGTCATCGAGAGCCTGAAATTCAGGCTCCAGAGCATTGATAGCTTCGAGACGAGCGATATAGCCACGAAGTTTGCGCTCATTAAGTGAACCGAAGAAACGTTTCGCCAGCGAAGAAATACCGAGCATGCAAAAACCCCTAAAAATTATGGCCTCAAGAGAAAGCCTCTAGCTGATGTAGGGAACCCAATGCTAAGTGTCAATTGGCGTTGGCATATTTTAGCGCCTTCATTAAGCGACTTAGCGGCCTCAAAAGCACTTGTTTCTTGCCCGCGCGCCAGCCAATATGACACTATCTCAATTAGGAAACCCGAACTTATGTTGTCCACTTTTTATCTACGACCTGTATTTTGTATTGTTGTTGCGAGCCTGCTTTGGCTAACCCCGAACGCACACGCGCAAGGGCTTCCAAATGGAACCGTTGCGACCATTAATGGTATTTCCATCACCTATGAAGACTTGGCGATGGCCGAGGGAGAGCTGGTCAATGGCATCAGCCAAATGAATGAGCAGCAGCGTTTTGAAGCTCTGCTTGGGTATGTGATGGACCGCGTTTTGGCATCCGAGGCAGCCAAGAAGGCGGGCGTGGAAAAAGATCCAAGCTTTTTGCAACGCAGCGCTTTTACCAAGCGCAAAGATTTGCATGATATTTTCATCAGCCGAAAACTAGTCGAAAAAATTACCGATGCGAAAATAGAAGGCTATTACAAGAAGAACATCGTCAATGGGTCGCGCCAAGAAGAGATCCGCGCTCGCCATATTTTGCTCGATAGTAAAGACATGGCCGATGCGGTTTTAGCCTCGCTAAAAGGGGGCGCTGATTTTAGCCAATTGGCCAAAGAGCGCTCGAAAGGCCCAAGCGGGGCTAGCGGCGGCGACCTTGGTTATTTTGCTCGCGATTCTATGGTGGCTGAATTTTCGGAAGCGGCTTTTAAGCTTAAAAAAGGCGGCGTATCCCAGCCTGTTAAAACTCAATTCGGCTGGCATATTATCAAGTTAGAAGACAAGCGCGCCAAGCCGACGCCTGAGTTGGAGCAAGTGCGCGGACAGATTTACCAGCTGCTTATCCGCGAAGCGCGTCGTGAAATTTATGAAGAAATGCGCGAAAATGCAGACGTGAAATTTAGCACTGTCGCGCCAGTGTCTGAATAATCTGAATAGTTTGAAAGTTTGAGGAATGAAAATGACCTCTAAGAAAACCAGCTCCAAAATGCCAATATCGCCTTTGGCGCCCAAGACGCTTGCCAAATTGGCGGCCCTTGCGGGCATCGAGTTGCAAGCTATGGCCAGCGGCTCGCGCTATCGCGGGCGCGATGATTTGGTCTTGGTACGGTTTTCCAAAACCACGCAAGTGGCGGGGGTTTTTACGAGCTCCAAAATGCCCTCTGCGGCAGTGGATTTATCGCGCGCGCATTTGGCGGGCGGCAAAGCCCGAGCCTTGGTGGTCAATGCGGGCAATGCCAATGCCTTTACCGGTAAAGCCGGTGCAAAAGCCGCGTTAGATACGGCCAAGGGTGTGGCCAAATTGTTGGATTGCAAACCCGAAGATGTTTTCATCGCCTCCACGGGGGTGATTGGCGAAGACCTAGACCCGGCCCCTTTACTGGCGGCCTTGCAAGCGCAAGCGGGCGCGGCGAAACCCAGCCCGAGCGATTGGTTGGGTGGGGCGCGCGCCATTATGACCACCGATACTTTTCCTAAACTGGCCAGCCGTACGGTTAAGTTTGGCAAGCACCAGATTACCCTCAATGCCATCGCCAAGGGCTCTGGCATGATTGCGCCGGATATGGCGACCCTACTGGCTTTTGTTTTTACCGACGCGAACGTGCCCTCGCGGCTGCTGCAAAAATTATTGTCTGAGGCCAACAGCAAAAGTCTGAACTGCGTTACCGTCGATGGCGATACGTCGACCTCGGACACTTGTTTGATGTTTGCCAGTGGCGATAAAAAATTAGCCGGCGCGCCTTTACGCTCGTTCGAAGACAAACGCCTTGCGCCCTTGCGCGCGGGGCTTAATGAGTTAATGCAAGAGCTGGCGGTGCAAGTGGCTAGCGATGGCGAAGGTGTTAGCAAATTAATGACCATTGATGTGGCCGGCGCGGAGACCGATGCGGCGGCGCGCCAAATTGGTTTGGCCATCGGCAATTCACCTTTGGTGAAAACCGCCGTGGCTGGAGAAGACGCCAATTGGGGTCGCATTGTTATGGCCATCGGCAAGTCTGGCGAAGCGGCGGAACGCGACCGCTTATCTATTGATATCGGCGGCGTGCAAGTGGCCCGAAAGGGGCGTGCGGTGACCGGTTATGATGAGCGCCCCGTTGCCAAACATATGCGCGGGCGACAAGTGCATATTAGCGTCGATGTGGGCGTGCAGACCAAAGCCAAAAAGAAAGCCAAGGGCACAGCGCGCATTTGGGCCAGCGATTTAACGCATGGCTATATCGACATTAATGCCGATTATCGCAGCTGATATGTTGTTGGTCGTTGCCTGCGCACTGGTAGATAAAGATGGCCGCGTGTTGGTAGCCCAACGCCCTGCGGGTAAGTCTATGGCGGGCCTGTGGGAGTTTCCTGGCGGCAAAATAGAGCCGAGCGAAACGCCAGAAGCGGCGCTTATTCGCGAGTTGAAAGAAGAATTATCCATCGATGTGACGGCAGCCTGTTTGGCGCCTTTGAGTTTTGCCAGCCATGCTTATGACGATTTTCATTTGCTGATGCCGCTTTATGTGTGTCGCAAATGGGAAGGCCAAATCATGCCGCGCGAAGGCCAAGACGTAACGTGGAAAAAACCACGCGAGCTATTCGACATGGCCATGCCACCGGCGGATATTCCTCTTATTGCGGCTCTTCGCGACAATATTTAGAAGCCGGTATTTAGAAGCCAACTTTAACGCGGCGTCTCGCTTTTACTCGGGCTTTCGCCGAAGCGCGTGATTGGCTCTCCGGGTTCATGTTTGCGGGCATCGCTGGAATGCGGCGAAAACCCTGCCAGATAACAAATCTCGAATTCAGCCACCGCCTTGCCGTCTTCTTGCGTGGCAGCGCTAAAGCGGGCCAATGCATCTTGCAAGACATCGCGTCGCAAGGCGGTTTTGCTGCGGGTGGTTAAAATATTGCTCTCGCCCATGCCGCGTAAATCGCGCAAGATAGAAAGCGGTTTCGAATAGCGCACGCGCACCACATCGCTATCTGCCACGGGCAAATGAAAGCCTGCGCGTTGCATCAATCCTGCCAAATCTCGCAAATCCGCGAACGGATGAATGTGAGGGCGCACGCCACCTAGAATTTTAGTTTGGCTCTCCAGAAACGCGGTTTGCAGGGTGCGCAAGTTTTCATTGCCCGGCAAAGCCGCCAGAAAAACGCCATCGGGTTTTAGCGCCCGACAAATTTGCACGAAGGCTCCGGGCAAATCATTGACGTGGTGCAGACCCCAAAACGAGACGATGAGATCTAGGCTCTGGGGTTTGAGCGGTAAGCGTTCTTCGTCCAATACAATGCCGCCCTCAGGCAACATGGCCGAGGTAATATCGGTCTCGATCCAATTTTTAAGTTTCGCCAAAGGTGGCTCACCAACCATGCCGTTGGCTTTTAGCTTGGCACCCAAATAGCCGTTCGACGCGCCAAGACAGAGGGCGGTTTCGAAGGTGCGGTTTTGCACTTTGATGCGATCGAGCAAATCATCTGCCGTGCGCTGCAATAGAAAATCAAACTCGTGGAGCTGCTTGGCAGCACGGGTTCGGTTGCGGGCAAGGGCCGCGCGGTCAAAAATATTTGGGACATTTTCACTCATTGAGGGCAATATGACATTTATGACCTTAAAAACAAAAATAAATTTCGTCCTCAACCTTAGTTTCCTGCCTTTGCAGAAACTCCTCACTATTCTCGTGCCGCCAGCTTGCCCACTATGTTCCGCCGTTCTTGCCGAAGACGACGGATTATGTGCGACGTGTTGGAAGGAATTGGATTTCATAAGTGCCCCTATTTGTCACATTAGCGGTGCGCCCTTGGATGTCGATTTGGGGCCGGAAACGGTAAGCCTCGCGATACAAAAAAACCCGCCGCCCTATGAAAAAGCGCGAGCCGCGTTTCGCTATGAAGGTAGCGCGGCCGCCTTGGTGAAGCGCTTAAAGTTTAGTGACCGCCCCGAGCTGGCTCGCCTATTGGCGCCTTTCATGGTGCGGGCAGGAAAAGATGTATTGCGCGCCAATGCCCTTTTAGTGCCCGTACCTTTGCACCGCCGACGGTTGTTGGGGCGCCGGTTTAATCAGGCCGCCGAATTGTGCCGCGCCATGGCCCGCGAAACGGGCAATGAAATTGCTTTCGAAGGTGTCGAGAGGGTTAAGGCTACGCGTCCTCAAATTGGCCTGACCCGCCGCGACCGAAAGCGCAATCTTAAGGGCGCCTTCGCTGTGCCCGAATCGGTAAAAGATTATATCCAAGGGCGCACTTTGGTGCTGGTCGATGATGTTTTAACCACGGGGGCCACGGTAGAGGCGATGAGTGAAACCTTGCGCCAAGCAGGGTCAGGGCCCATATATGTGTTAACGCTGGCGCGCGTGGTGCGGCCAGAGCAAATGCGCGTATCGTAGCTTCGCGTGATGGTTTTGAAATAGAGACAAAAGGACTGGTTATGAAAGTGGCTTGCGTGCAAATGACCAGTGCCTGCGATCCTGCGGATAATTTGCGAGTAATAGAGACCCACGCCCGCGCGGCGGTGGCGGCCGGAGCCGAGTTGGTGGCCTTGCCGGAAACTTGCGTCTCCATGGAAAAAAGCCGCAAAGCCATGCGTGCCCGCCTGAGTGCTGAGGCGAATAGTCAACCGCTACAAGTTCTATGCGCCTTGGCCAAAGAGCTTGGCGTGGGCCTGCTTATTGGCTCCATGGTGCTTGAAAATGATACCCAAAAAGGCGATACCGAAAAGGCAGTGAACCGCTCGCTTTATATTAATCGGCAAGGCAAGATTGTGGCGCGCTATGATAAAATTCATATGTTCGATGTCACCCTAGCCAGCGGCGAAACTCATGCAGAAAGCCATAATTATCAGGCGGGAAGTCGCGCGGTGTTGGCTGATTTGGGGCTTGCGAAACTTGGGCTAAGCATTTGTTATGATTTGCGATTTGCCACGCTATATCGACATTTGGCGCAAGCGGGAGCGGATATTATTAGTGTGCCTTCTGCCTTCACGCGCCCTACCGGAGAGGCACATTGGCAGGTGCTCTTGCGCGCTCGCGCCATTGAGACGGGGTGCTTTATTATGGCGCCCGCGCAAGTCGGCACGCATGAAAATGGCCGCGAGACCTATGGGCATAGTTTGATTATCGACCCTTGGGGCAATATTTTGGCGCAAGCTGGCGATACGGATGCCTTCATCCTCGCAGAGTTAGACCTCTCTTTGGTGGCCAAAGCGCGGTCGCAAATACCATCGCTACACCATGGCCAGAGCTTCCTCGGTGTGGATGAAAATCTGCAATCTGATTGATTATCCTTCGGCTTTTATGGGCGCAGCCACGGCCATATAATTGACCGACATATCTCCCGTTTCCGTCCATTTGTCGGTCAGCGGATTAAAGCTCACGCCGGTTGAGGTGACAAGCTCCAGCTCGGCCTTGGTGGCCATGGCTTCCATCTCTTTGGGGGTGATGAACTTATGCCAATCATGGGTGCCGCGCGGTAACCAGCGCAAGACATATTCGGCACCAAAAATCGCCAGCGCATAGGCTTTGAGCGTGCGGTTCAGCGTGGCTAAAAACATGATGCCTTCGGGTTTCAACATGCCAGCACAAGCACTGACAAAGGCTTGCGGGTCGGCGACATGTTCGATGACTTCCATGTTTAAAATCGCGTCAAATGTCTCGCCAGCCGCGTTCAATTGCTCGGCCGTGATGGCCCGATAGTCGATCTCGAGACCCTGATTTTCCGCATGTAAACTGGCAGTTTTAATATTGGCTTCGGCCGCATCAGCGCCCAAAACCTCGGCGCCCAAACGCGCCATAGGCTCGCTTAAAAGGCCGCCGCCGCAACCGATATCAAGAAGGCGCAAGCCTTTAAGTGGTTGTTCGGCATTTGGGTCGCGGTCAAACTGCTTGCACAACTTATTGCGAATATAGGCCAGCCGCACAGGGTTGAATTTATGCAAGGGTTTGAACTTGCCATGAGGGTTCCACCAGTCTTCGGCCATAGCCGTAAACTTCGCCACTTCATGGGGGTCAATGGTAACTTGTCCGGTTTGTGTATCGCTCATTTTCACGAAGCTCATCTCTGGTTAACCATGGGGTGCGCTTGGCCGAAATCTAATTTTAACTATGCAGCTAACGCGTTAAGCCTTATATAAGCGCGATTGAGACGAAAGGAAATGCGAAAACCAATTATGGCACGTATTGTAATGAAATTTGGCGGCACTTCTGTGGGCGATGTAGATCGCATCCGCAATGTGGCCGCGCATGTCAAACGTGAAGTGGATGCGGGTCATCAGGTTGCGGTCGTTGTTTCGGCCATGTCTGGGGAGACAAATCGACTGGTTGGTTTGGCGCGCGATGTCGCACGCCTGCATGATGCTCGCGAGTATGATGTCGTGGTCTCGGCCGGAGAGCAAATCAGCGTCGGCTTGTTGGCGATGGCTTTGCAAGATATTGGCGTGGCAGCGCGCAGCTGGCTCGGCTGGCAAATTAGTGTGCAAACGTCTGATGTGCATGGTGCCGCCCGCATTGAAGCGATTGAGCCGGAAGAAATGGAAGCCCAATTTAGCGAAGGCCGCGTAGCTGTTATCGCAGGGTTTCAAGGGGTCTCCAGCGCCAACCGCATTACCACTTTAGGGCGCGGTGGGTCTGACACGAGCGCGGTGGCCATTGCAGCGGCCTTAAAAGCCGACAGATGTGATATCTATACAGACGTCGATGGCGTTTACACAACCGATCCGCGTATGGTGCCAGCGGCCAAGAAAATGGACCGCGTGTCTTATGAAGAAATGCTTGAAATGGCGTCGCTAGGTGCCAAAGTGTTACAGACCCGCTCGGTAGAGCTGGCCATGGCGCATAATGTGCGCTTGCAAGTGCGCTCGAGTTTTGATGCGCCAGAGGCAAGTGCCAACGGAAACGATATTGTCGGCACATTGATTTGCGATGAGGATGAGATTATGGAAACCGAGATTGTTAGTGGCATTGCTTATGCCCGCAATGAAGCCAAAGTAACTCTGCGCGAAGTGGCCGACCGGCCTGGTATTGCAGCGAGCATTTTTGGGCCGCTGGCCGATGCCGCCGTGAACGTCGATATGATTGTGCAAAACATGTCGGCGGATGGCAAAACGACCGATGTGACTTTTACGGTTTCGCAAGATGAATTGGAACGCACTTTGGGGGTTCTCAAAAGCGCGACCACGGATTTGACGTTTGCTGATTTGCAAGCCGCGCCCGATATGGCAAAAATTTCCATCGTCGGCGTGGGCATGCGAAGCCATGCAGGGGTTGCGCAAAAAATGTTCCAAGTGCTGGCTGAAAAAGGCATCAACATCCACGTCATCTCCACGTCTGAGATTAAAGTTTCGGTGTTGATTGATGTCGATTATGTGGAATTGGCGGTTCGGGCTCTGCATGCCGCTTATGGTCTTGATGACGAGCTTGCTGGTTAACTAGCACGCTTTTTGGCGAGCGAAACGAGAGGGCAATCCTATGCCTCTATCGAGTGAAGGCCCTAGATTATTGTTGCGTCGCTTGCGCCAGCTCATGGCGGAGAGCGGGGACGATCAAGCTCGTCTCGATAAAATTGTTGCTCTCATCGCCACCAGCATGAACGCCGCCGTGTGTTCGGTCTATTTAAGCCGTGGCGTCAAGACATTCGTCTTGGCGGCCACCGAAGGCTTGAACCAAGACGCCGTCAATAAAACCATATTACATGTCGGCGAAGGTCTGGTTGGCGATATCGCCCAACACAAACGCCCGTTAAATTTAGCCGATGCGACGGCACATCCCCGCTTTGCCTATCGGCCAGAGACGGGTGAGGATCCTTATAAATCTTTCGTCGGTGTGCCAATTTTACGCCGTGGCGATGTGCGCGGTATCCTCGTGGTGCAAAACAGCACGCAGCGCAATTTTTTAAATGCCGAGGTTGAGGCGCTTCAGACCGTGGCTATGGTCTTGTCTGAAATGTTATCTGCGCTGGGACAAGAGGGTGCCCAAGAAGAAGCTTCGCAGAACCTGTCTCGTGTGTTCGCAGGGCGCGGGCTGACCGAAGGTTTGGCAATGGGCCACGTGGTATTGCACGAGCCGCGGGTGGAAGTTACCAAACTCATCGGCGATGACCCCGAAGAAGAAGCCAAACGTTTGGAAGCCGCGGTCTATCAATTGCGCCGCAATGTCGACGAGATGCTGGACAAAGATGACGTGAGCCATGATGGCGAGCATATGGCAGTGCTAGAAGCCTATCGGATGTTTGCCAATGATCGGGGCTGGTTGCGTCGTATTCATACGGCCGTGCAAACAGGCCTCACGGCAGAAGCCGCGGTAGAGCGGGTCAATAATGGGATGCGCGCGCGCCTTGGCGGCCAAAGAGATGCTTATTTGCGCGAGCGCCTGCACGATTTTGAAGATCTGTCGAACCGATTACTGCGCATTTTATCGGGTCGGGCGCAACTAGCCTCGGAAGATAAATTGCCTCGCGACGCTATCCTTTTGGCGCGCACTATGGGGCCGGCTGAGTTGCTGGATTATGACCGCAGGAAACTGCGCGGGCTTGTGTTGGAAGACGGGGCGCTTGGCGCGCATGTTTCGATTGTGGCGCGGGCGTTAAACATTCCGATGTTGGGCGATGTGCGCGGCATTGTAGATGCGGCGCGCGATGGCCAAGAGATTATTGTCGATGTCGACCAAAATGAGGTTCACCTCAACCCCGCCAGCGACATTGTTGAGGCTTATTCCAATCGCGCGCGCCTGCGGGCCCGGCGGATGCAGCGCTATGCGCGGATTAAACATTTGCCAGCCGAAACCAAAGACGGCGTAAAAATTCAGCTCGATAAAAATGCTGGCCTGATGGTGGATGTCGAAAACTTGACCGACAGTGGGGCCGACAACATTGGCCTGTTCCGCACGGAATTACAGTTCATGGTCTCGGCCACCATGCCGCGCGCCAATGAGCAAGAAGTGATGTATCGCAAGGTGCTAGATAGCGTCGGCGAGCGCGATGTGGTGTTTCGCACGCTCGATGTCGGTGGCGATAAAGTGCTGCCTTATCTGCGCACCAGCGTTGAAGAAAATCCGGCGATGGGATGGCGCGCGACGCGCATGGCCCTCGACCGGCCTGGCTTGGTGCGGGTGCAAATGCGCGCGCTTTTACGGGCCGCGGCGGGGCGTAAATTGTCGATTATGTTCCCGCTCGTCACCACGCTAGAAGAGTTTCGGGCAACGCGGGCTTTGTTGGATATGGAAAAAGCTCGTTTGGAGAGCTTTGGACATGCCGTGCCCGCAAGCCTAGAAGTAGGGACTATGTTGGAAGTGCCCGCGCTTGTATGGGAATTGGATCAATTATTGCCGGAGCTGGATTTTCTTTCGGTTGGCACCAATGATTTGATGCAGTTCTTTTTCGCAGCCGATCGTGGCAACCCGCAAACCAGCCATCGCTATGACTTTTTATCTTTGCCGTTTTTGCGCTTGCTGGCGCAGATACGAGATTTATGCGCCAGCTACAATGTCCCCGTATCGATTTGCGGAGAGCTGGGCGGGCGTCCCCTAGAAGCCATGGCCCTTTTAGGACTTGGCTATGAACGTCTCTCTTTGCCTTCCGCCGCTATCGGTCCGGTGAAGCGGATGATACGCTCTGCCAGTCAGGCGAAATTACAAGCGGCTCTGTCGAATTTACTGCAGGAAGCGCCACCCAATATGCGCGAAGCCATGCAGCAAATCGCGGATGCGCAAGGGGTTAAGTTGTGATAGATAACGGGTCTACGAAAGAAGGGGCAGGCTCATGGCCGATATAGAAATGAATATGGAAGCAGTAAACATTGGTGTAAATTTGCGAAAAGCGCGCGAAGCGCGGGGTATGAGCATTGAAGATGTTTCTTCTGTTCTGAAAATTCGGGGTGGCCATCTAAAGGCCCTGGAAAATGATGATTTTGATGAGCTGCCAGCAAGCGTCTATGCGATCGGCTTCATTCGAACCTATGCCACTTATCTAGGATTGAACGCAGGCGAATTAATCAATCGCTATAAAGCGGCGATAGCTATTCATAGTTTGGAAGATGAGCCTTACGACCCGCAAGCGGAGGCGGAGCAAGTCTCTCTCGCCGTAAAAAGCGCAATTGGCGTGGTTGCGGTTTTTGTGGTGTATATCCTCTGGCTTATCGCGGGCGGCGCCACTGGGCCGGAAACCGTATCGGTGCCAATTCGGACACCGGAAATAAGCAGCCCCAAAAAGACGCAGTCTGGCGAGACCCAAAAGCAAAACGTGAAGGTAGTCGCGAGACCCAAAACAGGCAAAGCACCCAAAACAGGCAAAGCTAAGACGCCTAAAGTTGTGGTAGCTGCCCCCGCCCCAGACCCGCTTCGTACCCCTGTGGCTGTAGCGGCGGAACCAATCGCGGCCTTGGATACCAAGACGACCCCGGGTAAAATTGAAATTCGAGCGGTTCGGAGAACTTGGTTGCGGATTGAAAACACAGACGGGCAAGTGTTGCTGTCTAGTATTGTGACCGAGGGGGACAGTTTTGAGCTGTCTGAAGAGCCCCCCTATACGCTTGCTACCCGAGATGCGGGCGCGCTGAAATATGTGGTCGATGGCGAAACCGTCGGCTCGGTAGGGCGGCGTAGCCAAATTCTGACCGCGCGCCAAATCGACCGTAGTTCTATTTTAACCCTTAAACCTTAGCGAGGCCGCAATGCTGCGAGCGTGGCGACATATCGAACGGCGCCCTTCGCGCCAGATTATGGTTGGCAATGTGCCGGTCGGTGGCGATGCGCCGATTGCCGTGCAATCGATGACCAATACGCCGACCTCAGATGCCAAAGCTACCATCGCGCAAATTAAGGCTTTGGAAGAAGCTGGCGCCGATATCGTGCGCGTCTCTTGCCCCGACCAAGCCTCAACGGCGGCCTTGCGCGAGATTGTCGACAATGTGTCTGTGCCGATTGTGGCCGATATTCATTTTCATTATAAGCGCGCCATTGAAGCGGCTGAAGCGGGGGCTGCGTGTTTGCGCATCAACCCTGGCAATATTGGCGATGCGTCGCGCGTCGGCGAAGTTGTGGAAGCCGCGCGCAAGCATAATTGCTCTATTCGGATTGGGGTCAACGCGGGTTCTTTGGAAAAACACCTGCTCGATAAGTATGGCGAGCCTTGCCCCGAAGCCATGGTGGAGAGCGCGCTTTATCATGTGGGACTGCTCGAAGAGCATGGTTTTCGCGAGTATAAAATCAGCGTCAAAGCGTCGGATATTTTCATGTCGGTGGCGGCCTATCAACAATTGGCCGAAGCGGTCGATTGCCCGTTGCATATTGGCATCACGGAAGCTGGCGGTTTGATATCGGGCACGGTGAAATCATCCATCGGTTTGGGTTCGCTATTATGGGCGGGTATCGGCGATACCATTCGGGTGTCGCTTTCGTCTGACCCTGTGGATGAGGTAAAAGTCGCGTTTGAAATACTCAAAGGTTTGGGGCTGCGCCATCGTGGGGTGACAATTATTTCGTGCCCATCTTGTGCGCGCCAAGGGTTTAACGTTATTGAAACCGTGCGCGAATTGGAAGATCGATTGGCGCATATTGCCGAACCCATTACGCTGTCGATTATTGGCTGTGTGGTCAATGGCCCGGGCGAGGCGCGCGAGACCGATATTGGTTTTACGGGTGGGGGCAATGATGCGGGCATGGTTTATTTGGCCGGTCGTCCAGATCATAAAAAACCGCATGATGAGATGGTCGATCATTTGGTCGATTTGGTAAAAGACAAGGCGGACGAAATGGCCACCTTGCGGGCGCGTGATGCCTTAGTTGAGGAGAGTTAATCTATGTTGCCTGTCGAACGACTGGACGCCATTTTGGCGCGGGCGCAAGCCTTGCAAGACGAGATGAACGGCGAATTACCGCCCGAGCGCTTTGTTGCGTTATCGAAAGAATATGCCGAAATAGATCCGCTGGCGACCGCCGTACGCGCCTATCGCGCGACGCTTGACGAAAGCGAAGACCTGGCCGCTTTGGTCGAGGGCGACGATGCGGAAATGGCTGAATTGGCAGGCCTCGAACTGGAAGAGGTTCGCGCCAAATTGCCCGACATGGAAACCGCTTTGGAAGTTTTACTGCTGCCCAAAGATAGCGCCGATGAGTTAAACGTGATCGTGGAAGTGCGTGGCGGAACGGGCGGCGATGAAGCGGCTTTATTTGCTGGCGATTTATTTCGCATGTATACCCGCTATGCCGATTTGCAAGGCTGGAAGTCTGAGGTCATCGCCCAATCTGATGGTGAGATGGGCGGCTATAAAGAAGTGGTTATGGCCATTCGCGGCAAGGGCGTGTTCGCTCGTTTGAAATTTGAAAGTGGCGTGCATCGGGTGCAGCGGGTTCCTGAAACCGAGAGCAGTGGTCGTATTCACACCTCGGCCGCCACTGTGGCGGTGCTACCGGAACCTGAAGATGTCGATATTAAAATTGACGAGAAGGATTTGCGCGTCGACGTGTTTCGCGCCTCTGGCCCGGGCGGTCAGTCGGTGAATACTACCGATAGCGCGGTGCGTATCATTCACTTACCGACGGGTATTACCGTGTCGCAGCAAGACGAAAAATCGCAGCATAAAAACCGCGCCAAGGCGATGCTGGTCATGCGCGCGCGGCTGTTCGAGGCCGAACGCCAACGCGTCGATGGGGAACGCGCCGCCGATCGCAAAAGCCAAGTCGGCTCGGGCGATCGCTCGGAACGCATTCGCACTTACAACTTCCCGCAAGGCCGCGTCACCGATCACCGCATCAATGTGACTTTGCACAAGCTGGAAAAAATTCTTGCCGGCGACGGTTTGGATGAAATGTTGGAAGCGCTTATTCGTGAAGACCAAGTGCAGCGCCTCGCCGCGGTCGACTAGTCCAAATGATTCGTCCCGACATGACGTTGGAACAATTGCAGCGCGCGCTATCAGCGGCTTTCAAAGCGGTGGGCATAGACACCGCTAATTTGGATGCCCGCATGCTGATAGAGGCGGTGACGGGCTTGGAAGTGACCGATATAGCCCGCAATCCAGAACGGTTGTTGACCCCCCAAGAAAATGCGTTGCTGCTCGACTATCAGGCGCAGCGATTGACCTCTAAGCCCGTGTCTAAAATTCTAGGACAGCGCGAGTTTTGGGGGCGGGCGTTTCAGGTCAATGAACATGTTCTGGACCCGCGCCCCGATAGCGAAACGCTAATCGAGGCTGCTTTGGCGCACTTGCCAGAGGCCAAAGATTTCCGCCTGCTTGATTTGGGAACCGGTTCGGGCTGCCTATTAGGGACGCTGCTGGCCGAGCGTGCGCAAGGGCAAGGTGTCGGTGTGGATGTAAGCTCGGACGCCCTAAAGGTGGCCGAGGCGAACGCGAAGGCGCTGGATGTGCATTCGCGTGCGACGTTTTTAAACAGCCATTGGCTCGATAAAGTGGTGGGTCGTTTTGATATGATTGTCTCGAACCCGCCTTATATCTCGGATGCTGAGATGGCAGAGCTGGACAAAAACGTGCTCGACTATGACCCGCATCTCGCGCTGCATGGCGGCGAAGATGGCTTAGATCCCTATCGCCTAATTAGCGCGGAGGCGCAAAAATATTTGCGGCCCGAGGGGTGGCTGTTGTTTGAAATTGGTCACACCCAAGGCGAGCAAGTGTGTGCGATGATGCACCAATCTGGGTTTTTGGAAGTCTCTGTTTTGCCGGATTTGGCCGCGCGAGATCGGGTTGTGATGGGGCGGGTTGGTAGCGTGGTTGAGAGAAAATAAAAAAGGGGTTTGCAAAGCCCGTCGGGGCAGGCTAAGTTTCATCTGTCTTTGAGGCCTTGTTTAGAGAAACGGTCTTGGACACCACCCTTTGAATTTCGTCAGCTCATTTTGGACTTTAGAAAATCTTCGGTTTTTCCGTCATGGAAATAAATTAATAGCAACGATGGCTTGACCCAAGTTGAGCTCTTTTTTAAGTGATATGGAATAAAGTATGAAACGGTCTCGAGGACGCGGACGCCGCCAACAGAATTCGGTTAACCGCAGCTATGACAGTAATGGGCCCGATGTTCGGGTGCGCGGCAATGCCTCGCAAGTTTACGAAAAGTATCAAACATTGGCCCGCGATGCGATGTCGTCCGGCGACCGAGTGATGTCAGAAAACTATCAGCAACATGCGGAACATTATTATCGCATTCTGATGAGCATGCAGCCCGCTCCAAGCGAAGCCAATGGCGACGCCACCTCAAATGGCGCCCATAATTCGAACGATGGCGCCGAGGGTCATGGATATCCAAATGGATCTCCAAATGGCAATTCAGATAGCCATTCAGATAGCCATTCAGATAGC
>CAWVRH010000007.1:0-95319 GCA_963932545.1 uncultured Rhodobiaceae bacterium | reverse complement strand
GATTACGGTTAACGTCTCCGGCGCAAACGATGCACCTGTAGCGGCGGATGATACGGCCAATATTATTGTCGGCACCGAATTTACTGGCAATGCTATCTCCGGCTCTATGTCCGGCGCGGATTCCGATTTAGACGCTAATACCACACTCACGGTTTCCGCGCTGGAAGATAGCCCTATCGCTGACACCGATGGGGCTTCGGCGAGCGCAACCGCCACCTATGGAACCCTGGTTTTAGGGCGCGACGGTTCTGTCACCTATACTGCCGACCAATCTGCCGCCAGCCAATTGAATTACGGCGATGCTGCCGTTACCGATAATTTTACCTACACCGTATCGGACGACAATGGCGGGACGGATACTGCCACGATAAGCTTCTCCGTCACGGCTCCCAATCCAACCAATACCCTGCCGACGGCTGCCGATAACACGCTCTCCATAGGCGAAGATGCATCCATCACCTTTGTACCGGAACATTTTAATTTTAATGACGCGGATGGCGACAGATTGCGCCAGATTACAATCGTTTCCGTCCCGCAATTGGGAACCCTTGTGAACGGCAGAAATCCTGTCAATGCTGGCGACACGTTATCCGTGGGTGAAATTGAGAATCTCTCCTATTCCCCTGCCAGCAACGCCAATGGAACGGGTTATGCCAGCCTCACCTTTCTGGTAAATGACGGCACGGCCGATAGCGCCGCCAGTTACACCATGACTTTCGATATTACCGCCCAGAATGATGCGCCAACAGCAGCCGATAATGGGGTCACGATAGATGAAGATACGAGCAAAAGCTTTTCTGCCGCAGAGTTTGGATTTGCCGATATCGATAGCGGTGCGGCCCTAGACCATATCACCATTACCAGCCTTCCTTCCACTGGCACTTTGACCCTGTCTGACGCCAGCGTGAACGTGGGCGATGATATTGCAGCGGCCGACATTGAAAACCTGCAATTCACCCCAGATGCGCATGACAATGGTATCCCATACGCGAGCTTCACCTTTAGCGTTCACGACGGCACGCAAGACAGCCAAACCACCAACACAATGACCGTTAACGTGACACCGGTGAATGACGCGCCGACGACGACGCCCCAGTCGAATGCCAGCAGTAAAACCGATGCTGATTATACCTTCGACCTCTTGCAAGGCGCGACAGATTTAGAAGGTGATAATTTGTCCGTCACTGGCACGCCAGACTTCATCTTCACCAATGAATTGGGGGCTCAAGCGCCCCTGCCCGCCGGTGCGGCCGTCATCAATGGCAATAATGTTGAAATTTCCCCCGCTATCTTCAGCTCATTGGGTACCGGCGAAGACGTATCTATCGTCATAAATTATGTCCTATCCGACGGCGATAAGAGCGTGAACAATAGCGCGACAATCACCGTTTCGGGTGGCAATACGCAGCCGCAAATTATCGATGCGACCAATCACAACCGAGAAGGCGTTGCCAGCGTCAGAACAAACGAAGACACAACGTTCGCCTTCGCAGCCGCCCAATTCAATTTTTTTGACGCAGACACCAATGACACATTAAGCCATGTTAAGCTTCTGACATTGCCTGAAAACGGTGCCTTGCGGTTAGACGGCGATTTGGTGAGAACAGGCGATGTCATTCCCGAAGACCAGATTGGCACGCTGACCTTTACCCCGGACGAAAACGGCCATGGAGAGACCTATGCAAGCTTCCGCTATCTGGTCAGTGATGGCACGGAAAATAGCGCCGCTGGCACGATGTCCCTTCATGTGGACGCGGTCAACGATCTGCCGACAACTGAAAATGGCCGCTTGCAGCTCAATGGCGAGGATGAAATTGCCTTGTCTGGCAGAAACTTCGCCTTTGCCGACATCGAAGGCGACAGCCTCCATCACGTCACCATTGTCTCGGCCCCGACCGAAGGCACGCTATATCTGAACAATCAGCCGCTGCAAGATGGCAATACCATCGCCGAAAGCCAGCTTGATCTTTTGACTTATAAGCCGGGCGAGAATGCAAGCGGGGTCAATTATGATACCTTTACCTTCTCGGTGAACGACGGCGAAGCGGATAGCGCCAGTGCTGCCACCATCACGATAGGCGTGAATGCCGCCCCCGCAGCCAGCGACAGCTCGCTTGCAACCAATGAAGGCCAGACAAAGCGCGCCACCCTGCTCGCCACGGACCAAGATGATGCCAATCTGCAATATAATATTACCAAACAGCCTGACCACGGCACCTTGGAACTCATCGGTGTCGGACCAGATTATATCTACACGCCCGATGCCTTCTACTACGGTTCCGACCGTTTCAAATTCGTCGCCACCGACACGCTTCTGACTTCGGAAGAAGCGGTTGTGAGCGTCACCGTTCAGCCCGTCAACAATGCCCCGATGGAACGCTTTAGCCTGCCGGCGCAAGCCATTATGCTGGATGGCAAGGTCAAACCCATTAAGCTGGCGGAGTTCTTTGCGGACGTGGACGCATTTGACCCCAGCAAAAGAGGTTTCAAAACTCAGGTTACAAACCTGCTAGAGACGGGCAAATTCCCTGCGAGTGCCAAATTTGACACGATGCCGCTCGACGGGGCGCTGACCTTTACGGTTGAATCGCCATTGCCGCCTGGCCTTACTTTTAACGGGCAGAGTATCTCTGGCCGTCCGACCGAAGCTGGCGTTTATGACATCATTATGCAAGCCACGGACGGTTTGGGATTGAGCGTGCAGTCTAGTTTCCAACTGTTTGTTGGCATGCCCGTCATGGACCCGCTTGTCGAAGCGCCTCAAAAAGAGGCCCCACGCGAAGACACAAAGCCGGAAGAAACAATATCGAATTTGAACGAGCATGATTTACCGCGCGTTTTGAAGGTTAATCCGAAACGGGATGGCACGGTTCCCCTTCGCGACGCGATGTTCCCTGATCCCATCGTGAAAGACGACCCAGACGCCGCTTTAGGCAATTCTGCCAGCCTTGCAGACGATGCTTGGATGCAGGCGACCGTCAGCTCTGAGCAAGACCTATCGGGCAATATTCGCGTCGTTGACTTAGAAATCAATGGCAAAGAAATTGCCGTGCGACTAACCGACGGCGCGGTTGATCAAGCCGCGACCTTTAAGGGCGAAATGGCCGATGGCTCCAAATTGCCCGATTGGGTTCAAGTCGACCCAAACACGGGCCTAACCAAGGCCGAGCCACCGCAAGGGGCAAAGCCAATTGAAATGCTTGTAATTGCCAATGATGGCGCAGGTAATGAGCGAGCCATTAATCTGGTTCTGAACCCTGAAGCCCTGCTCGAAGACACCAAAGAGACGCCTCCGTCGGCACGCGAAACGCGTCAAGAACGCCGCGAGGCCCGCCAAGCCGAACGTCAAGAACGCCGAGAATCCCGCCAAGCGGAGCGTCAAACCCGCCTAGAAGCGCGCGCGGAACGTACGCTAGAAAGCAGAGAAACCCGTGCTATCCGAGACGCGAGCCGCACCAACACCGAATTTAGCGTGCTGCCCGATGGCCGTGTGCGTTTCGTGGAAGGCCTGACCGCGGTCGGGGAAGGAAGCATGAAGTTAATGCGCATGGTGTCCGCGCCGGAAGCTGTAACCATTGAAATCACCGATGCGGCGCGCATTCAAACGACACGCTATGAAGTGCGCCAGCAAGATGGCACGCCAGCCCCAGATTGGGTTCGAGTCGATGCGGCAACCGGGGCGTTGATTATCGAAGCCCCCCAAAACGCACCGACGCTTCAACTGACGCTGGTCGCCGTCGATGGCACGCAACAACGCAGCGTCGACCTCGACGTCAACCTCGATGAAATGCGCGAAGACGAAGCCTCACCAGAAGCGGAAGACATTCAAACCGACGAGCCGGCAGTCGAGGAGCCAGTGGCAGCGCCGGAGGCCACCATCAAGCAGTTCCTGCCGCTCGATAAGCAAATTGACACGGCTTTGATCGATAGTGATTATGGCCAAGACCTGCAAGCAGCCATTCAAGCGCGGAGTTGATGAGATGAGTAAATATTGGCTACGCGCCCTGGCTATTGCCTTACCTCTGGTTTACCCGGCCTCCTATTTAGCGGCTGAAGATGGTTCGGCACGCGGCTTAGTGAAAGCGAAATCTCGCGCCGTGCTGGCTAGTGAAATCGGGGCGGTGGTGAATAAGACCCCGTTTCGCAGTGGCGATAATTTTACCAAAGGCGATACGCTCATCGGCTTTGACTGTCGCTTGCTAAAAAGCCAGAAAGATAAAGTCGCGGCACAGACCGAAGCCTCTCGCGCGCAATTGGCCAATGCCCGCGACCTAGAAAAAATGCGGTCCATCGGCGCCCTGGATGTCACGCTGGCCAAAGCCGATTATGCCAAAACGCGAGCCGAGCAAGAGATTGCCAGACTGAATGTCGAACGCTGCACTGTAAAGGCGCCCTTCGATGGCTCGGTTGTTCAACTTTTGGTGAATGAATATGAAAGTGTCGATTTGCGGCGCAATCTTATTGAGATTGTTTCCTCTTCTGCGCTTGAGGTGGAAATCATCGCGCCTGCCGATTGGCTGCAAAAAGTATCCACGGGGCAAACCGCAAATATGAGAATAGACGAATTGGGCATTATCAGTGAGGTCACCATCCTTGCCGTGGGCGGTGCCGTAGACCCGGTCAGTCAGACGGTGCTGATCCGCGCCAGGTTCACCTCTCTCCCCGAAAATGTTTTGCCGGGCATGAGCGGCATGGTGCGCCCATGATAGATGATAAGGCCGCCGATTTAGGAAAGCTACTCACGTTGGAGCAAGAAGTGCGCCAAGCCAAAGACGGGAGAGCTTTAATCGCTCTCATCTGCAACCGCAGCCGCGATATGGTGGACTTCGCCCAATCGGCTGTTGCTGTCGGTGGCCCAAGTGGGAAAATTCGCGTGGCAGGGTTTTCAGATATTGCGGTTATCGACCGCACGGCGCCGCTTGTTACTTGGTTGGAAAGCCAGTGTAAAAGCCTCGACGCAGAGACCCATATTCTTTGCCCAAGCGCGCAAGACCGCGAGCCCGTTGCCGATTTAATTCCCGAAAATATTCTTATCTTGCCGCTGCGCTCTGCCAGCAAAGGGCTTTTGGGCGCCTTTATCGTCACCCGCTCGCTCGCCTTTTCCGATGGCGATAAAACAGTTTTAAGCCATCTGGCCTCGGTCTATGGCCATGCCTTGGCGTCTCATAATAACACGCCGCTTTGGGTGCGCCTTCGCGCCCGCCTGTCGGGGCGTCCGAAATGGGCCATCCTTGCGGCTCTAATTCTTATTTTACTGCTTCCCGCGCGACTGACCGCCGTGGCACCGGCTGAAATTACTGCCGCCGAGCCGTTTATTGTGGCCGCACCCATGCAAGGGGTTGTCGATAGGCTGCTGGTTCAGCCAAATGAGAAAGTCACCCAAGGCACGCCCTTGCTGCAATTGGTGGATGTCGAGTTGAAAAGCAGCCTCGAGTTAGCCAAACGCGCCTTTCGGGTGGCCGAAGCCGAATTGTTCCGAGGTCGCCAGCTCGCTTTTTCCAGCTCCGAGGATAAATCACAACTTGCCGAACTGACGGCCCAAGTGGAGCTGCACCGTGCGGAAATGAATTTCGCCCAACAGCAGCTGTCGCGTACCACCGTTCGCGCGCCCAATAGCGGATTAATTATTCTCGATGACCCTCGCAAATGGCAAGGTCGACCGGTGGTGGCTGGCGAGCAAATTCTAAAACTGGCGCAACCGCAATTTGTCGAAGTCGAAGTGCTGGTGCCGGTCTCCGATGCGGTAACCCTTGCCGAAGGGAACCGCGTGGATATTTTCCTCGATATCAACCCGTTGCAACGCCATCGCGGTACGGTTACCCGCGTCCCTTATCAATCGAGCATTACGCAGGCTGGCGTCTTGGCTTACGCCGTCCGAGCCAAATTAGCCGCCGATACAAGCCTGCCACGAATTGGCTTGCGCGGCTCAGCCCGCGTGCGTGGCCCGCAAACCACCCTATTTTACTTTTTGTTTCGCCGCCCCATCACCGCCATTCGCCAAATCTTAGGGGTATAGAATGGACATCCCTCTGCTCCGCCAAGATTTACGCTTGCTGCCGGGGGGCAAGGATGAAGCTGGCGAAAAAGAGTGGCTGCTATATGACCCCTTGCGCCATCAATATTTTGCTCTCAGCCGCACCGCTTTATTACTCCTGCGCTACCTGCCAAAAATCGGGTCTCTGGCCGAGCTAAAAACTGTGCTGTCTCAGAAAGACGCCCAAGTCGACGATCACGAAGTCGCGCAATTTTTAGACTTTATCCGCGACAATTTTCTAGTTGTCGGTAGCGACATGGCGCATGTTCAAAAAATCTCCCTGGCCCAAGAGGCCCGAAAAACCAATTGGTTTATGTGGCTGCTGCATAATTATCTATTTATAAAAATTCCGCTCATCCGCCCTGATCGCTTCCTCGACGGTCTCTTGGTCCTCACCCGCCCCTTGGCCAGCCCGCTGGCGCGCGCCGCCATATATGTTTTGGGGTTGTATGGGGTTTTCGCCTTGTTTTGGCAGTGGGAAAGCTTTGTGACGACTTTTGACTATTTTTTCAATTGGCAGGGGTTGATTTATTTCGGTCTGGCGCTCGCGGTCGTCAAAATTACGCATGAACTCGGTCATGCCTTGGTTGCCAAACATCATGGACTGCGTGTCAGCTCGATGGGCGTGGCCCTATTGGTGCTATTTCCTGTTCTCTACACAGACAATACCGATGCCTGGCGTTTGACCGACCAAAGAAAAAAATTGCAAATTGTTATGGCGGGTCTCTTTGTCGAATTGCATATCGCCCTGCTGGCCTTGTTCAGTTGGAGCCTCTTGCCAGATGGCCCGGCCCGCAGCGCCGCTTTCTTTCTCGCCACGACCAGCATTTTGGGGTCCTTGCTCGTTAATCTCAGCCCCCTGATGCGGTTTGACGGATATTATGCGCTGGCTGATTTTCTTGGTATGCAAAACTTGCAACCCCGCTCGTTTGAGCTGGCTCGTTGGCAGCTGCGCCAATGGTTGTTCGGCCTGCCAGAAAATGCTCCCGAGCCGTTTCCCACCAGCAAACATTACTTCTTAGTATTTTACAGTTTTGTCACCTGGATCTATCGCTTTTTCTTGTTTCTCGGCATTGCTTTGCTGGTCTATTTCTTTGCTTTCAAACTTTTGGGGATTTTTCTCTTCGTCGTTGAGATTATCTGGTTTATCGCGCGGCCCGTATACGCAGAGGTAAAGCGCTGGTGGGCGCGGCGCGCCATTTTCTCCTGGACCCGCCAAACGCGGCGCACGACTGCGGTGTTTTTCACCTTACTTTTGCTGGCATTCATGCCATGGCGCACATCCATCACTGCGCCCGCTATCATAGAAAGCACATTTAAAACCTCCATTCACCTGCCAGACGCGGCGCAGGCTGTCAAACTACATATAACCAACGGGCAGACCGTCCAAAAAGGCGATGCGCTTTTATCGACCCTTAATCCAACGCTGGACCATGAAATTGGGCTCGCGGAACGCAAAGCGCGCCTGCTGTCGCTGGAAGTTACGCGCTATGCAGCGTCGTTGAAAAATTTGCGCGATAAATTGGTGGTCGAACAACGCTTGGCCGAGGCGCAATCTCGCCTGAGCGGCCTGCGCAAGCGGCGGGCGGCAATACAATTGCACGCGCCGTCATCCGGCGTGGTTCAATTTACCCGCCATCTGGCACCCGACCATTGGCTGGAACCGGAACAAGGATTATTTTTCATTTACGAGCCCCGCCAAAGCCAAGTCGTCTCCTTTGTGGCGGAAAATCAAATGCACCGCATCCAAAAGGGCGCCGAGGTAAAATTTATCGCAGATGATGGCGTGCACGGTAAGTTTGCTGCCCGACTTATCGCTTTTGAGGATACAGCGATTGAGCAATTGGCTTATCCGGAACTCACTTCAACCCATGGAGGGGGCATTGCTGTCCATGCCGAAGGCAATGGAACCCGAACGGTGGATGCCTATTACAAATTACGCGCCGAATTGATTCATCCGCCGAAGCAAATTGGGGCCAATATTGTTGGTCGTTTGCATATTGAAACGGCGCCATACGCCCCAATGAGTGCGCTAGCAAGAGCCATCAGCGCCCTCTTACTGCGTGAAAGCGGATTTTAGCCACCTGTCCCAACGGCGCGACTTAATAGCGCGTCATGAAAGCATCGCGAACGCCGACACGCTCCAGCGCTTGCATAATGGACGGGACGTCGTCTGACGAGAAAGCCGGAATAATCACCCGATACATAGGTGGATTAAGTCGTTTGGTTTTGCGGACAAAGGACTGTAAGCCGACCGTGTTCTTGATTTTATCGGAAAATTTTTGTGCCTTCGCCAGAGAGTTAAGCGCCTTTGCCTGAACAAACCCGGGGGCTTGGCTCTTCGGCGCTTGCGTCGAAAAGGGTGATTTGGGCGCTGTCGGTGCTTTTAAGGGTGCCACCGTCGGAGCCAATATCGGAGCAGATGTCGATTCTGGCGTCACCGGTATGGTGATGGGCACAAGGGCTGCGGCTGGTGTTTTCTGTCGCTTCGCGGATACGCCATTCTTGGCATCATCCAACCGTAAAACGAAGCTATCGGTTATCCGTGTTTTCGGGCCTTGCGCAATCACCCTTAAGCTCAACTGCATTTTCTCATTTGGAGGCACACCTGAAATTTTTCGTAAATCACTATCGAACGAAACCCAATCGGGCAAAGCCGTTCCGTCTTGCATGCCGATTGAATATTTTACTGGCTTTCCGATATCGAAAGTATTGGCAGCAAACACGAAACCATTTGCCTCCAACATTGGGTTCTGGTTGGCAATAGGATTGGTCACCCGCTGGCCCTCCCCCACGACGCTTTTATATTTCAAGCCCCATTTTTTCAGGCTTTGCGTGATGGCATGGCTGAGGCCTGCAATACTCATATCTTCCAATTGGCTCGGCACAACATCGAGACCGACGGACGCGTAAACCGTGCTGAAACTGTTTTGCAGTTCGGCAAAGGCAATATCTCGACGCAGATTGGCCAACAGTAAACTGGCCTCTTGGCGTATCACTTCCAGCTCTCCGAATTTGGCGACCTTTTGCGCATCCCGCGTTTGTTTGGTTAACCGTTTGGAGACATCCAGATATTCTTCCGCCACCCGATAATCTTGGCGCGACTGAACAAAGTTCATGTTAGCGATATGGACTTGTGAGACGACCGCCATCGCCATCGCCAACCTTCGCTCTTCGGCCACATCGACCCCTGCTTTTGCCACTTTACGATTTTTCGGGCCGCTGAAAGCCGACATCAAATTATAGCTTACCTGCGCGCCCATCTCGACATAGTCATTGTGTTTTTGATAGTCGCTATCATCGCTGTTGGCGGAGGCCGTCAGGCTTAAGTTTGGCATCATCGACAAGAGAGCCGCTCTGACTTCGCTTTGGTTGATGCGCTTTTGATACCGCGTTTCCATCAACTCTGGGCGGCTCATCATCGCTGTATTTTCCATCAGCGAAATATTCATCGCAATTTCTGGAATGATATATTCAACTTTCGCCAGCGTAAATTGCTGGCCCGGCAGAAAACCCATAAGTTGCGACAGTTCCAGTTTCGCCGTCATTAGAGAGCGTTGCTGCGTATGCAAGGTACGACGGATTTCCAGCAACTCTTTTTGATAAATTAAAGCTTCCAGCGGAGAGGTTAGTCGTCTCTGCTCAATCCGACGACTGTCGGCCAAAGCGTCCTCGACGCGGCGCAAGAGAGGCCCCAACTCATCGAGTAGATTATCCGCGGCAAACGCTCGCCAGTAAGATGAGGTTACTTCGCGCACAATATTGTGAACGACTTTGCGTTGGCGCTCGATAGCGATCATGCGGCGGTCGGCACTTTGTCCCGCCCGCACATAGGACAGACCGAAATCTAATATATTCCAAGTAAAAGCTGCACTGGAAGTAGAACGGTTCTTGTCTTGCGAAACACTATAGCTGGGAGAGCTGGGCAAAGGGTCGGGTTGGTTGTTTGTAAAGGTTGTACTGGCCGACGCGGCATAATTATCGCGCCCAGAATAACCTGCACTGAGTGTCAAAGCGGGCAAGATATTGGCTTTCGCCAAATCATATTGGCGCTGACTAAGCGCGGCTTCCATGACCGCCAATTTATACTCTCGATTGTATAAGATAGCGCGGGCAATGGCTTGATACAGACGAAGCGGCTCGTCTAATGGGACCGCCACCGAACCCAATTGGTTCAAATCCGAGCGCAACTCAAGGCTGACCGCATCCCGATCCAGTGGCTCTGGCGCACGCGTACATGCGGTCACAAACACAACTGACAAAACTAAAAATAACTTACCCACACACCACCTTACGTCATGATTTCATGAATATATGTCATCATTCTTACCCTATATTCAACCTTAAAATGGCCTCATTCCTAAATAGTTTGCTCAAACAGCCCCCAAAGAGGTATTGCCACCAACCCCTTGTCGCCATTTCAAACTGATTGGTTTACCTCAGCGAAATTTTAAGATAAAACATTCCCATGGCGTTATCTCGAGAAAATCCCCAACAGTATCGTGCTAAAGAGCGCGTCGAACGTGTCTTAAAAGCAGCCCAAGAAATTATGGCCGAACGCGGCTATAGCGGTACCACGCTGAGCGCAGTTTGCGAGCGCGCAAATATCAAACAAACCTCGATTTATCGATATTGGCCTAATCAATCTGCCCTTTTGGTCAGCATGATTAGCTTTTTCGAGGAGGATTTTTATAAACAAGTCAAAACCATAGAAGAACAGGCCTTCGACTTGCCATGGAAAGAGGTTCAACGCGTTGTGCTGCAGGGGCTCGCGGCCTATTGTTCTGAAAACCCTTGGGTTTTTAGCGGTCTGGCTGCCGTAAGGGGGGATGTGGGGGTTGCGGAACGGCATGAGCAAACCTTGAATTTCTTCGCGACGCGATTTGCGCATTTGCTGAAAATTGGTGGTTTTTCTGTGCGTGGCGAGCAAGAGGCAAGTATCTCTCGAACCTATACTCTCCTGCTTGACAGTTTCATATTTGCTGTTGGACGCGCCGATGGTTCCGATAAACTTATCGGCAAAATCATTGACGAGTATTTCGAGGTATTGACCAGCTACCTTGCTCCCAAAATGCAGACGGAAGAAACCTAGCTTTTATTTCGGCGTCATTGGCTGATACTCGGTTTCGTGAAGACGGCATTGGTTCGATGAATTACACCCATTTGCAGTTTCGCTTGCCAAGTTTGAGCGCACAAGAAGACTATGCTTTCCATTTGGCAAGGCCATATTCATCAGCCCCACTCCCGGTATATTGTTGTCGCCCATATCGCTTGTTCTCAAATTCGTCGCATTGGTTCCCGCCGCATCCGAAACAGGCAAGTAACAAGAACCTGAAGCGTCGCACGGTCCGTTCGCATCGGTGAAACTGAAATTCCAAGTGACATCGAAGCCTCCCACCGCAATTCCATCAAAAGTGCCTGCGGTGTTTAATTCCCCTGCCTCGGTTCCGAAATTAACAGTCAGGTCATGGCTATAGTTTGCATTCAGCACTTTTAGATAGGCTTGGTTGCTGGTTTCGTCATAAGCCTCCGAACTAGAAAACGCATAAGCTTTTTGCAGCCGCACGGAGCCTGTCGAAAAGCGGTCAAAGAAGGAATTCCAGCTGCTTCTATTATCGAATTCAAAATGCTGATTGAATACCAATTCATTTTCTGTATCCATGGAGGTTGCAAACGCATCGCAATGATCGCTGCTACAATCGTGCACCAATTCAATTTCATGGAACCGGTCATAGGTGGCGCCGTTTTCTGTAATGCGATAATGCAGGGTAATAATCCCCGTATTGGTGGCTTGCCCCCCGCCACTCGCCGCGTCAATGGAAATCCAAGCAATGTCCTCCAAATAATCTTTATGGCTGACCAAATTTTGCGTCGGGAAAGACACCGTATCGCCTACCTGATACCTATCCCGGGTCGCGATGACCCGTTTCTCAGCTCCCCCTTCGGCAACGGCGACAGAAATCGTGCGCTCGACTTCTGCCTCGCCGACCGGTGTAACCCCAATGGTCAAGGCATAGGTACCGGCCTCATCCGGCAGATTTGCGTCTTTGTCGAGCAGCAGTTTGTCGCCAATGATTTTGAAATTTCCGTTGCCGCCAAGGATAATACGATAGCTAGCCGCGTCTGCGTCTCCGGAAACAGACAGGCTACCGACTTCGACATCGACCAAACTTGCCTCCGGCGCTAACGAGGAAATGAGGTTGCGACAGAATTGTTCTCGGCCATTGTCGACGAAATTAGCATCGATCGAGGCGCCCAATTCAGCGTTCTTACTGCCATTGGCGCCACAGCCCCAACGGGCAAAGAAGACCGCGCCCTTCGGGCCAAAATCAAGAGCCGGGTAATCATTATAGCTATTGATAAGCAAGCCGTTATCAACGGAAATCGGCTCGTCCGAACCGTCGACAACCAAATCTCGAGTGAAGTCAACGCTTGCGAATGGGTTACTGTCATTATATTGCCCAAAACTTGTCACGCCCAATAGAAGCTCAGAGGCACTGCTTTCCACGGGGCTCAAATCTTGCGGCACGCTATTGGCCGTGTTGCGACCGGTATATTGATAGCCGTCCACATTGTTGTGATATATCGGCATGGCAGAATTAATCGTTCCCATATCCAACTCTTGTCGGCCAATCAACAGTATTTTTTTGTCGTCGCTATGAATAAAATTTCGATATTCGGTTACTTCCGCTGGAGTGAAATTATGGTCGTTATCATCACTACCCAGCGATACCAAAATCGCATCATAACTGCTCAGGTCAATGTCAGATGATTGACTGCTGGTATGATTGACAAAACCATTTTCATCAAAGCTATCGGGAAATTTCTCGCGTAAAAGCGCATGCGTCACATTATACTGTCCAGGCGCATCTTCCTGGAAATAACTGCTGGAACGAACCAATAGATTGGCATTTGAGCTAAAGAACGGGTTTGTTGTCAGCGTGCCGGTGGTTTCAAAATGAAGCGAGATATTTACATTTTCAGCAAGCGCCGCATCGACCTTTGCCGCCTGCTCATCTTCAGCCAGCCCCTCAACCACCGAGGCATAGTCAGTTTCAACACCCGTCTCCTCATTCGCGGCGCCCGCAACAGATAGCGAGGCGGAGGGGTCAGCTGCAACCTCAGCGCTTTGCGCCGTCAAATCCCCAAGGCCGGAAAGGGTCGGGGCACTCTCGTCATCGGAAGAGCCGACCGATGCGGTTAAAGCGGCATCAAAGGAGCTCTCTTCTTCGTTTTGAGCTTCGCCCCCGGTTGGCGCTGTTTCGTCCGCTGCTGTGTCTTGATCTTGTGTGTCATTTTCACCGCCCTCGCCTTCCTCAGAAGCGGCGTCCCCCTCGCTCTCTTCGGAGGTTTCGCTGCCAGCAGACGTATCCTCTTGTTTTTCTGGTGGCGGCGCAAGGATGGCATTAATTTCAGCCAACGGTATTTGGCGTACCGCGCCCAACAGACCATCGCTGGTAATGTCAATACCAAAGCCTGGGCGATTGATAATCTGATTGCCCGCTTGCGTTGCGATTTCCATTTCACCAGAGAGCAAAACAAAAGTTGTCCCCTGTGTGCCATGCGTGGCCAGAATTTCGGTGCCCCGAATGCCAACGGTCGCCTCGCCCGCTTTAATTTGGATATTTTCAGGTTGGCGCTTTGACAATTGGCCAGAAACAAAACGCAAGCCACCTTGCATCAATTTGGCTTGAAGGCGACCCTCCCCAACTATCGGGTCATAAACGAATTCATCAAAGACAATCTTGGAAGCTGGCGCCAAAGAAAATACGCTTTCATCGCGCAGCAAGACTTGTGCGCGGGTTTTCGCGCCGGTTTCCACCTCATCATTCATAAAGACTTCGTCACCGGCGATCAAATCGCGGCCAATAGCCAAATTGCGCCCAGTGGATGAGGTGTAGGCTTGCATGGGGCCAGTGGAAACGGCCACCACGCCGGACACAGATTTACTGGCATGGGCGCTGCCGCTCCAAGCCAGTAACATAACGAGGGCAATGATGGGACGCATCTGTCTCTCCTAAAAGTTCCGACGCAAACTAAGCTTCAGTTCGCTCAGCGTTCGGGTTGAGTTGGGAATATTCGAGCGTGTGTCCGCCGCAAATCCGCTTAGGGCCAAATCGATCGCGCCAAGATGCGGCGGCAATTTATATCCAAGACTAGCGGTCAGGCGCGTGCGTTCGTCTTGCCGAGTTTGAGTGCTGATCAGCGTATTGGCCGCCTCATATTCTGTGACCAAAAAGTCTAAGGATAGCGAAACATTTATCATAGCCAAACGAGTGCGCAGACCGACTACGGCCGATACGGATTGGGCCGAAAAATGTTCAATCTCTGCCGAGCTTTTGTCGCCCAGCAAGCTGGTCGAGACCAAGAGAGGAATCGACAGGCCAGAAATCGGGCGAAGATAAGTTGCCGACACGCCCAGCGTTTCATTGTCGCGCTGCTTGCCCGCACTGCTGCCCAAATACTTGAAGTGGCGGGTTTCACCAACCCGCAAGCTGGTCTGCAAATTAGCATTTTTTGGCAGATCCACACTCAATCCAAAAACGCCCTGCTGCCCTGCATTATAGGGATGGCCGCTGACATCAGTAGCAAAGGCGCTATAGTTAAATTTAAATGGTAGCTTGCGCTTCTCACTGTATCCGAAGCTGACGAAGCCCGTTAAGGAGTCCGCTGTATTTTGATCTAAATAGTCTCGCCCAGCCGCGCCAAAGGCGGTCGTCAGGGCGCGTTCGCGATAGGTCGGCAATTTGTAAGACAGCGACACCATGCCATCGTAATCAATAAAGGCTTCCGTCACCTCCTTCGACGTATTGGCAATCGGCTGATTGTTAAACAGCATAATCGGCCCTTTTGGCGCCGCCAAAGCGTTGTCGGCCGAGCCGCCGGCAAGCCCTGCCGAACCCGAAATGGACAATCGTCGCTCCGAGCGTTCCAAAGCTTCTTTCAGCTCCAAAGCTTTGTTGCGCATGGCCGCAGAAAGCGACTTGTCGGCCAATAATTGTTGCAAAATAAGTCGAGCATCGGCGCGGTTGCCGAGCTTCAATTGCACTTCCGCATAGAGCACTTTGGCCAGCTTGCTGCTTGGGTCGAGCAATAAAATGCGTTGCAAGGTGGCTGCCGCCCCTTTGAAATTACCGCCGCCCAATTGCTGCTGCAAGTAAATCAAATTAATCTCAATATTGGTAGGGTCCGCAAACAACTTATCTCTTATCGTTTGAGCCTGCGCGGCAAATGGCGACGCTAACATCGCAACCAGCAGGCCCGGCGCCATGGCGCTACCCAAAAAGCAATGGAGGTTATGAACAAACATTGCCTGCATCCAATGGCTTAGGACATGACCACTCTGGCAAATGAGCGCCCACGAGAATATCGCCGTTTTCATCCCAACGTTTACTGGCCTCTACCTCGCTCTCATAATTTGCTGTATCGACAGACCCATCGCCTTGCTGAAAGCTATGGGTGACACAGCCGTTGGGGCTAAGGCACGAACACCGATGAATATAAAAATGGGAAGTCTCCGAAATCGGGGAGCAGGCATTGGCGCATTGCAAGCCCAATTGCCCCTGCTTCAGCTTGGCCACATTCAGCGGAAGGGCGCGGGCTTCTCCATTGGTTCCTGTTGGCGAAGAACTATTAGCCCATTGTGCCTCCAAGTGGAGGCTGACAGCATAGGGAATCTTGTTGTCAAAGGCGTTTTTATGGGTCGAACTTAACGAGTCGACCGCTGCGGCGACATAGGAAATGCAATCATCCTCGCGCGTGATGATGTTGTTTCTGTCCGTCGCCAAAGCGGTTCGGCCATCGGTCATTTTATTATCAATCACCATAACGTCGCGGGAAAAAGCGCGGTCAATGGTTATCGCATTGCCCAGCGTCACCTCCTTTTTGCTTCCGTCGATATAGCCCTGATACCCAACGACGCCTACGGCAGCGAGGATGCCTAAAATGGCAACCACAAGAAGTAACTCAATCAATGAAAATCCACGCATAACAACTCTTTGATACATAATCCTGGGCCTTAAATTTGGCACAGATTTCATTTTCGTGAAAGTATTTCTTGTTATTGCGCTGAAGCGTCAGAACAAAGGCGTGTTGTGATTTCGTCGCCATCGATCAAAGTCACAAAGATATTTCTGTCCGGCATCTCATCGGTAAAATCATGCTCATTCGTGGCTGTGCCATTATCCACAGTGCTGGGGGGCAAATTAATGGATTCATCGGATAGGCTGCCGATTTGCACGACACCAAAGTCGGCATTTGCAACGGTGTAACGATAGCTGAACTCAGCCAAATCGCAGTTTGTGATATCCAGTGACCCAGCTTGCGCGGCGGTTAACCCCAAAGCGGAACCTATTAAAAGGGCAGTTAGTTTAACTCTCATTTTCTCAATCCTATTTCGCTATTTACTTTACTCAGTTCAAAGTCTTCGCTTTGCCATTCATCTCACCAGAGGTGAAGGCTTTGACATCTGCCGCATCGGTTTTGTCATAAGTGGACAGCCAGTTGCGCCTACCATTTCCCTTCAATAAGGTGAAGTATTGCCCTGCCCCTTGGTTCCAATAGCCCCAAGGCGACTGGCCCTGCCATTGCGTATAGGCCTTGGCATTGCCCGACACGAGGTCAAAGCGTCCAGGGTATAGATGCATGTCACCATCAAGACGGCTGGTGCCATTACCAGCGCGCGGGCCGCCATTGGCAGCTTGGCCATTTGCCAAATTGGCCAATGTCAGCGTGCCCTTGCCGTCATCGGTCATTGATTGCCCCCAAAGACCCGGTTTCCAGCTATAGCGTGGCGCACCAGCGCCAGTGGCGGCGTAATCTTGTGTGTCTTTATTATTATTATAAATGGCACCGGCAGCCGCAGTTTTATTGCCCTGCCAGATGGATACTTCATGAATGAAAGACGAGGCCCGCAGGGGCAAGTGACGCGCCCATGGGCGTCGGCTATCATTTTGTTCTTTCCATTGACCGGCAACACCCAAGGTTGCGTATTGCGCATTGGCAACCGCAGCATATCCCTTGTTTTTGGAGCTGGTATTAAATTCACTGACCCCCAAGCGACGCCCGTTCAGATACATTTTCACCGGCCAAGAATATTTGCTGGTCTTGAGACGGCTGTCTGCATCGACCACAAACATGACGGTATGCCAACGACCTTTCTGAATGGGCGCTCGGGTTTCTAGGTAATTATAATCGGTGCCCAATTGCAGGCGGATGGAATCTTTAACCACATGCAAGCTGACACCGCTTCGTACTTTGCGGCCGACATTATCATTGCCGCCATAAAAGAACAGCGTCTCTTTGGAGGCGGAGGTCTGCCAACCCCTTTTGGGCCACCAAGAGTAATAGCTAGATTTATAACCGCCGGAGCCGTGATAGAAACGCGCCATAATGGTGTAATCTTGATTGAAGATATTTTGCACATCGCCGGAAACAAATTGGAATTGTCCGCTGGTGCCGGCATTCGAGGCCACACTGCCCTCTTCCTGTTTTTCTTCAATCGGAATAATCATAGCCAGACTGTCAGACAAACGGCCATCGCTCACTTTTACAGTCACGCTGGCCCTGGTAGGTCGCGAGATGGCATCGCCATATGCTGGCGACAAACGGATTTTACCATCGAAGGATCCAATGCTGAATAAATTTGCATCGGCGCCTTCCAGGCTCCATTTCAAAATATCACCGTCCGGATCGTCCGCCCCTAAAGTGTTAACAACCAAATCGCCTGCGTCTTGGACGTTGGAAACCGTGGATGGCGTCCAGTCGGCTGGCGTAAAGACCTGTGGGGCTCGGTTCGGGTCGGCAAAGGCGAGCGTTAACGTCTCTTCGGCCGTCGCCTGCCCGTCCGACAGTTGTACGGTAACCGTTGCCGAGCAAATATCGGGTCCGGCCGAGGCAACGCCTCCCCCGCTGGTGCCGGTATCGGAAGACATCGTCAGAACGCGCATAAAGTCTCCAATATTCGCGGTTCTGGAGCGGAAATGCAAAACGCGGCTGTCAATCGGATCAATCCATGCAATATCGCGGCCCGTTTCGAGCGCCAGCTTGCTGAGCTGGCTTTTGCGGCTGTACAGCGCGCCCGGCTTGCCGAGCCCGCCAATGGTGCTGTCAAAACCGCTGTCCGTGTAATACACGCCGACGATTGGATTGGCGAAAGTAATAACCGCTTCCTTATTCGAGAAATCAACCTTCGCGTTATTTTGATAAACCAGATAACTGTTTATCGGCGTTATGCTTGAATTAACCTTTGCCGATCGCAATGCCGGGATGTAGACATTGGAACCATAGGTCACATCATAGTATTCCGCGCTACGCGCCTCAGTTGTGAAGGATCCGCCACGATGGCCCGAGCGCTCGAGGAAGACGTGGTATTTTCCAGTTGTGGTGTGTTTCCCGCCCGTCTTCTTGCTTCTAAAGTCATTCGACGAGTGGTCTTCGATAACATTGGCATTTGTGGAAACAATACCGGAGGAAGCCCGGCCTTTCACTTGGGCAGACGCCGAGGCTTGCGCCGCTGATTGACACGACAATGTATCGCTTTCGTCCAAACCGTTATGGCTGAGGTCGCCTGTCTGCGCATTAATTGTGAAGATGGCAGGGCTTGCAGCGATAAGAGACCAAGTCAAAGTGTCCTCATCTGGGTCGCGCCCTTCCAGCATGCCAACCGCGACATTATTGCTATGAGGGTTGAGGTCGCTTGCAGCAAATCCGGCAGGAACAATAATTTCTGGCGGGGTATTCACTTTCTCAGCTTCCAATGGAATGGATAAAGCTTGCTCATCGCTCAGGTGCCCGTCGCTGACTTGCACCATTACCCGAATACTTTCAGGTCGTTGCTCCAGCCCTGCCAAACCGTTTTCTCGCGCCAGTGTCAAAACACCACTTTGTGGGTTAATGGCTAAAATATCTAGGTCACTGGCGCTGATCGACCAAGTCAGAACATCGCCATCAGGGTCAGTCGCCGCCAATTGATTGACAAGATTTGTGCCCTGCTGGGTGTCATGTGGAATAATGGAGGGGGTCCAATCGGCTGGTAAAATAATTTGCGGCGGTCGGTTTAGATCTTGCAAGGCGATCTGCAACGTCAAATTATCGCTCAGCGCGCCATCGCTTACCTGCACCGTCAAAGAGACGCTCTCAGGCTGCTCTGAAGGGGCCTCGCTGGCTTCGGCAAGCGTCACAACGCCCGTCGTCGCATTTATGGAAAACACGTCGAAATCCATTGCCGTAATCGACCAGGTCAGTTCATCGCCCTCGGGATCTGTAGCGCGTAAAACGGAGATAACCTTATCGCCCGGTGAAGCGGTCCCAGGAATTGCGGTCGGTGACCAATCGGCTGGAACGATAATTTCTGGCGCCATATTATAGGCAATCGCCTCGTAATCATCGCGGTCGAGGTCAGAGCAATCTTGTGGAGACGATATCGGCA
The DNA here is from genome assembly GCA_963932545.1 of uncultured Rhodobiaceae bacterium. GTDB lineage: Bacteria > Pseudomonadota > Alphaproteobacteria > RS24 > RS24 > UBA8337. The sequence continues at coordinate 75,856 of CAWVRH010000007.1, read as the reverse complement.
CGCCCAAAGAGGCACGACAAGCCGGCGCATTATCATTGTCATTTGTCGCCATCATGCAAAGCTGGCCGTCCATTTCACTGGCAGCATATTGATGAGCTTTGCAATTTGCAGCGTCCGTCTCATCCCCGCCATACGCATCTACGGTATCGACGTAAGTCTCCATTTCGGTCAGATTTTCAAAGCCCAAACCGAGACAGGTCAGTATTTGGGGAACAATCGGACGAAACTCCGAGGCATCTACTTCCTCACAATTGCTTCCAAAGAGGCGCTGGCAATCTTCATCGAAACTATCATTATTGGCGAGCACCCAGACGCTGGCATCGGCTGCACTGGCTTCATACCCCAATGCGGCAGCCGCCTCCATATCCTCTACCGAGCTGAAGCCGATAGATTGCGCCTGACCATCCGGACTGGTTAGGCCTTGGTCACCCGAGCGCTCACCGATACCGGAGCCACTGGAGACCCATTGTGCGGATGCCATACCAGCAAGAAACTGCATACAAAAAACAAGAACAACAAAACGGAACATGGAAACCTCACACACTACCCTACGCAAAGTGAAACCTTATCAATAAAGGCAACGCTATGTCATTAAAAAGTGAAGATTCATCATTGTCAAGAACTTGCCATAAAATAGCAAGTAATACGCAAGCCAAAGGGCGCATTTCGAAGCACCTTTCAGGCCCGACGGAAGGCGCCAGCAAGACCGGATACGAATGCAGATTTCACAGATGCTTGAGGGGCGCCGGCTTCGCAGGACACAAAAGGGATAAAGTATAAATCGAACCATTATGGGAGGGGACAATCGATAAGTGACGGTTTTGACGACAGTCCAAGCTCGTACCAAAGCGCGTTTGATCAGGGCAAACGCAACCTTCGTTAAAAGCCGCAAAAAATTGACGCGTCATCTAAACATTGTGACGTGGCTTCAGCGGCCTGCGGATGGGAGGCGCTTAAAGCCTCTCCGGCGACACAGCGGCGCCATCTAGGCGAAATTCAAAGACCCCATCATCGCCACAATTATCGAGTTTGCGCTCTAGCAAAATTTGACTTTGAGACGATAAGAGCCGGCTAGCCAGATCGCTACCATCTTCGGCAGTAAAGCTTTCCACCGTCAGCACCTCGCCATAATGGGTGGTCAAAAAACCCTTGTTGAAAATATACCAATCATAGATTTGCCCATCGGTCGGCTCGGTTTCGCGCAGTAATTCGCCATCCACGGTTACTTTTACCTCGCGTTGCCACCCGCAAATATAGCTGTCGCCGTAATTAAAAATCACATTGCGAAAAGCGATTTCCGGCCCATCGCCCAATTTAGGCAATGTCACTTGAGGTTCAATCAAGAGGTAAACCTGAGCGCCCGTTTCCGCCGCGCCTGAAATTTTGCGACCTTCTATGCGATAGGCGGTGCCCGCCTCATGCGGCAAGGGCTGCCAAGAAAAGGCGTGGCTAGGAAACAGAAGAAGCAGGCAGGCAACCCAGCCGATTTTCGAGATCCGAATAAAATCCGGATCGCTGCTCATATTTTCTCTACTCGATCGTGGCGGAAATTATCGGAATAAGATTTAGCTCTGCGTTGGCGCGGATGCGGTTGATCGACACGCGCCGCAATGCCTTTGGCGGCTGCATAATTTTGTGCCTCTTCCAACGAAGCAAATTTTAACTTTACCTGATTGGCCGTGCCGTCAATCGAGTTCCATCCGGTAAACGCATCTTTGCTGCGCGCCCCCTCTGGTGCAAATTCCAATACCCATTCTTTGGTATTGGCCATGCCCGACGACATAGCCGATTTCGCAGGTTGATAAATTCGCGCACTCATAGATGTCTCCTTGGCACGAGGCATTTGCCTCGTCAAAAATCAGGCTCTGGGTTTGGCTAAGTGTATCGCTAAATTTGCCGCGCTTTTCAAGCAGCATTATCGAATAGCCAGCGGGTTGATAATCGCCTGCACCGCGCCTTTCAGCTTCGGCACGCCCAGCGAGAACATGAACTCGGTTGCGCCATCCGCCACCAAATCATGCGTCACCATATTCTCCAGAATATAAATGCCATATTTACTCAGCAGCAAACCATGCACGGGGAAAATCCGTTTAGGGTTTTCGCTCGGCAAAACCTCCAACGCCCAGGTGTCGGCGCCAATGGCCACCACGCCCAATTTGGCTAAATAATGCGCCCCGCTAATGCCCAAGCCTGGCTCGCCCGGCACGAGGTTTTTATTGCCCTCATTGGCCTTCATATAGCCCGAGTGCAATAGCACCACATCGCCTTTGGTGATTTTAATGCCTTGGTTTTTGGCCGCTGTTTTTATGTCTTTTTCCGTATAGGCCGTGCCCATGGGCAGCGGGTTTTTACCGAAATGTTTGGTCATATCCAACACCACGCCACGCGTGACAAAGCCCGGCAAAGCATGTGTGCCAAACTTCAACAAGCCGTCTGGCGACACCACTTCAGAAGCGGGCGTATCATTATAATAGCGATGCTCTTTGCCAATATGGCCAAAGCCATCGATTTGCGAGCCAATGCCGATGGACGTCACCACCGTGTCATCATTGGAGATGAGTTTATCTGGCCCCATGGGCGCGCCCGAGCCGTCATTGAGTTGGTGTACAATCATCTGAAATTTGCGCGGCCCATAGGCTGGCGTATCGGGGCCCGTTACCATGCCGAGCTGATAGACTTTGCCTTGTTTGACCAATTTGGCCGCCTGTTTGGCTTTGGCTGTGGTGAGATAATTGGCGTGACCCAAAGTGTCTGACTTGCCGAATTTCTGCACGAAATAATCATCTGCCAGAGCCGGCGTTGCGGCTAGCGCTAAACAACCAAGCACGAAAGCTGTGCAGGTTTTTTGAAAAAGAGACAAATGCATAATCAAACTCCTATTAGTATCTCGCGAACTGGCATATCGCTTCCATCCACTTAAAATTGCCGTTAAACTCTGGCATGAAACAAGTCTCAAGAGCAACACGATAGGGTCACATGAGTTCACTAATTTCCTTTTTTCAAGCCGTTCTGGCCAAGACCCTATTCTTTGCTTACCGACTAGTGGGCTTGCGCCTTGGCTCTTATCTTGGCGGCCGCTTGGGACTTTTGGCCGGCAAAATATCGCCCGATGGCCAGCGCGCCGCTGACAATCTCGCAAAAGCCATGCCCCACCTCTCTGAAGCCGAGCAAGAGCAGGTGAAGCTTGCGTGCTTTGAGCAGGTTGGCCGCGTATTCGGCGAAATGGCGCACTTGCCCAAAATTGCCCGCGAAGCCGACAGCCGACTAAGCATTGAAGGCGCAGAGCATGTCGAAGCCGCCCTACCCGATGGCGGACCGGCGATTTTTATTGGCGGTCATTTTGCCAATTGGGAAGTCGTCATGCTGGGCATTCAACGCCTTGTGGGCGACACAGGCGCGCTCTATCGCGAACCCAAAAATGTGTTTATGCGCAAATGGCTATTGAACCAACGAGACGCTTTTATGCCGATTAAAATTCCGGCCGGCCCCGAGGGCTCGCGCGAATTGCTAAAAACGCTCAAGGGCGGCACCTCGGTGGCCCTGCTCATCGACCAGTCCCTACCCCAAGGCGACCCGATTACCTTTATGGGCCGCAAAACGCGCGCCCCATCGGCCGCCATGAAGCTGGCGCGGCGGTTTGATATTCCGATCATTCCAACCGTTGTGCGGCGGCGCCACGATGGGCCCGACAAAACGCATTTTGTGCAGCATTTCTTTCCCGCCTTTCGCGTGGCCCAAACCGACGACACAAGCGCCGATATCGATGCAGCCATGCGCCAAGCCTATGACTTGTTCGAACAATGGATTGAAACCCGCCCCGAAGAATGGCTTTGGCCATATAATCGCTGGAAATAGGCATAAGCCGCCCCCAGATAGCCCCCCCAGATAGGCATGGCCCCCCAGTTGGTTTCTCGCGGCAACTGGCTTATAAGATGATAGTTAACACCACAACGTCCCGCAGATTTTTTCAGCTTTAGGGTAGATAGCCATGCAGCCGATATATTTCATTCAAGCCCAAATTGTTATGGTTGTTCTCTCGCTATACCGACTGGTGGGGGTGCGCATCGGCTCGTATTTAGGTGGGCTCTTGGGGCGTGGGCTTGGCAAAATTGCGCGCGAAGGCTCGCTGGCCGATGACAATATCGCCCAAGCCATGCCGCATATTTCAGCCACAGAGCGCCAAGAAATTCTGAAACAATTCTGGGAACAATTAGGCCGCTTAATCGGCGAGTTTCCGCACATGGCAAAAATTGCCCGCGAAGCAGAAACACGGATTTTGATTGAGGGCGCCGAACACGTCGAAGCGGCCATCCCCGATGGCGGGCCCGCGATTTTTGTTTCCGGACATTTTTCCAATTGGGAAATGGCCATGATTGGCATTCGCAGACTGGTCGGCCGCACGGGCTCGCTTTATCGCCACGCCAATAATCCCTATATGGAAAAGTGGATTATCGGCCAGCGCAAAGCCTTCATGCCGTTGCAAATTCCCAAAGGCTCCAAGGGCGCGCGCGTTATGATTGAGGAAATTAAAAAAGGCACTTCGATGGCTTTGCTGGTCGACCAAAAGCTTGGCAGAGGCGACCCGATTACCTTTATGGGGCGCGAAACCAAAGCGCCATCGGGAGCGGTGAAACTGGCGCGACGGTTTGACCTTCCCGTTATTCCTACGGTAATACGCCGCCGCCAAGACGGCCCTGACAAAGCGCATTTTGTGCAGCACTTCTTCCCCGCCATTCGCGTCGACAAAACCGATGACGCCCAAGCCGATGTCGATGCGGCGATGCGCAAAGTTTACGATTTAATCGAAGGTTGGATTGAAGCCAACCCGCAAGATTGGCTGTGGGCGCACAATCGCTGGAAAGACTAACTAGCCGATTTTACCCTCTAGGTAGCTGCCGTAAAGTTTTCTGCCACGGCGGCGCGCGCTGGTTTTGCCCACGGCATAGCGCAAGAAGGTTGGCACATCGCGGCGCTGCATAGCATGACGACTTAAAATCATGCCCGGCGCATGTGGCACAGCCACTTTGGGCGCTTGCAAAATATGCTGCGCCACCAAATTGCCGAGATTATAATCTTCCAAAACCCGCCGCCGCGCCTCGATGATGGCGGGCAAGCGTTTTTCATATTCCTTATCGACGATGGCTTTTTCAATCGTCGCCAAAGCGGCTTCGCTATCGAGGATATCGAGGCGGATAAAACTCTCTTGGGGAAAATACGCTTCCAAGTTCGAGCAGCCGACATAAAACGGCAGGCTATGGCCTAGAAAAGCATCCGATAGTTTTTCCGTCCAATGGTGCGGGCCAATGTGGTTTTCGACCGCAATATGATAGCGATACGCATCTATGCCCTCGGCCTTATGCTCCACAAATTGATAGCCTTTGCCGTAGACATCCACCTGCTCGCCCAACCCTTCTGCCATCTCCACTAGGAACTCGGCACGGCGATGGTGCAGTGTGTGCTTTTGCGCTTTTGGCGAGCCAAACATAGACACCAATCCGGTCTTCTTGGGCACGCTTGGGTGCGCGTTGGCTTGCTCTAGGCCGCCATAAAACCAAACCCCGATGGGCGGCATGTCTTGGCGATTGCGATGGCGCAAAGTTTCGGGCTCATGGCTGGTCAACACCATGCCAAATTGATCCATATAATCTTGACCATAAAATTTTACCGATGATGGCTCATAGGTCAAAAGCACCGTGTTCTCTTGTGGGCAAGACAGCGTCTCGATGCCCAGCGATAAGCGCTCATCGGCCCGGCGCGGCAGGTCGTCGTAAACCACCAGCCAATCGTAATCGCGTGCCTCAGGGTCTAGCACCCATTCAATGTCGCTGGCGTGCGTCTGCGGCAGGTCCAGGAATTGGAACGCAAAAACGGTATTTTTGGATACAAACTTTACACGACACTTACTCATAACTCACTCCTACCGATTATCAGAGATCGGAGCAAGTTTTGAATTTAACCGTGGCTAGCGGCGTCTTTTTTGCAACCCTCGAGGTTCTGGCTTCAGCGAGTCCCAGCAAAGCCCTGCACTGGTCACGGCTCGGCTCAAGGGCGGCGTCATGGTGAACGTATATTTGTCATTCGCCGCAATGGTCAGCTCGCCAATACGGCTCGGCTCATTGTCGACTTCCAATTTCAACCGATAGATGCGCTCTTCCCCAAGGGTTTCTAGGCTAGACGAATAATGGCCAACCATTTTCATCCATAAATGAGAATATTGGCGGCGCTCGAAACTCGGATGGGGAATGCCCAAATAACTGATTAAAAAATCGCCGGGGGCGCGCGTTAGAATAACGAAATCATACAGCGACTGTCCGCTGTCCCAGTCAAACTCACCGTCGGAGCAATACATGGTCTGCGTCGGACGCCATCCAGCATCCGCTTGATTGTTACTTTTGTTTTGTGCCTCTGTGGCCATCGGCGACAGTAGCAGAGCTATCAAAGCTAAAGATAATTTTTTCATGCGGGTTATATAACCCGTTTAACGCAAAGATGCAGTACCCAAATTGTCTCAGGCTTGCCTTATTGGGCCTGACAGACAATCTCTTCTCGCTGTTGCGCACAGGTGATTTTCGGCGTGTTTTTGCGCAGTTTAGTGTTTCGGCTAAGCGCCGCTTCGAGGTCTTCCATGTCGACATCATATATCTCGACCCGCCCTTGCAAAACCTTGCGACCGGCTTGCGCGCGAAGCCTGCGAAGGTCTGGCTCGCGCTGCGCGCGAAAGCCAAATACCGGTTTGCCAAAACGGTCGATGTTCACGTCGTTGGCGCCACCGATAATGGCCGAGGGAATGCCTAAATCTTGCGAAGACACGGGGGTGGCCAAGGCCAAACAGACCCAGCTCAAGATAGCTATCGTGACACGGTGAGACATAGATAAAGCGTAAGCTCAGACCTCGGCAAAGACAAGATGTGTCTATTTTTTAGCGAGGCGGCTATAGCTCGCCAGCATTAGACAACCCGCTAGAATGCCAACGTTCTTGGCGAAATTCTGAGTTTCATGCGCGCCTTCGATGCCGGTGTAATTCCAGAAATCATGCAAGGAAAAATTAATCACCACAATGTAAGCGGCGCAACCATAGGCCGCCAACCAAACTTGCTTATTGGCCAAGAGCAATCCGCCCAGAACAATATTGGCAATGCCGGCAATAAACAAAAGCGGCTCGGCCAGCGGTATATTGTGTTTCACCATCAGATCGACATGCATCTGCCACGAGCCAAATTTGGCCAGACCCGGCAAGACAAAATAAATCCCCAGCAAACTACGTCCGACCGTCAGGGCCACTGTATCTATTTTCTTATTCATTTTTTCGCTCCGTTTATGAATGGTTTTTTAGGGTTTGTGCTTAGCTAACCTGCTTGGTAAAGCGTCACAACGCAGGCGCCACCCAACCCCAAATTATGTTGCAGTGCCGTCTTGGCGTCCTCCACTTGGCGCGCTTGTGCTGTGCCGCGCAATTGATGCGTCAGCTCATAACATTGTGCCAAACCCGTGGCGCCCAAAGGATGGCCTTTCGACAGAAGCCCGCCCGATGGATTGGTTACCACTTGGCCGCCATAAGTATTGTCGCCATCGGCAATAAACTTTTGCGCTTGGCCTTCCCCACATAGCCCCAAGCCCTCATAGGTAATCAGCTCATTGTGGGCAAAGCAGTCATGCAATTCGACGACATCAATATCTTGTGGGCCAAGGCCCGCAGCCTCATAGACCTGACGCGCCGCTTCGCCCGTCATGTCATAGCCGACGAGTTGCATCATATCATGGGCTTCAAATGTGCTCGGCGTATCGGTGGTCATCGATTGGGCAATGATTTTCACCCCTGTCGAGAGGCTGTGTTTTTTGGCGAAAGCCTCCGACACTAAAATAGCCGCGGCCGCTCCGCACGTTGGCGGGCAAGCCATGAGGCGGGTCATCACACCGGGAATCATTTCTGGCGATTGCAAGACATCGCCTGCGCTCAATTCTGTGCGGAACAGAGCTTTCGGATTGTTTTTCGCGTGGCGACTGGCCTTGGCGCGAATTTCAGCAAAGTCAGAAAGCTCGGTGCCATATTTGTCCATATGGCTTTTTCCCGCGCCGCCGAAATAGCGCAGCGCCAAAGACGCCTCACTGTCGAAAAGATCGGCACATTCGCTATCGAACGCATCAAAGGGGCTGGGACGGTCTTCCCAAATATTGCCCAAAGCGCCCGGTTGCATTTGCTCAAAGCCCACGGCGAGCGCGCAGTCCACAAGGCCACTTTGCACCGCTTGGCGCGCCATGAACAAAGCCGAGGAACCGGTGGAGCAATTATTATTCACGTTAAAAACAGGGATGCCCGTCATGCCGACTTTATAAATAACTTTTTGCCCGCAGGTGCTATCGCCATAAACATAGCCCGCATAGGCTTGCTCGATATGGGAGAAATCCAACCCACTGTCGGCCAAAGCCTCGCGAATGGCCGCCTCGCCCATAATGTCATATGTGTCGGAGGCGCCTGGCTTGCCAAAGGCCACCATGCCAACACCGGCGACAATCGTTGGTTGAATATGGGTCATGTTTCGCTCCTAAAATTCTATCGATAGCCTAGGCACAATTAGGATAGGAACCAAGCCCGTTTTCACAAATTTTGCGACCGGCGCGAACCGGCAAATAAAGCTTGGACGATTTATGCTTTCGCGCTTGGGCGTGCGGACACAGTGGCGTGCCAGCGTTTAATATTAGCATGTGCCTCGCTCGGTTCCACGCGCACCCATTTGGCAAAATCTACCGCTACCAGCGCGGTGATGTCGGCCAAGGAGAAATCGTCCAGCGCCACGAAATCGCGCCCTTCTAGGCGCGCGTTCAGCGTATCGAAATAATGCCCAAGGCGCGTGCGTCCGCGCTCGGCCAATTGTGGAATTTGCGCATAATTAACCGGCCCCGTGGTGGCGCGGTCCTTCATGCCTTTGGAAGAATTGCGCAAGGTTTCGGCAATCGCGAAAAGCCCTTCGAATTCACTTCGCGCATTCCAAGTCGCAACCAAACCTTTTTCGGTTGGCGTCGTGCCCAAGAGCGGCGGATTGGGCTGGTAGGCTTCGGCCCATGCGGTGATGCCAGCGTTTTCGGTCAACACCGTATCGTCTTCCAAACGCAGAGCTGGCAAAGTGCACGTGGGGCTGATGGCGCGAAACGCCTCGCCCAATTGTTCGCCCGCCGTCATATCAATTTGCACGGTCTCCAGCTCAATGCCTTTTTCATGCAGAAAAATTCGCGCCCGACGCGGGCTTGGGGCTGGGGTGTAATCGTAAAAAGTAAGGCTCATCGGATACTCCAAAATTTCAGCCGACGCATCCCCGTCTGCCTATGAGGCCTAAGCTCACACCGATTCACCCAGCCAAGCAACGCCCGCCATATCCATGGCCGCCACCGACAGGTAGACGAAAACCCGGCGAGCGACCCATAATTGTGGTTGGAAGCGAAGCCAAACCTGCATTACGATGCAGGCGATGGCTCGCCGGTGCTGGCCACAAGCAACGGAGCCATGGCCAAATGTTAGCGATTATAGGTGGAACAGGTCTTTATCAAATTGAGGGGCTTAAGGTAAAAGAAGAGCTCACCGTAAGCACGCCTTTTGGGCCAGCTTCGGCCCCTGTGATGAAAGCCGAGTATGGCGATCGCGAGGTGCTGTTTTTACCGCGCCACGGCCGAACCCACGAACTTTTGCCGCATGAAGTGAATTACCGCGCCAATATTTTTGCGCTCAAAAAGCTAGGCGCTCGGCAAGTGCTTGGCTTTTCAGCCGTCGGTAGCCTGCGGGAGGAAATTCGCCCAGGTGAATTTGCCATTCCCTCGCAGTATTTTGACTTTGTTAAAGGCAACCGCGAGCGCACTTTTTTTGGCGAGGGGGTCGCCGCCCATGTCTCCACCGCCGAGCCCGTCTGCCCAAACCTAACCGCCTGGGTGGCCGGCAAAGCCAAACAAATGAACCTGCCCCTCCATTTAGATAAAACCTATGCCGGGGTGGACGGCCCACGCCTTGGCACCAAAGCGGAAAGCCATTTTTTACGCGGCGCAGGGTGTGACCTTGTGGGCATGACAAATGTGCCAGAGGTCTTCTTGGCCCGCGAAGCCCAGCTTTGCTATGCGACCATTGGCATTGCCACAGATTACGATTGCTGGATGGATGACCCAAGTCAGCACGTCAGCGTCGCGGATGTTATTTCACGCTTTGGCGACAGCCTAGCCCAAGCGAAAGACTTATTGCTGTCCTTGCTAGAAACGCCGCTGCCCGAGGCGCAAGCAAGTTACCGCGAGACCCTTGCAACGGCTCTGCTGACGCCGCCCGAAGGCATCCCAGACGAAAAGCGCGCGTTGATGGAAGTGCTATGCGCGTAGCTGTGCCCCTGTCGGTTATCATTCCTTTGGCACCGCACGAGCCAAAACCGACCGCCCTCCTCGACGCGCTGCCGCCTGAAATAGAAGTCATCCTGTCGCAAGAGGCAGGCCGTGCGGCGAGCCTCAACGCGGGGGCTGCGAAAGCTACGGGCGCTTATTTATGGTTTGTGCATGCCGATTCCAGCCTGCCCGAGGACGCTTGGCATAAGCTGCAAAAAGCCATTGCCGACCAGCCACAGGCTTTGCATTATTTCGACCTGGCCTTTGCCGGAGGCGGCTGGCGTATGAAGATAAATAGCTGGGGGGCCAACCTGCGCTCGCGGTTTTTTGGCTGCCCTTTTGGCGACCAGGGGTTTTGCCTCGAAAAGCAGCTGTTTGACGCCCTCGGCGCCTACCCTGAAACGGCGCCTTATGGGGAAGACCATTTGTTTGTATGGCAGGCGCATGGGGCTGGCGTCAAACTCAACCGAGTGGCGACAAGGCTGACCACCAGTGCGCGCAAATATCAGCAAAACGGCTGGCTCAAAACTACCCTGCTGCATCAATTTTTATGGCTCAAGCAAGTGGTGCGCGTGAAATGGCAATAGTGCGAGAGACACGCCGCGTGGAGCGGATTGGCTTGGGAATTTTTGCCAAAACAGCGGCGCTGTCTCCCGTGAAAACACGTTTGGCCGCCAGCATCGGCACATCAGAGGCAGAGCAGTTTTATCAGTTGAGTGTTCTGGCAATTGAGCAATTAGCGTTGGCTTTACCCCCCGCCATCTGCCCGCATTGGGCCATCGCGGAAGCCGATGGGTTGGACCACGCGCAATGGCAAAACCTGCCTCACTTTTGGACGGGGGATGGCGATTTGGGCGCCCGCTTGCATCAGGTCTATTGCAAATTACGCCAAAGCCATGGCGCCTCCATGTTGATGGGAACCGACAGCCCGCAATTGACACCTAGCCTGCTCGAGGCAGCGCAAAAGCATCTCGTGCAAAACCCCAACGCCATCGTGCTTGGCCCGTGTTCCGATGGTGGGTTTTATCTATTTGCTGGTGGGGTAGACATTCCGCAATCTTGCTGGACTAACGTAACCTACAGCGAAAGCTCGACGCTCCAGCAATTGGTTGGCCAGCTGGGTCAACTGAATTTGGAAATTCACTATCTACCCGAGCAGCAAGATGTAGATGTGGTGGCAGATTTGGTTCGGCTGCGCGAAAGCCTGGCCGCTGAGGCGAGCTTACTCTCGGCTCAAAAACAATTGCTAGACTGGTTAAACCGAACAGCTACCGCCACCTAAAACGCAAAATTTTGCACAATGCGCATGGTTCAGTTTCACCCGCTCACTGGCTTGCTTCAGCGTGGTGCCGATTTCAAATTCTTCTTCATACGGCAGTAAAGTGCAGGCCAGCACAGTGGGTTTTTCGGCCCCTTTGCGCTTCACCACCATGCGCGAGGTGGCGCACATCATATCGTTCGGGTCTACGTTCAAAATGCCCCAGCAATCGGTTGTGATTTCGGGCACTTCCGCGCCTTCATCCATCTCGGGAAACAGCATGAGTTCTTTTGGGTTTTGGGCATCTACGCTCACGTCTAAGGAGTTAAAAAGCCGGGCAAACCCATGGCGCAAATCGTCTTCTTTATCGTTCCAGCGCGTGCGGCCTGCAACATCAATGGCAAAGCCATGGGCGGACAACCATTGAAGCCCTTTCACCATAGGGGCCCATGTGTTTTCGCCACGTTCCTCTTCATGCAAGGCTTGGCTAAAATGGTCGACCGAAATCCGCAGCACCATTTGGCTGCCATAGCGCGACAGCACGTTTAGCAAAGCTTCGCGTTTATGCTCCATAGGCTTCATGGCATTGGTTAACACCAAAAGCTCAAAGCCGCGCTCCAAAATCAACTCGATGATTGGCATAATATCGGGGTTCATGAAGGGCTCGCCGCCGGTGATGCCAATTTGTTGCGTGCCTAAATCCTGCTCTGCAATTTCATCCAAATAGCTCCGCACATCGGCCAGCGTTAGATACACCAGCCGATCATTCGTCGGGCTAGATTCGATGTAACAATGGTCACACTGAATATTGCATAAAGTGCCTGTATTGAGCCAAAGCGTTTCCAGCTGGGTCAAGTCAACCCAAGCGCGCGCCTCGCCATCAGCGGTAATATCCGGATTTGCAAATTTCATCGTACCCACTTGCGTTTATCTCAAAAGGAGCTTGTATCTTAAAGTTTCAGGCTGTCATTTACCAGTTCTGCTTTTAACAAAGGCGTGGGATGGCGAAGATATACCTTTCGTACAATGTTCGAAAAGTAAGGGCGCGAAAGCCTGTTAGTCAGCCGGGTGCCTCTCGTAAAGGGCAACCAGTTCCATGCCCAGCACATCGGTAAACATGCGAAACGGGTGGCGAAGCCACCGGGGCATTATCTACATTTTGGCCGGAATACTGTCGACATGCTCGCGGAATGCCGGACCATACATGAACCGGTGTTTTTCCCAAAAGTCATATGACTTTGGCAATAAATACTCAGAGAAATATCCTCTGAACGCAAGCCAGACATCATCTTCTAGCTGGCCTTTGTGGAAATTGTAAAACGCGACCTCCCAGATATTGTACAATTGCTGCAGCAAAAGCTCTTGCTTCATATTATCCAATTTGCCTATGGGGTAGCGAACCCCGTCCATTGTGTCTTGAAAAACCTTAGCCAGTTGGTCGTCCTTCATAATCTCGACGTTCAGGCGCATCGCCGTGTCAATCAACGCCAAATGATTGCTAGCCTTCGAGCTGCGCGAGTTTTCGCTTATCTCATACCCGACAAAAAGCAACGAGACGATAATGAAAATAATACCGATACGCTCTGAATGTTTTTCTAAGAAATCATTAAACATTTACTCAAGTCTCCAAACAAATACGCATGACGGCCTTAGACGTCTTAGATTCGGGGCTGCGGGGCGGCCTAAGTGGCCGAAGCCATGAACCGCTGAATGGTCTTAATCGCATCCGGCGCAGAGCCCAAGTCGCAATGATCCACACCCGCAATTTCTAAATATTCTGCATTGGGAATGCGGTCGGCCATATAGCGCCCCATCCGGGCCGGAACCGCCAAGTCGCCAGAAAAATGGATGACCAAAGTTGGACATTGCACCTCTTTAAGAAGCTCGCGCACATCCAAAGTCTTCATATATTCGACAATCTGCTTCAACGACCGCTTGTCAGACAAAAGCATTTCAAATCCTTTGTAAGTGTCATCGTCGATGACATCTCGTGAGATGCTCGGAAATAATATGTCCCGCGCCGTCGCTTCACCCCATTGCTCGCCCAATAAATCAAGCGCACTGTCCGATAGTCCAATCGCATAGTCATCGGCACGGGTGAACTTGGGGGTTGTGCCGAATAAAATGAGCCCACGAACCCGGTCTGGGTTTTCGGCGGCGAATTTGACGCTCATTGGGCCGCCTTCTGAAATTCCCATCAGAACAAATTTATCGGCCCCAGAGGCATCGGCGACAGCATGGATATCTTGCACCCGTTCTTGCATGGTCGCCACATTGGCCACCGGATCGGAAAGCCCCTGCCCGCGCTTATCAAAATTGATCACACGGCTGAATTTCGCCAAAGCCGCCATCGTGCGCTGAAGCGGCGGAAGGTTGGCGGAAATATGCAGGTTGGAAATAATGCCCGGTGTCACCAATAAATTTGGGGACGATTTGCCATGCGTGCTGAAGGCAATGTTCACGCCATCGCAATTGGCAAATTGCACCGGATGCGGCGACGGCTTACTCAGCTCGGCAAGCGTCAGGCGGCGCCCGCCCGAAGATTTATAAAACAATTGAACGAGAAAGTTTCTGCCGACCGTGGCAAAGGCGCCCAGAATAACAAAAGCGGCAGCTATGCCACTTAATACTTTTTCATTTTCAGAAAACCACTGCCACATATCCATACATATTACTCCTCAACGCAAATTAACGTATCGCAATCGCGTCCGGCGAAGCAATAGGCAATCCCACAAGCGACAGCCCAAGGCGCGCGCCACGCCCGTCCAGCGGCCTTTAATTGGCGGTTGCATTGCAAAAGCAAAGATATAAAACTATAGGTAGTTGTTGATTACGCCAATTCTTACGCCAATCTTGCTTAAATTGGCGTAAGTCTGTCGATTTTGTCGATTTTTGTCCACTCCAGTCCACTCGAATGAAGCATCATTTATCGCTGATTTCTCGAAAAATGACTGTTTACTGCGGTCAACAGATAAAATACGCAACTATACGATAATGGTCGGGGCTGCAGGACTCGAACCTGCGACCCCCTGGTCCCAAACCAGGTGCGCTACCAGACTGCGCCAAGCCCCGACTGACACCTGCTTAATAGAAATATCTCTGGGTTTCAAGCAAAACAGCTATCTATCTTCTAATAATCTGAAAATAGCTGAACTACGGAAGATTAACGCGTCCATTGGCGGCTCTTGCGCTTCGCCAACCCAAGCATAGGCATCGACAAAGGCGGTCTTGCCAGTGGCCCGCGTTACCCTTGCTGTGCCTTGCAGCCAATCGCCACTTTTGGCGCTGCGCAAAAACTCCGTGTTGAGCTTAATCGTGACCGAAGACCGCTTCACCTCGCGAAATACCGAAGTCGCCGCTAGGCCATCTGCGAAGGAAGACAGAAAGCCGCCATGAACAATGCCACGGCTGTTGCAATGACGCTCGAGCAAACGAACGCCTTGGCGAAACGTATCAGGGCTAGCCCAATGAAACCAAGGCCCGTTATGCGTCGTAAAAGGCCCCCGCCGCACACTTAAGCGAAACGGTTCGGGGGGCTGCAACGCCTCTAAGTCAATTTCTGGGATTTCAGACATGCGTGTTCAGTGCCATATGCAATTGTTCAGCGCAAGCGCAAACAATAAGAAGAGTGTTCAGCGCAAGCGCAAACAACAAAGAGAGTGTTCAGCGCAAGCGCAAACAACAAAGCGATAAGCAGCGAATTGACTACTCGCCGCTCTCGGGCGTCAAAACACTCGACTCCGGCTGATCTGTGAGTTCCGGTTGCTCTGTTGGTTCGGGTGCCTCTTGCAAACTGTCTTCGTGCAGAACCATTTGGCTTTCGCTGGCATTTGATTGCAACCGAGCGCCACTATCAATGCGTTTCACATCCGTTGCCATCAGCCCCTTGGGGCCATTGCCATATTTAACCAGAATATATTGCCCGGGAACCAAAGCCTCGATTTCAGCCTTTCGCAGCACTTCCATATGTACGAAAATATCTTCGCCATCTGGCTCTACATTGACAAAACCGAACCCACGAATGCGGTTAAACCACTTTACGTGCGCTTGCTGAAATTAGCTAATATTGGAAATGCCCGCCAGCACACTGGTCGGCCTTGGATTGCCAATCGGCACTTGAGCATCCGTATTATCAATCGCCACAATTCGGTCGGCTTGAAGACCTTGTGGGCGCTCCACCACAGTACATTTGATGCGCGCCAGTGGATATAAGGTGTCATAGCCGCCCCGACGCAAAGTCGAATGATGGACGAGAACGTCGACCCCGCCTGCATCTGGTACTACAAAACCGTATCCTTTAACGGCATCAAACCACTTTACAGTGCCCTCGATGAGCACGGCTTCTTCCGCTGAACTCTCAGCGGTTTCTAAAGGAAACATTGCAAAACCTCTATTATTTTTATTATTTTTATTACTTTAGGTTTACGCCTTTACCGACTAACGCTACCACAGTTTGAGACCTATCAAAGGCAAAAAATATTTCGTCGGCAACCCCATTTTACCATGCCCATACAGGCGCCTGAATAAGTCTCGAAATCTCGTTTAACTGTCTAGGCTTACTAGATTATGCAATGTCGGGGTTATTTCTTCGTTAATGACCAAAGAAGCAGAACTGTCCAACTCCGTGGGCTCGCGGTTTAGAATAACCAAACGGGCGCCGTTATGGCGCGCCAACACGGGAAATCCCGCCGCCGGATAAACCTGCAAAGAAGACCCAATCGCCAGAAATAAATCGCAAGCCAAACTGGCCGCCTCGGCGCGTTGCATGGGCGTCTCTGGCATGGCTTGACCGAACGAAATCGTCGCTGATTTTACAATGCCACCGCACGCAGAACACATCGGCGCGCGGGCCATCTGGCTCGCCTCAAAATCCGCGCGGATGGTGTGCATATCTTGGCGCGCATCGCACTCCAGACACGTTGCATAAGTCCCATTGCCGTGCAGCTCAACAATATGCTCATCAGCGATGCCACTGTCTTGATGCAAATTATCAATATTCTGGGTGATTAGCGTTTTCACTTTCCCACTTTGCACCAATTTGGCGATCGCTTTGTGTCCATCATTGGGAAAGCTTTTGCCTAGCTCATCTGCCATAGCGAATTTTCGGCGCCAGGCTTCGATGCGGTTTTCTTCGCTAGCCATAAAGTCTTGAAACATAATGGGTGCCATGCGCGTCCATACACCACCCGGGCTTCTAAAATCTGGGATGCCACTATCCGTGCTCATCCCAGCCCCCGTGAAGACAACGACATGCTTTGCCTCCTCCACCCATTGACGCAGAACTAGGCTCATAAAATAAGCTTCGCCTTATAAAACACAATCGCCTCATGGATCGCCGCACGACGCAACTCATTGTCTTGCAACAGTGTAAAATGATCGCCGGCATAGGCTGTCAGTTTAGCCATGGGGCCACAACGACGCGCAAAATTATGTGCCGCCTCATTCGAAACCACTTTGTCATCTTCGCCGATTTGCAAAAGCATGGGCGTCGTCAAATCATCGGTCAGTAAAGACGCGTTATTGCTCTGCATTGCACCCTTCAAAAAGCTATCTGGCTGCAATTCGTTCTTCCAAGTTGGCCCTGCCAAATCTGCATAGGCGATGGCTTCAGCCGAGCCCAGCACGGCAGGCTTCGAGGCCACAACCGGCGCGATTTGCAACATGTCTGCCTCGGCGCCGAACCAACCTGTTTTCGCGCGCTTGATAATAGCTTTCATCAGCGCTTGCGAGTGGGCGGGGCCACGTTGATAATTTCCAACATTGGCGGTTAACACAGGGTCTATCAGCGGCACTTGCGCCACAACCGCAAGAATTTTTGTATCGCTATTTGCCAAATGGATGACATGGCCACCCGAAAACGACATTCCCCACAAGCCAATTCGTTCGGCATCTACATTGCCGTGGCTGCGCAGGAAGTGAACCGCGTTGCGCCAATCTTCGAGTTGGCGTGGAACAGATATAAATTGGCGTGGGCTTCCCTCACTTTCGCCAAAGCCACGATAGTCAAACACCAAAGCGTGGAAACCAGCATCGGCAAAGGCTTGTGCGTAATCGAACAAGCCACAATCCATGGTACCACCAAGGCCGTGTGCCAATACCACGCCAGCTCCATTGGCGGTTTTGGTTGTCGGCTCATATAGGCGTCCTCGACAAATGTCGCGGGAAGATTTGAATTCTTGGGGGGTGATCATAATCAACTCTTATTATCTAACTCAAAAGAAGAGCATTGAAACATGAAGCCTCGCGAAGCGCCACTGTTTTACCCTAGGTGCGACGCTAAATAACGCGACAGATTGACCTCGCTGACCTAGAGTAAGGCGAAATCGATGGAGGCAATCGTGAAATATTTACATACAATGGTTCGAGTGACCGATTTAGACGCATCGCTAGAGTTTTACTGCACCCATATGGGGTTGGAGAATTTGGGTCGCTATGACATTGAGGATGGCCGTTTTTCGCTGGTTTTCCTCGCGCCCCCTGGCCAACCCGAAGCGCAAATTGAGTTAACCCATAATTGGGACGAAAAAGAAGTCGATGAAGGCCGCAACTTTGGTCATTTGGCCTATCAGGTCGATGATATTTATGCGATTTGCGAAAAACTCAAACAAGCCGGCATTGCGATTAATCGTCCGCCACGCGATGGACGCATGGCCTTTGTGCGCTCGCCCGACAATGTGTCTATTGAGCTATTGCAAGCCGGCGATCCCCTGCCCGCGCAAGAGCCTTGGGCTTCGATGGAAAACATAGGTAATTGGTGAGGTAATTGGTAAACTATCTATTCCCGCTGGCCGTGCTGTTGGTTTTGACGACCCTCGATTTTGCTCAGGCGCAATCGCGTCGCAATGACCCGCAAGACGCATTGCGTCGTCGTCAACTGGAGCGCAAAGCCCAACATAGCCCTTATTGGGACGGCTTCGTGCTGAAGCACCAAGGCAATTGCATGCAAGCCCTAGAAAAGTTAGAGCCTTTAGCCAAACGAGGGTTTGGCTTTGAGGACGCCCAGACAGCACTTGGCGAGTGCTACCTCACGCTCGCCGGATTGCCGACCGAGGGCGGCACCGCTCCGCCCCGCGCTGAAATGCTGGCAACGCCCAATTATACTCAGGGCCTCGACTGGATAAGTAAGGCCGCCTTAGCTGGCCATTTCGGCGCGCAAGGCGTCATGGTCAGTCTTTATGCCGCCGGATTGGGCCCAACAACAGACGAAATAGACGCCGCCGAATGGGCGCATCTTTACCTCACCAACCCGCAGCGCCTAAGCTTGGGCGCCCCTGTGTTGGTGGCTTTTGCTATTGAAGAATTAGAAAAGAGCATGAACCGCAATCTTTGGCTGCAAGGCAAAGAACGGGCTCGCAATTGGACGCCCGTCTACGACCAGACAAATGCAAATGCCCAAACCGGCACGCAAACCAAGAACAAATAAAAGCCATAATCGGGTGACAAGTTAGCCTGACGAAATTTAAAGCCAATAAACCTCAAAAGGAAAAATTATGTTTCGGATGGTCTTCCTCATTAGTTTAATTAGCGCCTTAGCGGCACCCGCTATGGCAGCGCAAAAAACCGCCTATTTCGCTGGCGGCTGTTTTTGGTGTACGGAAGCCGATTTTGAAAAAATCGATGGCGTCGGCGATGTGATTTCCGGCTTTATGGGCGGCGAGCAAGCCAATCCATCTTATGAAGATGTCGCCTATGGGCGCACCACGCACCGCGAGACCGTAAAAGTGCCCTATGACGACACCAAGGTCAGCTTCCAGCAATTGCTAAGCGCGTTTTGGCGGATGCACGACCCGTCGGACCCCAATGGCAGTTTCGTCGACCGTGGGCGCCATTACGGCAGCGCCATTTTCTATGCCGATAGCACCCAAAAGCGCCTCGCCGAAGGGGCCCTTCGCGCGCTCGACAAAGCCAATAAATTCAACCGCCCTATCGCTACACAAATTGCCAAGGCGGGCGGTTTTTATCCGGCAGAAAACTACCATCAGGATTACTATAAAAAGGCGGGCTATAAATATACCTATTACCGCTTCCGGTCAGGCCGCGATAATTTCATCAAGAAATACTGGGCCAAGGACACAACGCTGTATCAGGCAGCAAAATAATCGCTACTTTACGTTCAACAGATACGGAAATAAGAAACCACCAAGTCATGGTACGCCCTAGGGGAATTGAACCCCTCTTTCCAGGTTGAAAACCTGGCGTCCTAACCGATAGACGAAGGGCGCTCCATGAGCT
This sequence comes from uncultured Rhodobiaceae bacterium, assembly GCA_963932545.1. Classification (GTDB taxonomy): domain Bacteria; phylum Pseudomonadota; class Alphaproteobacteria; order RS24; family RS24; genus UBA8337. The sequence goes on along the minus strand of CAWVRH010000007.1, from coordinate 56,013 downwards.
TGGTCGGCATGATATATCCTTAATCGAGATGCATTTCAAGCCCTTCTAGGTGGCTTTATGCAATTGCGACATCATGAACCATAAATTGCACATCTCGACGCCCATTCCAGTCGTCGGCGCGCAAGAATCCGGCCACATGAACGGGGCCGCGCGCGGTTTGTAAAACCATGCGAACCTCTTCCGGCACCGAAGCAAAAGCCATAGCTTTTAAGCGTCCGCCGCCCTCACCAGAGAAAGTGCAGCGCACATGGCCATCGCCAACCACCGCCTGATGCACAATCCGCACAGATGGCAAAACCACGCGCGGCTCATTATTGCCCGCACCAAATGGCCCTGCCCCTTGCATTTGTTCCCATAGCTCTCGCGTGGCGCCTTGCGGCGTCAGTGTCGCGTCCAAACGCAATTGGCGCGGCGCATCCAAGGCCATACTGCCCAATTGCTCGGCCAGATAAGCTTCAAAGCCTGCCACTTGGCTTTCGTGCAAAGTAATGCCCGCCGCCATAGCATGGCCGCCACCGCCTTCAATCAGTTTCAAATCTACCGCACCAGCCACCAGACGACCGATGTCAATCGAGCTGACTGAACGCGCCGAGCCCTTGCCCATACCGTCTTCATCGATGGCAATGACGAAGCTTGGGCGGTGATATTTATCTTTCAAGCGCCCCGCCACAATGCCAATAACGCCCGGATGCCAGCCTTTGCCAGCCTGCAAGATAAACGGGCCCAAGGCGTTTTGCTTGGCCAGACCCAATTCCACTTGTCGCATGGCTTCTTCTTGCACATCGGCTTCGATAACGCGGCGTTGGGTATTAAAATCATCGAGGCGTTGCGCCAAACCAATGGCTTCCTCTGGGTCGGCGGTCGAGAGCAATCGCACGCCTAAATCAGATTGGCCGACGCGCCCGCCTGCATTCACGCGCGGCCCCAATTGAAACCCCAACTGATAGGTGCCCCAAGTGCCTTCTGCACGCGAGACTTTGCCGAGCGCCTGCACGCCCACATTGGCACCGGTTGCCATAACTTTGAGACCTTGGCGCACGAACGCGCGATTGACGCCCTCTAGAGGCACCACGTCACATACTGTGCCCAAGGCCACTAAATCCAATAATTGGGTTAAATCAGGCTCGCTCTTACCCTCGAAAAAACCTTTTTGGCGCAAAGCTCGATTGACCCCAACCAGCAACAGGAACGTCACCCCAACGGCCGCCAAATGGCCCAGACCGCTGACATCATCGGCGCGGCGTGGATTGATAAGTGCGAAACACTCGGGCAAGCCGCCGCCTGTTTGGTGATGATCGCAAACAATGACTTCTTGGTTGCGCGCCTTGGCCTTTTCCAACACGGCATGCGCCATGGTTCCGCAATCGACGGTGATGAGCAGCTTATAACCCTCGTTATCAAGCTGCGCCAAAGCCTCGTCATTAGGGCCATAGCCTTCTTTTTGGCGGTCCGGAATATAGGCGCGCATAGTGGGACCGCACATCTGCCAATAGCGCAGCAAGAGCGCGGAGGACGTGGCGCCATCGACATCATAATCGCCAAATACCGCAACTGGCTCGGCATCGATAATCGCCTGCGCTAAGCGCTCCGACGCTTTATCCATATCGGTAAGGCTGGATGGGTTGGGCAATAAATCGCGTAGTTTCGGATCTAGATAGGCGGGCGCCAAGTCTGCGCCAATGCCGCGCGCCACCAGCATACGGCAAACGATATCGGGAAGCCCATGCAACTGCGAGAGCTGCAAGACTTGCCGATCATCGGTTTCGCGCAAAGACCAAAACTGCCCGGCTGCCGAGCGTGCCACCCCTAAGGCGGCGCGCTCTGGCGCAGCAGATGGGTCTGGGGGGTTAGTCATTGAGGTGGAATTTATCCGGGTCCGTATGGCGCGCTTTGATCCAACGAATGGTGCCAGTCGAGGAACGCATCAACAAAGTATCCGTCCAAATCTCGTTCCCCTGCTGAACGATACCCGTCAGCATAGAGCCCGTGGTCACACCCGTTGCCGATAGCACAACGTCGCCGCTAGCCATTTCTTCGGCGGTGTATTTACGATCGAAATCTTCGATGCCCATTTTGCGAGCGCGTTCTTTTTGGCCTTCATCTGTGGTCACCAAACGGCCCTGCATTTGGCCGCCTGTGCAGCGCAAAGCCGCCGCAGCCAAAACGCCCTCTGGCGCCCCACCTGTGCCCATATACATATCAATGCCCGTCGAGGGGTCGGTGCAATGAATAACGCCAGCGATATCGCCATCGCTAATCAGCGTCACCCGTGCGCCAGATGCGCGAACTTTCGCAATCATCTCCGCATGGCGGGGACGGTCGAGAATGCACACATTAACCAAGCTAACGTCGACACCTTTGGCTTTCGCCACGGCTTTTACGTTGTCGGCCGGATCGGCATCCAAATCGACTGTATTGGCAGGATATCCGCCGCCAATGGCGATTTTATCCATATACACATCCGGCGCGTTCAACAGGCTTCCGCCCTCTGCCATGGCCACAACGGCGAGCGCATTGCCCATGCCTTTGGCGGTCAGGGTTGTGCCTTCTAGCGGGTCGAGGGCGATGTCGACTTTTGGGCCGTTGCCCGTGCCAACTTTTTCGCCAATATAAAGCATCGGCGCTTCGTCGCGTTCGCCTTCGCCGATAACCACTTCGCCATCAATGTTCAGCGCGTTAAGCTCTCGGCGCATCGCGTCTACGGCTGCTTGGTCGGCAGCTTTTTCATCCCCCCGACCGATAAGTTTTGCCGCAGCAACCGCTGCGCGTTCGGTAACTCGTGCGAGCTCCAAAGTTAGGGAACGATCAATTTTCTTCGATGCCATTATTTTCTCTCCTACATTTCTTCCGCGAAAACTGGCAGCGCCAGAACTTCGTTACAAATATCTTGTTGTGATTCCAACGCCTTCAAAGCAGTGCGCAAAGCCGACTGTTCACATTGATGCGTAATAAAGACCACCGGCAGAAAACTGTCACCTGCTTGCGACGACCTTTGCACAACTTCTTCAATAGAAACGCCGTTTTCTGCCAAAATTTGCGTCGCCTTGGCCATGCTTCCTGGCTTATCGGCTAGGGCCAGACGAAGGTAATATTCACTGTCGGGCGCATTTTGCGTCGCTGATTCTTTCATCGCCGAAGTTGGCGCGCGAAATAAAGCGCGACCAAAGCCTTGCACGATGTCTGAAATGTCGCCCAATACCGCTGAGGCGGTGGCGCCACCGCCGGCGCCAGGGCCTTGCAAAAATATCGACCCGACGGGCTCGGCTTCAATTTTAAGCGCGTTCAACTCGTTGGAAACTTGCGCCAAAGTAGTGTTCTTTTTCACCAGCATAGGCACCACTTGGTGAAACACACCTTGCGCCCCGCGATGTTCTGCCATAGCCACCAGACGGATGACGCTGTCAAAACTATCGGCAAAGGAAATATCTTGCGCGCTAATCTGCTCAATGCCCGTCAACGATACATGCGCCATATTAGGCGCCACATCGAAAGCAAGCGCCGAGAGGATGGTCAGCTTTTGCGCCGCATCCGTGCCGCTCACATCTAGAAACGGATCCGCTTCGGCAAAGCCTTTGTCTTGCGCTTCTTTCAGGGCTTCCTCGAAACTCAATTTGGCGACTTCCATACGGCTCAAAATATAATTGCAAGTGCCGTTCAAAATACCGGACAGGCGGCTAATCTCATTGCCTGCCATGCCTTCGCGCACCGCTTTAATCACTGGAATGCCACCAGCCACCGCTGCCTCAAAAGCCAAAGGTACAGGCGGCGATACGCATGATAATTCTGACAGGCTGTCGGCATGGGCTGCCAACATCGCCTTATTGGCGGTCACGACAGGTTTGCCAGCTTTCAGCGCCGCTTGCACCAAATCTAGCGCCACGCCGCCCTCGCCGCCCATCAACTCGACGACAACATCTACGTCGTCAGCCAAAGCCAACTCCAATGGGTTTGCGACAAAGCGTTGGCCGGATAAGTCGACACCACGGTCACGGGTCGCATCACGCGCACTCACCGCCGTTAGTACAGCCCCAGGCACAGCGCCCGACAAAAGCCGTGCGGCGACTTGCGCCCCGACGGTGCCTAGCCCTGCGATACCTATGCGTTTATCGGAACTCATTTCTTGGCCGTAGCTTTATGCGAATCCATGAAACGCTTCAAATTACGACCGGCTTGGCGAATGCGTTGCTCGTTTTCTACCAAAGCAATGCGCACATAATCATCGCCATATTCGCCAAAGCCAATGCCCGGCGAGACGGCAATATCCGCCTCTTGCAAAAGCAAAGTCGAGAACTCAAGCGATTTCATATGCGTAAAAGGCTCGGGAATTTTCGCCCAAGCAAACATCGTCGCTTGCGGGGCTGGCACATCCCAGCCCGAGCGGTGAAACACATCGACCAACACGTCGCGGCGCTCTTTATAGACCTGGCGAATTTCTTGGATGACTTCTTCCGGACTATCCAAAGCCGTAGCCGCCGCCACTTGAATGGGCGTGAAAGCGCCATAGTCGAGATAAGATTTAATCCTTGTCAGCGCGCCGATGAGGCGCTCATTGCCAACCGCAAAGCCCATGCGCCAGCCGGGCATGGAAAACGTTTTCGACAAGGACGTAAACTCAACAGCCACATCTTTGGCACCATCAATTTGCAAAATCGACGGCGGCGGATTGTCTTCGTCGAAATAAATCTCGGCATAAGCCAAATCCGACAGCAAAATAATGTCGTGCTTTTTGGCATAGGCGACGACTTTTTTATAGAAATCGAGATCGACCACTTGCGCCGTCGGATTGCCCGGATAGTTCAACACCAAAGCCTTAGGCTTTGGATGGCTATGCACGACGGCTTGATCTAGCACCTCAAAAAAGTCTGTGTCTGTCTCATTTGGTAAATGGCGAATGGTCGCGCCCGAGATGATGAAGCCGAAAGCATGAATAGGATAAGTCGGATTGGGCACAAGAATAACATCGCCGGGGTCGGTGATGGCCTGTGCCATATTGGCAAAGCCCTCTTTCGAACCAAGTGTCGCGATAACTTCTGTGTCTGGGTTGAGTTTCACCCCAAACCGGCGCTCATAATAATTGGCTTGGGCTTTACGCAGGCCCGGAATGCCTTTGGACGCCGAATAGCGGTGCGTGCGCGGGTTACGAACTGTCTCGACCAATTTCTCGACAATATGCTTCGGCGTCGGCAGGTCTGGGTTGCCCATGCCGAAGTCGATAATATCTTTCCCTTGCGCGCGTGCCTCAGCTTTTAGCTTGTTAACGCTCTCGAAAACATAGGGTGGCAGTCGTTGAATGCGGTGAAATTCGTTTTCCATCGTCGTCCCATTACTTAGTTGAAAGTCTTCTTTTGACCGCGAAATACGGCAACAGAATGACTTTTTACGGATAAAGCGGCTGTTGCAGTAAACCAGCGGTTTCGTCAAAGCCAAACATTAAATTCAAATTCTGCACGGCCTGCCCGCTGGAGCCTTTAACCAGATTGTCCAAGGTCGAGAATAAAATTACCCGCCCGTCAATCCGGTCGTCAAAAGCCGACAGCAAACAATAATTCGAGCCCCGCACATGGCGCGTCGCTGGCGTCGCATCGACCACGCGCACAAATGGCTTATCGGCATAAAACACGTTCCATGCCGCCTTCATATCCGAAGCGGTGGCGCCTGACGCCACCTTGGCATAAATCGATACATACTCGCCACGGTTCATCGGCACGAGGTGCGGCGTAAAACTGATGCGAACCTCTGGCTGCCCCGAAGCTTGGCCCAACTCTTGCTCAATTTCTGGCGCATGCCGATGGGCACCTACGGCATAGGCGTTCATGCCTTCCGCCACTTCAGAGAAAAGATTCTGTTCTTTCAAGCTGCGTCCGGCACCTGTGACGCCCGATTTCGCGTCGATAATTAAATCTTGGGTGGTCACCAAGCCAGCCTTCAACAAGGGCATGAGCGCGCTTAGGGCAGCCGTGGGGTAACACCCCGGACAAGCCACCAGCCGCGCATTTTTTATCTCGTCGCGATAATGCTCGCTCAGCCCATAAACCGCCTCGCTCAACAGCGCCGCTTGGTCGTGCGAGCGGCCATACCATTGCGAATAAGTTTGCGCATCGCGCAACCGGAAGTCTGCCGACATATCGATGACCCGCACATGGGCCGGAATATTGGCAATCACATCTTGCGCGGTAGAATGGGGTAGCCCACAAATCACCGCATCGATATCGCTCCAATCCGCATCCTCGGCTTTCACCAAGTTCGGCATCGAAAGACCGCCGAACTGCGGGTAAATTTCGGCCAACGGTTTGCCCGCATGGGCATTTCCGGTCAGCAGCGTAATCTCGACATTTGGATGAGCGGCAAGCAAGCGCACGGCATCGGCGCCAGTGTAACCCGACGCGCCTAAAATGCCGACGTTGATTTTTGCCTTACTCATCTTCGTACCCCTAAACCTTAAGCGTCTGAATCGTGATTAATCGCCATAATCTCGCCTTCAGCCATTAATTTGCCTTCGACGAAAACTTCGCCTTTAAATTTATAGGCCATGCCGCGACGACGAATTTGCGTCACATGGATGCGCATCTGATCACCCGGCGTCACTGGATTACGGAAGCGCACTTTATCGACCGTCATGAAATAAATCGTCTTGGTGACCATCGGATTGCCTTCATCCTTGGCATTTTGCATAACCAAAATAGCCGAAACTTGAGCAATAGCCTCGATAATCAAGACGCCTGGAAACACTGGGTTGTCTGGGAAATGCCCCGTAAACCAAGGCTCCGACGCGGTCACATTTTTAATGCCAACGCCCGATTTCTCGCCATCCATTTCCACCACGCGGTCGACCAGCAAAAACGGGTACCGATGCGGCAGGAACTCCATGATTTCCGTTATCGTTACACTGCTTCCAGGAATTTTGTCCATCTTCGAATCTCTCTTCTATTATGTTCTTTCTACATAACAAAAAAAGGGACCAAAAGGTCCCTTTTTCTTTTCGTAAAAGGCAAAAGACCTAGCGTTTAGAGAACTGGAAGCTACGACGCGCTTTGGCACGACCATATTTCTTACGTTCTACAACACGGCTATCGCGTGTCAGGAAGCCACCGCTTTTGAGAACACCGCGAAGACCGGGTTCATAATACGTCAGCGACTTGGAAATACCATGACGCACCGCACCAGCTTGACCCGACAGACCGCCACCACTTACCGTCGCGACCACATCAAATTGGCCATTGCGCTCAGCAGCGATGAGAGGTTGACGCAAAATCATGCGCAACACAGGACGGGCGAAGAAAACTTCTTCGGTTTTTCCATTTACCGTAATCAGTCCGGTGCCTGGTTTAATCCAAACCCGAGCAATGGCATTCTTACGTTTGCCAGTTGCATAGGCACGGCCATGCTCGTCAATTTGTGGCTCGACGGGCGCGGCAGGAGCGGCAACGGTTTCGGCCGTTACGCTGCCATCTACGCTGGCTGCGCCTTCAAGGGCGTAGCTAAGCGCTGTGTCGGTATTTTCTACCGGTGTTTCTACTGTATCCGACATACCTATGCCCTCACATTCTTAGTGTTCATCGATGCGACGTCCAGAATTTCTGGAGACTGAGCAACATGGGGATGCTCAGGGCCTGCATAGACTTTTAAATTGCTGAACTGCTGACGGGCCATTGGGCCACGTGGCAACATGCGTTTCACTGCCATTTCAACAAGGCGCTCTGGGAATTTGCCTTCCAGCACTTTCTCCGGAGTCGTCTCTTTAATACCGCCGGGATATCCCGTGTGACGATAATATTTCTTGTCGGACAATTTTTTACCCGTGAATTTCACTTTCTCAGCATTGATAACAATGACGTGATCGCCCGTATCCATATGCGGCGTGAAAGTCGGCAGGTGTTTGCCGCGCAAGCGCGACGCAATCACAGCTGCCAGGCGACCGACAACCAAGTTCTCGGCATCAATGAGAATCCACTTTTTCTCAATATCAGACGGTTTCGCAGAATAAGTCTTCATAACTATTTCCTATCCAAAAGCCCAACATTAGGCCCCTTATTAGATGTTGAACGTGTTTTACGTGGCCTCAGCCCCGAAAGCAAGTGCGTTTTAGGTGTTTTTATATAGCAAAAACAATGGCTTATTATTTTGGTATTTATTTACCGTATGATTACGCGTTGTTTTCGCGCGATTTAAAGCGCAACAGGTGCAAATGCGTGACTGCGGTTGCCAAAACCGCCACGGCGCCAAGCTGGTGCGCAGCCGCCAAGCCCATCGGCACGGCCCATATTAAGGCAAGTATGCCGAGGATGATTTGCACGCTTACCGCCCCGCCCAAGACAATGGCGCTTTGGCGCACGCGGACATCGGTTTGGCTGGTTAGCACTTTATAGATGTGCCAGCCAACCAAAGCGGTGATGGCATAAGCGGCCATGCGGTGATCGAATTGCACGGTTAGAATGTTCTCGAAGAAATTACGCCAGATCGGCTGCTGCGCCAAAAGGCCGGACGGAATGAAATCGCCATCCATCCGCGGCCAATCGGTATAAGTGGTGCCGGCATCCAAACCCGCCACCAGCGCGCCGAGCAAAGATTGCAGGAGCACGACAACGACAATGGCGCCCGCGACGAGCATCGTCGTGGAGCGAGGGTTTTGGTTTTGCGTTCCACGCCGATAGCCCAAGGCCAACCAAACGCTGCAGCAGAAAATAATCAAAGCCAATCCCAAGTGCATGGCCAATCGGTATTGGCTCACGTCCACTCTTTCGGTCAGGCCACTGGCCACCATATACCAGCCCATAAACCCTTGCAGTCCGCCCAATACGAAAAGCCCCAACAGGGCGGGCATGCGGGCGCGGCTGATTTTGCCTTGCACGAGAAACACCAAGAACGGCAGCAAAAACACCAAGCCGACCACGCGACCCAAGAAGCGATGCCCCCACTCCCACCAATAGATGAACTGAAACTCGGCCAGTGACATACCGGCATTAACCAGCAGATATTCGGGGATTTGTCGGTATTTGTTGAACTCGCTCATCCAATCGGCATGGGAGAGCGGCGGAATGGCGCCGCGAATAGGCGCCCATTCGGTAATCGACAGGCCGCTATCGGTAAGGCGCGTTAGCCCCCCAACCAGCACCATGAGAACCACGAAGCCAGCGACCGTGAATAGCCACATGGCGATTTGCCGATCGGCGGGCGAGATATCGATTTGTGCTTTTTCTGTCATGCGAGCGTTATACCGCGTTTTCGCCCCCTCGCCTTGCGACCAAACATCGCTAGAGCGCTTTACACTTTGGAAGCCTTGCCGCTTTTGTGCTACCCACTTAGCATGACAGATATTCAAAAACCTAATAAACCGTTTCGTAAACCTTGGCTGCCTATGCGCTTGCGCAAACTTATTGGCCTTGTTGCCATGCTTGCCCTAATTGTGTTTTACGCCCTCTTGGTGATGACCGTGGCGGTGACGAGCGGCGTTCCGGACAATAAGGCAATCGAGTTTTTGTTTTATCTGGTTACCGGCATCGCTTGGGTGCTTCCGGCGGGCGCGATTATTTATTGGATGCAACGTCCCGACGAGGCAGAATAAGTCCCGACGAGGAAGAATAAGCCCCGACGAGGAAGAGTACGCTCAAAATAAAAAGCCGCTCCCGAAGGGAAGCGGCTTTTATTCGGTCTCCATAAATGAGAGACGATAGGCTTAGTCTGGGCGGCCGAACTGAATAATGTTCAAAATAAACATAGCCGCAATAAAAATTACGATAGGTAAAATAGAAGTCATTTTTTCTCTCCAAAATAAGCGGGGGCCACTTATGGTATCGAATTGGTCGGAGCGGCGGGATTCGAACCCACGACCCCTTGTCCCCCAGACAAGTGCGCTACCGGGCTGCGCTACGCTCCGACGTGAGGAATTTCTAAAAGCTTTTGAGCCAAAAGGCAAGCCAGCTTAAGCTGAGACTAGGCGTCTTTATCTGCGAGTAAAAGTTGCGCTTGCTGAAGGCTTTGGCGTGCGGCCGCTAATTGACCGCGTTGCTCTAGCGTTAGCTGCGTGCCTTCGGTCGACTTTTGCTGACTAGCTTGGCGCTGCGCACGAATGCTGGCAATGCCTTCATCCTTAATGAGCTTTTGCACGCCCTTGATGGTCATGCCCTGCTCGTACAATAAATGCTGGATGCCAGAGATGAGCGCCACATCTTCAGGACGATAATAGCGCCGCCCATTGGCGCGCTTCATCGGCTGGATTTGTTCAAATTTGCTTTCCCAAAAGCGCAGCACATGTGGCTTGAGCGTCAGGGCTTGCGCAACCTCGCTAATGGTTCGAAAGGCGGTTTCTGATTTTGTGTCACTCATGCGATCGACCTAGTCGAGGCCGGCCATTTTGTTGATTTTACTTTTGAGGACATGACTGGCGCGAAAGCTGAGAACGCGGCGTGGGTCAATCGGCACTTCTTCGCCGGTTTTAGGATTGCGTCCCACGCGGCCATTTTTATGGCGCACAAGAAACGACCCAAAAGAAGAAAGTTTAACATCATCGCCACGAACCAAAGCATCCGAGACAAGATCGAGAACGGTTTCCACAATCTGAGCCGACTCGCTTCGCGAAAGACCAACGGTATTGTAAACAACCTCACTTAAATCAGCGCGCGTAATCGTTTTTCCCACCGTAAATCTCCCTGACCATATATGAATATAAGCACATGAGATTTAAGTCACGCAAGCAAAAACAAAACGTTAACGCAAGGTTATTACCAGCGAATAAGATTGGCGCCCCAAGTCAGGCCTCCGCCCATGGCCTCCAGCATTATGATATCCCCTGGCTTTACTTTGCCCTGTCTAACGATTTCGCATAGCGCCAAAGGAATAGAGGCTGCCGATGTATTGGCATGTTGGTGAATGGTGACCACCGTCTTTTCAATCGGCAAGCCAATTTTTTTGGCGACCCCATCGATGATGCGCTTATTCGCTTGATGCGGCACAAACCAATCGACATCGGCGATGGCCATCCCTGTACGGTGCAATAGCGTGTTGATTGCGTCGGAAATATTGCCCACCGCATGGCGATAGACCTCACGCCCCTGCATGCGAAGATACCCCGTTGTGCCTGTGGTCGAGGGCCCACCATCGACATAAAGAATGTCCGACAATTCCCCATCCGATCGCAAATAAGAGCCGATCACATGGCTGGCTGTGTCTAGCTCGTCTGGCGCCACGTCATAGCCCTCCAGCACAACCGCGCCTGCGCCATCGCCGAACAAAACGGCCGTGCCTCGGTCGTCCATATCTAGCAAGCGGGTCATGGTTTCGGCACCGATGAGCAAGGCGCGTTTGGCTTGCCCAGTTTCCAACATAGCGCTGGCCACACTCAAACCATAAACAAAGCCAGAGCATACTGCCTGCACATCAAAAGCCGCGCCATGGCGCATCCCTAGTTTTTTCTGCACCAAGGCCGCCGTGGCCGGAAACGTCAAATCGGGAGTTGTCGTGGCGACGATAATCAAATCAATGTCGTCGACGCTCAGCTTGGCATTTGCCAAAGCGTCTTGCGCGGCCTGAACCGCTAAATCAGAGGTGGTCTCATCTTCTGCGGCCTGATGGCGCTGCTGAATACCCGAGCGGCTTTGAATCCACTCATCACTGGTGTCTAGAGTTTTTGTCAGATCCTCATTGCTGACGATTTTTTCAGGCAGGTAAGATCCGATACCAATTACTTTTGTTTTTTGGCTCATGAAACCTCGCCTATTATTTAAAAGTTAAGTTAAAGACTGTGCCCATGCGTCATCTAATAAGGCTTGCATGGTTTCAATATCCGAACTAATCGCGCCCAGAATATCTGCCTCGGCCGCTTCAATAGCCACTTCGACGGCTGTGGCAAAGCCATCCGCATCGGCGCCACCATGGCTCTTCACCACAACGCCGTTCAAACCTAGCAACATGCCGCCATTGGCAGCATTTGGGTCCATACGCTTACGCAAGGCTTTAAAGGCGCCCATGGCGAAAACATAGCCAATCTTCGATAGGATGGAGCTGCCCATGGCTTGGCGCAAATACTCGCCAATTTGGCGGGCCGTTCCTTCTGCCGTTTTCAGCGCGATATTGCCCGTGAACCCATCGGTCACCACAACATCCACATCCCCACGGCCGATGCCATCCCCTTCTACAAAGCCTTTGAAGTTCAAATTCGACAGCGTCAATAATTCAGCCGCCTCCCTCACTTCATCCGTGCCTTTTACTTCTTCAACACCAATATTCAACAAGCCGATTTCAGGCTCGGACAGGCCGAAAACGGTGCGCGCATAAGCAGCGCCCATAACCGCGAATTGCGCATAATGCGCCGCCGTGCCGCCAATATTAGCGCCCACATCTAGCACCACGCTTTCGCCGCGCACAGTTGGCCAAATCGCCGCCATCGCGGGGCGTTCAATACCCGGCAGAGTGCGCAAGATCACCTTGCCCATCGCCATTAAGGCGCCCGTGTTGCCCGCCGATACGCAGGCTTGCGCCTCGCCTTGTTTCACCGCATCCACGGCACGCCACATGCCCGATACTTTGCGGCCTTGGCGCAAAGCGACAGACGGCTTGGCATCCATCGACACTTCTTTTTCGCAATGATGAACCGTGCAAACGGTTTGCAGCGATTTATGTTGGCTCAGCTCTGCTTGGATGGCGTCTTCGTTGCCAAACAATAAGAAAGCCGCATTGGGGCGCTCCAAATGCGTTTGAACCAGCCCTCGAATAGTGACTTCGGGCCCGACATCGCCACCCATTGCATCAATCGCTATTATGGTTTTACTCACGAGAGCCCCTTAAATTCTGGCTTCCACCAAATCTTACTAACAAGCGTTTTTTATGCGCCAGTTCGCCAAAAACTTCAAGTTACCTAGCCGTCGTCTTCGAGACTGGACTTCAAACCCGCCAAAGCGGCAAACGGCGACGGGCGCTTATCTTCGGCTTTAATTTCCGCCTCGCTTTGTCCATAGCCATCAAACGAAACGTCCGGTGCGCGCGGATAGGCTGGCACTTCCATAGCAAAAACTTGCGTAATCGCCTCGCCAACATCCGCCTCGCCATTTTGCATGGCCTCTGGCAAATCTGAATCGAAATCATCTTCGGGGACCATATATTTAGCCACCCGTTCGGCGGGCTGAAACTCAAGCGTGAAGCTTTGCTCAACATCCGTCCACAAGGGCTCTAGCGTCACCCCACAAAGTTGGCGCAACCGCCCCCGCACTTTGCCGGTCGCCAACAAGCAAGATTTGTCGAGCGGTGTCAGCAGGGCTTCAAAACTTAACGCCGCCACTTCTTCAACTTGCAAGCGCGTTGCCAAAGCCAGCAAAACATCGTCGTCGGCTGTATGTTTTACGGTCTTACCAGATGGCGGCACACCGTCTTGGCGAACCAAAACGCTCATTTCGCCCTCGCCAAAGGGAAGCTCAAAATCCGTTTCATCATCGTGGGGAAGTTGCGTCATCGCTTATACCTCAAACCTAACCTTCAAAAACTTGGCCAGCCAAAATGTCCTCAAGGGACTGCTTTGCCAATTGCTTTTCTAACTCTAACAAATAATCACCAAGCTCTACCATCTTCTCTGCATCGGCCAAGTCTGGCGTGTCTGGATATAGATTGCGGGTTAGCACTGCAGCTAGGCGTGCCTTGGCCGCCTTGGTAGCTCGCGCAGGCGCTGCTTTGCCCAAGGCTTCGTCATAGGCGGCTGCACGGCCATAAAAAGCCTGCGCCATCTTGCGAATTCTTTTGCCGACGCCCAAATCGCCAACGCCAGATTCGCGCATCGCTTGGTCCATATCGCGGAAGAACACATCAAACAGAGCCTGCCCCACTTCATCGCGAGCCACCCCGTCGGTGCGCAAGCGACGAAGCACCAAATGCACATGCGCGGCGAGAAAATCAAACCGACCATCAAAACTATCCGGCACTTGTCCCGCGCCATAATAATCAGGCCGACGCGCCTGCGCCATAATCGCTGTATAGGCGGGCAACACATCGGGCGCTTTGCGGCGCAACGATAGAAAATCTAATATTCCCATAATACTCTCCTCGCCCGAGCGGGCGGAAACTCTGGTGGTTTTTCATATTTTAGGTTGCCAGCAGCCGTTGGATTGGCTACCCAATTCATTGCTCCTTCGAGCCATCTGAGATAGGTTATAAATCATGCGATTGATTGAACAAGCAAAGATTAGACAGACAGTGTCACACCCCATTCGGCGCGCCAGTCAGAGCGCGTTGATTCTCGCTGCCCTGCTCGCGCCTTTACAGGCTTGCGCCCCGGTGATTGATAATCGCGGCTATGTTTTTGATGAGCGCCAAATCGACAGCTTGAAAAAAGGCCGCACCAATATGCAAGCCGTTCAGGATAGCTTTGGCACGCCGTCAACGGTAACCAAGCTAAATGGCAATGCCTTTTATTATGTAAACTCTCGCTTTGTGACGGAAAGCTATCGCGCGCCAAAAGAAGTCGAGCGCAAAGTCTTGGCGATTTACTTCGCCGCCAATAACACAGTAAAAGATTTCGCGGTCTACGGGCTGGACGATGGCATCATTGTGCCAATCATCCAACGCACCACGCAAACCCAAGGTCAGGAATTATCAGTTCTGGGTCAGATATTTGGCAACCTAGGTCGCTTTGGCGACAATGTGCCAGGCAGTGACTTTTAAAACACCGCGATAGGCGTTAGGAAGCGCGGTTCTGCCACCGAGTATGGATCGCCTGCAGCGCCGCAAAAGCTAGCACAATGACGGCCATTAACATCGACAATCTGGAAAAGACCCACTTGGTTAAGGTAAACCGGTTGGCCCATTCCACTTGCCCGATGGAAATATCTGGATACTGCAAAAGCATCGCGACAATCTGAGCGTTCTCTGCCAAGTCGATAAGCCCACCAAGGATTGGGATATAAACCAAGCCTTTCAACCGATCCATAGGCGCAAAGCGATACAGAATGCCAACGTAAAAGCTTACGTAGACCATCGGAAACAGCGTATCTAGCGTCGGGCTAACCCACGCATAGCGCAAGCGTCCGGCTTCGCCATAGCCTGTCAGAGCGACCATGACTTCTGCAAAGTCATACCCATCTTGGCGAACATCAAGACTGGCTATATCGCCCGCGAAATACGGAAAAATGACCAAAAGAAATAAATAAGTAAAAACGAAAGTGAAAATCAGCACACTCGTTTTGGATGCATATTCAAAATAGGCTTTCACGGCAGTTCCCCTTTTTTTCTTTATACCTACCTAAACATAAAAGATTCGTTAACCAAACAGGTAAACAAAAAACCCCGCGACCATACTAGATGGCCGCGGGGCTAATTGACGAACTTGTTCGTCGCTACTTAGTGAGCCAGAACGGCCAACAGCAGAAGCGCAACAATGTTTGTGATTTTAATCATTGGGTTCACTGCAGGGCCAGCCGTATCTTTATACGGGTCGCCTACAGTGTCGCCAGTTATAGCGGCTTTGTGAGCTTCAGAGCCCTTGCCACCGTGATTGCCATCTTCGATGTATTTCTTGGCGTTATCCCAAGCACCACCACCTGCTGTCATGGACAAAGCCACGAACAAGCCGGTTACGATGACACCGAGCAACATAGCGCCCAGTGCAGAGAACGCTGCCGAACGGCCCGCGACTTGCTCAATGATGAAGTAGAAAGCAATCGGGGAGAGAACTGGCAACATCGATGGAACGATCATTTCTTTAATCGCTGCACGTGTTAGCAGGTCAACCGCAGCCGTGTAATCTGGCTTCTCGGTGCCCTTCATAATGCCCGGCTTCTCTTTGAACTGACGACGGACTTCTTCCACAATGGAACCCGCCGCACGGCCAACTGCCATCATGCCCATCGAACCGAATAGATACGGCAATAGGCCACCAATAAACAGTCCTGCAACCACATATGGGTTGGACAAGGAGAAGTCGACAGAAACACCCGCAAAGTATGGATATTTATCCGAGTTCTCAGCGAAGAAACGCAAGTCTTGCGTGTAAGCCGCAAACAATACCAAAGCACCCAGACCCGCAGACCCAATGGCATAGCCTTTGGTAACCGCTTTCGTGGTGTTACCCACGGCGTCTAGAGCATCGGTTGTATTGCGAACGCTTTCTGGCAGGTCAGCCATTTCAGCAATGCCGCCCGCGTTATCGGTCACAGGACCGAAAGCATCGAGCGCCACAACCATGCCAGCCAGCGCCAACATGGTGCTAACGGCAATGGCAATACCAAACAGACCCGCGATGTTATGTGTGGCGATAATGCCGACAACAATCACAATCGCTGGCAGAGCGGTTGATTCCATGGAAACAGCCAGACCCTGAATAACGTTGGTACCGTGGCCTGTTTCAGAAGCCGCAGCCACTGATTTAACCGGACGATACTGAACGCCTGTATAATATTCGGTAATCCAAATAATCAGACCCGTGATAACCAGACCCAAGACACCGCAGATATATAAATCCATGCCGGTAATGGTGATGCCTTCATAAATACGCTGCGTATCTAGGCCGATGGTCGCATCGGTAACAAAATACAAAGCAATCAGGCTGAGCACGGCAGAGGCGACAAAGCCTTTATACAGCGCACCCATGATCGAGTTATTTTTGCCCAGACGGACAAAGAAAGTGCCGATAATCGAGGTCACAATGCATGTGCCGCCAATAGCCAGCGGGTACATCATCATGGACATAGCGTCATTGGTGAAGAAGATGGCGCTCAATACCATGGTGGCAACAATCGTTACCGCATAGGTTTCGAACAAATCAGCCGCCATGCCTGCGCAATCGCCTACGTTGTCGCCAACGTTATCGGCAATCGTCGCTGGGTTGCGAGGATCATCTTCTGGAATGCCAGCTTCTACTTTACCGACCAAGTCACCGCCAACATCTGCACCTTTGGTGAAGATACCGCCGCCGAGACGCGCGAAGATAGAAATAAGCGAGGCACCAAAGCCTAGGGCTACCAGCGCGTCAATAACTTCGCGACCATCTGGAGCCAGGCCAAAGCCGTGTACCAGAACCGCGAAATATACCGTGACCGACAAAAGAGCCAGACCCGCTACCAACATGCCTGTCACAGCGCCCGAACGAAACGCGAGAGAGAGGCCAGCGGCAAGGCTTTCAGAAGCAGCTTGCGTGGTACGCACATTGGCGCGAACCGAAACCAGCATGCCGACGTAGCCAGCAGCACCCGACAAAGTGGCACCAACGATAAAGCCGATGGACACTTTTGCGCCAAGTAGGAAGTAAACCAAAATCGCAATCACAACACCTACCATGGCGATAGTGCGATATTGACGGTTCAAATAGGCACCAGCGCCTTCTTGAATAGCCGATGCAATTTCTTGCATCCGCTCGTTGCCGGCATCTGCCTGCATAATGCTTCGGGCTGTCCACATACCATATACAATGGCAAGCAAACCAGAACCGATGATAAGCCACATCAAGTTGCTCATATTATAACCTCTTCGTTTATGGGAATAAGCCGCGCGAAATGCACCTGAACCTCCCCCTGATTAAGTGCGGCGAACATGCCAAATATCGACCCGCAACGCAAGAAAAAGCATAAAGATTTGACTATTTAGACAGATTATTTCGCAAAAACCTTAAAAATGACGGTAACCACGCGTCTCCAGAGCTATCTCTGTGCCATTTTGCGAGCGCAAAACAGCCCGACTCGTTTGCGAATCTCCAACCGCTGCATGATGCGTAACCCGCCCTATCTTCGTGAGCTGGGTTTGCGTTGCCTGCGCCAGCGCTCTCAGCGCCTCCGCTTTTTCGGGTGGCGCGGTAAAACCGATTTGCAAATCATCCCCGCCGCCCAGCAGCAACTCGAGCGCGCCACCGGCCTCTAAATACGCCTGCCCTGCCGCAGAATAAGGAATATCCGCTCCCTGAATATCCATACCAACGCAACTCGCGTGGCACAAATGGTCTAAATCAGCCATCAACCCATCCGAAATATCCAGCGAACTGGTGGCTATATCAACAAGTTTTTGGCCAAAAGTCAGCGGCGGCTGCGGGTCGCTATAGGCTTTGCGAACATCGTCCAGGTGGTTTTGCTCGCCTAATTGCTGTTGCAACCCAAGCCAGCCATCGCCGATGACGCCGGTTATATATACATCGTCGCCATTTTGCGCGCCCGAGCGTTGCACCATTTTGCCATGCGGCACCAAACCATGCACAGTCAGAGACAAAAAGCCCGTGGGCGTGCGAACCGTATCGCCACCCCATAGCTCAAGCCCCCAAGCTTTTAGCCCCAAGCCAAGAGCCAAAATAAGCTCGCGTATATAGATGTCATCCCAATCGGAACTGAGACCGAGGTTTAGCGTGCAGCCCGCAAGGCTTGCGCCTTTAGCGGCAAGGTCGGAAATATTGCAGGCCAAGGCTCGATTGGCCACGAGGCTGGCTTCTGTTTGGGCGGGAAAATGCACACCGGAAACCAAAGCATCGGTACTGATAACCAAGTCATAGCCCTTGGGGGGTGAGAAAACCGCTGCGTCATCGCGCAAGCCCAATGCACTTGGATTTTGCGCCAGTGGAGCCAAAAGATCGCGTATCAGCCCGAACTCGCCTCCCAGATTTTTGGAAACCGAATTGGGTGTGGACTTTTTGCTCATTCGAAAATCGACGCTAGAGTTTACTTATTTCGCCGCTTGCGACGTCTTTGCCCACTCGGTCGAGCAGCGCATTGGCCATGCCGCCCTCGGCGCTATCGAAAAACGAATGGGCGATATCGGCATATTGCGACACTGCAACTTTAGCTGGCACGTGGTCTGCGTTGATTAGCTCTTGCACACCGCAACGTAAAATGGCGCGCAAGGTGCTGTCCAAACGGCTTAAGCGCCAGTTCTCGGCGAGGCGTTTGTCGATGGTGCGGTCGATTAAAGTTTGATGATCCATCACGCCGCGCAGCAAAAATTCAAAATGCACGGGATCCGCCGCAGGCAGTTCCACGTCGTCCAGCTTCGCTTCTAAGCGATGTTCGCTGAACTCGCGGATGATAACTTCCAACGGCGTGCGGGCGATATCCATTTGATACAAAGCCTGCACGGCGAGAAGTCGGGCGCTCGATCGCGCGTCATGTGTGTCACCAGTCATAGAACAGGGTTTACTCTCAAAGCCACTGCAGACGCAAGTCCCGTAAAGCCAACATCGCTTTTGCCGCACCGCCGCCTTTATCTTTATCCGAAATTTTGCACCGCGCCCAAGCCTGATCGGCGTCTTCTACGGTCTGAATGCCATTGCCAATCGGCAAATCATTTTTAATGCCCAGCTCCATCAGCCCCCGCGCACTCTCGCCGCAAACGATATCGTAATGACTGGTTTCGCCGCGAATAACCACGCCCAAAGCGACATAGCCATCATACTTGCCCGAGGTCGCCGCATATTTAATCGCCACAGGCACTTCCAACACACCCGGCACCGCCACGCGCTCATAAGCCAGACCCGCAGCGTCTAAGGCCGCAATCGTGCCTTCGGCTAGCGCATCGGCCATGTCTTCGTAAAAGCGGGCTTCGACAATCAGAATTTTCTTCGACATATCTTTTCCTCTGCTTAGGCGTTAATCGCGCGTTGGCCGACGATTTTCAAATCATAACCTTCCAAGGCCACAACTGTGCGCGGCGTATCGGAGAGCAGCTCAATTTCGTGCAAGCCCAAATCGGCAACAATTTGCGCGCCAATGCCATAGTCGAGAAGTCGAGTTGGCATCGGGTCGCCGCTGGTTTGCGGGTTCATACTATCGGTAAACGGGGTTGGCGACGTATTGCGGATGATAACGACAACACCGCGCCCTTCGGCATCAATGACATTGAGCGCAGATTCAAAAACGCCTGCGCGTGGCATACCGCTGCCCGCAATATCGGCCACCAAGTTCTCCGCATGGAAGCGTGTCAGCACGGGAGCTGGCCCCGTGATGTCGCCTTTGACCAAAGCAATATGCTCTTCATTGGTCACCGTGTTGAGATACACATGCGCGGCCATTTCACTGCCATTGGCTAGTTTAAATACATCTTCGTGGATGCGTTTCATCAGCGTATCTTTTTTACGACGATAGGCGATGAGGTCGGCAATCGTGCCTAGTTTCAACCCATGGAGTTGGGCAAATTGAACTAAGTCTGGCAGCCGCGCCATCGTGCCATCATCGTTCATAATTTCGCAAATCACGCCCGCCGGATATAGACCCGCCAAACGCGATAAATCGACGGAAGCCTCGGTATGGCCAGCGCGCATCAGCACGCCGCCATCGCGCGCAACCAGTGGGAAAACATGGCCCGGCGAGACAATATCGGTCTTGCCTTTGGTGGGGTCGATGGCCACGGAAATGGTTTGCGAGCGGTCATGCGCCGAAATACCTGTGGTGATGCCCTCGCGCGCTTCAATGGAAACGGTGAAAGCGGTTTGATGTTGCGAGCGATTGTTCTGCGACATGAACTCAAGGCCGAGCTGGTCGGAGCGCTCGCTCGTCATGGTCAGGCAAATCAGACCACGGCCAAATTTGGCCATGAAGTTGACGGCATCTGGCGTGGCCATTTGCGCAGGGATAATAAGGTCACCTTCGTTCTCGCGGTCTTCGGCATCCACCAGAACAATCATTTTGCCGTTGCGGGCATCTTCGATAATTTCTTCTGGGGTTGAGATATATTGGCTGAATTCGCTCATGACGAAGCTCCTAATTCCTGTTCTGCTTGCTTCAGGCGAGCAACATAGCGCGCCAGAACATCAATCTCTAGATTGATAATATCCCCCACTTTCGATAGTCCCCATGTGGTGACTGTTTGGGTGTGTGAGATAAGATTAATACCGAAGGTTAGCCCTTCGACTTCATTTACCGTTAGCGATGTGCCATCTAAAGTCACCGACCCTTTGGGCGCGATAAATGGCATCAGCTCGGGCGTGGTTTTAAATGTATAGCGCTGACTGTCGCCCTCTGGCGTAATGGATACAATGCTGGCCAAACCATCGACGTGGCCCGACACAATGTGCCCGCCCAGCTCGTCGCCCATTTTTAAGGCGCGTTCCAAATTAAGTTTCGTGCCCTCACCCCAAGCGCCCGCCGAGGTAACATCCAGCGTTTCTTTCGAGGCTTCGACATCGAACCAATTGCCCTGCGCATCGCTGCCTTTTTCAATAACCGTCAGGCAAACGCCGGAATGGGCAATCGAAGCCCCCAATGCAATATCATCTGGCGCATAGACAGTTTGAACCCGAAAGCGCGTGTCTCCAGCCTGCGTGATTTTTGCGATGGTGCCGATATCGGTAATAATTCCAGTAAACATTAGGCGGCTCCTTTTTGCCAAGTCGTAAGGCGGGTGTAATGCGTATAAATGTCGGCTCCAAGGTGTTGGGTGTCGCCTTCGGTAAACAAGGTTAAGTCGAGCCCTTCGGGAGACATAAGGCGTGACATATCGCTTTTT
The DNA here is from genome assembly GCA_963932545.1 of uncultured Rhodobiaceae bacterium. Classification (GTDB taxonomy): domain Bacteria; phylum Pseudomonadota; class Alphaproteobacteria; order RS24; family RS24; genus UBA8337. Next base: position 34,620 of record CAWVRH010000007.1, on the reverse strand, counting down.
CCTCCTAAGTCGACCTTTTTAGGCGCGATAAATACAGCCACCTCATCGATGCACTGCCCTTGCGCGAAAGCCATGGCCAACTTGGGGCCAGATTCCAACAACACACGAGTGATGCCGCGCGAGGCTAAGTCGGCCAAAGCGGCCTGTGGCGTTAGCTGTTTCAAAGCCACCGTCTCGCCTACGAAATCGCTTTCGCTTTCGGTGTAAAGCAAAACGGTTTCGTGTTTCGCGCGTTGCGCCAATTTGCACGTTGGGGAAATTTTGCCGCCACGGCTCATAATCACCGGTATCGGCGAGGCGTCCGCCAGACCCGGCAAACGACAATCCAACGATGGATTATCGGCCAATAATGTGCCTGCGCCCGTGAGTATCGCATCATGTTGGGCGCGCATCATATGTCCCTTTTGGCGCGCCAACTCGCCCGTAATCCAAGGCGATTGACCTTCGGGCGTGCGCATAAACCCATCGGCGCTCATAGCAATCTTTAAGGTCACGAGGGGGCGTTGGATGGTTTGGGTTAGCAAAAATCCGCGCTGGTCTCGCTCCGCCATCTCGGCGCAAAGCCCTGTTTCCACTTTAATTCCTGCCGCTTTCAGCATGGCTGCGCCTGCGCCATTAACCCGCGCATCAGGGTCGCCAATGGCAAACACTACGCGCGCAAGGCCCGCCTCAATCAGGGCTTCGGCGCAAGGCGGCGTTTTTCCAGTATGTGCGCAAGGCTCTAGCGTCACATAAGCGGTGCCGCCGCGCGCGCCCTCTCCAGCTTCCGCTAAAGCAACTGTCTCGGCATGGGGGCGGCCTGACTTTTGGGTCCAGCCCGAGCCGACCACATGGCCTTGCGGATTAACCACCACACACCCCACGGCTGGATTTGGCGCTACTTGGCCCCAACCGAACTGAGCTAGGCTCAGGGCCTGCTGCATAAAATGAGTATCTTGTGTCGTCACCGCTTGCCTCTTAATCGAGGAAGCTAGAGATCGCCATCCGGCAGGCCCGACATTTCCCCGAGGAATTCCTCAAAATCTTTGGCTTCGCGGAAATTTCGGTAAACCGAAGCGAACCGCACATAAGCCACTTGATCGAGCGTAAACAGGCCTTCCATGACTAATTCGCCAACCATTTTGGCGGGAATTTCTGTCTCGCCTAAGTTTTCTAGACGACGCACAATCCCAGAAACCATACGCTCAATTCGTTCGGCCTCAACGGGGCGTTTACGCAGAGCGATTTGCACAGACCGCATAAGCTTATCGCGCTCGAAAGGCACTTTTCGGCCCGTATTTTTAACGATGATGAGCTCGCGCAATTGGATGCGTTCAAACGTGGTAAAACGCCCACCGCAATCGGCACAAACACGACGCCGCCGAATAACAGAATTATCTTCCGTCGGACGGCTGTCTTTCACTTGTGTGTCTGAGTTCATGCAATAAGGGCAGCGCATCGCAGAATACCTCTAATAAATCGGGAAGCGGGCGCAAAGGGCTTCGACTTCGGCCCGCACCGCTTGCTCTTCTTCAGGCGCCGGCTCGCCGCCATTGGCCGCTACCGCTTCCAATACACGCGCGATAAGGTCGCCCACCAGTTTAAATTCAGCCACGCCAAAGCCGCGCGTTGTGCCAGCCGGTGTGCCAAGGCGCACACCAGAGGTAATCGCAGGTGGCTGCGGGTCAAACGGAATGCCGTTTTTATTGCAGGTAATGAAAGCCCGCTCCATGGCTTCTTCTGCCACGTTTCCGGTTAGGCCTTTGGGACGCAAATCAACCAAGACGAGGTGATTGTCCGTGCCGCCCGAAACAATATCAAAGCCATGGCTCATCAAACTATCCGCCAGCGCTTTCGCATTGGCGACGACTTGTTGAATGTAGAGTTTATAATCCGGCTCCAGCGCTTCGCCGAAAGCCACCGCTTTGGCGGCGATGACATGCATCAAAGGCCCGCCTTGGATGCCCGGGAAAATCGCGGAGTTGAACTTTTTGCCCAGCGCTTCATCATTCGACAAAATGAGACCGCCACGTGGCCCGCGCAAAGTTTTATGCGTGGTTGTGGTTACAACGTGCGCGTGAGCCAATGGGCTTGGGTGCGCCCCGCCTGCCACAAGACCCGAAATATGCGCCATGTCGACCAGCAAATAAGCGCCAACGCTATCGGCAATCTCGCGGAAGCGTTTGAAATCAATCACCCGCGGATAAGCGGAACCGCCAGCAATAATGAGTTGGGGTTTATGCTCTTCGGCCAAAGCCGCTACTTCATCATAATCGATAAGGTGGTTATCTTCGCGCACGCCATATTGAACGGCGTTGAACCATTTACCCGATTGGTTGGGCTTGGCACCATGCGTTAGGTGACCGCCAGCGGCTAGGCTCATGCCCAAAATTGTGTCGCCTGGTTTAATCAACGCTAACATGACCGCTTGGTTGGCTTGCGAACCCGAGTTGGGTTGCACATTGGCATAGGCGCAATCATAAAGTTTTTTGACGCGCTCAATAGCCAGCTCTTCAGCAACATCAACATGCTCGCAGCCGCCATAATAACGACGCCCAGGATAGCCCTCGGCATATTTATTGGTCAGCACAGAACCTTGCGTTTCCAACACCGCCTTAGAGGCAATGTTCTCAGAGGCAATCAATTCAATTTGCGCGCGCTGGCGTTTCGTTTCCAGGCCGATGACTTTGGCAATGGCAGGGTCGCGCGTCGCGACATCATCTGAGAAAAAGGGATTGTCTGTGGTTTCAATTTTGCTGGATTCCGACATCTGACTTCCTATGGCTGCATGACACTAAATAAGAGCTTGATGTAGCACAATCGGCAAGGCGAACCAAGATGCGAGAGAGGCCATCTCGCCGCAGCCTTATTTCATTCACAAGTTCGTATCGAAAATCAGATGCTTAGTGCCCAGAGCCCCAAAGATTGCGCGCCAGCAAAACTTTTTTGAGTAAGGCGCAATCGTCGGTCATAATGCCATCGACGCCCATATCGAGCAATTTATGCATGGTTGATTCGCTATTAATCGTCCAAACATGCACCTGCATTCCACATTTATGCGCATAAGCGACCGAGGCTTTGGTGACCATGGGCACGCCGGCTTGGCGAACCGGCAATTGCGCCGCCCCTGCCGTAAAAGACACTGGCTTTCGGGTCAGCGCGGCGCTGCGAAACCGCAAGGCGCCCTTAGGCCCAAGGCTATGGCAGACATTCGGGAGCTGTTGCACCAGTTTTTCAATGCGACCATCGGAAAACGAACCAATACAAATGCGCTCCTGCGTCTGGGTTTTCTGCACCAAATCACACAACGGCTCGACCACCGGCCAAGCTTTGGCATCAATATTAAAGCGCGCGTCTGGAAAGGCCTCGAACAAGTCTGCCATGCGCGGAATGGCATGCCCGCCCTCGACGCGCAGCGCGTCAATTTGTTTGGAGTTGAGCGTACTAATGGCAACTGGCTCGCCGACCATGCGTTGCAAGTCGTCATCGTGAAACGCATAGACCACGCCATCGGCGGAGGCATGCACATCGGTTTCTAAATACCGATAGCCCTGATCGACGGCATCTTGAAAGGCGGCCAATGTATTTTCCGGCGCCACTCTGTCTCCGCCTCGGTGGGCAAAGGCCAAAACGCCGTCATGGTCTAAATAGGCATATTCCGCTTTGGGTCGCATAGTCATATCGCTGTCATATCTCTCACAAAATTACCGAATTATTAAATTACTGACTTAAATTACTGACATGGAAACAAAATCAAACTAGCTTTGCAGCATGATGATTGAAATGATAACTGCAAGTCCCTTTTTGATGGGCGCCGCTACGATAGTTGTAATGCTTACGTGCGTTTGGGTGGCTAGTGTCGTGCTTCGCGATGCTGGTATTATTGATATGTTTTGGGGCTTGGGCTATGCGCTCATCGCCCTAACCACGCTGTTGAGCAGCGAGACCTTAAGTCCGCTGGCCATTGCCACGGGCCTTGCGGTTATCGCTTGGGGGCTGCGTTTGTTCGTTCATTTGCTCATTCGGTGGCGCAAGGAAGCAGAAGAAGATTACCGCTATCAAGCGATGCGGAAAAAACACGGCGACTCTTTTTGGTGGCGCAGCATCTATATCGTATTTTTATTCCAAGGCCTGCTGATGTGGCTGGTCTCTATGCCATTTATGGCCGCGTTTTATTTTGCGGGCCCCGCTGCTTTGCCGGGTCTGACGATTGTATTTTTGGTTATCGCTTTGGGCGGACTTTACATGGAAACCATGGCCGATGTTCAGCTCACTAAATTTCGCGCGAATGCCAAAAAAGGGGAGCTGCTAGATAACGGTTGGTGGAAACGCACCCGCCATCCAAATTACTTTGGCGACGCCTTGTTTTGGTGGGGCATTTATGCGGCCGTCGTTGCGGCCACGCCAGAGGCTATTTGGACGATTTTTGCCCCGCTGACGATGAACTATCTTTTGGTCAAAGTCTCAGGTGCAGACTTGCTTGAGTATGGTCTGAAAAAGAAACCGGGCTATGCCGAATATATGCAGCGCACCAATCGGTTCGTGCCAAAAATCTTCGGCTAAAAGTCACCCCGTAGCATTTTAATAATGCCAGAGAAGTCGAGCTCACCCTCGCCTTTCTCTGCCATTTGCGTGTACAGCTGCATGGCGCGCTGGCCCATCGGCGTCTCGCAATCGGCACTGCTGGAGGCCTCTTGCGCCAGCCCTAAATCTTTCAACATCATGGCCGCGGCAAAACCCGCCTGATAGTCATTATTGGCTGGGCTCGTCGGCACCGGGCCTGGCACCGGGCAATAGCTGGTCATCGACCAGCATTGGCCAGATGCCGTGGCTGAAATATCAAATAATGTTTGCGCATCGAGACCCAGTTTTTCGCCCAACATGAAGGCCTCGGCCGTGCCAACCATGGAAATGCCAAGCAGCATATTATTGCAAATTTTAGCCACTTGCCCATTGCCTGCCCCGCCTGCGTGAAAAATATTCTTACCCATAATATCAAGATAAGGCTTAGCAGCCGCAAAGCCCTCTGGCGAGCCGCCGACCATGAAAGTTAGCGTGCCACCACTGGCACCGCCGACGCCGCCAGATACCGGCGCATCCACCATCGAAAACCCAGCCGCTTGCGCGGCAGCAGAAACCTTGCGCGCCGTATCGACATCAATGGTCGAGCTATCAATCAGCAAAGTGCCAGCTTTGGCATGGGCAAGAACGCCTGTGTCGCCCAAGTAAACGCTCTCGACGTGTTTGCCTGCGGGCAGCATAGAGACCACTACATCGGCTTGCGCAACCGCCTGCTCAATCGTCTCGGCCGCCGCACCTCCAGCCGCCACCAAAGCGGCCTTTGTGTCCGGCGATAAATCAAAGCCGATGACGTCATGGTTGACGGCTAAGTTGATGGCCATGGGAAGCCCCATATTGCCCAATCCAATAAATCCAATGCGGCTCATAATTTTATCCCTTTTTAAAACTGCAATTCAGCGTCGCCCAAGGGCGCGAAAATCTCATCTATTTGCTGGCGCGTGACCGCCTCATGCGTGGCAGGCGACCAGACGGGGGCACCATTTTTTTCGATAATCGTCGCCCGTACGCCTTCATAAAAATCGCCCAAGGCCATAATCCGTGTTACGGCGCGCATCTCGATGCGAAGGCAGTCGTCGAAATCAGCGTGTATTCCCTCACGCATTTGGCGCAAGGCTACGGCTGCACTCGTAGGAGATTTAGAGCGCACGGCCTTGGCTTGCTTTTGGGCCCATTCGCTCGCATCCGCGTCTAGCGCGGCCAGAATTTCCAGCACGCTCTGGCCTTGGAACAAGCGGTCAATATCGCCTTGTTGGTCTGGCAATATAACCCCCTCTGGCGCTTGATGATGAGCGTCTAAAATAGCTTCTACATCGCCACCCTCGGCCAAATCAGCTTTCAGGCTCTCCATCGCTTCCGACGCCATGTAATGCGTCGCCACGCCAGCGGCAAAAGCATCGCCGGCTTTTAGACGCGCGCCCGTTAGTACCAACCAAGCGCCGGTTTCGCCAGCCAAGCGAGGCAAAAAATACGTGCCGCCAACATCTGGCAAAAGCCCGATACCGCTTTCGGGCATGGCAAACAAGGTGCGTGGGCTCGCCACACGATAGCGACCATGCACAGACATTCCTACGCCGCCGCCCATGGTGATGCCATCGATGAGCGCGATATAAGGTTTGGGGAAATGCTTAATCATATGATTGAGCTGATATTCTTCGCGGTAAAATCCGGTCGCCTCCGGCGCGCCAGATTTGCCCCAATCATGCAAAGCGCGAATATCGCCGCCCGCGCAAAAGCCCTTCTCGCCCGCGCCCTCAATGGTAATGTTTTCTATGCCGTCGTCTTGCGCCCATTGCGCCAAAACAGGCTTGATGAGCCGCACCATATTCAGCGTTAAAGCGTTTAGGGTTTCGGGCCGATTGAGGGTAATGACGCCGCTTTTTCCGCGCGTTTCAAAAATTACTTCAGAGGTCATAAGTCTACTTTAAAATGTCGCGCGCAATGATAACGCGCATGATTTCATTGGTGCCTTCAAGAATTTGATGGACGCGCAAATCTCGCACCATGCGTTCAATTTCATAATCCGCCAGATAGCCATAGCCGCCATGAATTTGCAGCGCTTCATTGGCCACATGAAAACAACTATCGGTAACAAAGCGCTTGGCCATGGCCGATTTTCGCGTTTTGCTCGGGTCGCCCGCATCGAGGTTTTTGGCCGCGTGATACAGCATCAGTCGAGCGGCTTCTAAATCGGTGGCCATATCGGCTAATTTAAATTGAATGGCTTGAAATTCAGCAATCGAATGGCCGAACTGTTCTCGGTCTTTGGCATAATCGACGGCCTTTTCATAGGCGCTTTGGGCCGTGCCCAACGAGCAAGCGGCAATGTTGAGGCGTCCGCCATCGAGCCCCATCATGGCGAATTTAAAGCCCTCGCCCTCTTCGCCAATGCGGTTTTCTACAGGCACGCGGCAGTCTTCGAAAATCACTTGCGCGGTTGGCTGACTGTGCCAGCCCATCTTCTTTTCATTGGCCCCGAAAGAAAGCCCCGGCGTATCTTTTTCAATAATAAAGCACGACACCCCTTTGGGGCCACCGTCGCCTGTGCGAACCATCGCCACATAAATATCCGAGACACCTGCGCCCGAGATAAACGCCTTCGAGCCGTTCAAAACATAATGGTCGCCATCGCGCACGGCGCGGCTGCGCATGGCGCCCGCATCTGAGCCTGAGCCGGGCTCGGTCAAACAATAGCTGGCAATTTTTTCCATGGAGGTGAGTTGCGGCACATATTTGGCGCGCTGTTCAGCCGTGCCAAAACTATCGACCATCCAGCTCGCCATATTGTGAATGGTCATGAAGGCCGCCGTCGAGGTGCAGCCGCCCGAAAGCGCTTCAAAAATCAGCGCGGCTTCAAACCGCGATAAACCCGAGCCGCCATGTTCTTCTTTGAGATAAATACCCGCAAAACCAAGCTGTGCCATTTCCCGCAGCGTATCGACCGGAAAGTACTTTTCCTCGTCCCATTGCTTTGCAAACGGCGCCAATTTCTCGGCGGCAAATCCACGCGCCATATCTTGAATGGCAACTTGGTGTTCATCTAACATGGTAATCTCCCTAAACTTGAGCCTCTTTATGCCGCGCTTTCGCATGCCATACAAGATTGGACACAAGATAACGCCAATCTTGCCCCAAGGCTATAGTCACGCTATGTAGGGAGAGATAAATGAGAGAGAGTTTTGACATGATGCAACGCCAATTCCCCGCGACCCGAATGCGCCGTTTGCGCCAAGCCGATTGGTCGCGCCGTTTGGTCGGCGAAACGAGCCTCAGCGTGGCGGATTTAATTTGGCCTATCTTCCTCATCGAAGGCGAGAATGAAACGCAAACTGTGGCGTCCATGCCGGGCGTTTTGCGCATGAGCATCGACCTTGCCGTAGTCGCCGCCAAACAGGCCGCCAGCCTTGGCATCCCCGTCATTGCTTTATTTCCCAATACGCCCGCGCACGCGCGCACCGACGATGGGCATGAAGCCTTAAATCCAGACAACCTCGTTTGCCGTGCCACCCGCGCCATAAAAGACGCGGTGCCTGAGATTGGCATTTTATGCGACGTCGCCCTCGACCCCTATACCGACCACGGCCATGACGGCCTGTTGGACGGCGAGACAATTTTAAACGACGCCACGGTCGATATTTTGGTTGGCCAAACGCTGAACCAAGTGGCAGCCGGCTGCGATATCATCGCCCCTTCCGATATGATGGACGGCCGCATCGGGGCCATCCGCAAGGAATTGGAATCCAGCGGCAATCACGACACGTTAATCATGGCCTATAGCGCCAAATACGCCTCGGCGTTTTACGGGCCTTTTCGCGAAGCCGTAGGCTCGGGCGACCGTTTGAAAGGGGATAAAAAAACCTATCAAATGAACCCCGCCAATACAGATGAAGCCATGCAAGAAATTGCGCTAGATATTTCTGAGGGCGCCGACATGGTGATGGTCAAACCGGGAATGCCTTATCTCGACATTGTGGCGGCGTGCAAAAAACAATTCAGCGTGCCGACTTTCGCTTATCAAGTATCTGGCGAATACGCCATGCTGGCCGGCGCCATTGAGCGCGATTGGCTTGACCGAGATCGGGTTATTTTGGAAAGCCTAATGTCGTTTAAACGCGCCGGCGCAGATGGCGTGTTGAGCTATTTTGCTTTGGACGCTGCCAAACTATTGAACGACTAAAACCGTTTCACAAACCCAAGCTTTACCTGTCGGGCAAGCCCAGCTTGCTTCTCCAGCTTTATGCCAAATTGATAGCCTTGGGCCATGCCCATAACAGCCACCTCGAGGGGGCGTTGTGCGGCCTGCATTTGAAATTTTCCACGCCGAAATAAAACACCTCCACCCGCTAGTCGTCGGTATGGCAAGGACAGGTTTAACTCGCCCGCCTCAAAATAAGTTGGTTGGCGAACCAAGAACCGCAATCGATCATAATTCCAAGCCAAACCCCAAGAGGTGGCTACCGCTCGTGTGCTGCCCAATACTAAGCTATCGCCTCCGCCGTGCATTTGACTGAGGCTCAGATGGGCATCGAAGTGAAGGGCATGTTTGCCAAACTGCACCTGCCGACGCAGCGAGACCAAACCGCTATAGGCCGGGCCAAATTTCAATCCACCCTCCCCAGCCGAAGCCATCAGGCTTTCTTGTTCGGCGACGAGCCCCAACTCAAGATGCCCCGTTTGATTTGGCAAGGCCCGACGCGCCGCAAACCCAACACCTGAATAGGCGGGTGTGGTTCGGCTTTGGCGGGGCTGTTGCAATCGTAACCCCAAAACATTCCACGTGCCGGCTTGGGACTGGGGGGACGCTTTTTTTACGCCAACAAAGCTAGCCAAAAAAGGATGTGCCGATGGAACCGTGCCAGAAGTTTGAGAGGTTTCAAAATGGAGCCGTTTGGCTGCCGCCACCTCTTTCAACTTCGCTTCGGGACGCAGCAGCGTGGTTTCAAAGGGCGTGTCCAGCGCGTCGAGAACGATAATTTTCTCTCGTTTTAATCGTTCCCAAAGCTCGCTCGGCAAATCACCATCTGTGATTTTCGTATCCGATGGCCCCGCCACACCGCCAGCCGGTAAGGGAATATGCGTGTCTCCATAAGGCGCCAAGGCCGCTTGCACATCGACCAAGCCTTGACCGTAAATAGACGCATCGGCATAGATGCCAGATTTATTGGCCGTGCCCAAAAGCCGAGCCGTATACTCGGGCAAAGTTAGTTGCTCGCCATAGGCCTGCATCATTAAGGCCAACACACCCGAAACAAAAGGCGCGGCATAACTAGTGCCATATCCAGAGCGGTATCCGCCGCCGGCATGCGCTAAAACAGTATATGCGCTTTTGCCGGCGGCGACCCCGCCCGGGGCTGTAAGACAGTGATCGCGGGCCGCGCCGCAATGATTGGTTTGGCGCCCTATCGTGCCATTGGCGTCTAGGGCTGCCACGGCGATGGCGTAGCCCGTAAGGTCTGGAAATATAATCGGCCAAGCTGCCGATACGGAGACTTGCTCTTCGCCATCATTGCCCGCCGCCCAAACATGGATGGCTTTGCCAAGGCGCATTTGGGCTAAGAATTCGCCATAGCTCTGGCTCAAAAAACTCTTCTGGCTAGAGATAAGGTTTGGGTCGAGAGTGGAGTTATAGCCCCAGCTCTGGTTGATAATCCGCGCGCCAGCCCCTTCCAGCGCGCGTGTCGCCGTGCTCAAAATTGTGTCGCTCACCGTCAAATAGCCATCGTCTAGCTGCAAGCTCCACATTGCAGGATCGGCGTCGAAAGCCACCCCATGCATGGCGCCACCTCTACCCCTCGCGCCCAAAGCAATGGAGGCAACGCCGGTTCCGTGTTTCAGTTGCGTGGTGTCGATGCTGCTTAATCCCGAGCGGTCGTTTAAGGCGATGCTCTTGCCACCAAACTCAGAATGCGAGGCCTTTAACCCCGTGTCGACAAAGCCGATGGTAATCCCTTGGCCCGTAATGGCCTGCGCATAAGCGTAATCTGCGCGGATGGTGGCAAGCCCGGCTTGCCCTTGAAACTCAGACGAAGCCGCCCAAACTTTGCGGTTCGTTTGCCATCCGGCAGGCACTGGCGGCAGATGCACCTCAACCGTCGCAGAAGCTTTTGGTGGCACAGGAGGGCTAGGGCTTGATTTTGACTTGCCGCCCCCGCAGGCGGCCAAAGCCAAAACCAAGGGAACCGCACCCGCCAACAAAAGCCCGCGAAGACATAGCTCAGCCTTTTGAAAAGCCTTATGAAAAGCCGTACTTTTTATATATTTAGAGCCCACATGGGCTTTGCTGCTACGCACGAATATTTCTAACTTCTATCCAGAAGTCATAGTCCCAACTGTTAACTTAACGATTAGAAGGACACACAAAAACTGTTTTGTTAGAAATTATCTATTTTTATTTAAGTTATCTACCTAAAGCGCTTGCAATCTCTTTAGTAGGCTAGACGTATCCCAGCGCCCACCGCCCATCGTTTGCACCTCTTCATAGTAGCTTCTCACCAGTTCCGTGACTGGCAAAGACGCGCCATTTCGAGCGGCTTCCTCTAGGCAGATACCCAAATCCTTGACCATCCAATCGACGGCAAAGCCGAAGTCAAACGCGCCGTCTATCATCGTTTCAAAGCGGTTTTCCATCTGCCAGCTTTGCGCCGCACCTTTGGAAATTGTATCGATGACGGCGCGACCATCGAGGCCGGCCTTTTCGGCAAAGCTTAATCCCTCAGCCAGCCCTTGCACCAATCCGCCAATGCAAATTTGATTGACCATTTTGGTTAATTGCCCAGCTCCAGCCGGCCCCAGTAATTTACTGGCGCGCGCGAAATGGGCCATTACGGGTTCGGCTTGAGCATAAATCTCCCGCTCGCCACCTACCATAATGGTCAAAGCCGCGTTCACCGCGCCCGCCTCGCCGCCCGATACAGGGGCATCCAACATGGCGCCGTTTTGTGCCTGACAAGCTGTGGCCAGCTCGCGGGCAACCTCGGCTGATGTCGTGGTGTGGTCAATTAAAATTGCGCCCGCTTTCATGCCTGCCAAGACGCCGTCTTCGCCCAGCACCACGTCGCGCAAATCATCATCATTGCCAACACAGGTGAACACAAAGTCTGCGTCTTGCGCAGCGGCACGAGGGGTCGCGGCCTTCTGCCGGTCGTAGGTCTGGCACCAAGTATCGGCTTTTGCGCCATTGCGATTGAAAACCGTGACCGACAAGCCCGCTTTGGCCAAATGCCCCGCCATGGGAAACCCCATCACGCCCAATCCGATAAACGCACATTTGCTCATTTAGTCGTCTCCCAATAGCTGTCGATAGCCACCGCGGAAATAGACCAAAGGGGCGCGAGATTGAGGGCATGCCCAAGCTTCTTCAATGGCGCCCAAGAAAACCACATGATCGCCAGCCTCAATGGTTTGGTGCAGGCGGCAATCAAATTTCGCCAAAGCGCCGTTCACAAAAACCCCGCCGCTAGCACTCGCCGTCCACTCTGCCTGGTCAAAGCGGTGGTCACCCGGCATAGCCATTCGATTGGACAGCTCCGTTTGGGTAGCCGCCAGAATATTCACGCTAAAGCGGTCGGCGCGGGTGATGGCATCAAACAATTGGCTATCTTTGGCCAAGCACCAAGACAAAAGAGCCGGCTCTAAGGAAACAGAGGCGAAACTATTGATGGTAAGCCCCACAGCGTTATTTTGCGCGTCGTGTGCGCCAATAAGCGCGACGCCCGTTCCAAAATTGCCAAATGCATTGCGTAAAGCTTTTGGCTGCAACAGGTCTGACGACAAATCTGACGACATAGAAACTCCAAGTAAAGGGCCCGCGACGGGCTGGGCAAAAGACCCGTTCGACTTCAATTCTTATGCCCGATTAAGTCGTGTAAATCTATAGTGTGCAGCCTAGAGAAAAAGGCGAATAAGCGCTAGGGTGCTTTAAATGATAGATCAATTTCACATGTGGGCCAGTTTTCTGGTCATTTTCTTGGCGATGGCAGCCTATGCCACCGAACGAATTTCCATAGAGATTACCTCTCTATTGGTCATCGTGGTGCTTTTGCTGTTGTTCAGTTTGGTGCCCCTACTCGATGCCGACGGCGTCCGCCTTATCGACAGCGGCGATATTCTGGCAGGCTTTGGCAATCCGGCGCTGATTACCATCATGGCGCTTTTGGTTATGGCCCAAGGGCTGTTTCAGTCGGGCGCGCTAGAAAAAATCATCGAGCAGGCTTCAAGGAGAGCGTCTCGGCGCGCAGATATCGCCATTATCGTGGTTCTTTTGGGCGCCATGATATCCTCGGCTTTTCTCAATAATACGCCTGTGGTTTTGATGACCATTCCTATTTTGGTGGCCATGGCGGCGCGCGCCAATATTAAGGCGGGGCCTTATATGATGAGCTTGAGCTTCATCACCATATTGGGTGGCATGTTGACGCTCATCGGCTCCTCGACCAATTTGCTGGTTGCCGATACGGCCGCGCGTTTGGGCATGCAGCAGTTAAAGTTTTTTGATCAAACCATACCGGGCCTGGTGATGATGGGCGTCGGCGGCCTTTACGTATTATTCGTCATGCCACGCATTTTGGGCGTGCGCGAAGATGGCGAGGCCAAACCGGATACCGACTCGGGGCGGCAATTCATCATCGAGCTGCGCTTGCGCTATGGGGACCCATTGGTTGGCGCCGAGATGGCGGCTGGCTTTTTGCCCGCGCTGTCTGGCATGACCTTGCAAATCGTCGAAACGGGCAGCCAAAAACTGCTACCGCCTTTTGATGACCACACGCTAAAGGCCGGCGACAAACTGTTTATTGCTGCGACACGCCGCGAAATTGGCGATGCCTTGGCGCTGAAAGACCACCCTCTTAGACAGCATTTATTGCGCCAAGTGCCGGGCGCTGAGGATGGCGATGAAGATTTAATGCTGGCCGAATTGGTCATTGCCCCGGGCTCGCGCATTGCGGATCGTGCGATTGGCCAAACTGGTTTTACCCATACAACGGATTGCCTCATCATCGGCTTGCAACGCCGCTCGCGCATGTTGCGCCATGAAATGAGCGATGTGCGCCTTGTGGCAGGCGATGTTTTATTGGTTATGGGGCAGCAAAGCGCTGTGGAAGGCTTGCGTCATAATCGCGATACGCTGTTGCTGCAATGGTCGGCGCGTGAATTACCTCGCTTCGAGAAAGCGGGGCTCGCGCGGTTGATATTTATCGCCACGGTTTTAGCAGCCGTCTTCAACCTCGTGCCCATTGTCGTCGCGGCTCTGGTCGGTGCTGTGGCTATGGTCATCAGCGGCGTGTTGAATGTGCGCCAAGCCACGCGCGGGTTCGACTTGCGTATTTATGTCGTTGTCACGGCTGCGCTGGCCATGGCCCAAGCCATGTTGATAACCGGAGGGGCAGGTTTCGTTTCCGACAACTTCTTGGCTCTATTTGAGGGCGCGGCACCCGCTGTTATTTTGTCGGCCTTCTTTTTGCTGTGCGCCATCATCACCAACATTCTATCCAACAATGCGACGGCGGTTTTGTTTACGCCCCTAGCCATCAGCTTATCGACCGCCCTTAATGTCGACCCGATGGCGTTTATTTTGGCGGTTATTTTTGCCGCCAATTGTAGTTTTGCGACGCCCATTGCCTATCAAACCAATCTCTTGGTGATGACGCCTGGTAACTTCCGTTTCACCGATTTCATGCGAGCGGGCATTCCGCTTATTGTGCTTTTGTGGCTCACTTACTCGTTGTTTGCCCCTTGGTATTTTGGTCTGTAGGTCGGCGAGATGAAGCAATCTAGCAACCTTCCTTCTTTTTTCATTACCGAGCCGGCGCCCTGCCCCTACTTGGATGGGCTGCTGGAGCGCAAGCTGTTTACGCATTTGGCTGGCGATGCCGCCGATGAAATAAACAACAACCTCACCCACGCAGGCTTTCGGCGCAGCCAGAGTATCGCCTATCGGCCAGCTTGCGATGGCTGCTCGGCGTGTCGCTCTGTGCGCGTAAAGGCCGACAGCTTTCACCCGTCCAAAAGCTTTCGCCGCATTCGCAATCGCAATGCCGACTTGATTGCGACAGAAACAGCCCCCGATGCCACCCGCGAACAATATGATTTACTGAGGCGTTATCTCGAGAGCCGCCATGCCGATGGTGGCATGAGCGACATGACGCCGATGGATTACATGGCCATGGTGGAAGAGACTTGTGTAAAAACCCAAGTCGTCGAATACCGCGATGCGCAAGGCGCCCTCATCGCCTGTCTGTTGCGCGATACGATGAACGATGGCCTATCGCTGATTTATTCGTTTTTCGATCCGCAAGTGGATCGGCCGAGTTTGGGCAGCTTCATCATCCTCAACCAAATCGCGACGGCACGCGCGCGCGGATTGCCTTATGTTTACCTCGGCTATTTAATAGAAAATTGTTCTAAAATGTCATACAAGAAGCGCTTCAGCCCGCTACAAGCTTTAGGCTCGGCTGGGTGGCAAGATTACACAGGAACGGTGGAGGAATCGTAACATGTCGAAATTAGGTCGTCGTAAATTATTGGGTGGATTGCTAACGGGCACCGCCGCCGCCACAGTCGCGGCTCCGGCTTATGCAAAAGGCAAACGCCGTTTGAAAATGGTCACCACATGGCCAAAAAACTTCCCCGGCCTTGGCACCGCGCCAGAGAACATCGCCAAACGAGTGCGCGAAATGACCGACGGCGAGATTGATATTAAAATTTATGCAGCCGGTGAATTGGTCGGCGCGTTTGACAGTTTCGACGCCGTCGCCGCCGGCACGGCCGACATGTACAATGGCGCCGAATATTATTGGCAGGGTAAATCGACCGCCTTTAACTTTTTCACCGCCGTGCCCTTTGGCATGACCGCACAAGAGCTAAACGCTTGGATTAACTTCGGCGGCGGCCAACAGTTATGGGAGCAGCTATCGGCCAAGTTTAACGTCATCGCCTTTCAATCGGCCAATACGGGCGTTCAAATGGGTGGCTGGTTTAACAAAGAGATTAAATCGCTCGACGATTTTAAAGGCCTAAAAATTCGCATGCCGGGTCTGGGCGGCGAAGTGATGCGCCGGCTTGGGGCGGCCGCTGTTTCTTTGCCCGGTGGCGAAATTTTTTCATCGATGAAAAGTGGCGCCATTGACGCCAGCGAATGGGTTGGCCCATGGAACGATATGGCCTTTGGCTTCCATCAAGTGGCTAAGTTTTATTACTGCCCGGGCTTCCACGAGCCCGGCGCGGGCCTCTCGACGGGCATAAACCTCGATGTTTGGAACTCGCTCACCAAGCCGCAGCAAGCCATTATGCGCTCAGCTTTCGCGGCAGAAAATGACTTCACCATGAGCGAGTATAATTATAAAAACGCAGCCGCGCTCGACACGCTAACCAAGAAACACAAAGTGCAAGTGCGCAGCTTCTCGCCTGAGATTATGAAAGCCTTGAAAATCACCTCCACCAAAGTACTGGACGATGCCGCCTCCAAGGATGCTTTCACCGCAAAAGTTTACAAAAGCTTCAAAGCCTCGCTCGACAACTCCATGCGTTGGGGCGAGTTGAGCGAAGAAGCCTATATGAAATCGCGCCGCAGCGTTTAATCCGAGGAAACCATGACTGCCAAATTAGGGCACGCTTTGGCGCAAATAAGCGCGTGGATTGACATCCTCAATCACAAAATCGGTCGCACGGCCGCTTGGCTGGCATTAGCTATGGTGTTGGTACAGTTCAGCGTGGTGGTGTTGCGCTATGTGTTTGGCATTGGCTCTATCCTGCTGCAGGAATCTATCATCTATATGCACGGCGTCTTATTCATGATGGCCGCGGCCGATACATTGCTGCAAGACGAACATGTGCGCGTGGATATTTTTTACGCGCAAGCCTCCAAAACCCGAAAAGCCCTTATCGATATGCTGGGCTGTTTATTTTTGGTTCTGCCATTTTGCGTTTTGCTGTTCACAGTTTCTTTTGATTACGTCTCCCTTTCTTGGTCTGTGCGCGAGGGCTCGCGGGAGACCAGCGGCATTCAAGGCGTCTATCTTTTGAAGTCCGTAATTTTAGTATTTGCTGTGCAACTGGGTCTGCAGGCGGTTTCCGGCGTGATTAAAAACGCGACGCTCGTCTTCGCCAAACCGAAAGAGGCCAGCCAATGATCCATGCGCTTGACTTGATTATGTTCGCCACCACTTGTGCGTTGCTGATGGCTGGCTTTCCTGTCGCCTTTACTTTGGCAGGCGTCGCTTTGGTGTTTGGTTTCATCGGTCACTCTTTTGATATTTTCGATGTTAGTTTTTTCTACGCCCTGCCCCAACGTATTTTCGGAACCATGACCAATGAAGTGCTGATGGCGGTGCCGCTATTCGTATTTATGGGCACCATGTTGGAGCGCGCGCGCATTGCTGAGGACTTGCTGGAAAACATGAGCCGCCTGTTCGGCACTTTGCGCGGTGGCTTGGGCGTTTCGGTTTCCATCGTTGGCGCGCTACTGGCCGCCTCTACGGGCATTGTTGGCGCCACCGTGGTGACGATGGGCTTGCTGTCCTTGCCCACCATGTTAAAGCGCGGCTATGACCCCGCCTTGGCCGCAGGCTCCATTGCGGCTGCCGGCACTTTGGGGCAAATCATTCCGCCTTCCATCGTGCTGGTGCTATTGGGCGATGTGATAGCCAATGCCTATCAAAAAGCGCAACTCGAACAAGGCATTTTCTCGCCCGACACGGTTTCGGTTGGCGAATTATTTGCCGGCTCTTTAATTCCGGGTCTGGTTTTAGTGGGCCTTTATATCGCCTATCAAATTGGCGTCGCTTATCTGCAACCCCATAAAGCCCCGCGCGCCGAGCCAGAGGGCGACATCGAATGGGGCGCTTTGCTGAAAGCGCTTCTGCCGCCAATATTCCTCATCGTCGGCGTTTTGGGCTCTATTTTGGGCGGCATTGCCACCCCTACCGAAGCGGCGGCCGTGGGCGCGATTGGCACAATTTTGCTGGCTGGCGAACGCCTCAGCGGTGGCCACACCCTCATTCGACTGGGCGCTTTGGCCTTAGCGCTTTTGGTTTTGCAAACCAGCTATATGGATTTACGCCTCGCGCGCGATACGCTCAGCGTGCTGGACTATATCGCCATGGGCGTGGCCTTGAGCTTTTGCGGCTTGCTAGCTGCCGCCATATTGGCCAGCTTGGGGCAAGCTTGGCGCGGCGATATCTTGGGCAGCGTGGTGCGCTCCACCACCCATACGACCTCCATGGTGTTCATCATCCTCATCGGCGCGGCTCTCTTTTCTCTTGTCTTCCGTGGCCTTGGCGGCGATGAAGCTATTCAGGCCTTGCTGGAAGACCTGCCAGGCGGCGTTTGGACTGCCGTCGCCGTGGTCATGCTGATTATGTTCATACTGGGCTTCTTCCTAGATTTCATCGAGATTATCTTTGTCGTCGTGCCGATTGTCGGGCCTATTCTTTTGTCGATGGGCGTGGATCCGGTTTGGCTGGGCGTGATGATGGCGATTAATTTGCAAACCAGTTTCCTAACGCCGCCGTTTGGCTTTGCGCTGTTCTACTTGCGCGGCGTGGCCCCTGCCAGTATTCGCACCAGCCAAATTTACAAAGGCGCTTTGCCCTTTGTAGCCATTCAAATAACTATGTTGGCGCTGTTGGCGCTATTCCCTCAATTGGCGACTTGGTTGCCTGAAGTCGTGTTTGGAGATTAACCCATGAGAATGCCCAATATGATGGTCACTACCTTTGCCATTATCCTCGTCGTCGGCCTGCTGGGGTTTTACTGGCGAGACGACAATAGCGTTGGCGATGGCGAAATAGGCTTGCAAGTTGGCGTGCCTATTCAGCACGCTTTGCAAGCCAGCAAAATTACGCCCATGCCGATTGTTCTGCGCTTGGTCAATAATACCGATGGCGTGGCTACCTTGGTTGCCGATGGGCCTTGCAAGTTATTCCGCTATGTCATCACCACAGCCGATGGCAACTTTATTCAAGCCGTGCGTCGCCCTGAGGTTTGTGAGGAGACCCTCACACGCGGCGCCATTGCCGAACGCGATGTGGTCGAAGAAATTCGCCAAATACCGCTCGACACCGCGCGCTACCAACCAGGTGCGTATAAAATTCAGGTTAAGTTTTGGAATTACCAAGGCCAAGCCGAATTTCAGCTGACCGAATAGGCGCTAAAGCCGATTAGCAAAAGCCAGCCCTAGGAGACCATCCACGGGGAAGCCTTTCGGGCGAACCCGCCCCGCTTGCGCGCGTAAGCCTTGCCATTCTTCCAAGTCGTCGAACACCCGCTCACGGCCTGCCTTATCGGTAATTTTCAGACCCTCGGCTGCCACATAGCAGCGCGCATCGGCCATATGACCGTCGCCATGGCGTTGCAAACGAACGCCCTTGCCGCGTGCCATTTCTGGCACTTCTTCTAGGGCGAAACACAATAGCTTTTTGTTTTCGCCCAGAACCGCAATGCGGTCCCCAAAGGCTGGCACGCAAATGGCTGCCTCGTCAGGGGCTTTTACGTTCAAAATTTGCTTGCCTGCCTTACGGGTCGAAATCAGCTCCGTTTCCGGCACCACAAAGCCATTACCGACGCGTGAGGCGACCAGCAATTTACGGGCAGGATCGTGGACGAAGATTTCAACAATTTCTTCCGCAGGCTCAATATCGAGCATCAAGCGCACCGGATCGCCATTGCCGCGCCCGCCTGGCAGTTTCGACACTTCCAATGCATAGGCGCGCCCATTAGAGGCGAAAAGCACCAGCTTGTCGGTGGTCATCGCGTGCAGCACAAAATTAGTCTTATCGCCGTCCTTATAGGTCAGCTTGCTGCCGTCTTCGGCGTGGCCTTTGAGCGTGCGGATCCAGCCTTTTGCCGAACACACCACCGTCACCGGCTCTTTTTCAATCAGGCTATCGAGCGAAATGGCTTCTTCGCCGTTCACTTGCGCGAAAACAGTGCGACGACGCCCTAGCTCGGTTTTCGGACCGAACTGCTTGCGCAGTCCTTTCAATTCGCCGGCCACAACCGCCTGCTGTTGACTTTCCGAGCCCAAAAGCTCGCGCAATGCCGCCATCTCAGCCGAGAGTTCGCCATGTTCGTTACGAATGCCATCTTCTTCTAGCTTGCGCAAAGCGCGCAGACGCATGTTCAAAATCGCTTCGGCTTGCACTTGCGTCAGCTTGAACGCCGACATTAAATCATCGCGCGGATGGTCTTCTTCGCGGATAATGCGGATAACTTCATCCAAATTCAGATAGGCAATCAGATAGCCATCCAACACCTCAAGGCGGGCGAGGATTTTGTTCAGGCGGTAGTTTGATTTGCGAACCAGAACATCATTGCGATGCTGCAACCATTGCAACAGCACTTCGCGCAGCCCCATGACACGCGGCACGCCTTGGTTGTCGATGACGTTCATATTCAGCGAGAAACGGCTCTCTAAATCGGTCGTGCGATACAGCACTGCCATCACTTGCTCGGGCTTTAAGTTCTTGCTCTTCGGCTCAATGACCACCCGAATATCTTCAGCGCTCTCGTCGCGAATATCGTCGAGCATCGGCAATTGTTTGGCATTCATCAGATCGGCGATTTTTTCAATGAGCCGTGACTTTTGCACCTGATAAGGGATTTCGGTAATGACAATCTGCCATGTGCCGCGGCCCATATCTTCGACTTCATATTTCGCCCGCACACGCATAGCACCGCGCCCTGTCGCATAGGCCTCGCGCAAATCTTCTGGGCTTTCAATGCATGTACCGCCGGTTGGAAAATCCGGCCCTTGCACATATTCCATCAAAGTTTCAATGCGCGCACTCGGCGCTTTCAGCAAGTGCAGCGCGGCGGCACATAATTCGTCGACATTATGCGACGGAATACTGGTGGCCATGCCCACAGCAATGCCCGAGGCGCCATTGGCCAAAAGATTTGGAAACGCGGCCGGTAACACAATCGGCTCTTCGTCTTCGCCGTCATAGGTCTGGCGGAAGTCTACCGTGTCGCTATCTAGGTCTTGTAGCAGCAGGCTGGAGATAGCGGTCATTCGGGCTTCTGTATACCGCATAGCGGCCGCATTATCGCCATCGATATTGCCGAAATTGCCCTGCCCATCGACAAGCGGATAGCGCACCGCAAAGCCTTGCGCCAAGCGCACCAGAGCATCGTATACGGCTTGGTCACCATGTGGGTGATAGCGACCGATAACATCGCCCACCACGCGGGCTGATTTTTTAAAGCCATTTTCGGGGTCGAGGCGCAATTGGCGCATCGCAAAAAGCAAGCGCCGATGCACAGGCTTTAGCCCGTCGCGCACGTCTGGCAACGCTCGATTGGTAATCGTCGAGAGGGCATAGGCCAAATAGCGAGTTTCAAGCGCGTGCTTGAGAGTCACGCTGGTTTCGCCCAGTGGAATGTCTTTAATATCGCTCATGCAGAATATATAGCCAGATTCGCAAACTTGTTTCCAAGTCCCCTCTTCGCTTTGAGCGGTTTAATTTTTACCACGCCCGCTTATTGGCTGTGGCGGGCCAATATATCCATCAATCTTTCGCGCGCGGCTGGCATTTTGGCATCATTGGGTAAGTACACGCGCCGCTCCAAAAAGTGCCCAAGCAAGTCTAGGGCATGGCGCACATCTTTGGGGGTGGCGTCGGCGGCGGGGTCGAGCAAGAACTCTGGTAAGGCAAACATTTTATCGGCATAAGGTGCGCCCGCCTCGCGGCTGACGGCGCGGCCCGAGCGCGGCGACACATAGACTAAATCTTCAATCACGCCCGTGGCCGCACAGCACGAAAGGTCCAGCCCGAAACCAGTTTCCTCTAAAAGTGCCATTTCAAAACGCGCCAATAAAGGTAGCCAAACGTCGGTGTCGGTCTGGCCATTGTGACCCGTCTCGGCCTTGGACAATTCAGTCAAAACCAACATCGCTGTATCATAGAGGCGCGGATAGGCTTGGCGTTCGGGGGTGATTTGCATCAAAGCGCAAAGCGACGAGAGACCCGCTAATAAGCTCGCATCGTTCATCACTTCGGCTGCATAGGCGCGTCCGGCATCGACGCTCATTACGCCCAAATGTTCAGATAGGCGCGCGCGCCAAGTGGCCACCACCATGTTGCCGGGCTGTAAAACCGGGCGTAATCTTCGGCTATTGCCGCCGCGCACCAGCCCGCCGAAACGGCCATGCTGGCGCGAAAACACATCCACAATGGCGCTGGTTTCGCCGTGGGGGCGAGCCGCTAAAATAAGGGCCTCGGCTTCCCACTGCATAGGCTAAGCCTTGTAGTCCAGCCCCAGCATACGATAGCGCTCGGGGTCTTCTTTCCAGTTTTTGCGAACTTTCACGAAGACGAACAAATGGATACGGCGTTCAAACATTTCTTCCAACTCGCGTCGCGCGTCGGAGCCAATGTCTTTCATGGTCTGCCCGCCCTTGCCCAACACGATGGCTTTTTGGCCGTCGCGGCGCACATAGACAGTTTGCTCAATGCGTACGGAATCGTCTTCTTTGACTTCCCATTTATCGGTTTCTACCGTCAAAGAATAGGGTAGCTCTTCGTGCAATCTTAAAAATAACTTCTCGCGCAAAACTTCCGAGGCCAAAAGCAATGACGGAATATCTGCCGCTTGGTCTTCGGGATACAACCATGGCCCCTCGGGCATATTGTCGGCCAATTGCTCGCGCAACTGGTCGAGCCCATGGCCTTTCAGCGCCGAGATTAAAAACGTATCGGCAAAGTTCACCCGATCATTGAGCTTTTGCACCAAGGCCAAGAGGCTTTCGTGCGGCACGGTATCGATTTTATTCAATACCAAAGAAATTTTCTTTTCGCTGCGCGACAATCCCTCCAGCATTAAGTCTACTTCAGGCGTCTCCGCGCGCGCCGCGTCTAGCACCACAAGCACTTGGTCGGCATCGTTCACGCCCAGCCAAGCTTCCTTGACCATGGCGCGGTCGAAGCGTTGTTTAGCTTCAAAAATACCAGGCGTATCGACGAGGATAATTTGTGATTGCTGATGCATCACCACAGCGCGCAACCGCATGCGCGTGGTCTGGGCTTTTTGCGTCACAATGGCAACCTTTTGGCCCACAAGCGCATTCGACAAAGTCGACTTACCAGCATTAGGCGGGCCAATAACCGCGACAAATCCACATTTTTTGGGTGACACTACTTGGGGTGACTCTGTCATACGCCCGTCTCCTCTTGGGCGTCTGCTTCCACAAACCCCTCTTTTAAACTCTCGACCAAGGCTGCGGCGGCACGTTGTTCTGCCAATTTCCGCGAGGCCCCTAATCCAAGCGCCGTCCCATCGTGGGCCGACGCCTTAATTGTAAACTCGGGCGCATGGTCTGGGCCCGTGCGATCGACAATTTCATAAATTGGCAACGCCAAGGCGCGTTGCATCAACCATTCTTGCAAAGCGGTTTTATTGTCAATCGGCGCTTCTGTTTGGCCTGCAAAATGGGGCTGCCAATGCGCCTCAATCACCCGTTTTGCCGCCGCCAAACCGCCATCTAAATAGACAGCCCCCAGCACCGCTTCGCAGCCATCTGCCAAAATATTGGTCGGCACGTCTTTGCTCTTTTGAATGCCTTCATCCATTCGCAAAACCTCGACCAATTGCATTTCCCTCGCCACTTTGGCACAGGTTTTTCGGCTCACCAATTGCGCCAGACGTCGCGCCATATCGCCTTCGCTCTCTTGCCCGTAATTGTCGAGAAGGTATTCGGCAATCACCAAACCCAAAACACGGTCGCCTAAAAACTCAAGCTGTTCATTGTCTTCTTCAATATCCAAACTGGCATGGCGCAGCGCACGCTCCAGAAGATTGGCTTGCGCAAACACATGCCCCAAACGGCTTTCAAAGGCGCTGAGCGATGCCATTAGCGAACCAAATCAAACAAGCGCGAGCCACGGATAGAAATTGGCCAACGCCAAATCTCATACCATCGGGTGCGGTCATCAAAGGAGAAGAAAAGGATTTGCGCTGGCCCGACTAGGTTTTCATGCGGCACATAGCCGACATAGCGGCCAAAGCGGCTGTCAGTAGAATTATCGCGATTATCACCCATCATAAAATAATGCCCGTCAGGCACTTGATAAATCGGTGTGGTATCGACGGGGCCATTGTCTATCTGGTCGAGCACTTCATAGCTGCGCCCGCTTGGCAGGGTCTCGCGAAAACGACGAATGCGAATGGGCTCGGCGTTGCGTTGCAGCTCTAAAAAATCTTCGATGCGCTCGCGTTTCACGCCCACACCATTGAGGAATAATTGGCCATTAATCATCTGAACGCTATCGCCCGGCAGGCCAATGACCCGCTTGATGAAGTCTGTGCGATTGTCGGCTGGCAATTTAAACACCACCACATCGCCGCGCTCTGGGCCCGTATCGGACGTGCGCCCATCTATGGGCAATAGCGAGAACGGAAAGCTGTGGCGCGAATAGCCGTAGCTAAATTTCGACACAAAGAGGAAATCTCCAATGAGCAAACTTGGCTTCATCGAACTGGACGGGATGTTGAACGGCTGGAAAAACAAGGACCGAATAAGGACGGCAATCACGGCCGCGAAAACGAAAACACGAATGTTTTCTTTTAAGCCATCGGGCTTGGCACCACCATTTTGAGGTTTCATTTTTGACATGGCTCTCTATCTAACCGTTTCCGATTTCGGATTGGCCGAAATAATAACAATCGCCTGCGCCAATGGAAAATCATCGGTAATGGTCAGGTCAATTTGCGCTTCCATACCTTCTGGCGTCATTTTTTGTAAGCGCGCTAAGGCGCCACCCGTGAGCTGAACCGTTGGCTTGCCAGACGGCAGATTGGCCACGCCCATATCGCGCCAGAACACGCCTTGACGAAGGCCCGTGCCGAGGGCTTTTGAGCAAGCTTCTTTCGCGGCAAAGCGTTTGGCATAAGAAGCCGCGCGCTGGTTGCGCCTCTCAGAGCGCTTCTGTTCAACATCTGTGTAAAGGCGTTGGATGAAACGGTCACCAAAACGCTCGAGCGTTTTTTCTATCCGACGAATATCAATAAGGTCGTTGCCAATGCCCAAAATCATGCGGACGGGCCTTGGCCGCGACGCGCTTCCAGCATCAGCCGACGCATTTTTCCAATGGCGCCTTCTAGGCCGATAAAAATAGCCTCGCCAATTAGAAAATGGCCAATGTTTAGCTCCACGACTTGGGGTATCGCAGCAATCGGCGCCACGGTCTCATAGCAAAGTCCATGACCGGCATGCACTTCCAGCCCTGCTTTATCGGCCAGCTCGGCGCCTGTTTGCAAACGCGCCAGCTCGGCTGCAAAGGCTTTCGCGTCGCCGTCTTGATGGGCATGGGCATAAGCGCCCGTGTGCAATTCCACGATGTCGGCCCCTGCGTTCACCGCTGCTTCGATTTGGGCTTCGACGGGATCAATAAACAAAGAAATACGAATACCCGCCGCCTTAATGGGGTCGAGAATAGACTGCAATTGTGCGCCGCCATTTACCACATTCAAGCCGCCTTCTGTGGTTACTTCTTGGCGTTTTTCAGGCACCAAACAGCAGGCATTGGGTTTATGGCGCAAGGCAATGGCGCACATTTCTTGCGTTGCGGCCATTTCCAGGTTCAGCGGCAAGCCGATTTCTTGCGCTAAACGCGCAATATCTTCATCGCCAATGTGGCGTCGGTCTTCGCGCAAATGCGCGGTAATGCCATCGGCGCCCGCCAAAGCGGCCACTTCCGCGGCGCGCACAGGGTCAGGCAACCGACCTCCGCGTGCATTGCGGATGGTTGCGACGTGGTCGATATTGACCCCAAGACGAAGTTTTTCAGCTACTGCCATCAGGCATTCCTAGCATTATTTTTGGGCAGCTGCATTGCGTTTTCTGTCTAATCGCGCGCGCCGCCTTACCTGATAGGTTTCAATGCTCCAATAGCTTGGATAGTAGACCAAAGCGCCCAAAACCAAGCCGACAGGAATCCAACCCAAAAGCATCGGCCCGATGAGCGGCAGCAAAGTGCCTAGCGGCGCCTCGATGAGCAGGCTCAAGCTCAATTCGGGTAATTTTTTCACGTCCCCAGATGTGCCGAGCAATAGGTGTCCTAAGTTAAACGTGGCCAGCCAAATGAATGGGAAGCTGATGGGATTACCCATCCATGTGCCTAGAACGGCGGCGAGAAAATTACCGCCGATGAAATAAATTATGAAAGCGGCCCACAAAATATGCGTGCCTAAAATTGGATTGGCCGACACAAAGGCGCCAATGGCCAGCCCCAAGGCAATGCTGTGTGGGGTGCCGCTCAAGCGAATGGTGCGGCGCCATAGATATATCGTGGCGCGAATCCAACCTTCGCGCGGCCAGAAAAACTGACGGGCTTTTTGCCAATAGGTTTGCGGCAGTCGGCGTCGGAACATCCCCTACCCCTATTTCAAACCGCGGCTACCTGGCTTAATCGCCGGTATATTTTTCAAGTCATCGGGCAGGCTCTTCCCATCGAAAGTTTCGACTTCGAAACGCGCTAAGGAAGCCAGCTTCACGCCCACTTTGGCTTTGCCGTTGGAGCGGTCAATAAGACACCCAGCCCCCACCACTTTGCCACCCTGCGCCCGAATGGATTTAATCGCTTCGCGCGAAGAAAGCCCGGTCGTCACGATATCTTCGATCATCACAACCCGAGGTTTATTATCCAAAGAGAAACCGCGCCGCAACGTAAACTCGCCATCGACACGCTCTAGGAACATGGACGGCACGTTCAAGGCGCGCGCGACTTCATGGCCGATAATCAACCCGCCCATGGCTGGCGCCACGACCGCGTCTATCTCGCCCTTTACAATTTCTTTCAATTGCGCCGCCAAAGCTTTCGCCAAACGGGCCGCTCGCTTGGGCTGCATCAACACGCGCGCGCACTGCAAATAGGCGCGCGAATGGAGGCCCGAAGACAGTAGAAAATGCCCTTCTAAAAGGGCGTCCGCATTTCGAAACTCCTGCAGCACTTTTTCTGGTGTCATGTCGTAACCCGCCTTCACGCTTTTAATTTACGTTTCAAATTTCTATTGCTTAAAAATGACCCGATTCGCCTCGCTGACCACACGGCTTCCTCGTATTGCATCAATCATTTGATCCATATGTTCCACATCGCGCACTTCCACATCCACCGTCAGGTCGCAAAAATCATCGCTGTCTTGGATAAAGCTCAAATTGGTAATATTGGCATCAAAATCTGCAATGGTTTGCGTGATGATGCTCAAAGACCCTGTGCGATTGACCGCCGTCATATGAACGCGGCTAGCAAATAGGGTTTCCGCTTTTTCATCCCATTTCATCGCCACCAAGCGCTCCGGCTTGTCTTCCAAATCTAATATATCGGGCGCCGAGGCAGGATAAACCACCACGCCTTGCCCCATGGTCACCACGCCCACAATCTCATCGCCTGGCAGGGGGAAATGGTTTTCCGCGATTTTCACAACGGTGCCGTATAGCGCGCCATTCAGCGGCAAGATGGCTGGGTGCGAAGTTGTTCTTTGGCTCGATCGGCCGATTAATCCGCGCATCGCGCCAGCAAACATTGAGCGGCGGCTGCGTTTTTCAGGCATCACAGCCAGCAACACATCCGCCGCAGAGATATCGCCACGCCCCACATCGAGGCGCAACAGATCTAGGCTCTCGTAATGCATCACGCCCAGCGCGCGTTCCAGCAGAGTGCCCTCGGCCGCTAAGCCTTCGGCGGCGAACAGGCTTTCAATCATCTGTTCGCCCAAGGCCATAAATTCCGCAGCTTCACGCTCGCGCAAAGAATGACGGATGGCGGCACGAGCCTTACCGGTTTGCACATGGTTCACCCAATTGGCCATTGGCTTTTGGCTCTCGCCACGGATGATTTCAATTTCATCGCCATTTTTCAAAAGCGTCCGGAACGGCAGTTTCAAACCATTAATCCGCACGCCAATGCAGCTATTACCGATGGCTGTATGAACAGCATAGGCAAAATCCAACGCCGTGGCGCCTCGTGGCAGGGCTATGAGTCTGCCTTTGGGGGTGAAGCAAAACACTTGGTCGGTAAATAATTCAAGCTTGGTATTTTCTAAAAACTCTTCCGCCGTCTCCCCCGTTTTAAGCTGCTCGACCATATCTTGCAGCCAGTTAAATGGCTCAATTTTGGCGATATCTGGATGCTCATCTTGCTGGTCTTTATAGGTCCAATGTGCGGCGATACCTCGGTTGGCGACATCGTGCATCTCGCGGGTGCGAATTTGCAGCTCCACGCGCTGGTTGTTCGGGCCGACCACCGTTGTATGCAAAGACTGATAGCCATTGATTTTCGGCGTCGAGATAAAATCTTTATAGCGCCCCGGCACAAACCGATAGGTGCGGTGCAAAACGCCGAGCGCGCGATAACAATCATCTTCGCTTTGGGTCACAATCCGATAGGCAAAAATATCCGATAATTGCTCCAAAGAAATCGATTTGTTTTGCATTTTGCGCCAGATAGAAAATGGCCGCTTTTGACGCCCATAAACCTCAGCCTCTAAACCTTGCTTGGATAACTCTGTGGATACGGCGTCGGATATCTCCGCCAGCATGTCGCTGCTTTGGTCGTTCAGCTCGCTCAAGCGCTCCATCACCAATTCACGGGCATCTTTGTTGATCTCGGCGAAAGATAAATCTTCCAACTCTTCGCGAAAATTATGCATGCCGATGCGCCCCGCCAAGGGCGCATAAATATCCATCGTCTCTTGGGCGATGCGTCGGCGTTTTTCGTCTGATTTGATAAAATGCAGCGTCCGCATATTGTGCAGACGATCAGCCAATTTGACCAAAAGAATGCGAATATCGCTGGCAGTCGCGACCAAGAGTTTACGAAAGTTTTCCGCCTGCGCCGTATCGGCAGACGATAATTCGAGCAGAGACATTTTGGTGACGCCATTGACCATATCGGCAATCTCGCGACCGAAGAGGTCTTCAATCTCGCCAAATGTCGTCTCTGTGTCTTCAATCGTGTCGTGCAGCAACGCGGTGGCAATGCTGGCAGTGTCGAGATGCAAGTCAGTTAAAATGCCAGCCACCTCAACAGGGTGCGAATAATAGGGGTCCCCAGACGCGCGTTTTTGATCGCCATGCTTTTGCGTGGCGAACACATAGGCTCTGTTTAAGAGGTCTTCATTGGCACTGGGGTCGTAGCTGGAAACGCGGTCGACTAATTCGTATTGGCGCATCATCGGGCAAGCCCTCCGAGGCACGGATATAAAGCAAGTGTCGGGGCTTTATTCTCCGCGACCATCCCCTTTATCTTTCGGGCCGGCTGCTTCCAAAGATTGCAAGGCGGCCAAGATATCGTCTTCATTCATCTCGACCATAGGTTGACCGGCTTCTGCGCCCGCTTCTACATGGCCCAGCATCGGCGCGGCAATGATTTCTTCATCTGGCTCATCAATGTCGATTTGTTTCTGCAGCGAGCCAACGAGGTCTTCGCGAACTTCAGCAGGAACCACTTTTTCATCGGCAATCTCGCGCAGCGCAACCACAGTGTTTTTATCGTTGTCGCGCTCAACTAGCAATTCAGCACCAGCAGACATGCCACGGGCTCGATGAGAGGCAAACAATACCAATTCAAAACGGTTTGTTACCTTATCAACGCAATCTTCTACGGTCACACGAGCCATGGGCAATCCAATTCAAGTTAAATAGACATGAGTTACGTTTTATTTATGCCTGTTAAGCCAATATCGCAAGGAAAAAGAAGGCAAAATGAGAAATCGCGGTCGAAATTTTCCCTTAGAGGCGTTTTAGCCCCACGCGCGCCTGCATTGGCAAAGCGGCCAATAACTCTGCAATTGGCGTGCCATACTCTGGATGGCGCCATCCGGGGGCAATATCAGCCAAAGGTTGCAACACAAAGGCACGAGAGGCCGCCCTCGGATGTGGGATTTGCGCCCGAAACCGATGCACTTCCTTGTGATAGCTAATAATATCAATATCTAGGGTCCGCGGCCCCCAAACAACCGATCCTGCCCTATGGCGCCCGAAAGCCGCTTCTAGCGCATGCAATCGTGGCAATAATGCCAAGGCAGGCACAAGGCTGCGCACAGCCACCACCGTGTTGATGTAATCCTCTTGTCCGGCTGGGCCAATGGGGGCTGAGGCATACAGCGGCGCGCGCTTAACCACATGCGCGCCCGTGAGCGGCAAATTGTCGATTGCCGCTTGCACCAATTGCACGCTATTGGCGAAATCGCCGCGTAAGTTACTTCCCAAGGCCAAATAAATCATAGGCTGGAAGTAAGCCAAGCTATGGACAATGACAAGCGAGATTTAGGCCCCTGCGCTATATCGGTTGAACGAAAGCCATGTGTCGCGCTATCTTGGGGCATGACTTCAAACGCCCCTCTTCTAACTACCCCAGACGCCGATTGTGGTTTATGCCCGCGCCTGAAAGCCTATCGCGAGGCAAACCGAGCCGCGCATCCAGATTGGTTCAACGCCCCCGTGCCCTGTTTTGGCGATGAGAAAGCCCAGCTGCTCATCGTCGGATTGGCGCCAGGTGTCACCGGCGCCAATCGCACCGCGCGGCCTTTTACCGGCGATTGGGCGGGCGATTTACTGTATGCGACGCTAGATAAATTTGGCCTTTCCAAGGGCGTTTACGCGCAACATAAAGACGATGGCCTTGAGCTGGTCAATACGATGATAACCAATGCGGTGCGCTGTGTGCCGCCGCAAAATAAACCGATTGGCGCCGAGATGACGGCGTGTCGAGGGTTTTTGCAAGGCCGTCTCGACAGTATGGTGAATTTGAAAGTGGTCTTATCGCTGGGTAAAATATCGCACGACAATGTGCTGCGCGCGCGGGGCATGAAATTAAGCGAAGCGAAATTTGCCCATGGCGCGTGCCATGACATGAATGGGCTGACGCTCATCGATAGCTATCATTGCTCGCGCTACAACACCAATACGCGGCGCTTAACGACGCAAATGTTTGAAGATGTGTTTGCGCTCGTGCAGCAAAAACTAGCGCAGTAATCTGGCTTTTTGACGATCCCAATCGCGACGCTTTTCGACATCGCGCCGATCGGCTTTCTTGCGACCCCGTGCCAAACCAACAAGCAGTTTCACACGGCCGTTTTCATGGAAGTATAATTTAAGCGGCACTAAGGTCATGCCATCGCGCTGCACGGCGGCCATTAGCTTGTTAATCTCGCGGCGATGCAAAAGCACTTTGCGCGGCTGCGTCGGCTTATGGTTGAACTGGTTGCCGCCGCTATATTCGGGAATATCGGCATTCATCAAAAACGCTTCGCCATCGCGCACGGTGGCAAAGGAATGCGCTAAATTGGCTTTGCCTTCGCGCAAAGATTTAACCTCTGTGCCTTGCAACACAAGGCCAGCTTCGAAAGTTTCCGTAACTTCAAAATCACGGCGAGCGCGGCGGTTTTCAGCAATGGTGCCGTCCCCTGCGCTGTTTTTTTTACGGCCACCGCTCTTCGAAGACATGACGCTAAATCAGGCCAAGCTGGTGCAAGGCGGCATCCACTTGATCGCGCGCATTCTGCGTTGCAGGCAACATTGGGAGGCGAATTTCTTCTTCGCACAGCCCAAGGCGCATCATAGCGTATTTAACAGGCGATGGGCTGGTTTCGCAAAACAAGGCATCCATCAGCGGCAAGAGTTTGGCCAAGAGCTGTTCTGCCGTTACATAATCACCGTTGCGTGCCGCCTCTTGCATGGCCGAACATAATTTGGGCGCGACATTGGAACAAACCGAAATACAGCCATGCCCGCCCTGTTTGATAAACTCGACAGCCGTCGCATCTTCGCCAGAAAGCTGAATGAAATCATCGCCACACGTGCCCGCCTGTTGGCCCACGCGAGACAGCTCGGCGGTGGCGTCTTTCACGCCGATAATGTTTTTTAACTCGGCCAAACGCCCCATGGTTTCCGGCGTCATATCGACGACGGAACGACCGGGAATATTGTAGATAAGGATGGGCAACTGCGTGGCCGCATCAATGGCTTGAAAATGCGCAAATAATCCGTCTTGCGTTGGCTTATTATAATAAGGCGTCACATGTAGCACGCCATCCGCGCCCGCGCGTTCTGCGTGTTGGGTAAAAGCAATCGCTTCGGCGGTCGAGTTAGACCCAGCGCCAGCGATAATCGGTACCCGATTGGCGCCGGCATCGACCACAATTTCGACGACGCGTTCATGCTCGTCATGGCTCAACGTTGGCGACTCGCCCGTGGTGCCCACTGGCACAAGCCCATGCGTGCCCTCAGCGATTTGCCAATCGACCAGCTTGCGCAAAGCAGCTTCATCGACGCCACCGTCTTTAAACGGCGTGATGAGCGCAGTGATTGAGCCTCGAAACATGGTGAACTCCATTGCCTAGAATGATGCACCTTCCCCGAAACAAAAATAGACAGGTAGGTGCTATGGCGGCAACATAGCATAAGATTGCAGGGCGGCAAGTCGTGTCCCGTCGGCCAATCGTTTAGATGGATTTTTTCAGGAGCAAGTTTTATGTCCAAGCCAACCAGCAGTGCAGTCATTTTTGGCGTCGGCCCCCGCCAAGGCGTTGGAGCCGAGCTATGCCTACAAGCTAGCGCGCGCGGCCTGCATGTTTTCGTAAACGGACGGACGCAAGCTAAAATCGATGCCATCGTCGAAGCCATTAAAGCCGAAGGCGGCAGCGCCACGGCGTTATTGGCCGATGTTACTCATGTCAGCCAAGTGGAAGCCGCCTTGGCCCAAATCGAGGCCGATGGACGCCCGCTAGAACTGGCCATTTATAATGCGGGCAACAATCGACCCGAGGCGTTTTTAGACGTCACTCCAGAGGTGTTTGAGAGCATGTGGCGGGTAATTTGTTTCGGCGGCTTCGTGGCCGCTCAAGCGACGCTGCGTCTGATGCTCAAACAACAAGATGCGGCCCCCAAGCAAAGCCTTTTGTTTACGGGAGCCAGCGGATCTTTGCGCGGCAAGGCAGGTTTTTCGGCCTTTGCGGCTGGCAAAAGTGCTTTGCGGATGATGGTACAATCGATTGCGCGCGAATTTGGACCGCAAGGCATTCATGTCGGGCATGTGGTGATTGATGGGTTGATTGAGGGCGAGAAAGTTCGCTCACAATTGAGCGGCTATCTAGATTCTAAGGGCGACGATGGCGCGCTAAACATTAGCGCCATTGCGGCGACGTTTTTTACCTTGCATGAGCAACACAGAACCGCATGGACACAAGAGCTAGACATTCGTCCTTATGCGGAAGATTTTTAAAAGGGACAAGCCCCCACCTAAGCCAACGGGCTGGCAGGGGTTTATTGTCCGCCAACGAAGAGGCGAATTCCAGTGACCAGAAAATGCGAAAAGTGCTGAGCTTGAGTGACTAGCCTTAAAAAAATAATAAATCAGGTGAAAATGCCTTTCGTCAAACGGTATCCAACGTCCTTAAACAATAGCTCCGTTCCATGGATGGCTTTATTGCTGGCAGCGTTGGCGCGAAAACATTCGCGCAGAATGACATTGATACACTGCATTTTTATATGGTGCAGCGGGAACGGATTTTGCCGAGCTACAAGCTCTCCTGACTAGCGACTTGGATATTTACACCTATAATTTTAATGCCAATGAAACCGAAATTTTATAGCTAAAATGGCTCTTAACGTAAGTACCTACAAACCAACATAGATTTACGACTTCATACATATAAAAAGCCCCCCTGCCTTTAAGGACGGGGGGGCTTCTACTAAACTGAATAACTAAAGTTATACTAGATCAGAAACGACAGACAGGTCAAAATCATCAACAGTAAGGTCTGCAAGAGAAAAGTTTTCTATTCTCAGAACATCTGCATTCAATGAAATAGGGAATCCAAAGAAGAGAATCTCATCCGATAATTGTAAAACAACATCATCATCATCCTGACGCCACTCAAGACCTGTATCTTCCTGAATAGAATCTAATGTATTAACGTCATCGAAGCTAACTTCAATTCTGATCTTATCAATACCATTTTCAAAATCAGCAACGACAATCATATCTCCACTCAGAGCGATATCTTCAAGAACGTTTGTATAACCGACATTATCTAACACAAAAATGTCATTGCCAGATCCGCCAATCAAGGTGTTGGCACCACCTCGACCTTCCAGAGTATCATTGCCTGCTGAACCATTGAGAACGTTACCCTCCTGGTCACCAATAAGAGTGTCAGCATAATTAGAGCCAATCAGATTCTCAATATTATCTAATCTATCTCCCTCTGCATCACCTCCGAGGCCACCACCTCCAGCATCGTCCTGATTCCCCAGTCCTGAGAGGTTAACATGTACCCCCTCATCTGAAGCCTGATAAGAAACAGCATCAATACCGTCACGGCCGAGTATAAAGTCAGCTCCCTTACCACCTTCAAATGTATTATTACCGTCTGTACCAAAGATGAAGTCAGTATGATCCGAACCAATCACATTCTCGATACTATTGTACGAATCTCCCCGTGCTCCCAAAAGCAAACCACTGCTATTTAGGCCAAGATCTATATAAACCAATCCTTCTGCACCTGCATAAGAAACGGTATCGGTACCCTCACCACCATCAAAGGAATTTTTGCCAATACCATCGTCAATCAGGATATCATCGTCAGCTCCACCAATCAGGGTGTCATCGCCAGCTCCACCAATCAAGGTATCATTACCAGCTCCACCAATCAGGGTGTCATCGCCCTTCCAGCCTTCCAGCTTGTTCCGGCCTTCATCGCCTTCGAGATGATCTGCATGACTACTTCCGTATAAGTTCTCAATGTCTTTTAAGCGGTCACCTTCAGCTGTGCCTCCATAACCATAAACATAGCCATCATCTCTGACATCGCTTAGGTTAAGCTTTTTGCCATGATTTCCACAGGAAAAACTGAACATGAGAGCGATAATGCGGTGAGCCATAAAATTGGGCAAACGGCATAAGTTAACGATAAATCTGAGCAAGATAGTCAATTCCGCTTGAAAAACTTGCGACCCTTCGCTATCAACGGCGGTGGAGAGGTGGCCGAGTGGCTGAAGGCGCTCCCCTGCTAAGGGAGTATGCGGTAATCCCGTATCGAGGGTTCGAATCCCTTCCTCTCCGCCACTAC
>CAWVRH010000006.1:0-108327 GCA_963932545.1 uncultured Rhodobiaceae bacterium | reverse complement strand
CACCCATGGGTGGCAAAACTCCCTCAAAAGTGAGTTAGAGGTTATTTAAAATGAAGGTTAAGTATGTCACGAGTTCGAAGTGCGGCAAGTTTTTAACGCGCCTCTTTCCACCATAAAGTGGGAAACCCCAACCCATGTTTGGGCATCGGGTCGGGGCGTTTCAAGCCCTGCCAATAAGCCAAACGCTCATGCGGCGAATGCCACTGCGGCATCACATAATGATTGGAAATCAACACTCGGTCGAGCGCGCGCGTGGCGGCAATCAGGGCCTCGCGCGATTCAGCAAAAATAAGGGTTTCCACCAAAGCGTCGACAACCGGGTTTTGAATGCCGATATAATTGCGCCCCCCCGGTTGGCTGGCGGCGGAGGAAGACCAATAATTGCGCTGCTCATTGCCCGGCGAGAGCGATTGGCCAAAGCCTGTCACAATCGCATCAAAGTCGTAATTGGTGACGCGGTTTTGATATTGCGTGGGGTCAATCGTGCGAATTTTTGCGTCAATGCCCAGTTTGGCGAGTTTCTTTATATAGGGCGCGACAATGCGCTCAAAAGCAGGCTGCACCAGCAAAAACTCGATGGTAAAGGGCTTTCCGTTTTTCTTCAGTTTGCCATCTTCAATGTTCCATCCCGCTTTTTCCAACAAAGCGCGCGCTTTTCGTAAGTGTTTGCGAATATTGCCAGAGCCATCGGCAATCGGATTTTGAAACAGCGGGCCAAACGTTTTGGCTGGCAGCTGGGCGCGCCAAGGGGCCAGTAGTTTTAACTCGGCTTTGGAAGGGGTGCCATGAGCGGCCAATTCGGACCCCTGAAAAAACGACCCTGTGCGCGCATATTGTCCATAGAACAGGTTCTTTTTGGTCCATTCAAAATCATAGGCCCAGTTTAAAGCCTCGCGAACATGAATGTCGTCGAAGCGGTCGCGGCGCAGGTTGAAAACAAAACCTTGCATGCCTGCAGGGTTTTCTAGCGCGACGATTTCTTTGGTTTTTTGTCCGTTACGAACGGCTGGCGTGTCATATCCTGTGGCCCAAATGCGCGACGAGAACTCGCGCCGATAATCAATCTCGCCAGCTTTTAAAGCCTCAAAGGCGACGGTGTCATCGCCAAAATAAATATACTTAATGCGGTCGATATTATGTTTGCCAAGGTTCACGTTCAAGTCTTTGCCCCAATAATCGGCGCGTCGCGCATAGGTAATGGCGCGTCCTGCATCTACCGTCTCGATTTCATAGGCGCCAGAGACGGGCGGAATTTCCAGTGTCGTATTGGCCAGCGAGCGTTGATTGGCGTTCCAATAGGCTTTTTTCAAAATCGGTAATTGGCCCAAAATCATCGGTAATTCCCGGTTTCCCGTCTGGCCGAAACGGAAGGTTATTTCGTGCGGGGAGGCAATGTCATAGCCCACCACATCGCTATAATAGGCGCGAAACGATGGGTTCGCTTTTTTCAGCGCGGTCAAAGAAAACGCGACATCCTCAGCCGTAATAGGGCTGCCATCAGAGAAGCGCGCTTGGCGCCGCAGCTTGAAGCTGACGGAAGAAAAATCGCTGGGGTGCTTTACGGCTTCTGCAATCAATCCATAATTGGCGCTCGCCTCATTCATCGACCCAGTCATTAATGTGTCGTGCAAAAGCCCAAGGCCTTCGGCCGCATTGCCCTTGATGGTGTAAGAATTGAGGTTATCAAAGGAGCCGATAGCCGCAATTTTTACGTCACCGCCCTTAGGCGCCTTTGGGTTCACATAGGGGAAATGGGCGAAGCCTTTTTCTAAATCAGGCTTGCCAAACAAAGACAGGCCATGGCGCCATTCATCGGCGTGGCTGAGAGCCGGCGCGCAGAGCAGCGCCAGTGCCAGACAGAAGGTTTTCAGCTTGGAGATAGAGTATGCCATGTCAGCTCCGACTTTTTTTGTGAGGGTGCGTGAGGAAGAGTATGTCTTGATAAGGGTAAAAAAACAAACGCCGCTTGCAAGCAAGCTTGCACGCGGCGATAGGTCTTTTAACTTAAAAAATCTGATTATTTCAAGTTATCCAAGTAAGCGATGATGTTGGCGCGGTCATTGGCTTTGCGCAATCCAGCGAAAGACATGCTGGTGCCCACGGCGTATTTTTTCGGGTTCAATAAAAAGCCGTTCAAGGCTTCATAATCCCAGTTTCCGCCTAGGTCCGTCAGCGCGCTTGAGTAGTTAAAGCCCGCGGCTTTCGCTACAGGGCGATCGACGACGCCGTAAAGAGCCGGGCCGATTTTATTGGCGCCACCGTTTTCGAAACTATGGCAAGAGAGGCATTTTTTCGCTGTTTTCTCGCCTTTTTCAATCGAAGCCGTTTGCAGCAATTCGAGAATGGAGACTTCGACAACCGCAGCAACGGCCGCGCTAGGCGCGCCTTCTTCTTCCACGCCTTCAACAACATAGGCTTGCGGATTTGCTGGTTCAGCATGAAACAATATGTCGCCTAAGTTTTGCACGCCAAGATAGACCAGCAAGGTAAACAAGACGGCACCAAAGATTTTATTTAGCTCAAAACTATCCATGACTTTTCTCCAAGGTGTCTTTTTCCCCCCGTTTCCCTCGCAATCGCGATCGAAACGCAGGCTCTTAAATTTCGCGCAGCTTACGCTTTTCAGCCTGTTTAGGCTTGCGGCGTAGCGTCGCACAGATTAGGAAATGAAGGCGGGATATGCAATACGCA
This sequence comes from uncultured Rhodobiaceae bacterium, assembly GCA_963932545.1. Lineage (GTDB taxonomy): Bacteria > Pseudomonadota > Alphaproteobacteria > RS24 > RS24 > UBA8337. The sequence continues at coordinate 105,636 of CAWVRH010000006.1, read as the reverse complement.
AACAGCCGCCCAAATAAGGCCCCCAAAGGGGGGGGGAGAGAGAACGTAAGATGAGTGCTAAAAATCCGATTGTTTTAATTCCAGCTCGCATGGCCTCCACCCGCTTGCCCAATAAGCCGATGGCCGATATTTGCGGCCTGCCGATGATTGTACAGGTTTGGCATCGCGCTATGGCGGCCGATTGTGGCCGTGTGGTCGTGGCGGCAGCCGAGCGCGAAGTGGCCGATGCTGTCATCGAAGCTGGCGGCGAAGCTGTGTTGACCGACCCCGATTTGCCGTCGGGCTCAGACCGTATTTATGCCGCCTTGCAGCAAGTCGATGGCGCGGGCGCGCATGACGCGATTATTAATTTGCAGGGCGATTTGCCCACCCTAGACCCGCATTTGGTAAAAACCACATTGGCGACCCTACAAGGTTTCGACATGTCGACGCTGGTGGCTGAGATTACCTCGCCGGAAGAACGCGATAACCCAAACGTCGTCAAAGCGGTTTTATCGCTGACCCATGTCGACAGGGGCCGCGCGCTTTATTTTACGCGTGCCACCGCGCCCAGCGGCGAGGGCCCGCTGTATCATCACATCGGCATTTACGGCTATACGCGCGAAGCGTTGGAAAAATTTGTTACGCTGTCGCCATCGCCCCTAGAGCTGCGCGAGCGCCTTGAGCAATTGCGGGCGCTGGAAGCGGGCATGTCGATTGCGGCGGCCGTGGTTGATACGGTGCCTGTGGGCGTCGATACGCCCGAAGATTTGGCGCATGCCGAGCGCGTGCTGAAAGAAGGAAAATAAAAAATGGGAAAAATCGCATTTCAAGGAGAGCTAGGCGCCAATTCGCATATTGCCTGCCAGACCCAATATGGCGACATGGAACCCTTGCCATGCGCCACCTTTGATGACGCTTTCGCGGCGCTAAAATCAGGCGAAGCCGATTTGGCCATGATGCCAGTAGAGAACACGGTCGCGGGTCGCGTGGCGGATATTCATCGGCTGCTGCCAGGCTCCAACCTTTACATCATCGGCGAGCATTTCATGCGTGTGAACCATTGTTTGCTGGCTTTGCCTGGCACGAAGGAAAGCGATTTAACCCATGTGCATAGCCATGAAATGGCGCTAGGCCAATGCCGCAACATTATCGCGGAACTGAGCTTAACACCGCAAGTGGCCGCCGATACGGCCGGCAGTGCGCGCGATTTGAGTGCCAGCCAAACGCCAAATCATGGCGCCATTGCCACAAAGCTGGCGGGCGAGATTTATGGTCTCGATGTGTTGCGTGAAAATATTGAAGACAGCCAAAGCAATACCACGCGGTTTTTGGTGATGTCGGCGACGCCCGATGATGCCGACCCCAATGCCAGCCCCAATGCCAGCGATGCGCCGAGCGATGAGATTATTACCAGTTTCATTTTCCGTGTGAAAAACACGCCGTCGGCTTTGTATAAAGCCTTGGGCGGATTCGCGACCAATAATGTCAATATGACCAAGCTCGAGAGCTATCAGCCCAACGGATTTTTGGCGACGCAATTCTATGCCGATATAGAAGGCCATCCCGATAGCGAGCCAGTGCGCTTGGCGCTGGAAGAGCTGAATTTCTATTGTTCCAAAATGGATATTTTAGGCGTCTATAAAGCCGCGCCAGAACGCGCTGCTTTAAAAGACGCCTAAAAATTACTCTCCGCCTATTCAGCGCCTTCGGTCTCTATTCACCGCCTTCGGCGAAAGCTTTCATCAATTGATGCGCGATGGCCATTTCGGGCGGCACGCCAAGCGGCCCTTGGCCGGCCATCGACGAAATAATGTCGCTACGCGGAACCCAACGCGCTTCTTCGAGCTCCACTTCATCGACCTGAATATCGCGATGGCTCGCCTTGGCCATGCAGCCGATCATCAAAGACCCCGGAAACGGCCAAGGTTGCGAGCCCAAATAGCTCACATTCGACACTTCAATACCGGCCTCTTCCATCAGTTCGCGCGCGACCGCTTCTTCTAATGTCTCGCCGGGTTCCATAAAGCCTGCCAAGGCGCTCAACATGCCGTCAGGCCAGCCGCGTTGGCGCCCGAGCAAGCAATCTTCGCCATGGGTGGCCAGCATAATCACCACTGGGTCGGTGCGTGGAAAATGTTCTGTGCCGCAATTATCGCATTTGCGTTTATAGCCGCCTTCGGCGCTTTGGCTGGCGTGGCCGCATTGCGCGCAAAACGGCGTGCGTAGGTTCCAATCCAACATGCCTTTGGCTTGTGCCAAAATGGCCAGCTCGGTGCGTGCCATATCGCCAGCGGCGGCGAGGCCGCGTAAATCCTCAAAATGCCCCATGCCTTTGAAAGGCCCCATGTCTTCGGGCGCGCTCATATGGCTGATGTCGGCGGCAAATAATGGCTTTTGGCGTCGGTTAAGCCCGAGGAAAACCACTTGCATGGTGTCGCTCCAAGCCTCGCCAAAAGCGGCTTTGGGCAAATAGCCCACATCGCGCCCATCGCCGGGTTGCAGCTCTGGCAACACCAGCGGGTTCAATTGCCAAAGCGGCACAATCAAAGCGTCCTCGGAGGCGAGCCGGGCCGCTACCCAGTCTGGGTTCGGGCGCAAATGACCCGCTCGGTCTAGCGGATTATTGGCGAACATAATGGGGTTATCGGGCAGGGCCATGACTATCTCCGGTAAACGGCTTAAAATAATGGCGCAGATTGGCATGGCTTTTCCTTAGGGGCAAGCCTTCGCGTCTCCTCTTGAGCCCCCTATCGAAGCTCCTATCGAATGTGCCCATATTTTTATCCGCCATGTTTTTATTTAAAGCGGCTCGCTAAAGGCTGGTCTCGGCTCCAGCCTCTGCTATAAAGGAGGGGAGAGATTGGCGGCGGACGCACCCCTCGCCAACCGGGTCAGATCCGAAAGGAAGCAGCCCTAACGAGCTTGTTGCGGGTTGCCTGTCCAGTCTCTCACCTAATTTTTGCCACTCAAAGCGTTCACGATAGCAGGTACCTAAAACGGCATGACATCGGATGAAATTGAAAATCAGTTGGACGCAAATGGCGCGCCCCTAGACGAAGAGCTCAATGCGCCTGAGTTTTCTGACGAAGCCCCTGGCTTTGATGTGTTGGCAGATGCGGATAGTCATAATGAAGTCGAGGCGTCCAAAGCCAATAAACCCGAAGCTGGCGATAGCTATAAAGTGCTGGCGCGCAAATATCGGCCGCGCAATTTTGAAGACCTCATCGGCCAAGAAGCCATGGTGCAAACGCTAACCAATGCGTTTGATACAGGCCGCATTGCCCATGCGTTTATGCTGACGGGCGTGCGCGGGGTGGGTAAAACCACCACGGCGCGTATTTTGGCGCGTGCACTGAATTATCATTCTGACGCCGTGCAAGCGCCCAGCGTTGCCTTAGGGCAAGAGGGCGCGCATTGCGGTGCCATTATGGATGGCACGCATGTGGATGTTATCGAAATGGATGCGGCCTCGCGCACAGGCATTGGCGACATTCGCGAGATTATCGAGAACGTGCGCTATATGCCGGCCTCGGCGCGCTATAAAGTCTATATTATCGATGAGGTGCATATGCTCTCCAAGGCGGCTTTTAATGGGCTGCTGAAAACGCTGGAAGAGCCACCCGAACATGTAAAATTTATTTTTGCGACGACTGAAATTCGCCAAGTTCCGGTTACGGTATTGTCGCGTTGCCAGCGGTTTGATTTGCGCCGTCTGAGTTTGGACGATACGCAAAAACTGCTCACCAAAGTTTGCGCTGCCGAGGCCGTAGATTTGCCCGATGAAGGTTTAAAGCTCATCTCGCGCGCGGCCGATGGCTCGGCCCGAGATGCGCTGTCCTTGCTCGATCGCGCCTTGGCGCATATGGATGCCGACACGCAATTGAGCGAAGAAACCATGCGCGCGCTTTTGGGTCTGGCCGACCGTGGCCGAGTGTTCGACTTGTTCGATATGTTGATGCAAGGCAAGGTTCCGGAGGCACTGGAAGAATTTGAAGCTCAATATTCGATGGGCGCAGATCCTGTGGTGATTTTGTCTGATTTGGCCGAGTTGACACATTGGCTCACCCGCCTGAAGTTTGTTCCTGCAGCGCTTGAGGATGTGGCTTTCTCTGCCGAACTGCGGGCTCGCGGAAAGGCCGCGTCAGAACAATTATCGACGCCAGCTCTGTCTCGCGTTTGGCAGGTTCTACTGGCTGGCCACGAAGATGTGCCGCGTGCGATGAACGCCAAGGCAGCTTGCGAAATGGTGCTTATTCGTCTGGCGCATTTGGCCAATACGCCAACGCCGGAAGAGCTGATTAAACAATTTGAAAGCGCGCCTGCGGGCACGCCGAGCTCATCCGCGCCAACACGAGCCTCGGCCAGCCCTTCGGCGCCACAGGCCAATTTATCTTCGCCGCCAGCGCAAGGCACAATGTCGCAAACAAGTGGGGCATCAGCTCCTGTGTCTAGCGGCCCCAGCATGAGCGCTGGCTCACCGCAAGCCGCGCCTGTTGTGCAATTCAGCGCACCGGTTTTGCAAGATTTTCAGGCGGTCATTGATTTGGCAGCCGACCAGCGCGATATCGCTTTGAAATATGCGCTCGAAAACGGCGTGCATTTGGTATCCTTCGAAGCTGCCGCCGGCGAGCGGGCGGGGCGTCTTGAGCTGCGCCTAGCCGAAGGCCAAGACAATATCGCTCAAGACCTCACAAAAAAATTGCGCGAATGGACGGGGCAAGCCTGGGTGGTTTCTTTGTCTCAGGAACAAGGCGCTGCGCTGCTGGGAACCGTGAAACGCACGGCGGCCGAACAGCGCGAAGATAAGGCGCGCGAAGACCCATACGTTAAAGCCGCCCTCAGCTCGTTTCCGGGTGCCGAAATATTATCGGTAAGCGAATTCATGGCGACGGCCAGCACAGAGGCTTTGCCCGCCGCGCCAGACGAGCTAGACGAAGATAGCGATGGTAATGTGGCCGATGAGGCTAACGATAGGTAATGGCCGGCCCAGAGATTGAAGCCCTTGTTAAATATCTAGCTCGATTGCCAGGCCTAGGGCCGCGCTCGGCGCGCCGCGCTGTGTTGCAACTCATGCGGCGGCGCGAGAGCCTGCTCATTCCCCTGTCAGAGGCTTTGGGTGTGGCACGAGATAAAATCGTGACCTGCACAACCTGCGGCAATATAGATACCTCCGACCCTTGCACCATTTGTGCCGACGCGCGCCGCGACGAGACGATTTTATGTGTGGTCGAAGATGTTGGCGATTTGTGGGCTTTGGAGCGCGCGCAAGCCCTTCGCGGGCGCTATCATATTTTGGGCGGCACTTTGTCGGCGCTCGATGGCATTGGCCCTGAGGAGTTAAACCTCGAGAGCTTGCGGACACGATGTGCGGCTCCGGAAGTGGCCGAGATTATTCTGGCCACCAGTGCTACGGTAGAAGGCCAGACGACGGCGCATTTCATCACCGATATGTTGACAGATTTAGACGTGCGCGTGACGCGCCTAGCGCATGGCGTCCCGGTGGGCGGCGAGTTGGATTATCTCGATGATGGAACGCTATTGGCCGCGATGAAATCACGCCGTTAATCGGCGATGGTATCGCGGTGTTAATCGGCGCTAAACATCCGTCATATCGGGTAGGGATTTATTGGTCTTGGCGCCCAGTTCGCGTAATTTTTCGGCCTGTCGCATAACATTGCCATTGCCTTCAGAGAGTTTTTTAACCGCTTCGCGATGCGTGTCTTGCGCTTTATCGAGAGACTTCCCTACCGATTGCATATCGCCTAAAAACCCGCTGACTTTGTCGTAAACCGAGCCACCTAGGCGTGCGATTTCTTCGGCATTGTCGTTTTGTTTTTGCAAGCGCCACAAATAGCCGATGGTTTTTAAATTTGGAAATAAGTTGGATGGTGAAACAATGGAGATGCCTTTTTCCCAAGCTTGGCGCAAAATATCCTCGCGCGCCGAAAGCAATAGAAAATAGGCCGCCTCAATCGGCATGAACATCATAACGAAGTCGAGCGATTGTAACCCATAGGCATTTTGGTAGTTCTTAGCTGCCAAGTCTTTAATGTGTTTCTCGGTGGAGGCGATGAATGCCTTGGCGGCGATGGCGCGGTCGTCGTCCGAGCTGGCGTTTTGATACTCGCGAAAGCTGGTCAGCGAGACTTTGCTGTCGATGACAATATGTTTGGCTTCGGGCAGATTGATAATCACATCGGGCATCTGGCGCGCGCCATCGGCTGATTTCAGACCCAGACCTTCGCCTTGCAATGTGTATTCGCGACCCTTTTCGAGACCCGATTCTTCTAAAATCCGCTCCAAAACCATCTCGCCCCAATTGCCTTGCACTTTTACATTGGAGGTCAGGGCGTTGGTCAGGCTTTCGGTTTCCGAGGTCATTTTTTCATTGATGGCCTTAAAGCCGGTAATCTCGGTTTTAAACTCGACCAATTGTTTGTCGAGCGGGGTTAACAGCACCTCTAAACTTTGTTTGGATTGCTCTTTAAACTCGGCGCTATTTTGCTTGAGGATATCGCTGGCCAGATTTTTAAACTCTTCGCGAGCGGCTTTTTGAGCTTCGTCAAAAGCGATGATTTTTTCGTCGGCTCGTGCCAGACGCTCGCGCGCGGCTTGCAGGTTTTGCCGCAAGTCTGCCTCGCTAGACTTGGTTTCGGATAATTGCGCCGCGAGGTTTCTATGGCTAGTTTGCAGGGCAATAATCTCACCTTGCAGCCCGCGCGCAAGTTCGCCATTTTCTTCATCTGGCGCGCTCGGGCGCAGCCATCGGGTAAGACCAACACCCACGCCCAGCCCAAGGCTGAGAGTGATAAAGCTCACAATAAGGGTCGAAACAAGGCTCATGTTCCTAACTTATCCGATTCGGGCTCTCTCTTGACGCTGTCCCGCACAAGGCGTATTTCATAAGCCATGGCGATACGCAAAATCATCGAAGTGCCGGACAAGCGGCTCAAAACCATATCTCAGCCCGTGGCCGAGGTAACCGATGCGACGCGGGACCTGATGGACGATATGCTGGATAGCATGTACGCGGCTGTGGGCATTGGCTTGGCCGCCATCCAAATTGGTGTGCCGGAGCGTGTGGTGGTGATGGATTTGAAGGGCAAATCTGAACCGAATTCAGAGCTAAATTCAGAGCTAAATTCAGAACTAAATTCAGAGCCAAATTATGAGCCAGACGAGGCCGAGGAAGACGACCCATTAGCCACGGAAGGCCCGCGCTATTTCGTCAATCCGGAAGTGGTTTGGACGTCAAAAGAGACCCGTAATTATCAAGAAGGCTGCCTGTCGGTTCCCAGTTTTTACGACGATGTCGAGCGTCCGGCCCAATGCCGTATCACGTTTTTAGACTATGACGGCAAGCCCCAAGAGATGGACTGCGATGGCTTGCTGGCAACTTGCATTCAACATGAAATTGACCATTTGAATGGCATTGTTTTTCTCGATCATTTGTCCCGCTTAAAGCGGCAAATTGTGCTGAAAAAAATACTGAAAGCCGAACGCGAAAAACAGGCCGACGCTTCGTCTGAAGCTGCGTCTGGCTCGTTTTAGGATCGCCCGATGGGCTTGCGTCTTATCTTCATGGGAACCCCCGATTTTGCGGTCTCCGCGTTTCGTGCCGTGCAAGCTTTTGCGCGGGCCAACGACCATGAGATTGTCGCCGTTTACGCGCGCCCACCCGCCAAACAGGGGCGCGGGCTAAAGCTGGTTCAAGCGCCCGTCCACCAAGCCGCCGAGGCCGCTGGCATAGAGGTGTTTACGCCCTCTAGTTTGCGCGACGGGGCGGCGCTCGATGTATTTCAAAAGCACGATGCGGATCTGGCCATTGTGGTGGCTTATGGGATGATTTTACCGCAAGTCTGGCTCGATACGCCGCGCCTAGGGTGTTGGAATATTCATGCCTCGCTGTTGCCAAGGTGGCGCGGGGCAGCGCCCATTCAGCGTGCGATTATGGCAGGCGATACGCATACGGGCGTCGCGATTATGCAAATGGAAGCGGGCTTAGATACAGGCCCCGTTTTAATGTCGCGCGAGCTGGCCATTGCCCCGCAAGACACGGCCGCCAGCCTGCACGATAAGCTGGCCGAATTGGGCGGACAGGCGGTAACTCAAGCCCTGATGGCGCAGCCTGATTTGGCAGCCCAGCCCCAAGCCGCGGATGGCATTTGCTATGCGGAAAAAATTGATAAAGCCGAAGCGCGGCTAGATTTCACGCGCTCTGCCAGCGAGTTAGATTTTCACATTCGCGGGCTTTCGCCTTTCCCCGGCGCTTGGTTTGAGGCCGATGGCGAACGCATAAAAGTGTTGCAGGCGCAGCCCTTGAGCGAAGATGGCACGGCTGGTGAAGTGGCCAAACACGGCGCGATTATTTATTGCGGGCAGGGCGCACTCGAGCTTTTGCGGGTGCAAAAAGCTGGCAAGGGCGCGATGAGCGGCGAAGATTTTATGCGCGGGCGCGGGCTCCGTGCTGGACAGAAGGTCTAGGCAATGCGCTGGCGCCTCACCATAGAATATGACGGCTCGCCCTATTTGGGCTGGCAAAGCCAACGTGGCGGCGGCGGTGTGCAAGATGCGCTGTCTGACGCGGTTGAAAAATTATGCGGCCAAAGGCTGAATGTCTTTGGGGCAGGGCGCACCGATAGAGGCGTGCACGCGCGCGGCCAAGTCGGCCACCTTGATTTAGAAGACCCCAATTGGACGGCCGAGAAAGTGATGGCAGGTCTCAATTTTCATTTAAAACCCGCCCCCGTTGCGATTTTGTCGGTAGCGCCCGCGCGCGATGATTTCGATGCGCGTTTCTCTGCTTTGGCGCGCCATTATGAATATAAACTCATCTCGCGCCGTGCGCCCCTGACGGTCGATTTGGGCCACGCTTGGTTCGTGCCTTACCCGCTGGAGCTTGAGCCGATGCAAGAAGCGGCAAAAATTTTCGTCGGCCATCATGATTTTACGACCTTTCGCTCGTCGCAATGCCAAGCGGCTTCGGCGGTGAAGACCCTATCGCAGCTCGAAGTCTCGCAAGATGGGGAAGTGTTTACGATTATCGCTTCGGCGCCGAGTTTTTTACATCATCAGGTGCGCTCGCTGGCGGGCGTTTTGAAAGTCGTTGGTGATGGTAAGTTTTCGCTCGAGCAAGCCCGCGGTGTTTTAGAGGCGTGCGACCGAACCAAATGCCCGCAAGTGGCGCCGGCCGAAGGCCTTACGTTCATGCGCGTCGACTATCCAGCCGAGCGGCTAGAAGCGCCCGCTGATTTTAAACCGTGAAGTAGCTCGACAGCAGCGTTTCATAAATCGTCGATAATTTACGAATGTCTTCCACCGGCACGCGTTCATCGACTTTATGCATGGTCTCGCCAACGAGGCCAAACTCGACCACGCGCGTGACATCTTTGATGAAGCGCGCATCCGACGTGCCGCCCGAGGTGGAAAGCTCAGGCTCGCGCCCGGTAACGGCACTCACCGCGCGGCTCAATTGTTCGACAAAAGAATTCGGCTCGGTCAAAAAGCAATCGCCGGTATGCGATAGCTCTAATTCATAGCCCGCCGAGCCTTGCGCCGCATCGAGCTGGGTTTTAATCCAAGCGCTTAGGCTGTCGGCTTGCCAAGTGTCATTATAGCGAATGTTAAACCGCGCGTTGGCCTCAGCCGGAATGACATTGGTCGTAGGATTGCCGACATCGAAATTAGTGACTTCGAGGTTGGACGGTTGAAAATGCTCGGTGCCGTCATCTAGAGGCACGCTCGAAAGCGCGACCATTAAGGCTGCCAGTTGCGGCACCGGATTATCGGCCAAATGCGGATAGGCGACATGGCCTTGCGTGCCGACCACGCGCACCACGCCATTGACCGAGCCACGACGACCGATTTTTATCATGTCGCCCAAAGCCTTCGGATTGGTTGGCTCGCCGACCAAACAGTCGTCGATAATCTCGCCTTGTTGCTCCAACCAGCCCAGCATTTTGCGCGTGCCATTAATGCTTGGGCCTTCTTCATCGCCGGTAATCAGCAAAGAAATAGAGCCAGCCGGTGTGCCATTGGCTTGCAAATGCGCAGACGTCGCGGCCACAAAAGCGGCAATGGCGCCTTTCATATCGGCGGCGCCGCGACCCCAAAGTTGCTCGTCGCGAATTTCGCCCGCAAACGGGTCGACTTTCCATTCGGCTTCGGCACCCACAGGCACTACATCGGTATGGCCAGCAAAACAAATATGCGGCGCACCCGTGCCAAGACGGGCATAGAGATTATCCACCGGATCGGTTCCTGCTTCGTCAAACGGCAGGCGTGTGCAAGCAAACCCCATCTCGCTCAGCGCGTTTTGCAGCACATCGAGCGCGCCTGCATCGGCGGGCGTAACAGAAGGGCAGCGAATAAGATCGACTGCAAATTGAACCGGATCCAAGCTCATTTTAATCTCGCAATAATTCGTTAACCGAGGTCTTCGAGCGGGTTTGCGCATCCACGGTTTTCACAATCACCGCACAGGCCAAGTTTACATTACCCGTCTCGGAAGGCAGGGTGCCAGGCACCACGACAGAATAGGCTGGCACTTCGCCGCGATAAATTTTGCCCGTGGCGCGGTCGACGATTTTGGTCGAACCAGAAATAAACACGCCCATGGATAAAACGGCGCCTTCGCGCACGATAACCCCTTCGGCCACTTCGGAGCGCGCGCCAATAAAGCAATTATCTTCAATAATCACAGGCCCCGCTTGCAAAGGCTCCAAGACGCCGCCAATGCCAGCGCCGCCTGAAATATGCACGTTCTTGCCAATTTGCGCGCAAGAGCCAACGGTCGCCCATGTGTCGACCATGGTGCCGCTATCTACATAAGCGCCTAGGTTTACAAAGCTCGGCATCAAAACAACGCCCGGCGCGATATAGGCGGAGCGGCGCACGATGCAATTTGGCACGGCGCGAAAGCCTGCCTGTTGAAAGGCGCTTTCGTCCCAACCATCAAATTTCGACGGCACTTTATCCCACCAGCTAGAGCCTTGCGGGCCGCCAGATTGCATCGACATATCGTTTAACCGGAACGACAAAAGCACGGCTTTTTTGAGCCATTGATTGACCTGCCAATTGCCATCGGCGGCTTTTTCGGCCACGCGCATTGTGCCCCCATCCAGCGCCACTAGGGCGGCGGAAACGGCATCGCGCACGTCGCCTTGGGTGTCGGTCGAAACCGCCGCGATATCGTCGAAAGCGGCATTGATAATTGTTTCAGCGTTTTGCATGTCCATTGGGTATTCCTCGAAAACAAATTGGCTAGGCGGTGTTAGGATTGGCGTCAAATTAGCAAGCTGCCGAGTGAAGTCAATCAGACAATTAACCCGTCGTTAACGCAGTCAAAAAGCTCGCGAGGTCTGCGGTCGTATGGTCAATGTGGGCTTCGTCATGGGTGCGGTATTTTTCTGGCATATTCATTTTTTGCGCTCCGTCTTGACCCTCTTCATGCACCAGAACCGTGGCCATGCCCAGCTTGTGGGCGGGGGTTAAATTGCGCGCCATATCCTCAAAAAATGCCGATGTTTCAGGGGCAATGCCAAAGCTCTCCAGCATCATCGGATAAATATCTGGATTGGGCTTGGGCACATAATTGGCCGAGACAATGTCAAACACATCGTCAAATAGCTCGCTTAGGCCTAAGCGGTCGCACACGCGCGCGGCATGGCCTTTTGTGCCATTGGTAAAAATATATTTTGGCCCCGGCAAGGCCGAAATGGCTTGTTTCAGGCTCGGGTCAGGCGTCAGAATAGAGACATCTAAATCATGCACAAAATCCAAAAACGGGCCGGGCTCCAGCCCATGCACATTCATCAGGCCGGAAAGCGTGGTGCCATATTCGCCCAAAAAATCTTTCTGTACGCGAAAGGCTTCGTCTTTGGTGACGTTCAGGGCGTCTTGAATAAAGGCGGTCATCCGCACATCAATCTCGGCGAATAGATTTTGGCTGGCGGGGTAAAGTGTATTGTCTAGGTCGAAAACCCAAGCATCGATATCGTTAAAACGCTGCATATTACTCTAAATTAACTTTCCATCGCCGCGCGGTGCCCGTGTCGATTTGAACAAAACTATGGCGATCGAAACCGCGCTGGTTACAATTTTCGTCGCCACGAATAACAAAGCGCGTCGGCTTGGTGCATAAGTCTTGGTCGCCGCCCCAGATTTTGCGCCGTCCCGCTTCGACAATCGATTTGCCTTTTTCATCCATCGCTTCGGCGTAATAAAAATAATATCTATCGTCCAAAGTTTGATTGAAAACTTGTGCGCAGCTATCGCCGGGCACGCGGGTCCAGCCACGGCTTTCAAACACATCGGCGCGCAACATGCCCGTGGCTGCCCAGACCAAATGTTCGGTTTTATTGCACAAAATCAAACCTCTTTGGCTGGCTTCATCTCGCGCGGTTTGCACCAATTTGGCCAGTAAATCTTGCCCCTTAGGGTCTTTTTGTATGCCGTAGCGCAACTTATAAGCGGCCGCCGCATCGCGCGTGCGCTCGCCACCAAAGCCATCTACGGCGCCAATGTCATATTGCAAATCAGACAACAAACGCTGAATGCCTGCCATCAAAGCGCGGCGACGACCGAAGTCGCTTTTCTCCGTAAACGTTACGGTCTGGCGGCCTGAGCTGGAAGCCACGGGGGTAAAATCAGCTTCAACATAGCCGCGTCGCCGACAATCGCGGCGTCCCTCCACGGTAAATCCTTCGGTATCGGCGCCCACGCAAAAGCGTTCGCTGCCGTCGAATACCAATCCTTCGCCGGCATGGGCCGCATCGGATTTGGCATAGGTGAACACTTGCGCATTGTCTGGTAAATCAGCCAATCCGTTTCTGCATTCTCCGGGTAGCACGCTAATCCAGCCTTCTGTTTTGTTGGCCACGCCTTGTTGATAGGCGGCGGCGACTTGCAGCACATGCGAGGTTTCATTGCACAAACGCACTTTGGCTTCGGCCGTGCCAAAGCTGAAAAGGGAGACTGCGCCCATCAAGCCAGATAGCAAAATCAGTCGCTTGGGAAAAAACCAGCTCATGCTATTCAACCAGCGTGCCAGCGCCGAGCGCTGTAAATAGCTCCAGTAAAATTGCGTGAGGCACCCGTCCATCCAAAATGGCCGTGGCGCCAACGCCATCTTTTACCGCTTTCATCGCTGTTTCGAGCTTGGGTATCATACCGCCTTGGGCGGTTCCGTTTTTAATCAATTGTGCGGCTTGGCGCACGCTTAAGCGCTCCAGCAGCTCGCCTTTTTTATCCAGCACGCCCGTTACATCGGTCAGCATTAACAAACGCTCGGCGTTCAGCGCGCTGGCCAAAGCGCCGGCGGCCGTATCGGCGTTCACGTTTAGGGTTTGGCCTTTGGCCGAAGTCGCAATCGGGGCGATGACCGGAATAATATTCGAGGCCAACATCGTGTCGAGCACTTGTGTGTTTACCTTGGTCGGCGTGCCAACAAAGCCCAAGTTCACGGCTTTTTCGACGCTAGATTTGGGCGATTTTTGCTTAATTTTAGTTTTTGTCGCGACCAGTAAATTTCCGTCTTTGCCCGAAAGCCCAACGGCCGTGCCGCCTGCATTATTAAGGGCGGTAACGATTTGTTTGTTGATGGCGCCTGCCAAAACCATTTCGACCACTTCAATGGTCTGCGCGTCGGTGACTCGCAAGCCATTTTTAAACGTCGATTTAATGCCGAGACGTTCCAGCATGGCCGCAATTTGAGGCCCACCGCCGTGCACGACCACGGGGTTGATGCCGGCTTGTTTGAGCAACACCACATCATTGGCAAATTTTGCCGCCAGATGTTCGTCGCCCATAGCGTGGCCGCCGTATTTAATGACGATGGTTTTTTTGTCATAAAGCTGCATGAAAGGCAGCGCTTGTGTCAGCACATGCGCTTGCTTTAGCCAACTCTGCGAAGAGGTTACTTTTGAGCTCGGCTTTGAGCTCGGCTTTGAGCTTGCTTTCGAGATGGGTTTCTTGGCCATAAGGCAACTCCAGCTAATCAGTGAGCTTTATATCCCAATTCGGACAAATCAACCAGACTTGCTATGGCCGCGCGTACATCATCAATAGCCAGACCTTTTTCGCTTGAGGTCGCGATAATCTCTGGAAAGGCGGCAGGGCGTTTGGTCAGTGCCTCTTGGGTTTGGGCTACCACTTTTTCCAATTGGCCTTTTTTCAATTTATCGGCCTTGGTCAAAATAATCTGATACGACACAGCCGCCACATCGAGGTCGTCCATCATCGCCAGATCGTTTTTCTTCAAGCCATGGCGGCTATCGACCAACATAAAGACGCGGCGCAAATTCGGCCGTCCGCGCAAATAATCGTTCAGCAGTATATTCCAAGCCGCGATTTTGGTTTTGCTTTCGCGCGCATACCCATAGCCCGGCAAATCAACCAGCCATGCGGCGCCGCCATTGCGCTCGGGTGCCAGCATAAAAAAGTTCAGCTCTTGGGTGCGTCCAGGCGTATTGGAAGTGCGGGCCAATCTTTTGGTACCCGTAATCGCATTGATAAGCGAAGACTTGCCCACATTCGAGCGACCCGCAAAAGCAATCTCAATGCGATCGGGTGGTGGCAAATGCTCTAGCCCTACGACGCCGAGCCGAAACTCAGTGCCTTGGGCCAGTAGCCAACGGCCAGCTTTTAAAAGCTTGTCTTGCTCCGATTTTTCCATAACCCAAAAGGCTCTCTTTATTTAGACTTCTTACCAAGCCCGATATTATTGAATAGCTCAATTTCTACCCCATTGCGGCGCATGATATAGCCCTGCTGCAACAGCGATAGGAAGTTGTTCCAAGCCCAGTAAATCACCAGACCGGCCGGGAAGCCTGCCAAAATAAAGGTGAAGAAAATTGGCAAAACCTGGAACATACGCGCCTGAATAGGATCGGGCGGTGGCGGGTTCATTTGCATTTGCACAAACATGGTAATGCCCATAATCAACGGCCAAACGCCGATGAGCAAGAAACCCGGCACATCAAATGGCAACAAACCAAACAGGTTGAACAGCGAGGTAGGGTCGGGCGCCGAGAGATCTTGAATCCAGCCAAAAAATGGCTGATGGCGCATATCAATAGTCACGAACAACACTTTATACAACGCGAAGAAAACGGGAATTTGTACCAGAATTGGCAGGCAACCAGCCAGCGGATTGAGTTTTTCCTCGCGGTAAACCTTCATCAACTCTTGTTGCTGGGCTTGCTTGTCTTCTTTGTGCTTCTCACGAATTTCTACCATACGCGGTTGCAGTTTCTTCATTTTTGCCATCGTCTCATACGAGCGGCTGGCGAGCGGGAAGAAGGCGATTTTAATCATCACAGTGACCAGTAAAATAGCCAGACCGTAATTGCCAATCAGCGCATATAGGAAATGCAAAGCGGTAAACATCGGCTTGGTTAGGAAGTAAAACCAGCCCCAGTCAATCAGCAAGTCAAAGCGGGTGACGCCAGCATCGGCATAGCCATCGATGGCATCGACGGTTTTGGCGCCGGCAAAAAACTGGCTGGTCGCTTGCATCGATTGGCCGGGCGCGAGGCTTTTTCCAGCCAGCAAAAAGTCAGCCCGATAAACCGGCAGTTGGCCTTCTGCCGCAGCTATGAAACGACCCGTAAATTTGCCGTCTTGAGGGGGCACGAGCGCGGCGGCCCAATATTTATCGGTAAAGCCAATCCAGCCTTCTTCTGCAGAATGTTTCACCGGGCCATCTTCTAGCAGGTCATCATAATCGGCTTCGACGAGGCCTTCGCCTTCGGAACCGAAAAAGCCAATGGGCCCTTCATGCAAGATAAACAGATCGGTCGTCTCGGGGCGGCCCGAGCGGGTGATTTGGCCGAAAGGATAGAGCGTCACGGGCTGCCCTGATTTATTTTCAGCGCCTTGGGTGATGGTGAACATATAGCTGTCGTCGACGCTAATGCGCTGGGTCATGCGCACGCCCTCTGGTGTGGTATGGGCCAAAACAACGGGGGTGCTTGGGGTCAGCGTATTGCCTTGCACGACGCGCCAAATGGTTTTCTCGTCGGGCAGCGTAATGTTGCTGCCACCGCTCACAAAACCGTGATGGGCCTGCCAATGTCCGACCTTGCCTTGGTGTTGCAACAGCCGTTGGCGTGGCGCGTTTTCTGCGGCCGTGGCGCCATAGGCAGGCAGTATTAAATCGTCAAAGCGGGCGCCCATTAAGGAGATAGAGCCAATTAAATTGGGTGTCTCAATGGCCAAGCGTGGCGCGGTGGTGAAGCCAGAGGCGAGCGCCTGCGCGGCTTGTGGCGACGCGACAAGCCGCTGGCCAGTTGGGGCGGGAGCATTGTTTGTTGATGGGGCGGCGCTTGTGCCAGAGCCGAGATCGGTTCCTAGCGCGTCTGTATTGGCGCCAGCTTCGGCCAATTGTGCTTGTCGGGCAGCGCGTTCCTCGGCCATACGTGGCTCGGTTACAAAAAATTGCCAGCCCAGCAAAACGCCAAGGCTCAATAGCACTGCGATAAGGAAATTATTTTGATCTTTCAACGTGTCTCTCCTAGGTGCCCTAAAGAATATACCGACTGGCTCGGCGAGCTTTCAGGCTTTACTTTGGGGCTTCATTTCGATGGATGGCCTTGAGGGCCGAACGTAAATCTTTTTGCAAATCTGTCCAGTCGCGCGGCGCTGTATGAACGCGTCCGATCATAACATAATCAAAACCTGCGGTTCCGAGGTGCGGCAAAATTTCTTTCGCGAGCGCCCGTAAACGACGGCGGATGCGATTTCGCATTACCGCATTACCAGTTTTTTTGCTGGCCGTTAGGCCAAAACGAATAGGGGTGTTTGTGGGCTCTTGGGCCCCGCGTTCGCGAGCTTGTAAAACAAAGCCTTGGCGCACTTGTTTGCCTGCTTTTGCGGCAGCCAAATAGTCTCTCCGGACGCGCAAAGAAGATAGCGCCGTGCCAGCTTGGGTCATGTTACGAGCTTAAGCAGATAGCCGCTTGCGGCCACGGGCACGCCGACGAGCTAAGACAAGACGTCCGCCCTTGGTGGCCATGCGCGAACGGAAACCATGGCGGCGTGCGCGCACCAGATTGCTTGGTTGGAAAGTTCTTTTCACGTCGTCCACTCCTTCAAAAGACCAGAACAATAGAGTAAGGCATTCAAGTGCCTGTTGTCTGGTCTGTCACAATATTTGTTTCAAGACCCAAACAACTTCGTTATCTAAGGCCTTGTATATCTTGGGCGGATGTAGCTAATAATGAGCACAAAGTCAACTTTGAAAGAGATGGAAAATAAGAGATTATGTCAGACAAACAAAAAGAGCCCGCTTCACGGTCGGATTTACAGACGGAATCACACACGAAATCACACATGAAATCAAAGATGAAATCTTCGCTACCACGGTTCCTCGCGCTCGGCGCCTTTGCCGGCCTTATTGCGCTTTTCTTTGCCTATGATCTCAATACATTGATCAGCTATCAGGGTTTGGCAGAAAATGAAGCGGCTTTAAAGCGCGCGGTCAGCAACAATCCGATTTTGACGGGATTGGCCTATATGATGATCTATGTCTTGTCGGTGACTTTCTCTTTGCCGGGCGCGGTTTGGCTTAGTTTGGCTGGTGGCTTGATGTTTGGCACATGGACTGGCGGCTTGCTGATTGTCATGGGCGCGACTTTGGGCGCCAGCGGCTTGTTTGTGGCAGCCCGCTTTATTATGGGCGATGCTTTGCGCGCGCGTGCTGGGCCCGCTTTGCAAAAATTTGAAGCTTCCTTCAACCGAGACGCCCTGTCTTATTTATTCATCTTACGGCTTTTGCCCGTGTTTCCGTTTTTCATTGTCAATTTGGGCGCCGCTTTGGTTGGGGTTCGCTATCCGGTATTTTTACTCACAACGTTTTTCGGTATTATGCCCGGCACGTTCGTTTTTGCCTCTATCGGCAACGGCATCTCGGTGGTTTTACAATCTGGCAAACAGCCCGATTTAAGTGTTATGACGAGCCCAGAAATTTTATTGCCGCTCGTCGGTTTGGCCGTTTTATCCTTGGCTCCGATGGTTTGGCGACGCTTCAAGGGCTAAGTCGCCGGCTTGCCTCTAAATGATTAAAAAATGACTAAGAAAATTCTAAGGAAGAAAATCATGACGCAACATATAGAAACAGACATCTGTGTAATCGGCGGCGGTTCGGGCGGCCTGTCCGTGGCCGCAGGAGCTGCGCAAATGGGTGCTCAAGTGGTGTTGGTCGAGGGCCATAAAATGGGCGGCGATTGTTTGAACTATGGCTGCGTTCCGTCCAAGGCTTTACTGGCCGCCGCACATCGCGCGCAAGCCAGCCAAAACAATGCAGCTTTTGGCCTCTCCGAAGGTAAAGTGAAAGTCGACTTTGCCAAAGTTATGGCGCATGTCCAAGAGGTCATCCAAAGCATTGAGCCGATGGATAGTGTGGAGCGGTTTTCCGGCCTTGGCGTTCAGGTTATCGAAGCCAAAGGCAAGTTTTTGGATGCGAAAACACTGAAAGCCGGAAGCACCACCATCCGCGCCAAACGCTTTGTTATCGCCACGGGTTCGGCGGCGGCTATTCCGGCCATTAAAGGTTTGAAATCAGTTCCTTACCTCACCAATGAGACGATTTTTGAGCTGCAACGCCAGCCCAAGCATCTGATGATTATTGGCGGTGGGCCAATTGGCGCAGAAATGGCGCAGGCGTTTCAGCGCTTGGGGTCAAAAGTCACTATCGTTGAAGGGCTGCAATTGTTAGGCCGCGAAGACACGGAATTAACCGCGCCTATACGCCAGCAATTGCTCGACGATGGCGTGACCTTGCTAGAGGGCGCCAATGTGGAAGCCACAAGCTGTGAAGGCAAGGGCGCAAGCCAGAAAATTACGCTGCAAGTAAAGCAGGGCGAAACGAAACAGGAAATTTCCGGCGACGCCCTATTGGTGGCGGCCGGTCGTGCGGCCAATGTTGACGGGCTCGGCGTGGAGAAAGCGGGCGTTCAGCTTAGCGATACTCGTGCGCCGCATATTTTGGTGGATGCACGGATGCGCACCCGAAATAAAAAAATATTCGCGATTGGCGATGTCTCGGGCGGGCCGCAATTTACCCATGCGGCGGGCTATCACGCGGGGCTGGTCATTCGTAATATTCTGTTTTTCTTGCCAGCAAAGGCCAGTTATGCAGCGCTTCCGCGTGTGACATTTACCAACCCAGAACTGGCCTCTGTGGGCCTGAGTGAGGCGCAAGCGCGCGAGACACATGGCAAAATTAAAGTTTTGCGCTGGCCGTTTGAAGAGAACGATCGCGCCCGAGCCGAGCGCGATATGCGCGGCATGGTGAAGGTAATTACGACGCGCAAAGGCAAGATTTTAGGCGCTTCCATTGTTGGCCAAGGCGCGGGCGACTTGCTGGCGGTTTGGACGCTAGCGCTAACACAGGGCCTGTCCGTTTCTGCCATGGCGGGTGTGGTGTCGCCTTACCCGACACGCGGCGAAGCTTCAAAGCGCGCGGCCGGGGATTACTACACGCCGAGCCTATTCAGCCCGCGTATGCGCAAAATTATTGGTTTTCTATCTTTCTTCCGCCGTTAAACTTTTATTAACCCCGGTCAGCGTATTTTGCTCTTCAGTTTTTAGTTGAGTTAATTTGCGTTGAGGGGTTTGTAAAGTGGCATCGATTTTTTCGAGAAAGGCGCATGTGGTAAATCTACCGAACTTGCCGCGTCGTGCCACGTTTTTAACGATGTGCATTCTCCTGTTTGCAGGGTTCACCATTGCGCCCTTTATTGTTGGTGAGATGCTCCACCGCAAACTTCATGCAGCCGCAGAACAGGCGGTTGTTTTATCTCAAGTAGGTAGCCTGCAGGCAGAAGGCAGTCGATTGTCTTCCATGGAATCGCAAGCCCTCCCTTTGGCAGGTATTGAAATAAAATCCGCTGAAGCGGATAGTCCCAGTTATATTTGGCTGGTAACGAGCCCGCCGTTTGGCGAGATTGTAGAGACTTTTTCGCTCCAAGGGGTTTCTCCCTTAGAGGGTCTGTTGCGGATAAGTCGAATTTTCGGTTGCCCACCCGACAAGCTATTTGCGATTTATGATACCTCTGTGCCCGGTGGTGAAAACATCCGGGCTATTGCCAGCTATGGTGTTTTTCAAGAGGTGGTCAAGCGCAGTAGTCTTATTGCTCTCTCGCCCGTCGTTTTAGTGAGCCTAATACTTGCCTTGGTGTTTCCCTATGCTTTGCAGCGCATGGTGGTGAACACTTTAGATGATCTATTTGTCCGCCTCTATGGCAGCACCGCCCTTGGCCAAATAGACGCGCCAGAAGACAAACAAAACTTATTGGCGTCATTGGATAATTTTCAAACTCGGATGCAAGACCATATTGAAGAACAAGCGCGACTTGCGTCTCTGGGCGCGGGAGCTAGCTTCTTGGCCCATGACATGCGCAACCTTTTGGCCATCTTGCAATTGAACGCGGATCAATTGAAGCAAGGGGAGAGCGATAAAGAACGTCGAATTGGCGACCGCCTAACGGCGGCGATCGAGAAAGCTCTGCCCTTGGCCGAATGGGCGTCGCTATATACCAGTCAAAAGCGCAAGAATATTGTCGTGAGCAGCCAAAGCCTGGAGCCCATTGTTGCGGACGCGTTAAACTTTGTGCGCCTGCACGATCCACGCCGAAAGGTTGAATTGATCAATGATTGCGATGAAGAGGTAAATGTCGTGGCGGAAAGAACGCTTATGTTCCGCATCATCTACAATTTGGCGTTGAATGCGGTGCAGGCCATGAAGGGGTCAGACAGCGGCCCCATGATGCTGCGTGTAAGAGCGGAAGGCGATGATGAAATGTGCTCTATTTTCCTCTCAGACACGGGCCCTGGTCTGCCCAACACGCCATCTCAAGGCACTTTATTAATGCCACATATGAGCGGTTTCGGGCGCCCTGATGGTATGGGGCTTGGGCTAAAGATTGTTATCGATCTGGTGAGTTGGCATGGCGGAAGAATTCATATTGTGAGGTCGGATGAAGGTGGCACGCAGTTTAAAATCTCCTTGCCGCATGCCAGCCCTGGCGCGCCTCGCGATGCCATTGACCCGGTGACACCAGAAGATATTTATGCGGAAAAATCAGACATGAGTTCCTCCCTCGCTTAACTTGGCACCTCACGACGCAAGTTAGAGCCCGCCCTCGTGTGTGGTCGAGCGATAGGCATCCGTGCTATAAGTCGCCTTATGACAAAACAAAATGAAAATGCAGTTTCTTCGGAACTAGCGCCGGGACCGCGCAATCTCATCACGGATATTGCTGGCTTGCGTGTCGGTCATGCCATAGATGAAGCGGTGCGCACGGGCGTCAGCGTGATTGTGCCAGATACCCCCGCCGTGGTCAGCGTATCTGTGCCAGGCGGTGGGCCAGGCACCCGCGAGACAGATGCTTTACAGCCTGGAACCTTAGTAGATAAAGCAGACGCCATCGTGTTGTCGGGTGGTTCGGTTTACGGGCTAGATGCGGCTTCGGGCGTGACGGCTGCGATGGGAGCCCAAGGGCGCGGGTTTCCTACCGGAGCCCCCGTGCCGTCTCCGATTGTGCCAGCCGCCATTTTATTCGATGTCGCCAATGGTGGCGACAAGACTTGGGGCGAGACACCTCCCTATGCTGCCTTGGGGCGCACGGCCTATCATCAGGCAAGTGTAGATTTCGAACTTGGCAATATAGGCGCTGGCTATGGCGCACAGGCTGGCCAGCTGAAAGGCGGGCTCGGCAGTGCTTCCACGCAAATAGGCGATAGCGTAAAAGTGGGCGCGCTGATTGCCGCCAACCCGCTTGGCAGTCTGGTCGACGCGGCGGGTCGGTTTTGGGCCCAACCGCAGGCTTTAGTCTATCAAGACCAATTGGAATTCGGCTTGCCAGATTTGGCAAGTCAGCCCTGTGATGCAAGCGGGCATCCTTTCCAAGGCTCGAAGATAGCTGGCGCTTTGGGGAATACCAGCATCGGTGTAGTGGCGGTGGCGGCCGATTTAACGGTCGCGGAAGCCAAACGCGTGGCGATTATGGCGCAAGATGGTCTGGCGCGTGCCGTGCGCCCGATACACACGCCTTTTGATGGCGATTGTCTTTTTGTTTTGGCGACGGGAGCTGAAAAACTCAGCGAACACCCAGACCAGCGCCCTTTGGCACTGGCCGAGCTTGGCGCTTTGGCGGCCGATTGTGTGGCCCGTGCCAGCGCGCGCGCCATTTGGAACGCGGCCCAAATCGGCGATTGTCTGGCCTATCACGATCGCTTTGGCCGCTAGATTGATTTACACTTGCAATCACTTCGAGCACAGACTACAAACCTGAAACCAACGCACCGGTAGCTCAGCTGGATAGAGCACCAGACTACGAATCTGGGGGTCGGGAGTTCGAATCTTCCCCGGTGCACCATTCCCAAGTTTCAAGAACCATGTTTCACGGTCTAAGCCATTGATCTTCAAGCATATTTGTTTGAGGAGCCTAAATCATGGTTTCTATGGTAGACCACATGGCATACCAAAATGCGACGTACCTGACCAGGCGGCGGGGCGTTCATTCGGATTTTAGGATGAGCCGTCATAGGCCTGCCGCGCGGCGTCAATTTTTGCGCGGTGTTGCAAGGCCCAATGCCCCAAAGCGGTGACCGGTTCACGAAATGATTCACCCATTTTGGTGAGTTCATATTCCACTTTGGGCGGGATTGTCGGATATTGGGTTCGGCGCACAAGGCCATCGCGCTCCAACTCCTTTAGCGTTAAACTGAGCATGCGTTGCGAGATGCCCAAATTCCGTTTGATTTCGTTAAAGCGCATGATACCATATTGCGACAAGGATATGACGACCAGCACGCTCCATCGGTCGCCGACCCGCGCCAGAACTTCATTGATGCGCTTGCAATCGGGGCATTGTTCTTTATCCAGCATAGTGGTTCCCAATTTGTAACCGAGGCTCATTCATGTGCCCTCTTGCGGCAGCCTTAGGTTCTCTTTAGTAATACAGTATCCAATATATACCATCCTTTTTAAACGCTGACAACAAGACGGGGAACCATGACTGAAAAAACATTGACCGAGCTTTTAAACTGGCGTTATGCCGCCAAAAAAATGGACGCGACGAAAACCGTCCCGCAGGGCAAGCTTGACGCCATTATTGAAGCGGTGCGCATGGCACCGACATCCAGTGGCACGCAACCGTTTGAGCTGATTGTTGTTTCAAATCCGGAGTTGCGCGCCAAGATTGCCGAAGCTGCCGGCGGGCAAACACCGATTACCGATGGCTCGCATGTTTTGATCTTTGCCGCCTGGGACAATTACACCGAAGAACGCATTGACGAGGTTCTTCAGTTAAATTTGACCGCGCGGGGTGACCTGCCGCTCATTCACGATTATTACAATAATCTGAAGGCTAATTATGTGCCGCGCGATGCCGAGGTAAATTATGCCCATGCGGCTCGCCAGGCCTATATCGCCCTCGGCTTCGCCATGCTTGCCGCGGCCGACCAAGAGGTTGACAGCACACCGATGGAAGGGTTTGACCCTGACGCGGTGGACGCCATTCTAGAGCTAAGACAGCGTGGCCTGCGTTCAGTGGTATTGTTGCCACTCGGTTATCGCGAAGAAGGCGCAGACTGGCTTTTGCCAATGCCCAAAGTGCGCAAATCGCGTGACACGATTGTGACCGAAATCAGCTAAGCGGGGGTGACCAAAATGAGTTTTCTGAAAAAGCTGTTCAAAGCCGCGCCTACGCCAACAGTTGATGGTGCCTTCCAGCCGTCGCCACTGGCACTGAAACTAGCAACCTCGCCCAAGACGGATTATGATGGCGGTCTCTACACCCAGCCATACGCTGGCGGCGACAAGCGTATCTTAATGGTGTGCACTGAGGAAAGACATATGACCATGGCTAATGGCCAGAAGTTCTCTACCGGCAATCATCCGGTTGAGATGGGCCTTCCAATGTTGCATTTGCTGTCTGCAGGGTTTGAAATCGACATCATCACGCCCACTGGGGCGCCTGTGATCATTGAGGATTGGGCTATGCCGCATGGTGATGAAGTGGTTATGAAACTCTATCAAGACTATGCCGGAGCCTTCACTAAGCCGGGCAGTCTCTATGATTTTGTTTCCAATGAAATGACCCATAATACGACATATTGTGCTGTCTTCTTGCCTGGTGGTCACGGCGCAATGCTTGGTCTGCCGGAAAATGAAAGCCTTGGAAAGTTGCTGCGCTGGGCTCATGAGCGGCATTTGCTTACTTTGGCAATATGCCACGGACCGGCGGCCTTGCTTGCGGCCAATGAAGGCGGGTCATTCATATATGATGGCTATAAGACAGCTGCTTTTCCAGACCAGGTTGACAAGCAGACGCCGATGATTGGCTACATGCCGGGGCATATGCCATGGATGTTTGGCGAGAAACTGAAAGAGCTTGGTATGGAAATTGTTAACTCAAAAGCCGACGCCACTTGTTGTGTAGACAGGCGTCTTGTCTCTGGTGCAAGTCCAAAAGCCGCGAATGCGTTTGGAAGGTGTGCGGCAGAAACACTCCTAAAGGAGTTGCGCTAGCGCAGTTGATCGGCAAACCCAAGCACCGTGTTTCACGGACCGCGCGACCCGAAACTTGGATCTTTGCTTGGTAGACCATATGGATGACCATAAATAAGGTTTGCACGCGCCCACAAAAGTGCTAACCTATTGATACTATTGAATGTCAAGGCTTGAACGGGACCTGGGGTAGGCATCGAACCCATCCCCGGTGCACCATTTCCCCTTTCGAGAACCGTGTCGCACGGGGCAAGCCAGTTTAATCCTTCATTCGAGGATACGAAAAGCTGCGCGCGCGCAAAATTGCAGGCCGGCGCCATATATACGCAGAGCCACACACCCGCTTGCAGGGTTCATATTATTCAGGATACGAGTTTTGTCGGCGACCCGCTTTTAGGCCATTGACCTCAGAAATTAATGACATAAGACAGCGAGGTAATATCGACGCTCTCTTCTGTCCGCGCGGTGCCGCCGGACCAATGATCGATGCCATTGCCATAGGAAAACTCTTTTGTGTCATAGGCAAAATTTAGACCGGACCAATCATTGATAACATAATAGCCTGAGAGGCCGAAGCTATTGGCCGTGCCTTCAAACAGGCTCCCTGTGTCGCCGAGATAAGGGGTTACGCCACCGGCACAGCTAAACGTTTCGGTAACGTCGGCTTCTCCATTTAAAATCAAGGCGAACTTAACCGTGCCGAACAAACGATCTGTTAGGCTGCGGGTGTAAGCTCCCCCGACAAATACGCCGAAATTTTCATTCTCAAACTCGGATTTTGTTTCAACGCTTTGACCATTAGCCTCGCAGATATTTAAGATTTGTACGCCATTTCCTGCCGCTTCGCGCGATTTGCGACCTGCTGTTTCTTCCCAAGAGACGCTGCCAGAGTAAAAGCCTGTAAAGGCGCTTAACCCATTGGAGAGCTGGCGGGTATAGGTGAGGTTGAAATCAGAGCGCTCGGCCGTGAATGGACACGTTGCGGGGGTGCATCCATTGCCATTCGCATCCCAGGCGCCTGATCCGCCCCAGAAATTATCAAAATCTGGGTCGCTGCTGGATGCCACTTGAACGGCAATTGAATTTTTGTTGAAAGAATAAGTTCCGGTGAAAGCAAGCTCGTCGAAGGTGGCTTGCAGGCCTGCCGAGGAAGAGCGTTCATCATAATAAATATGAAAGTCATTATAGACGGAACGGACGGCAAGAGAGCCACCCCAGTCTCCGGCCAAAGCTGGCCAAGACATCAGGATCGAAACCATTGAAACAGTAATCAAACGCATGAACTTAACTCCAAAAAACAATCTACTCAGGCTTAAACAAATTCAGGTTTTTTTAAAAACCCATCGGAACTCTAACTTTTTTAGCATCTTCAGAACTAGACATCAAACTTTGCAAAGTAATTTGCCCTAATTTGATATCGTCTTGGCCAACTCGATGACGCCGTGAAAAATCTTTATACCCATCGCGCTCAAGGCGAATGCGAAGTCTCTGGCCATCTTTATAAGCCCCGATTTCATTGGGCGTTTTGCCCATCAATTGGTTATTGATATAAATGCTTGCGCCCCTTGGTTGGCTATCGAAATACAGCGCTGTCGGGTTTTTTTCCAGTTTCAGCTTATTCAGTCGGCTGTCGCTTTTTCCGACAATATGCGAGAAGCGCAAATCTTGATAACCAGGCGCGCGGAGGCGAAGGTCTAATCTCTGCCCTTCGGGATAGGCTTTATTTGTCGTGAGTGGAGCCTTACCGAGGTTCTCGCCATTAATGAAAACATCCGCTTTCGCCGACCCTGCGTTGATTTTTAAATTAATCAGGGGCTTGGCAGGTGTCGGAGAAAAGGATGGTGAGGCTGCCCGAGGCGCATTGATTGCGCCTGCGGCTTTGAAGCCTACGTTTTCTATAAATCGAATGAGATTGAGCTTCGAACAGTTTTCGCAAATTTCAATCAAACTTTTGACGATTTGACCGGTGATAATATTGTTAATTTGTAGCTGGACCACAAAACTATTGTCGAGCTTTTGAACGGAGCTGTCTGCGATCAGTTCTCCGTTAAAGGATATGGCCAAATTCTGAGCGCAACTTTGTGCTGTGCAGCCTTCTTTAGAATATTCTTCTTCGAGCTTGGCTTCCACCGCAGGGCCAAAAAACACATCAAAACTCGTGCCTAAGCCCTGCTGCAGAGCCGTGCCGAATAATTGTGCCTCTTTTTCCAATGTTTTATCGACATTGAGCGGCAGCAAAATAAGCACCTCTTTCGCCAAAGCGGGCGAGGGGAAAGACAGGGCACAAAGCAACAAGAATTGTAAAACGCAACGATACATTAGAAGGACTTAACACAACTAAAGGGTGCATTGCACGTGCCGATAATAAGGGGTTTATTTTTCCAGCTGAATTTTTATTTTAGCCAAGCGGCAATTTTGGCGGTATTTTCGGGTGTGAAACCAACCAAAATCATTTCCACGTTTCCACTCTCATGCACCAGTAAGGTTGTGGGCAAGGCCTCAACGCCTGCCGCCATGCGGGCTTTTGTGTTGCCGATAATAACTTTCGATAGGCTTAAGCCTAGGCCATCCAAAAAAGCTTTCACGGTTGCGGAATCATAAGTGGATTTCGTTTTGGCATTGGTTTCGGCATGCACATAAATAAAGTCGACTTCAGGGTGGTTTTTTTCTTTGACGATTAAATCAGGCAATTCTTGTTTGCATGGCGAGCATTTCACCCACCAAAAATTAATCAGCGTTTTCTTGCGTTCAAAGTTCTGGCGCAGCGAAACTAAATTACCTTCAAGGTCACGTCCCACAATATTGGGCACCTGTTGGCCGGCCGCAGATAGAGAAGCCGTGGGCAGCAACATAAGCAGCGCCAAGCCGATGAGGGACGCGCGGTTAAAGTTTGCCGTCCAAGATGGCAATGATTTTATCAGAAATAATTTTATCATTTAAGTTTCGTCCAATGGCTCTGCCAGTTAATTTGTCTTGCTTCACGGATACGCCGTCGCTTGGATTGAAGTAATTCAATTCAAGCGTAATGTCGACTTCTGCAATACCAAATTGGCGTTTTTGCAGGGTTGTAACTTCTATGAATAAGGCCGATTTCAGCTCATACCTCTGAGCCGCCTCCGCCAGACTTTGTGGGTCTGGTGTTACTTCGGCGGGGGCTTCAGGCATCCAATATTTTTGTGTCCGTTGGGCGAAAAAACCACCCAGAGCCGTTTGCAGAGACGGCGATAAGCGGGTCCAAGACACAGCCGTTAACTGGCTCCCAACAATATTCTCAAGCGAGGAAAGTAAGCCCTGAGCTTTTTGTTTGGTTGCCCTATCCGCGGTGGATAGAGGCGCGCCTTTGGCGTCCAAGAGGGAAAGTAAATTTTTCAAAAAATCTCTTTTTTGCCGAGGCGTGCCCATGAGCGTTCCTAGTTGTGCGGCTCTCAGAGCGATTTCGCGATCGCGGACTGTGTCGCTGAGGCGCCTCAAATCGGATTGCGCGGCCTTGAATTGCTGTTGGGTTAGGGGTGCCGCCGTCTCGCTTGCCAACGCCAAGTCTTGCAAAAGATTTGGTAATTGGGCCAATTCCTCAAGCGATATTGTTTGGCTGGTTAAGGCCTTTTCAAACTGACGCAATTTGGAGAGTGCTAAGACATAAGGCACATCCGTGCGTTGCAGGCTGACGCGGGTAAAAACCATGCATCTCGACGTATCCACAAAATTGCGCGTATCGCTTAGCGCGCCGATGGATAGGGAGCTTTGAGCTGCACTTTGAATGGTAGTCCGCTCGCTTTTTTCATCGCCGTCGAGGCTCAGCTCGGTGGAGATGTTGCTGGAGACATTGGACTGGATGTTCAGGGCCAAGTCGGCCATCGCATTATTTTTCAACAGTTGTGTGATATCTGACAACGATTGGCGACGCTGCGGTTTGGTTTGGGCAAAGCCATATATCATTTGCGCGTTTGTGTTTTGCCCAAATGTACTCATCCAATTGGGACGCGAGATTTTTTCGCTGGCGTCGCAATCAAAAGCCTGAGCGGATGGCGAAAGCGCCAAGCTGAATAAGCAGATAGCGCCCATAAAAGAGGCGCGAAAATAAAACGAACTCATGAACACACAGCCCAAAAAGCCAACGAGGATATCCTCAAAAAACGCATTACATAAACTCCGTTAGCCAAATTTACACGATGAATCACAATGGATCACAATGGATCACAATGGGCATCGTGGGTTCGTAGACTGAAAACTATCACTGATTGCCATCATCTTCTATAGACTACGCTTCTTTGTGCCGTCCGTTAAACAGAATTTGGACATTGACAAGTCGGGCTCTTAACCCTCAAAAATAACTTAACAATCAGTTTTTGCGTAAGGGAGTTTGTATATGCGTAATTCAATTAAACTACTCGGTGGGCTTTTGATGAGCTCGCTTTTGGCTCAGTCTGCGAATGCGGTCAATGTCTCAGTCACTGCTGGGCAAGCAGATTTTGAAATGACTTATGCGCTTAATACAGACAATATAAACGCCGCCGGTAAGACTAAAGATGCCTTCAACTATTACAATCTAGGGGTATCTATTGACCGTGGCGAGTATACTTACGGCGCTAACCTTACGGGCCTTTTAGAGCAGGGCGTCAGCGAATTTGACACTAATTCAGGAGAATATTTGGGCGAATATGACGCCAGCCGCTCGTCTTATTCCCTCTCTGTTGCGCGTGCACTTTCTGAGAACCTTAGTGTTTCGGTTGGTTATTACTCTGCCCAATTTTTGATGGCAGGCGACGTTGCCAGCGAAGACGATGAGACCAATACCGAGGCGCTTTTTGCATCGCTTACCTATTCCGATAGGTTAAATGACAAAATGTTCTGGTATGGCCGCATCGGCGCTCAGTTAAATGAGGCAGAGATCATTGTCCAGACGAAGAACCATGGCGTGTTGAGCGAGAAGCTGGATGGGGATGCCATCGTATTGGGTGCCGGCATTGTTTATCCGCTAAGCGACACAGCGAACTTGATCTTTGGTTTGGAGCATAAAGATTTCAATTACAGCGGCACGACCTGGGATTTGTCTGAAAGCCAGACACTCTCGACCGTGGGCTATAGTTTCCAGTTCTAGACTGTCCTATTTTCAAAATTAAGTGGGGAAGCTCTCTAGCAGCGCTTCCCCATTTTTCATTTTAAGTTCATATTTTTACTTTTCTTTCTCTGCCAATTGGTTAGCCTTGCAGGTATAAACAGGCTTTAAAAAGCTATAGAAAAAAGAGTATGGGGATATAAAAATGTCAATTTGGAATGATATGTCGTGGGCACCAGCTTTGCGGACGCCTTTTTTAAACCAATTTTTCGAGCTCATCACGTTAATGGGCTACCCACTTTTTCTGATTATGTTCTTATGTTTCGGCTATTTCGCGTTTGGCTCGAAACGGTTTTTTCATACGGCCATGTTGCTGATGGCGGCGGGTCTGTTGAACTCTTGGCTGAAAGATTTTGGCCAAGACCCGCGCCCTGCCGCTGAATACGCGCTCGACAGCGGCGTCGGCACTAGCTACGGCTGGCCAAGCGGACATATGCAAATCGCCGTCGTGCTATGGGGCTATTTGGCTTATTCGGTGCGGCACACATCTTATAAAAACCTCGCTTATTGGGCGGCTGGGATTTTCATCGCTCTGCAAGGCTTCTCCAGACTTTATCTGGGCGTGCATGATTTGGGCGACGTTGCCTCTGGCTTCGTCCTCGGTTGCGTGTGTCTTTATGCTTATGTGGCGGCACAAAACCATCCGCGCATATCCAGCGGCATCGCTCAATTGTCGGCATCTCAAGCGGTGGCGAGCCTATTTGCTTTGCAGCTCCTCTACACGATTTTCTATCCAAGCCACGTCGACCACCAGGCGCCTGTGTGGTTTGCGGGCGCGATGATGGGTTGGCTGCTGGGCCGCTATGCGATGAACGGTGCTGAGGTAAATCTGCCGGGTGCGCGCTTTGTGCAATGGCTGGTGGCGGCAGGGATGACCGGTCTGTGCTTTGGCTTAATGGTGCTTATGACGGGTCTACTCAAAGCTCTCAAATTGGGAGAGACGGGTATCGCTATGCCGGTGAATTATGGCTTTGGCATTTTGTTCGGCTTAGGCGTTGTTTATTTATTGCCTAAATTACTTTCCAATTTACTGTCCAAAATTACCGGAAAATAGACCCGACAGATAGCTTGCCAATCCCGCTCGCCGCTTATAGCTTTTAAGATGTAAAACAGGGAGCGGGAAGATGCAGAGACGACAGATATTGAAAACGCTGGGGCTGTCGGCTTTGGCCTCCTCTATATTAAGCGGGTCTGTGTCGGGCCAGTCTGTGTTGGGCGAGGACGTCCAAGCGGCAAGCGCGCCTGTGGCGTCTGGTGGTTGGCAAAACTGGTCGAAGTCTTTAGCGCCTTCCAAAGCGGATGTTGAAACGCCGCAAAACACCGCCGATTTAATTCGTCTCCTTCAAACGACCAAGGGCGCCGTGCGCCCTGTCGGGTCAGGCCATAGTTGGACCCCCTTAGTGCCCGCTGGCGACGGCGGCAAGATTGTGCGGTTAGATGCGTTCAACGGCGTGCGCTCGCTTGATAAGACCAAGCAAACAGCTTGGCTTGGAGCTGGGGCGCGGTTGAGGGATCTCTCCCCTGCTTTGGCAGAGCAAGGCTTAGCGTTTCGCAATTTGGGCGATATTGATGTGCAAAGTCTGGCCGGCGCCACGTCTACGGCGACGCATGGCACGGGCAAAAATCTACCGTGCTTAGCGGCTGAGATTAGAGGCCTTAAACTCATCACTGGCGCGGGCGAAGAGATGGAGTTTAGCGCCAACTCAAACGCGAACCTTCTACCTGCCGCGCAAGTGGCCTTGGGCACGTTGGGGGTGTTAACCGAAATTGAAATGCAATTAGTGCCGCGCCATAAGCTGCATCGTCGTGTGCGCTTTATGCCTTACCCACAGGTTCTCGCAGAAGCAGAAAATATGTGGCAGGCGCATCGTAATTTTGAGTTTTTCTACATCCCATTTTCTGGAACGGCAATGGTCATTACCCATGATGAAACAGATGCGCCAGAAACCCCTCGCGCCTCGCAGGAAAGCGATGATGGTGTGATGCAGTTAAAGGCTTTGCGCGATTATTTGGGCTGGTTTCCGTTTTTGCGTAAACGTTTATTGGGGGCAGCCATTGCCAATGCGCCCGAAGAAAACATCATCGGCGAAAGCTGGCAGCTTTTGGCGAGCGCTCGCAATGTGCATTTTAATGAGATGGAATATCACTTGCCACCCGAATTGGCCTTGGATGTTTTGGACGAAGTGCGCGACCTCATCGAGCGCGAGCACCCAGATGTATTCTTCCCGTTTGAGTGCCGCATGACAGCAGCGGATACAGCTTGGTTGTCGCCGTTTAATGCGGGGCCCCGCGTGTCGGTGGCCGTGCATACGCATGCGCCCGATGCTTATGACTTTTTATTCACAAAAATAGAACCGATTTTTCAACGCGCTGGCGGGCGTCCGCATTGGGGTAAATTAAACTCTCTTTCGGGCGCGCAAGTGCGAGCGCTGTATCCGAAATTTGATGATTTCGCCAAATTACGAAGCGAGCTAGACCCAGATAATCGCCTTCTCAACCCCTATTTACACAAGCTATTTGGAGCCACTTCATGAGCTTGAAAGCGCCTCTCTCGAACGCCTATTTCGCGGGCCTACAAGCGGCTTTATCAAAAGCGGGCTTATGTGAGCCAGTGTTGCTTATCGATAAAACGCGGCTCAATCAAAACATCGACATGCTCAAGAGCTTCCTGCCGCGCGGCATGGCTTACCGCATTGTCGCCAAATCTTTGCCGAGCGAACAATTGCTTTTGCATGTTGCCAAACGCGCGCGCACCAATCGATTGATGAGTTTTAATGCAGCGATGGTCGCGCAACTTTTGGCTCGGATGCCAGCCTATGATCAATTGCTTGGCAAGCCAGTGCCGGTGGCCGCTTTAGAAAATATGCTGTCTTCCTTAAAGCCAAATCAGAAGCGAGCCTTGTCTCAAGTGCAATGGCTGGTCGATACACCACAGCGCGCTCAGCAATATGGTGAGTTGGCGAGAGCTCAAAAGTTGACCTTTCGGTTGAATTTAGAAATAGACGTTGGCTTGCATCGTGGCGGCATGGCGCCGGGGGAAACCTTGCAAGCGGCGCTGGATGAAATATCGCAAACGCCCCAGCTTAGCCTATCGGGGCTTATGGGCTATGAGCCGCACCTCACAAAATTGCCGAAAGTGGCGGGATGGCCAGGCCGAGCCAAATCGGCGGCGCAACAAACCTACGCCACCGCATCGGCTCAAAGTGCACAAGCCATGGGCGCGCGCCACGTTAAAACCATGGTTCGCAATATGGCGGGTAGCCCGACGTTTCGACTGTATAAAGACACTGAATTGGCGAATGAGCTGGCGGCTGGATCGACCTTGGTAAAGCCAAGTGATTTTGACATGCCGCTGTTAAAACCGTTCGTGCCTGCCGCCTTTATTGCGACGCCGGCGCTGAAGGTTGAAAATGGCGTGCGGGTTCCGGGCGGCGAGCAGGCTGGCGATTTACTCGAAGCCATAAGCCCCGGCACCAGTGTTTTCACCCATGGTGGCTATTGGATGGCCAGCGCCGTCTATCCCAAAGGCTTGGCGCCTAGCCCGCTTATGGGGCGCTCGAGCAATCAAGAATTATTAGTTGGCCCCGCCTCTATCGGGCGTGGGAAACTGGCTGTAGATGAGTTTGTGTTTTTGCGTCCCCACCAAAGCGAGGCTGTGTTTTTGCAGTTTCCGAAATTGGCAATTTTTGAAAAAGGCCGCATCGTCGACATATGGGACCCGCTCCCTGTTTCGGCTTAGGGCGAGCAAACGACAGGAGACTAAGATGAAAATTTATCCCCCTCTAATGGTATTGGCCGGCATTCTGGTGCAACTGGCTTTGGCCTATCTGGCGCCAGTGCGCCCAATTTTATCGCCCATCTGGCAATATGCAGGCATCGCGTTTATGGCGCTTGGGCTTGGCACTATTTTATATATGGCCTCGAATTTTCGAAAAAATGAGACGACGATTATTCCCGATGGTCAACCTTCTCAATTAATGGTCACCGGGCTATTTGCCTATTCGCGAAACCCAATTTATGCGGCCATGGCGATATTGCTAACGGGCAGCGCTTTGGCGAGCGGCCATGTTTGGTCTTTGGTAGTCGTGCCAATTTTTGTCGTTGGCGTGCAGGTTTTATGGATCTACCAAGAAGAAGAAAACTTAGAAACTGAGTTCGGCCAAATTTACCGTAATTACAAAGCCAAGGTGCGTCGCTGGCTGTAAAGCGTTAGCGGCTTCCCAAAACAAGAACGCCGCCTAAGAAAAACAATATCGCGGCCAGAGTTACCAAGAAAAGTTGAATCTTATTGGCGACACCTCCGGCATCCGGCGCTTCGGGTATTTGGCTATAATGCGGCGCTGGGCTTGGTTCTGGTTTTGGCTCAGGCTCTAATTCCGGTTCTGGCTCTAATTCCGGTTCTGGCTCAGGCTCTACTTCCAGTCCAACTTCCGGTTCTGGCTCAGGCTCTACTTCTAGCTCTACTTCTAGCTCTACTTCTGGCTCTAATTCCGGTTCTAATTCCGGTTCTGGCTCGGCGGCGACTATAACCTCAGGTTCTATCGATGCTTCTGCGCCTACGTCTGGCTCGGTTTCTTCCTGCGTCGTTTTGGGGCGTTCGGGTGCGCTTAACCATACTGGAAGGCTGCCAATTTCTGGTTCGGGTTTTGGTTCAACGGGCGTTTCTGCTTGCGCGATCGGCTCAAACTTTTTGGCACATCGGGTGCAGCTGATGCGCACATGTGCGGTCTCTTTTAGGGTCTTAGCCAAAACATCACTGGGTACTGAGCCGCGTTGCCCGCATGCTGGGCATTCAAAATGTGTGTTGGTTTCGTCTTCGAATAGAAACACTTGCCGCAGCCTTTTCTGTTAAGCACCTAGTCTACAATGCTGCGGGCGTCTTGTTCAATGTTTAACCTTCAGGCTGTATCGCCAAGCCCAAGTTAGCGATTAACGCTTTGGGAATTTACTCAAAAAAGGCTATAGGTTTTCCATGTTTAGAAAATATATTTCCGCTTTCATTGTTTTATGTCTCACCGCTTTTGTATCGAACGCGCAAGCTGCGGGATCGGTCTACGACTATAGTCTGCCGTCCATCGATGGCGGCGACATGTCGTTGGCTCAGTTTAAAGGCAAGACAATTTTATTGGTCAACACGGCCTCGTATTGTGGTTTCACCAAACAATATGATGGCTTGCAAAGCCTGTGGGAAGAAAAGCGCGACCTTGGTCTTGTGGTCTTGGGCGTGCCGAGCAATGACTTTGGCGACCAAGAGCCAGGCAGCGAAGGCGAAATTAAGGAATTCTGCGAAGTGAATTTTAATATTGATTTCCCTATGTCCGAAAAACTCGTGGTCAAAGGGGCAGCGGCGCATCCGCTTTATAAATGGCTCAAAGCAGAGACGGGCGGCAGCCCGAAGTGGAACTTTT
Source organism: uncultured Rhodobiaceae bacterium (assembly GCA_963932545.1). Taxonomy (GTDB): domain Bacteria; phylum Pseudomonadota; class Alphaproteobacteria; order RS24; family RS24; genus UBA8337. The sequence goes on along the minus strand of CAWVRH010000006.1, from coordinate 70,616 downwards.
ACAAATTCCTCATCGATGGGGAAGGCCGCCCCGTGACCTATTTTTCATCGATGACCAAGCCGAGTTCGAAAAAGCTACGCAAGGCAATCGACACCAGTCTAAAAAACTAGCGCCCGCCGTCTGGCTGAAACGCTAATTTCTTTGCCTTGTTCCAGTATTTAAAAAACCGCCGCAAATTATCTTGCTCTGGCAGGTTCACAAAAGCCTCGTCCGCCACACGCTCTAGTTTCACCGTGGTGGCGAGCGCGTCCATAATATGGCTCAACTGTGGGTTCGGCGTGGCGGCGGTTCGGATGTGGCTGGCTCCGGTCGCCTCCGCTAGCTTTTTGAGCGTTTCTAGGGTGTCGCCCGCATAAATTTCGACCGGCAAATCAAGCAGCGTTTCATACAGGAAAACGCGCCGCTTCAGGCCGTATTCCATCGCATCCATATAGGCGTCGTCCCAAATAAACACAGATTTTTCGGGGCTGACAGGTGCCAAGAAAAGCGGGTGGGTGGCGCGCAAAGCCTCTTCATGCAACCAAATGAAGGCACTCATGAGCTTACTCCGTTCGGGAACAATCGCGCCGCCAAGTCATCATAAGAACCCGCCAAGGCCAAATTATCTGCTTCTTCGCAAGGCGCTTGGGGATGGGCGAATTTTTGTAAGTTCTCGAGATTGAAAAAATACGGCTTACTGGAAAACGTGCTGGCTACCCACTGAAAGCTTAGATTGTTGGAAGCGGGATCCCCGTCCAGCAAGTGTGCCAAAAAGAACCGCGCGCCAGCCTGCCATTTCACGCGTCGCCAATGGACGATATAGGCGGCCAAATACATCCGCGCATGATTGTGCAAATAGCCGGTGGTCTGCAGTGTGGTGATAAAATAATTTATCGCCGCGCAATCGGTTTGCGCGGTGTAAATATCGTTGGGCAGGGTGTCGCTATAGTCCTCTGGCGCGAAGCCAGTTTTATAGTCTTCAATATCGTTCCAAATCCAATCCGGATTTTGCTGATAGACCCGCTGCCAAAAATCGCGCCAGGCTAATTCCTGAATAAATTTTTCAATCGGCTTTATGTCGCCGTCTTTTGGGCTGAGTTCGAGAGCAAAATTGCGCACTTCATTTAGGGAAAGAATACCGTGGCGAATATAGGGGGACAGATAACTGACGGCCCCGCCAAGATAATTACGCGATCGGCCATAGGCTATCGGGTCTATTTTTTCGAGCAAGCCCACGCCTGCCTCGCGCCCGCCCACTGTATCCGAAACATGGCTATCATCTGGCGAAAGTGAGGGTGATAGCGCGCGCACATGGGCGATGAGGGCGTCTCTATTGGCGAAAGTTTTCGGCTGATTTTCCATACCTCAGAGGTATGCCGCCTCGGCGCGAAGTCCAGCCCTTACGGGGGCTACGACACAAAATAATTCCAAGCCGATAAAAATCTGCTATGCCAACCCCATGTTTCAGTCTCTTGGTGTCATCTTTCCGGTCATTGCCGTCATTCTCGTTGGGTATGGCGCGGCGCGGCGCGGCTTTTTTTCGGCCGATAATGTCGACACGCTGAACAAATTTGTCTTTGCCATTGCCGCTCCGGCTTTATTGTTTCGAAATGTTGCCATAACCGAATTTCCAGCTGTCATTCCATGGGGGCTTTGGGGCTCTTACTATGGCGCGATGCTCGCCACGATGGCGATTTCTATGGCTGTGGCACGCCTTACCCTGCCCAAGCAATCGGCTTCCGAACGGGTTATTTTTGGCTTTGGCTCCAGCTTTTCCAATACGGTGATGCTGGGGATACCCATTATTCTCACGGCCTTTGGCCCAGCCGCGGGCTTGCCGTTGTTTTTGGTCTTGGCGTTTCATGGTTTGTTAATTTTCACGGTGGCCCTTATCGGCCTAGAGCTAACGACCAACCCAAGCCTCACTATACGCGGCTTCTTGCCAAAATTGGCGCGAGCCATGTCTGGTCAGCAAGTTATCCTCGGGCTTTTGGGCGGCGTGATTTGGAACTTTACGGGATTGGGCTTATCCCCCCCGATAGATCGTTTCCTAGACTTGCTGGGCAGTGCCGCGATTCCTGTGGCCTTGGTCGCAGTTGGCGGAAAATTGGCGCATATCGCTTGGCGAGAAAGCCTAGGTTCGGCCGTGTTTATTTCGGTTTTTAAACTGGGCTTACATCCGCTTTTGGTGTTTTGCGCCGCGCATTATCTGTTTGCCCTAGAGCCCATTTTCACGGCCACCATCACTCTGTTGGCGGCCATGCCAACCGGCGTTTTCACGGCGGTTTTTGCCACGCAATATAAAACCGCCGAGGCCGACGCCTCGAGTACCATCGTGGTCTCTACTTTGCTGGGTGCCGTTACCATTGCTCTATGGCTAACTGGATTTACCGAATTGTTTGTCGGTTAGAACCGCAAAATATAGGTCGCATTCAGGTTTGCTATTCCGCGCTTTTGGCTAAACCCAATGATATTCGACTTGGTGTTATTATGGGAATATCCGGCGCTGAAAAAGACACTATTCAACTTGGGCGATAGAGCGCTACCCAACAATAGGTAGCTGGCGTTGAAGGAGCTGGTTTTGTCTTTTCGCTTGGTGCCATCCGCCAGAGTTTGGAGTTGGGGGTTATAGGACTGCGAATACACATTGTCATATTGGCTTTCGCTATAGACGCCACTAAAAGTAACAAAATGACCCAGCATCAGACCCTTGCGAAGGCTTAGGCTCAGGCCCGCCAGTTTTTTATCTAGGTCTGAGTTCTCAGAGCTATTTACATCTTGGCTAAACAATCGCCCATCCAGCAAATAAGAGTTGGCCAAAGCCATCTCATAGCCCACAGACCCTGAGTGGGTTAGCGTGTTATTGCTCTTTTTCTTGCCTTCAAACGACAAGCGCGTGCGACCCACGGATCCTCTAATGCGCCGTTTACTTGAAATTCGCCAGTCGCCGCCAAGGCTTGCAGCCTCAATGTTGTAATTGCCTAGACGATCGGCAAAATCATTCTCGACCTCTACGTTGGAGACGCGTGGGGAGAGGGTTAAAGCCCCGCGTTTATAGGTCAGGCCCATGCCAAAAGCCGACACGTCATTGTCGAGATAGCGCGTTTCGCTATCCTCATTTGAGCTAAGGCTTGCGGATAGGAAAACTTCGCGCCAAGTCTCGCTGCCCAAATCATATGTGCTGGTGATTGCCGCGGTTTGAGACATTGTATCGTCTTTGGTCTTGGCGGTAATGTTGGATTGCACGCCAAAACCTTCTTGGTCATAGCCTTGCTCCGGATTGCCTTGAAACAGCACGGTATTATCGCTCGGCCAGCCCGAGGCGTTGTCGTTTTCTTGGTATCCAACGGCCAGATTAATCTGTGTATTCAGTTTTTTGGCTCGTCGTTCAATGCGGTTCCGAAGCTCGGCCACGCGTTGCTTAATGTCTTGCGGCAAGGGCAAAGCAGCCAAGGCTTGCAATTCCCCTTTGGCTTGTAAGTCAGCGCCCAAAGCGGCCAAAACTTCGGCCCTAAATAGGCGCGCGCCAAGATTAGCTGGCTCGGCCACCAATACGCGCTCCACCGCAGCTAGGGCTGCTTTGGCATCGCCTGTGGCAAGGCGTTGGCGCGCAAAACGCTGATTGAGGCTTGGGTTATCTGGGTTCGCTAGAATTTCAGCATAAGATATTTCAGCCTGCGCCGAAAAGCTAAAACCAAGAACGGCGAGTGAGGTGGTTAGGAAAAAACGTTTCATCATATTACTCCGACACCGTCCGCTTCATGGCAAAAATACTTCCCTCAGCCTTGTTTAAAATAGCCAGTGGGTTTGCTGTATAATCGCCTTGCAGCACTTCGATGCTGACGCCGCCTTCGCCGAAGCTTGCGGTGGTGTCGCCACCATCTTTGCGGTCCACATCGGACAAGAAGCTGTTCACTTTAATGTCGAGCTGATAATAATTATACTGGTGGGTATTGTCGACGATAACGGCCTCGCTAGCCGAATCGAGCGTGGCGATGGCGGATATTCTGCTTTCAAGCGTGCCTTGGCCGGAACTTCCCGGGGCATAATAATAAGCTGCGCCCACCCCATTTTGGTCCCCGCCGACGTCGGCATAAACGTTGGGGTTGCCCATCGTGGCCACGTAATATGGATACGGGCCTAGGGTGGCCGAGAAGCTAGTGGAGAACACGACGGCTGCGTCTCCGCGGGCTGTATCAAAGCTCACGGTTTGGGTGTCGCCTGTAAACTCACCGGCCAGTGTATTCCCCGAGCCATCGCCTAGCGAGAAGTTGCCCGTGATATTGCTGGAGACGTCATTATTGGCGAAATCCCAAATTTGTGTCAGGCCGAAAGTGCCTGCCTGTAGGCCGTTAGAATCTTCAATTTCGGCTCCCGTGCCTTCAAACTTAATGTTGCCATTCAGCCCGAAGTTGGCCAAATCGGATAGGCTTGTGGGCCCAAGGTATTCGAAGTCGCCAGCGAGGAGATTGCCGATATCTTCGCCAAGGTTAACACCTTGGAAAAACTCGTTTCTCTCACTTTCTTCCATTTCCAGACCGCCGAATATTGTATTGGCTACTTTTTCAAGTAGCTGCGCATCATTGGTGACCCCGCCTTCAGAGCCGGTTGAAGACAAAATGGCTTTGCTCAAAGCTTCATTTGAAGCGAAACTGTCTAATTGGCCGTCACCGTCGCTGTCTGTTCCGCGCTGCGATGTTAAGTCAACCGGGGCGAGGCCCAGGCCTTCGGCAAGTTCTTGCGTAGCGTCTTCGGAAAGCGCGCGTTCCAGATTTTGAATTTGGGCTGGAGAGGCCAATTGGGGCGGCGCGGGAGGGGTAGCGTTAGCCATGATTTGGGTCACAAACCCAGGCCGCGTAATGTCGACGCCCCCTGCGGCATTGGCCACATTGATGGCACCAGCCGGCAAACCTAGTGAATTATTCGGAGCGGGCCCCAGCAAAATAACGGAGGCGGAGCCATCCGCGTCCACATCGCCAGCCACCGAGGTGCCGCGCACGCCAATCGTGGCGGTTGGCAGCTTAACTTTCATGGCTTGGTCGTTGGCTTTGGAAATTTTGCCAGAGACAAAGCGGAAGGCGCCTTGTCGGATGGAGGTCGAAAGCCGATTGTTACTCGCCTCGTCTGGGTCGTAGACAAATTCATCAATCCGCATCACCGAATTAGCGCCTAGCGTGAAAATGGTCTCATCCATCAGCATGACTTGCAGGCGGCCTTTGCGGCCTACTTTAATGTCGTCGCCGAGGAAAACTTGCTGGCCAGAGGACATTTGCCCAATAGAAACGCCGCTTTTCAAAGAAGCCGTTCGCACAACATCGCCGCGCAAAGCAGCGGTGACCCCAATTTGGGGGGAGGCAAAAACGGGTAAGGGCGATACCAAAATGGCAAGGCCCAAGCAGCTCAGCCCAAGGCATGCAAACGATGGCATTTGATTTCTTGTGGTCATAAATACATCTACTCCTACGCAATGCGCGTAAGATGCAAGGCTGGTTTGTCATCTCTTAAAATGCTATTTCTTCTCGAGTGTTGTTTAGGAGTTGATGTGTTTATTTCAGTTGACGGTCGGCGGGTGCTTGCCGGTGTTATTATTATCGCTAATTTAAGCCTTATTGCTGGGCCGGCAAACGCCCAGACCCTCTTGCGAGGTCCAGGCGCTGCTGCGCTGGATCCTATGTTTCGCAAGGTTTTGCAAAATCCCAGTGAAGTGGATTTGAACCTTGCTTTCGCCCGCCGAGCGATTGAGCTGGAAGATTTTGAAGCCGCGGTAGCGACCTTGGAGCGCTTGCTCATCGGGCGCAGTGGCTTGCCGCTTATCCGGTTGGAACTCGGCATGTTATATTTGCGCCTAAAGGCGCCTGAATTGGCGGAAGCCTATTTACTGCAAGTTTTAGAGGCGACCGGCGTCGACCCGAAAGCGCGCGAGCGAGCCGAGATATTGTTGGAGCAAACTCGAAAAGCCAATGCCAAGGGTAGCTTTGCGATGTCGCTAAGTTTGGGCACCAAACATGCATCCAATGCCGTAACCCGCCCAACGCTTGCCAATCTCATTGCCTATAATGACTTGCAGCAAGAAGCCAATCCAGCGATACCAGACCTTGAGCTAGATACTGCGGAGACCGACAAGCCCGATTCGGGGGCTGCGACGACGGGGTCTATCTCGGTCTCATATAGTCGTGAGTTAGACGGGCTCACCGAGCGCCGCTTTAATGCAAGCTTGAACCAATATACGAGCCAGCAAAATGACAAGGAGCTGGCATCGTTAGATATTGAGGTGACCAGTTTGCGCATGGGCGTTACCTTGCCTTTGGCGCGGAACGGAAAACCGCCGTTAACTTTATCACCTTATATTTCGGCGAATTCATTGAACACCAGCACGGTAGATGCCTATGCGGTGACAGGGGCTGTGGGCATGTCGGTAAACGGCTATGCAGGCGCGCGCAATCCGATCGCGGTTTCCTTCGAGTTAGCAGATAAAACCCATGAGTTGGCGATCGATGCCCCCAAAGATGGTGGCCGCTATAACATTGGGGTGACCCTCGGTCATATTCATAGCCATGGCGGCTATACATCGCTTGCGTTCAAAATCGACGAGACAGACGCGGGCACTGACTACGAGTCTTCTACCGGCGCCGTTTTAAATGCGTCGTACAGTCAAACTTGGCGAGGCACCCGATTTGGTGCAGGACTGGGGTACAAAGAGAACAAAGAAGGCGGCATTCGCCCGGCCAACCCCGTCATTGAAAAAATCCGTCGTGACAAAGACCTGACCGCCAGCCTCTCGCTACAGCGCAGCTTTTTCGGCATTTCAGCCGACTTCGCCGTGAATTATATCGACCGAGACAGCAATATCCCGAAATCGAGATACGACGACCTTACCGGGTCTTTGACCTTTTCTAGGAGTTTCCAATGATTTGTTTTTCCCGTGGTCTAAATCCGTTTCCACATATGGCTCGTGTCGTGCTTATCACCAGCACGGCTCTATCACTTAGCCTGACGCCAGCCTTGGCTGCGACCAAAGTAGGGGTGGCCTCGGCGGTTATTCCGCAGGCGAGCATTGGCGACACACTAGAGGAATTGAAAATCGTGGCGGTGGGCGATGAGATCGACCAAGACGTGATTGTTCAGACCGGCCCACGTGGGCGAACACAAGTTTTATTTGTCGATGGCTCGAGCATGAACATCGGCCCATCGTCGCGTTTGGTGATTGATAGTTTTGTCTTTGACCCGGAACAGTTGGACGGAAAAATAGGGGCGCGTATTGAAAAAGGGTCCATGCGGTTTATCGGCGGCGTTCTGTCGAAACGGCCAGGCCAAGTTAGCTTCAGCGTCGGCGAGAGCACGGTTGGTATTCGCGGCGGCATTGCCAAAGTGGCCATTGATACACAAGGGCGTGTGCAAGCCCAATTGGTGCATGGCAATCTAAGCGTCCAAACGCCAGAAGGTATTTTTGAAACGGCTCGCGTGGGCACGCTCATTGAACGCAGCCAAAGCGGCAGCGTGGCGACACGCACGGTCACGGCAGCGGAAGAAAAACAAGGTATTGATGCCGAAGCTAAAGAAAGTTTTATAGAGCCGGAAGTCGCAGCAGGCGAAGAAACGGGCGCTGGAACGGAAGGCAGTTCGGGCGAGGCAACGGGTTCGCAAGACACAGCTGGCGAGCCAGCCCAAGCCAGTGAGGGTGAACCGACAGGTTCCGCAAAACCTGAAGGCACTCTTGAAACCGGTGATGTGCTGGTAGATGACCCATTAGAAGCTGGTTTGGTTGAGCTGGGGGCCGACGGCAAACTGAAAGCCAGCTCGCGACTTCAGGAGATTGACCCGCAAGCTGCTGAGTTGATTGATAGCGGCGCGATAGGCATCGATGAAGAAGGCAAGATTATGCCGACCGCGAGAATGATCGAATTAGATGACACCGTGAAAGACATGTTCAACGAGGGTCTCCTGACGGTGGATGAGAATGGTTTCTTGGTGCCGACGGAGCAGTTCGAGCAAAACAATTTATATGATGACGTAAGCTATGAGGAAGCTGAGCAAGACTTCATCAGCGAGGTTACTTTGTCAGATTTCTCCTATGAGCAGCCGTTAGAAATTAGCGAGGAAGAGCAATATAAAAACAATGTTATCGCGACGCGGGCGGTTTTATCCACCGACCAGAACTCGGCCAAATTATATGATTTGGGTCAATTAGAAGTGGATGAATTTGGTCTGCTCAAGCCCAGTGAGAGCTTTAACCCTCTCGTGGTGGCGCGCACCAATAATAAAAACGTGCAACAGGTGTCGCTGGCTCCGCGCAGCTATATCAATGATTCAGCTTCCGATAAAATGTTGCTGCGCATGGGTAGCTTTGACACGAAAGTTACCACCCGCGTTGTTGGGGTGGACCTGGCCAATAATTTCTACTCTGAGAATGTGACCAAAGTGGTAAGCGCCGATATTGTGCGCGAAGATGCCTTGAGCACAATTGACCGTTTGGCGAAGGCCAATGGCATTGGCCTGCCAGAAGATATCAAACAGCGTAGCCTCAAAGACTTAGTGTCGCTCGGTGGCGCCTTGTCGACCAGTGATGCTTTGCAAGCCCGTTTTGGCAAAAATGATGTTGCCAACCGAGCCCAAAACGTAACCATCGACACGCGCGATGGCTCGGTTTTGCTAAGCTCTCAAACCGGCGATGGTGAGGCTGCCGAATTGAAAGCTGAGGATGTGTTCGAACTTTTTTTGAGCACACAGCGCGAGGAATTCGGGGCTGGTGGCTTGGCAAATGTTGAAACTGGACTGTTAGGTTTCTTAGATCTTAAGGAAGCGGCTCCGTTAAAAGCTGCTCTTAAAAATCGTTTTAAAGAAGAGACCCTCGAAACCCCAAATGACTTCAGTGAGCTTTATGCGCCTGAAGATTTCGCAAGCGATCTGATTGCGGAACTCGAGCAAAAATTCGATATGGAGTTTAGCCAAAACCAAGAAAATGGTTTCGATACGTCGGGCTTCGACAAAAAATCCCTTTTCTTACCCTCCTATGAGGACGGCTTCGAACTCGAAGATTTGAAGAACGCTGGTGAAGGTGCGTTTCTCGGCAGTTTCAACGATGAGTTTTTCAATGAGGCAGACACCCCTGACGACTATAAATACGTCAATGATCCAGATTTCGAAGTGCCTTACATAGATCCAGATTTCCTTGAAATTAAGATCGATGACTTGCGTGCCGAAAGCGAGCAGCAAGGCCGAGACATCGCGGAAGAGGTTATTGAGGCCTCCAAAGATATAATTGATATCTTGGCGAGCCTTTTGTCGGCTGCAAACCCTAACTTCAAAAATGCTTTGGATGCGGTTTATTCGGCCAATCTGACGGCCGTTGAAGATAGCAAGGGCGACTATGTGCCGGGGGTTACCACGCATGATATTTCGAGCTTGCAGGCCGAAACGGCGATTTATTTGTGCGACTGTGATCAAACCTCGACCGGCCTTTGGACAACCAAGGCCTTCACGGATGGTGTGGCGAAAAGCCTTACCTATCAGCACCAAGGCCATTGGGCCATTGGTCAGGCGCTGAATGCCGATACCATCCAGTCTTTGGTTGGTATATCCGTGAGCTTCAAAGGCCATGCCTATGGCAGCGTAACAACGCCATCTTCGACGAAGACTGGGTTTGGTGAAGTGACCGTGAATATGGACTTTGCCAATCCGGAAATTGAGGCAAGCAACACATGGCAGCTAAATAATTTCACGGCAAGTAACATAAGAGGCCCGGTTTCGGCTTCCGTGCCCATTACCGGGCACGCTATCACTGCCAATTCTAGTGCGATTACTTATGCAGGGGCGAGTGAAACCACGCAGGTTAGCGGTGCGGTTTATGGCACCTCAGACAGCTTGCAAACGGCAGGCACGTTTAAGATGGATACCCAAGACTATGCCATTCGGGGTAGCTATGCTGCTGCGCTAGACGAGCTTGGATATGAATTTGAAATAGCGCAATAAAAAAAGGGCGCTCGATAGAGCGCCCTTTCCATATTGTTTTTTCTGATCTCTGAATGCGAGCTTATTCGCCCTTCCAAACAGGCGCACGTTTTTCTGCGAACGCCGTCGCACCTTCGTGAGCATCTTTGGAAGCAAAAACTGGATCCATAATAACTTGCTGGCGTTTCCAAATTTCATCATGCGGCCAAGTTTTATATTCTTGCATGATTTTTTTAGAAGCTGCCGTGGCCAGAGGCCCGTTGCCAGCAATGCGTGCGGCCAATTCTTTGGCACCGTCTAGCGCTTTGCCTTCTTCGGTGATGGAGTTGATGAGCCCCACTTCATACATGCGTTCCGCAGAATAGTGATCGCCCGTCATAACCATTTCCATGGCAATGCGCTGGGGGATTTGCTGCGGCAGACGGAATACACCGCCAGCACCAGCCACCAGAGAGCGCTTTACTTCTGGCAGACCAAATTTAGATGTCTGGGAAGCGACAACCAAATCGCAAGCCAGAACCAATTCGAAACCACCGGCAAGGGCATAGCCTTCGGTAGCGGCAATCAGGGGCTTGGCTGGCGAGTAATGGGAAATGCCGCCAAAGCCACGGCCCGGTACGGTTGGGGTTTCGCCGGCTAGAAAGCCTTTCAAATCCATGCCGGAGCAGAACGTGCCGCCATTGCCGGTCAAGATAGCGACGCGGATATCGGCGTTGCCTTCAAATTCGTCGATTGCTGCCGAGATGCCTTCTGCCATTGATTTGTTCATAGCATTCTTGGCTTGCGGACGGTTCATGGTGATGGTCATTACGCCTTCAGCGATGTCGACCAATACTTCTTGTGTGTCACTCATTTTGAGACTCCTTTTGATGAAATATGGAAAGCATTGAACATGGCGCGCTGGCTCGTGTCAATTGCCAGCCCAAAAAGGCATAATTTGACGCTGGCCGCTTGGCGCGAAAATTTAACTAGGCTATGATGAAAACCATTCATGGGAGTGATTATGAAACCGGAAGTTATTGCTATTTTATGCATATTTGTTGCCTTTTCTATTTTTGAAATGGCCCGCGTGGGTCTGTTTCGCAAAACCGACGCCGTGAAAGGCGATGGCCTAGTTGAGTTGGTTTCGACCTTAGCGCTTTTGATTTTCACCCAGCCGTTCATCCTTGCTTCGGTGCAATATTTGGGCACAGCCTATTTGCCACAATATGAAAATGCGCTGGTGCATTGGGCTATACCGGCTCAGATTGCTATGTTTCTGGTGTTTGAAGACATGTTGCAATATTGGTGGCATCGCTTGTCGCATAGCGTTCCGTTTTTATACAAGCTGCACCGCCCGCACCATAATTCAGGCTACATGAGTGTGCGCCTCGTCTATCGCAATTCCATTCTTTACTATCTCATTATGCCGTCGATTTGGGGCCCGGCCATTATGGTCTATCTCGGCTTTGGCTGGGTCTATGCGTTTTATATTGTGGCGAAATTAACCATCATCACGGGCGCGCATTGCGATGTTCAGTGGGATGCGCCACTTTATAAAATCAAAGCTCTATCCCCGCTCATGTGGGTTGTGGAGCGGGTTATCTCGACTCCGTCGACCCATTCCATGCACCATGGACGCCATAAAGACGACGGCATTACCCATTATAAAGGCAATTATGGAAACTTATTGTTCTTTTGGGATGTCTTGTTTGGCACGGCCAAAATTAGCCGCCAGCGGCCGCCCAGCTATGGCGTTGAAAACCTGCCTGACACCTCTGTGGGCGAGCAATTGTTCTGGCCCCTCATCCGCACCAAAAACTCTTAAGGAGACTTGCTATGAGTAATAAATATGAAGCTGCCCCACCCACCGACTTTGCGAGCTTTTTCCCGTATTATTTGCGCGAGCACGCCCACCCCGTGTGCCGAGCCTTGCATTATATTGGCACCAGCCTGGTAATCGCTATTGCTGTGGCCGCCATTTACACAGGCGAGCTGAGCTACCTTTGGTTCATGCCCTTGGTTGGCTATTTCTTTGCTTGGGTCGGACATTTTTTCATCGAGAAAAACCGCCCCGCAACCTTTACCTATCCGCTTTGGTCTTTGGCGGGTGATTTCAAAATGTATTTTTTGTTTATCACCGGTCGCCTAGGCCCACAGTTACAGCAATTGGGTATCAAGACATAAACTGTCTATATTTTAGGCATAATTCATATAATTAATTTACTGCCTAAATATTAGTCATTTAAAGAGATGAAAAAGGAGCCTTCGGGCTCCTTTTTTTATTCCGCCGCCAGAATCAGCGGCTTTTTTTATTTGGCACGGAAATTGCATATAGATGGCAGCACTAATGCTAAAGGAGAATGTAAAATGACTATTATTTCGAAAAAATCCATCGCTACCGCCCTTTTGGCGACAACCATGTTGACTGGCGTAGCTTCTGCAGCAGAGATTAGCGGCAATGTTGGCGCAACGACAGATTACATCTGGCGCGGCCAAACCCAATCTTTCGGTGACGCAAGTCTTTCCGGCGGCCTAGATGTCGATTTCGGTAACGGTTTCGCAGCCGGTACATGGATCGGCTCGCTGGGTGGCAATCGCGATGAAAACGATGACAGCGCTAGTTACGAAGCTGACCTATATGCCAGCTACTCGACCGAAGTTAACGGCGTAGGCCTAGAGCTTGGTTACATCTCTTACATGTATCCAGGTGCGGCGGATAGCACGCTTGATTTCGCAGACATTTACGTTTCGGCGTCTTATGGCTCAGCCTCGGTATCTTACTACATTCTAGAAAGCGCCAAAGATGACGCGGTAGACGACGAAGAAGGCACATATGTGTCGGTTGACTATGAATTTGCACTCAATGATGAGCTAACCGTGTCGTTACATTACGGTAACGAAGAATTTGAAACCGCCGATAGTGACGAAGATACGTCCATTTCCTTGTCCAAAGGTGACATGACGTTCACGGTATCCAGTGATGAAGGCGATGACACACGCGCCATCATTTCTTGGGGCCAAAGCTTCTAATTTCAACTTAACTAAGGTTCCTCCCAATGAAACTTATCTTAGCCATCGTCAAACCTTTCAAGCTGGATGCTGTTCGCGAAGCGTTAACTGCAGCCGGTGTGGAAGCCATGACAGCGTCCGAAGTCAAAGGCTTCGGACGCCAAAAAGGTCAGACCGAGATTTATCGCGGTGCTGAATATGAAGTAAATTTCTTGCCGAAAGTACGGCTAGAAATTGTCGTCGATGACGAGCAGGTAGAAGCTGCCTGCGCCGCCATTCGCGAGAGTGCCATCACCGAGAAAATTGGTGACGGCAAAATTTTTGTCTTAAATGTCGAAGAAGCTGTCCGTATTCGGACAGGTGAAACCGGCCCTGCTGCATTGTAAGGAGCAGATTTATGTTTATGAGTAACTTAAAATCGCTGAGCCTTAAATCCCTCACCATGGGGGCAGGGCTCGCGCTAATCGCAAGTCCAGCCACGGCTCAGGTCACCCCCGAGACGGCTTATGTCTTCAACACGTTTTTGTTTTTGGTTTGTGGGTTTCTGGTCATGTTTATGGCGGCCGGGTTTGCCATGCTGGAGAGCGGCATGGTGCGATCGAAAAACGTCGCCACTATCTGCTTCAAAAACATCTCGCTGTTTTCTATCGCGGGTCTGATGTATTGGCTGGTCGGCTATAACCTTATGTATGGCATCGAAGAGGGCGGCTACCTTGGCGAATTGTTCAGTGTCTGGTCGGCCGATGATAGTGCTATTGCGGGCGACGCCCCCAATTTTGAAGGCGGCTATGCGGCCGGCTCTGATTGGTTCTTCCAAATGGTCTTTTGCGCCACCACCGCCTCTATCGTGTCTGGCACGATTGCGGAGCGCATGAAACTATGGCCATTCCTAATCTTCACGCTGTTCTTGACCGGCTTTATTTATCCAATCGTAGGTAGCTGGGAATGGGGCACAGGTTTCCTCGACGCCATGGGCTTCTCTGACTTTGCAGGCTCTACCTTGGTTCACTCAACCGGTGGTTGGGCGGCTCTTGTGGGGGCTATTGTTCTTGGCGCTCGCACAGGCAAATATGGCCCCAATGGCCAGGTTAACCCGATGCCAGGCTCCAACATGACGCTCGCCACTTTGGGCACCTTCATCTTGTGGCTCGGTTGGTTCGGCTTTAACGGCGGCTCGCAACTGGCTCTGGGTTCGGGTGCCGATGCGGCAGCTATCTCCAACATCTTCATCAACACCAATATGGCAGCCGCCGGCGGTGTTGTGGTGGCGGGTCTGGTATCGCAAGCCCTCTATGGAAAAGTAGACCTGACCATGGCCCTCAATGGTGCCATCGGTGGGCTGGTTTCCATCACCGCAGAACCGCTGACCCCATCTATCGGCTCGGCCGTCTTCATCGGCGGTATCGGTGGATTGCTGGTCGTCTTGGCCGTGCCATTGCTGGATAAGCTGAAAATCGACGACGTGGTCGGCGCCATTCCAGCTCACCTTGTGTGCGGCATCTGGGGCACGATGATTGTTCCCCTCACCAATAGCGATGCGTCTTACGGCGTGCAAGCCATAGGTGTTGTTAGCGTCGGGGCCTTCACCGTGATTGCCAGTGGCATCTTGTGGAGCCTGCTCAAAGTCACCATCGGCATTCGGGTCGATGAGGAAGAAGAGCTGATCGGTTTGGATAAATCGGAACTAGGTATCGAAGCTTACCCCGAATTCTCTCGTTAATACCCCCAAACAAGACGAGAGATTTGACCCCGGCGCTGCTTGCAGCGCCGGGGCTTTTTTATTCTCTTCCCTCGAGACTTTTACATCGGGGGCAATTTGCCAAATTGCGTCACGCCCTCGGCAATCACATGGAAGTCATATTTATCATCCGTATGAATGGCCACATCGGGGCCGCCGAAATCTTCTGGCCGATCCATCGAGCCGACTTTTACGAAAACCGCGCCTGGGTTTTGCGGAACCCGTGTTAAAATGGGGGTGCCACAGCGGCCACAAAACTCGCGGGTTACGGCGCCCTCAATATCGTCGCGGCTAAATTGGGCGGGTCCGCCTTTTGTATAGCTGAGGCCAGCGTCGGCGACACCGACAATCAGATTAGCGCCTCCGCCAGATATATGTTGGCATTCGCGGCAATGGCACTGAACTTTCATTAAGGCCTCGCCGTCGGCTTCGTAGCGGACATCGCCGCAATAGCAACCACCGGTGATTTTCATAATTTTATCTCCCAAATTAACTAGAAGATAAGCCTGACATATTAGGGGCCGGCGTTAAAGCCAGTTTCATCGACCAATTGGCTGGCGCGCAAGCGCAAAGACCCAATGCTATCCAGCGGCGTGCTATCGCGGGTAAATTTGCCCCAGCTCTTGACGCGGGGCGACACGGCCACATCGGCCCGGGTGGGGTATTCATAATTGACTTGCGCGTATAATTCTTGCGCCGGTTTGGAGACTAAGAACTCCATTAATTTCAGGGCATTGGCTCGGTTGGGCGCATGTTTGGCCATAGCCATGCCAGACACATTCATATGCGTGCCCCCGTTTGGCATATCGGGGAAAATAATATGCACGCTTGCCGCCCAGTCTTTTTCCTCGGGCTTTTTCTCATTGGTTTGCATTTTGCCCATATAATAAGTATTGCCGATGGCCAAATCGCACGCGCCGCCATAAACACGGCGCACTTGGGCTCGGTCATTGCCAGATGGCTTGGCTACCAAATTAGCTTTCAGCCCGATTAGCCATTTTCTGAACTTTGCCTCTCCCATGGAATCGAGAAGGGCGGCAAACAAGGCGACATTATAGGGGTGTTGGCCAGAGCGCAGGCAAATGCGGCCGCGCCATTTGGCATCGGTTAAATCTTCAAAGGCCAATTTCGTTTCGCGCACCCGCGCGTTGGAGGCATAGACCACGCGCGCGCGCCATGTGAGGCCAAACCATTTATCTTCTGCGCCGCGAGCGATGGCCGGAATATGTCGTTTCAAGACAGATGAGGAAACGGCTTGCGAAACATCGCGCGCCGCATGCAGGCGGCCAATATCGGTCGTGAGAATAACATCGGCAGGCGAGCGCTTGCCCTCGGTCTTCACCCGTTCAAGGAGGCCCTTTTTGGCAAAGATAACTTTGACAGCAATACCCGTCTGAGCCGTGAATTTCTTAAACAAAGGCTCCACCAAAAAAGGCTGACGGTAAGAATAAACATTTACTTCGGCGGGCGTATCGCGGGCCATCAGTGGGGAGGTGAAAATCACGCACAGCGAACAGATGACGAAAAAGCCAGATTTTAAAAAAGCCATATTAACTTTTCCCTTTACGCTTGTGTCTTGCAATTGCGAATTATTCTCATTCGCGATTTATAGGCAGTCGGCTAGGGCGCGTCAACCTATCAATCGGGTTTCGCGTTTTTCAAACTGGGGTAATTGGCGTAGGGGCTAGTCGTCTTTTTTGCCGATGTCTTTAAGGAATGGCAGGGCGCGCATGTAATGGGTTGGGAAAAGGCGTCGTGCCCAATCAACCAGCAAGGCATCCGGGCCGATAAGCACACGAGCCTTGTTTTTCTTAATACCCTTTACAATAGCTTTGGCGGCTCCGTCGGGTTGCGTGATGGTGAATTGTTGAAACCGCTGAATAGCCTCGTCACGTTCATTATCCATATCTGGGCCCTGCTGGAAGCGCGCATGGCGCACGATATTGGTGTTAATGCCGCCTGGGTGAATGCAGGTGACGCCAATATTTTGGTCGCTCATTTCATGACGAAGCGCTTCGCTGAAGCCGAGAACCGCAAATTTAGCTGCATTATAAGCACTTTGGGTTGGCACACCGATGAGGCCAAAAATCGATGATACATTGGCAATATGTCCCGAGCCGCGCTTAATCATATGCGGCAAGAAGGCTTGCGTGCCATGCACAACGCCCCAGAAATCAATGTCCATAACCCATTGGAAATTATCCATGGTCATTTCTTCAACGGTGGCGCCATGCGCAACCCCTGCATTGTTCAGCACGACATCTGCGCCGCCGTGCTTTTTCTCAATCTTGGCGGCCAGCGCGAACATGGCATCGCGGTCGGAGACATCCAATTGATGGGTTTCCATGCGTCCGCCTGATTTTTTGATTTCTTTGGCGACGTCCTTCAGCATGTCCAAACGTAAATCGCACCCAATGACGATGGCGCCTTCGGCGGCCATGGCTTTGGCACAAGCAGCGCCGATGCCACTGCTGGCTCCGGTGATGACACAGACTTTATCTTTTAGCTGACGCATGACGTCTCCTCTATATTTTATGTGTCGGCAGTTTGGCCGAGTGAGCTCAAAAAGAAAAGAGCAAAAAGCCCCCGCAAGGAAAAGCTCGCGAGGGCTGACTTTTTTTAGCGCTTCGACTAAATCGCCGCTTTATGTAGCGCTCCGACTAAATCGCCGCTTTGCGCTTGCGCCGGCGTTCCAGCGGCTGATAGGCCTGCACCGCATGGGTGGTGCAATAAGGGCTACCGCTTTTCGAGCGCGCGCCACAGAAATGAAACTCGGTTGTTCCAGGGTCGCCGATAGGCCATTTGCAAGTATGTTCGGTCAGGTGCAAAACGCTGGCCCGTTCTTCGGCGCTGAGAATTGGCTCCGGAATGACTTGGTCTTTAATATCGTCCATATCACTGCTTCGAAAACGATTGTTGCCAGACAGCGAGGGCGTCGAGGGTCGCGCCCGTGTGGAGCCAGCCGAAACGCGCGCGGTCGAAACCCGCGCTGGCGTCGCGCGGCCCGAAAGCCCCAAGCGATGCACTTTTCCGATAACGGCATTGCGGGTCACACCGCCCATTTTACGAGCAATCTGACTGGCACTTAGCCCGTCAGTCCATAATTGTTTAAGCATTTCAACACGATCTTCGGTCCAGGCCATTTTTTTCTCTCCTGTTAAACGGTTTGAAGCCCATATATCTAGTGGCTCAGTAGAACCTTTCTACTAAACCTAGGGGGTCTCGGGAATTAAATTCTCCCGCTTATCCACATGATTCGAATCACGATGGGCCAACATCTTGTATTTAGGTGGCGATTCAAGCTGCCTTAAAATCCACTTGAACTAATGCCAAATTTGCCTATCCTCTGCCGCATGAATTTAAAATCAGAAATTAAGTCAAGCCCCTCAAAGGCCTATCCCGAGCTTGGGGTTCGCCATTTTGGTCGGTTCAACTATTTGGGTCTGTGGACGCTGTATCGAAAAGAAGTGCAACGCTTCTTAAAAGTCTGGATGCAGACGTTAATGGCGCCAATGATTACGACGCTTTTGTTTCTAGCGATTTTCTCGCTCGCCCTTGGCGGACTGCGCCCCGACATCAACGGCGTGCCTTTTGTTAATTTCCTCGCCCCTGGCCTCATTATGATGGCCGTGGTGCAAAATGCTTTCGCCAATGCGTCTTCCTCCTTATTGGTGGCAAAAGTGCAGGGCAATGTCGTTGACTTTTTAATGCCCCCGCTATCGCCGCTTGAGCTGAACATTGGCATTACGATGGGCGGCATCACGCGCGGTATATTTGTGGGTGGCGGAACTTTCATCGGCATGTCGATATTCATTGATATGTCGATTTATAATATTTTTGCGGCTCTGTTTTACGCTGGCATCGCTTCGGCCTTACTGGCGCAAATTGGTTTGCTGGGTGGCATCTGGGCCGAAAAATTCGACCATTTGGCAACCATCAGTAATTTTGTCATCACGCCGCTATCGTTTCTTTCGGGCACGTTCTATTCGGTCAGTCAATTGCCAGATTTCGCCTATGCGATTACCCAATATAACCCGTTCTTCTATATGATCGACGGCTTCCGCTATGCGATGACCGGCAATGCGGAGGGCTCGCTTTGGTTTGGTGCCGGCCTGCTGATGGCTCTGACGCTGTTGACGTCGATTGCCTGCCAATATGTTTTGGCCAAAGGCTGGCGAATTAAAAGCTAATTCGAATGAGGGCAAAGCCATAAGCAAGCCTTGCCCCAAATCCCTGTTTTGGTGTAAAACTCATCCTCAGCAAGCCGCCTCCGCTGAGATGTAAGGGCGGCTTTTTGTATTTAATTGGATGGGTCACTAGGCGATGCCGCTGACCTCAGGAGACAACCATGAGCGGGCCAGATAGTCCTCTAACGAGCCATATTATGCCGAGCTATAATCGGGCAAGCCTGCGCTTTGCCTCCGGCGATGGCGCTTGGCTAACGACGACCGATGGCGAGAAATATCTCGATTTTGGTTCGGGCGTGGCGGTGAATACCTTGGGGCATAGTCATCCAAAGCTTGTCCGTGCGATTACCGAACAAGCGCAAAAGCTTTGGCATGTCTCCAATTTATATGAAATTCCTGAGCAAGAAGCCTTGGCCGATACGCTTTGCGAGCACAGCTTTGGCGAGCTGGTGTTTTTTAATAATTCGGGCGCCGAAGCCGCGGAAGGCATGATTAAGACCATGCGGAAATATCATGCGGCCAATGGCCACCGCGAAAAAGTAACGCTGATTAGTTTCGCGGGCGCTTTTCATGGCCGCACATTGGCAGCTTTGGCAGCGGCCGGAAATGAAGCCTATCTCGAGGGCTTTGGTCCTGCGCCAACTGGTTTTGTGCAATGCCCAAGTTTTGATATCGAGGTGCTGGAAGCGCTGATTGATGACACGACGGCGGGTATTTTAATTGAGCCCGTGCAGGGCGAAGGCGGCGTGCGCGATGTCGGCACCGATTTCTTGCGCGCCCTTCGCGCCCTTTGCGACAAGCACGATATCCTGTTGGGGTTCGACGAAGTGCAATGCGGCATTGGCCGTACCGGAAAATTATTTGCCCATGAATGGGCCGAGATTACGCCCGACATCATGGCGATAGCCAAGGGCATTGGCGGTGGCTTTCCCCTTGGTGCGGTATTGACCACGCGCGAGGTTGGCTCGGTGATGCAACCTGGCACGCATGGCTCTACTTTTGGCGGCAATCCGCTGGCCTGTAGCGTGGGCAGCGCCGTTCTAGAGACGGTTTTGGAAGATGGTTTTCTCGAGCATGTGCAAGATATGGCGATTTATCTGCGCCAGCACTTGGCTCGCATTGTGGATGAGAACAGCGATATTTTTTCTGGCCTGCGGGGCTCTGGCCTGATGGTGGGTTTGGAATGTGTTGTGCCAAATATGGAAATTGTAACGGCTCTGCGCGAGGTCAAGTTGCTTAGCGTTGGGGCGGGCGAAAATACCTTGCGTCTGCTGCCGCCGTTGAACGTCGAAAAGACCGATATGGACACAGCTATAGCGGTCATTGAAACCGCTTGTGAAGTTTTACGGAAAACCCACCAAGGGGATTTGTCATGAGCCATTTTCTAGATCTAGCTGATTTAAAGGGCGACGCTTTGCGCCAAATGTTGGACGCTGGCGCAGCGCGCAAAGCCGCGCGTGCAGGGCTTCCCAAGGGGGCAGTCGATGCCGATGCGCCTTTGGCGGGTCATGTGTTGGGGATGATATTTGAAAAGCCTTCGACGCGCACGCGTCTGTCTTTTGATTTGGGTATGCGCCAGCTTGGCGGCCAAACGATGGTGCTCAATCAGTCGGACATGCAATTGGGGCGCGGCGAAAGTATTTCCGATACCGCGCAAGTCATCTCGCGCTTTGCCGATGTTGCGATGTTGCGCACAGGCCCCCATGAAACGCTCACCGAATTGGCGGCGCATGCGCAAATTCCGGTTATCAATGGCCTGACCGCGCATAGCCATCCGTGCCAAATCGTGGCTGATTTAATGACGTTTGAAGAACACAAAGGCCGCTTAAACGGCCAGCGTTTGGCTTGGCTTGGCGATGGCAATAATGTCGCCGTGTCTTTTGTGCATGCGGCGGCTTTGGTCGATTTCGAATTGGCTTTGGCCGTGCCGGATAAGTTTGCCGTGCCACAAGCCGAGATAGAGGCGGCACGCGCCAAGGGGGCTAAAATCACGCTTTGCGACACGGCCGAAGAAGCCGCCAAAGGTGCCAGCGCGCTGATTACCGATTGCTGGGTGTCGATGAGCGATGATCCGGCAACAGCGGAAAAACGCGCCGCTTCCTTTGCTCCGTATCAGGTAACGCAAACCCTGATGGATAGGGGCGACGATCCGATTTTCATGCACTGCCTACCCGCCTATCGCGATAGCGAAGTCACGGCCGAGGTGATGGATGGCCCGCGTTCTGTGGTGTTTGAGGAAGCGGAAAACCGTGCTCACGCCCAAAAAGCTGTCTTATTGTATTGCATGGGAAACCTAAATGAGTGAGCTCCCGACCCATTCGGACATCGTCGATCATGTGCTGCCATTTCGCCTCGATGGGCATAATATTAATGGCCGTGTCGTCCAATTAAACGATTTGGCGACCCAAGTCATCAGCCGCCACGACTACCCAGAGGCGGTCAATCGGCTGCTCGGTGAAGCGCTGGTGCTGGTGTCTATGTTGGGCACTATGTTGAAATTTGATGGGCGCTTTATTTTGCAATTGCACGGCAAGGGCGCCGTCTCAACCTTGATGGTAGATTATGCGCCCGATGGCGATGGCGTCGGTGAGATGCGCGGCTTTGCCCAATTCGACGAAGATGCGGTTCACCAAGCCTTAAAAGACGAAACCTCGCCCATTGGCCTGTTTGGCGATGGGGGCCGCATGGCTTTCACCGTCGACCAAGGCGCGGATATGGAGCGCTATCAAGGCATTGTGCCGCTAGAAGGCGAGACTTTGGCCGAGGCAGCGTTAGAGTATTTTCAGCGCTCTGAGCAAATTGCCACCACTTTGAAACTAGCCGCGGCGCCTTTGTTATTGGCGGGTGGCAAAGTAGAATGGCGCGCAGGCGGCATTGTGGTGCAGCAAACGGCGGCGACGGGTGGCATCGATTTGCCGCCCGAAGGTGACCCGGATTATGTCGACGAGGAATGGAACCGGCTGAAGATTTTGTTGCAAACCACCCAAGACAGAGAATTGCTGGACGGCGAAATTGATCCGCAAACTTTGGCGTTTCGACTGTTCCACGAAGAAGGGGTTCGGGTTTTTGACACACGACCTTTGCGGTTTTCCTGTCCGTGTTCGCGCGAGCGTGTGCAAAACATGTTGCAGGGTCTGCCAGACACAGACCAAGGTGAAATGCAATCGCAAGAGACCATCGAGATAAATTGTGATTTTTGTAATGAGCAATATGTCTTCAGCCCGCAAGAGGCGTTTGTCGCGGCCTCGCAAGATTAGCGCTGGGTGACTGGTTAAGCCAGCTTTGCGCGTTATATAAATAGAGAAGAACTGACTGGGTAGATATAATGAGTTTATTCGCTAAATCGACGCGCCCCTCGGCGCCAGGCCGCAAACGCAAATTGCCTTTGCCGATACCGCTCTTAGTTTTAGCCATGGGTTTCTTTGGCTTTTCTCTGTTGGTTTCCAGCAAGCCAGAAACCAAACCGGTAGAAAGCAGAGAAGTCGTCTGGTCGGTCACCGCTCGGCAAGTGGCTTACACGATGGTCGAGCCTCGCATTACCGCCTTTGGTGAATTGCGGGCGAAAAAACAAGTTAATCTGCGCTCTATGGTATCCGGCGAAGTGGTTGCCACGGGCGAAAACTTTCAAGATGGCGCCCGCGTTTCAAAAGGCGATTGGCTGTTGCGCATAGACCCGTTCAACTATGAAACTCGTTTGGCAGAGGCCGATGCGCAATTAAAAGGGGCCAAAGCCCTATTGGCGGAGCGCAAAGCTTCGGTTGGTTTGGCCTACCAAGAGTATCAACGCGCCAAAAAACTGGCTACCAAAGGCACCGTATCGAAAAAAACCTTAGAGGATCGACGCACGGAGCACATCATTCAAAAATCGCGCCGAGACCAGCAGCAATCGGTCGTCGAGCGTTTGGCGGTGCAGGTGCAACGTGCGGCGCGCGACCTAAAAAACACCGAGGTGATTGCCCCCTTTGACGGTCATATTAGCAATGTGACCGCCCGCCAAGGCCGTGTGCTAAACCCGAATGACCCTATTGGCACGCTGCATGATGCGGATAATTTCGAAGTTGTCTTCACCATGACCGACGATGAGTATGGCCGCTTTTTACTGCGCAATAGCTCAGTCATCGGCCGCTCCATCGATGTGGTCTGGGATGTAGGGGCTGAACAGATTACCCTAAAGGCAGAGATTGAACGCGTCGGCGCGCAAATCTCTCAATCGACCCGAGGCGTCGAGGTTTATGCTGGCGTTCGGGGCAAAACCTCCACCATTTTGCGCGGTGGCGCCTTTGTGACAGTAGATCTGGTGGCTCAGCCTGTGCCCGATGTTATGGCGATACCCAAAGATGCTATTTATGACAACAACCAAATTTATCTGGTCAAGGATGGCCGTTTGGTGGCGCATCAACTGACCCATTTCATCGATGATGGCGCCCGTGTTTTGGTGCGCGAGGGCTTGGTGCCAGGCGACGAAATTTTGCTGACCCGCTTTAATGAAGCCGCGCCGGGCGTGGCGGTTAACGTGCTGGAGCAAGGCTAATGTTGCGCCCCGCCATTGAGCTATTCTCGCGCCATCGCAATGCGGCGAATCTTTTGTTTTTTGCGATGATTATGCTGGGCTTTTTTGGCCTGAGTAATCTTAACGTGCAGTTTTTCCCGACCACTGAAATCAAGACCGTCACTATCACCGTGCCGTGGCCGGGAGCTTCGGCGCAAGATATTGATAAAAATATTGTCGCGACCATTCAACCCGAAGTGCGGTTTATCGACGGGGTAAAAGAATTTTCGGCACAATCTCGCCAAAGTGTCGCCGTCATGTCCATCGAGTTTAAGCCCGATACGGATATCCAGCGCGCGGTCGGGGAAGTAGAAGCGGCGGTAAACGCGATTGTCACTTTGCCAAAAGATTCTGAAAAACCACAGATTTCGCAAGAGACATTTTTTGAGGCGGTGGTCTCGGTGCTGGTTACGGGGCCGTTTGAGGAGCGCGCGCTTCGTGCCTACGCCAAACAATTACGCGATGGCTTGCTGGATAAAGGCATCGATAAAATTACCCTCGAAGGCTATCGCGCGGAAGAAATTTGGGTGGAAGCCAGAGGCGCGCAATTGCGACGCTATGATTTAACCCCGTCTGACATTGGCTCTCGGGTTGCCAACTCATCCTTGGATGTGCCGGGCGGTGTGTTGCGTGGCGATGTAGAACGCCAAGTGCGCGCTGTGGGTTTGGCGTTAAGCGCTGAGGACGTGGGCAATATTGCCGTGCGAAGCACCCCCGACGGGGGCCAAGTTAAAGTCCAAGATGTGGCCCGCGTCACCGACACATTTGATGCCGATGGTGCCGAAGGTTGGTCGGGAAAAAACCGTGCTATTCGCCTGACCGTCCAGCGCAGTAAAAATGCCGATGCCCTGAAAATGACCAAAATCGTGCGTGACTATATTGCCGAAGTTGAGAGCACCTTGCCGCCGACTTTGGAGGTTAAAGTTTTTGACGTGAGCGCCGATAAAATTACTCAGCGCATTAATGTGTTGCTGTTCAATGGCGTGACCGGCATGGCCTTGGTTTTGTGCATTTTGTTTTTATTCCTGAATGGCCGCATTGCCTTTTGGGTTGCGGCTGGTATTCCGGCCTCGCTGATGGCCACATTTGGCGTGATGTTCTATCTCGATATGACCATCAATATGTTGTCTTTGTTTGCGCTGATTATGACCATTGGCATTATTGTCGATGATGCGATTGTGGTCGGCGAGCATTCTTCGACGCTAATCGAACAAGGGGCGAGCGCCCAAGAAGCTGCGGAAGGCGGTGCCATTCGCATGGCCTTGCCGATTACCGCGGCTGCCTTAACCACGCTGGCTGCCTTTATTCCGGTGCTGCTGATTGAGGGCGTGTTGGGCCAATTTGTGCGCGCCATTCCTTTGGTGGTCTTAAGCGTGTTGATTGCCTCTTTGGTGGAATGTTTCCTTGTTCTGCCGGGGCATTTGAGCCACGCGCTGGTTAAACCGCCGCGCCCGCCTCGCGGATTGCGCAAACGGTTTTTAGATGGTTTTAATAATTTCCGCGATGGTCGGTTCCGCCGTTTTGTGGCCGCCGCCTATGACCGTCGCTATACCACGGCCTCCGTTGGGCTGACTGTCTTGATTATTTGTATCGGGCTTTTGGCGGGCGGGCGCGTACCGTTTCGCTTCTTTCCCTCGCCAGAAGGCGAAGTGGTTAACGCCTATGTGTTCTTTCAACCCGGCACCAAACGTGCTGCCACCGAAGCGGGCACGCGGCGCATTGAGCAAGCGCTTTATGAAGCCGAACAAGCGCTTATGGAACCCGGGGACGAAAATCTCATCAGCGTGGTGTTTACCCAAATCGGGCGCACCCGCACAGCCTTTGGCGATGAACGCGCGCTCGTCTATGCCGAGCTAACCGCCAGCGAAGAACGCGATGTGCGCACCCGAGATATTGTTAGAGAATGGGAAAAGCGCATCCCCGATATGGCCGGCTTGCGCTACGTCTTCGTGCGCGAACGCCGTGGCGGCCCGCCCGGGCGAGACATTGATATTCGATTGCAAAATAGCGATCCCGATACTTTGAAACTGGCGGCCATGGAAGTGCGCCAAGAGCTAGAGCAATATGCGGGCATCAGCCGAGCGCGCGATGACTTATTTTATAACAAGCAAGAATTGTTATTAGAGGTGAATGCGCGTGGCCAAGCGCTGGGCTTTACCAATCAGCTTGTGGGCACGTTAACCCGCAGCACCTTGCAAGGGGTTATCGCCAAACGGTTTGCGCGCGGCGATGAAGAAGTCACCATTCGTGTGCTTCAACCCCGAGATGGCACAAGCCCCAAACAGCTTGGCGATATTGATTTGCCCGTGCCGGGCACAAACCCTGTGCGCTATATCCCGCTCGATGCAGTGGTGGATATTGTGGAGAAACCTGGCTTTGCTTCTATCCGGCGCACCGATGGCAAGGTGAGCGTAAAAGTGGTGGCCGATTACGCCGATAGCGCGGGCAACCCGAATGATGTGCTGCAAGATATGGCGGAAAATGCCCTACCGCGCATCGCTTCAAAATATAATATTGAGTTTAGTTTTGGCGGGCGCAGTGAAGAGCAATCCGAAACTTTGGGCTCTTTACGCGCCGGAGCGCTGATTGGCTTATCGATGATTTATGTCGTCTTGGCCTTTGTCTTTGCCAGCTATTCGCGCCCTATTATCATTATGACCGTCATCCCCTTTGGCTTGGTTGGCATGGTGCTTGGCCATTATGTGCAGGGTTTCGATTTAACTTTTTTAAGCATGGTAGGGCTTTTGGGCCTATCGGGAATTTTGGTCAATAACTCGATCATTCTCATCAGCCGTATTGAGGAACGCCGTGACGCAGGGGAAGAGCTTCGCGAGGCCGTCATCAATGGTATTTGCGATCGCTTCCGTGCGGTTACCCTAACCTCCCTGACCACTGTTCTGGGACTGGCTCCGCTATTGTTTGAGACCAGTGTGCAGGCGCAATTCTTATTGCCGATGGTGATTACCATTGCTTGGGGCTTGGCGTTTGCGTCGCTTATCGTGCTGTTTCTTGTGCCGAGTGTTTTGGGTATGCAGGAAGACTTCCGGGCGGCGACAGCGCGGTGGCGCGCCAAGCCAGACGAGTTGCCTCAAGCTGGCGAATAGCGGTTAGCGGCGCCAAAAACTTGGCGCAAACATAACCAGCACGGTTAGAAACTCTAAACGTCCCAGTAGCATGCCGAAACTCAATACCCATTTGGCACTGTCGGGCAGACCAGCATAAGTGCCGGTTGGGCCAATTTCGGGGCCAAGGCCCGGGCCTACATTGGCTATGGCAGCCGCTGAGGCGGATAAGGCGGTCAGCGGGTCTAGCCCCATCAGGCTCAAAGATATGGCGATGGCGGAAAATGACAGAATGAAAATCAGCACAAAAGCGACCACGGAATTGGCCACTTCGTCGTCGAGCAAGCGGCCATTATAGCGAATGACAAAAACGCCATTCGGCAAGGTGAGCTGCCGAATATAGCGCCACCCCGCTTTCACGATGACTTGCAGGCGGAAAATTTTTAATCCGCAGGAAGTCGAGCCCGCGCAACCGCCGATAAAAGTAAGAATGAAGAACATCGCAATCGCAAAAGGCCCCCACTCGCCATAATCTGTGCTGACGTAGCCGGTGCCGGTTAAAATCGATGTTGTGTTAAAGGCCGCCGACAGCATAGCTGAACTGCCTACTTCTACCCCTTGGTTGAGTTGATAGGCCCACATGGCCAGCGTTGCGCTGAGCGCGATAAAGAGGAAGGTGCGAATTTGCGCATCTTGAACAAATTTGTCGAACTTGCGATTGACCAATTGCAAATAGGCGACAAAGGGTAACGAAGACGCCAGCATAAATACCACAGCGACCATAGATACGGACGGGGAGAAGGCGGCAAAACTTTCGTTGCGCGTCGAGAAGCCC
Source organism: uncultured Rhodobiaceae bacterium (assembly GCA_963932545.1). Lineage (GTDB taxonomy): Bacteria > Pseudomonadota > Alphaproteobacteria > RS24 > RS24 > UBA8337. Next base: position 43,327 of record CAWVRH010000006.1, on the reverse strand, counting down.
CCCGTTGCGATGGTTGTCATGGCGTGGGCGATTGCGTCGAAAATACTCATGCCCGCCATGATATAGGCCGTGACGCAAAACAGGGTGATGGCAAAATAAAGCCGCATAATCGAGCCGGCAATTTGGGCTGTGCGCGGCAGAATTTTCTCGGACGTATCTGAGCTTTCCAAGCGGAACAATTGCATGCCGCCGACGTTCAGCATCGGCAAAACCGAGATGGCCATCACAATAATACCAATTCCGCCAAACCATTGCAGCAGTGCGCGCCATAATAAAATCCCGGGTGGGGCGTCTTCCAGATTGGTGATAATTGTGGCGCCCGTGGTCGTTAGGCCTGACATGGCCTCAAAAAAAGCATCGGTATAGCTGAGGTCTAAATCGCCAAAAGCAAAGGGCAGGGCTGAAAACCCCGTCAGCCCCAGCCAAGAAAGACTGGTAAGCAAAAACGCCTGCTTCACCGATAGAGGCGGCAGCGTGCCTCGATTGGTGAGAATTAAGGCGCCGGAAATAAACCCTGTCACCAAGGCGCTGGCGACAAAAACTTGCCAATCTTTGTGGCCGCTGAAGGCATCGGCCAAAGCGGGCAATAGCATGCCCAAGGCCACTGCCGAGAGCAGCAGGCCGAGAATAAAGAATATGGTCCGATTATCGCGCATCAGCGTTAATGCAACTGCGGCGCATCATAGGGGCTATCGAGCGAGAAAGCGGGCACTTCGATATCAAAATCTTCGCCGGCTTTATTTTGCATTTGATAGCTGCCGCGCATAAAGCCGCTGGCCGTATTCAGGGGTGTGCCAGAGGAATAAGTATAGCTCTCGCCCGGTGCCAAAACCGGCTGCTCGCCGACAACGCCCGCGCCGCGCACTTCTTGGCCGCGCCCCTCGGCATCGGTGATTTGCCAATAGCGATTTAACAATTGCACGGTTTCCTCGCCGGTGTTCTGGATGGTGATGCGATAGGCCCAGACAAAATATTGCTGTTCCGGATCGCTATCCTTTTCCAGAAAACTGGTTTCCACCGAAACCGAAATATTACGCGTGACCGCCTTCACCATGGGTTGCTCTCCAGCTAAGCTCAAGCCTAGCGCATTATCGGGTTTGTGCCAAAGCCTGCGCAAAATCATCGATTAAATCTTGCCCGTCTTCCAGCCCAATGGACACCCGCAAAACGCCTTCTTTAATGCCCAATTCCGCTTTCGCCGCGTCGGGTAATTTGGCATGCGTGGTGGTGGCCGGATGGGTAATTAAAGTTTTGGCATCGCCCAGATTGTTGGATATCAACGCGATATCCAAAGCATTGGTCAAAGCAAAGGCTTTTTCTTGCCCGCCCTTCACCTCAAAAGCGATGAGGTTGGAGCCACGGGTCATTTGCTTTTGCGCCAGCTCATATTGCGGATGGCTTTCATGGCCCGGGTAAAACACCTGGTTAATGGCATCGTGCTCGACTAAAAATTGCGCTACGCGCTCGGCATTGTTGCAATGGGCGTCGACGCGCAAAGACAAAGTCTCGAGCGATTTTAGCAATACCCAAGCGTTAAACGGCGCCAACGACGGCCCGGTCTGGCGAATGAAATTAGCCAATTCGTCTTTAATATAAGACGTGCTGCCCAATACCACGCCGCCCAAACAACGCCCCTGTCCGTCGATATGTTTGGTGGCGGAATAAACCACCATATCGGCGCCAAATTGAAACGGTTTTTGCAGCACTGGCGTAGCAAATACATTGTCGACCACCAAGCGAGCTCCGGCGGCATGCGCGATATCGGCCACGCCCTGCATGTCGATAATCTCAAGCAATGGATTGCTGGGTGTTTCTAGAAAGAACACTTTTGTTTCGGGGCGCACGGCTTGTTCCCAGGCGGATAAATCTTTGCCATCGACCAACGTGCAGGCCACACCGAATTTAGGCATGAGGGTCTCGACCACATAACGGCACGAGCCAAATAGCGCGCGTGCGGCCACAATGTGGTCGCCCGTTTGCAATTGGCTCATCAGGCAAGAGGTCACAGCTGCCATTCCCGTGGCGGTGGCGCGCGCATCTTGTGCGCCTTCGCCCTCCAAGGCCATCATGCGTTCTTCGAAAGCGCGCACGGTCGGATTGCCGAAGCGGGCGTAAATATAGCCATCTTCTTCTTCGCGAAAGCGAGCCGCGGCCTGCTCGGCGCTGTCATAAACAAAGCCCGAGGTGAGGTATAAAGCCTCAGAGGTTTCCCCAAATTGCGAGCGCGAATTGCCACCATGGATAAGCTCTGTTTGAGCGGACCAATTTTTCTTAACCATCTTTTTGCTCCTCATGCTCTCTCGAGCATAAAAAAACCGACACAAAGGCCGGTGCCCCGGCGTGATTTAGCTGTTTATTTAATGTGGCCGCAAGCCAGCCGGCTCAAATCTCCACAAGTCGGGGAAACATGTCGAAAATTAGCTGTCGCGTCAAGACATTATGATATTTTGCGCGTAAGATGAGCCACAGAGAATTGTCTCCCCACCTTCGCAAACCACGAGATGTCCATGAGTGAAGAGCCGCAAACCGAACCGCTTTTTCCAGATGAAGAAGAAGCCAAAATCCCGCTCATGACCAAGGGTCAAACCCATGCGGTTGGCGTTTTGCCTGCGCATGGGATTACCAATATGGTGCGGGAGAAACAAATCTGGGCATCGGGCGGCATATTGGACGAGCAAATTCAACCTGCCAGCCTAGACTTGCGCCTTGGCGAAGAAGCCTATCGCGTGCGCGCGAGCTTCTTGCCCGGCGAAAAAGGCACGGTTGCCGAGAAGTTGAAACAATTGGCCTATCATAAAGTTGACCTTAAAAATGGGGCGGTTCTGGAAACCGATTGCGTGTATTTGGTGCCGCTGATGGAAGCGGTCAGTTTACCGGAGCGCACGACTGGTTTTGCAAACCCGAAAAGCTCGACGGGGCGCATCGACGTGTTCACCCGCCTGATTACCGATTTCGGCACCGAGTTCGACAAAGTGCCGGCTGGCTATAAAGGCCATTTATATTTGGAAGTCAGCCCACGCACGTTTCCGGTTTTGGTTCGCACAGGCTCCAAATTATCGCAATTGCGCTTCCGTCGCGGCGCGGCTTCCCATTCGGATGCAGAGCTTAAACGCCTGCACGCAGATATTGGCCTTGTCGATGGTCCCGCCAATATTGATGGTGGCTTGGGTCTGTCGATTGACTTGCAGGGCGATAAGCAAACCGGTCTGGTTGGATATCGCGCCAAGCGTCATGCTGGGCTTATTGATGTCGACAAATTGGCAGCCTTGCCGATTGCGCAATATTGGGAGCCCATGTATCGCGATGATTTGGGGCAGATTATTCTCGACCCAGATGAGTTTTATATTCTGGCCTCGCGCGAGGCCGTCACGATTCCGTCCAGTCATGCAGCTGAAATGATGCCGTTCAATCCTTTGGTCGGTGAGTTTCGGGTGCATTACGCGGGGTTTTTTGACCCGGGCTTTGGCGCAGCCGAAGCCAATGGCAAAGGCTCACGCGCGGTGTTAGAAGTGCGCTCGCGCGAAGTGCCGTTCATTCTCGAGCACGGGCAAATTATTGGTCGACTGGTTTACGAACGCCTAACGGATTTACCGAAAACCCTTTATGGCGCTGGGCTTAACTCCAATTATCAGGCGCAAGGCCTGAAGTTGTCGAAGCATTTCAAGCAGGATTAGCATGCAGATTATCTTCGGTCTGGCCTGTCTTTGCCTAAGTCTTCTGGCGGGCGAAGTGGTGAAAGATCTCACGCAAGCGGCGATTCCTGCACCTGTTTTGGCTGTGGTGATATTGTTGGCCGCGCTTGGGGTTTATGGACGCGTGCCCGATGGCTTGCGGTTGGTGGGCGAGTTTTTGTTGCGCCATATGGCCTTGTTTTTTATTCCAGTTTTGGTGGGCATGTTGGCGCTTAGCGATATGTTGCGTGTGATATTAGGGCCCTTGAGCCTGATTATTTTTGTCTCGACGGTGGTTCCGCTATTCGTCACCGGCTGGATTTTTCAAAAATTAGCGCCCCCCTTTGTCGCTCCAGAACAGGAGGCGTCCAAGGATGAGACTAACTGAGCTGCCAGCTTGGCCTGGTTTGGAAGGGATGTTTTGGCTTTTGCTAACCCTTGCCCTCTATCGCGCCCTATCGTGGATACGCGCGCGGCTTAACGAGACTGGTTGGGCGCAACCGTTACTATGGGGCGCGATTATTATTGCTGTTTTATTGGTCGGGCTGGATATTGAGCTGGCGCGATATCAATTGGGCGGCGATTGGCTGATTTATATTTTGGCGCTATCGACGGTTTCCATCGGTGTGCCGATTTATGACAATCGCCATGTTATCCGTGCGGCGGCATTTCCTTTTTTGGCCGCCATGTGTTTGGGCTCAGCGCTCGCCGCCGGCTCGGCTGTGATGATGGCGGGTCTGTTAGATTTTGATGCTGCCTTGCGCGCCACATTGGCCACCAAATCCATTACCTCGCCAATGGCCTTTGGCGTCGCCAGCGAAATTGGCGGCCTACCGGTTTTGGCTATGGGGATTGTCATTGTCACTGGCAATTTTGGGGTTCTTGTGGCGCCGAAAATTTTCGATGTGTTTGGCATCACCGACCCGCGGGCTCAAGGTCTGGCGCTTGGCGTCGTCACGCATGGCATTGGCACGGCCGAAGCCGTGCGTCGCTCCGCGCTCATCGGCAGCTTTGCGGGTTTGGCTATGGGCGTCAATGGCGTCGTGACTAGCTTAATTCTTCCATTCGCCTTTTTATAGGCGCGGGCTCGCTTGGGGCGAATAGGCCCGTATCTAGCTCTGAATCATATGGCTGATGGGCGGACTTAAGCCACGATAATTGCCCGAGTGCCATGCGTTTCATCGCATTCAGCAAGGGCGGCAAACTCATCACCCAATATAGGTTATGGCTCATCGCTAGCCAAATTCGTCTGGCTAAATTATCCGAGGGGGCCAAGGCGATGAGCACCAGAAATAAAGCGAAGTGACCGATAAATGGCAGCAAAAGACTCATCCCCTGGCGCGCGTCAAACCCGTGTTCCAACATGTTTTGTCCAATCCACAGGAAGGCTAAAACATGCGTCGGGCCGCTGGCCAATCGCCCAGTGAGCACAAGAATGCAAATCAACCAGCGCCACAGCGCTAAGGTATTTGCAGGAGCTGGGCGTATGTGCACGGCTAAAGTTTGAATATGGCCAGACAGCCAGCGCGTGCGTTGGCGATACCAAACGCCCAAACTGTCGGGAGCATTTTCGAGCGTCGGCAAATTCAGGGTTTGTGTATAAAAGTTACTGCACGCCAGTTTAACGCCTAGGTCTGCGTCTTCCGTTAGATTATCGGGGTCCCAGCCGCCCAATTGCCGGAGCAGGCGCGTGCGGAAATAGTTAGAGGTGCCACCCAAAAGCAGAGCGCTGGAGGCACGGCTTAAACATGGCAAGATAATGCGAAACAACATTTTATATTCCAAGGCGAATTGGCTTTGTCGCCAATTTTTAGTATTTGCGCAGATTTCTAACGGCGCTTGCACACAAGCCAATCGCGCATCGCCGCTCTTAAAGCGGGCCGCGGCCTCGCGTAATTGTTGCGGATGCGGTTTGTCTTCGGCGTCAAATATCACCAGTAAATCGCCGGTGGCGCGAGCCAGGGCATAATTGCAGGCACGGGGTTTGCTCATGTGCTCGCCCTTGGGAACGCTCATAATTTTACAAAAAACAGGCCAGTCTATACAGACAGCAGCTTGCGCGGTCTCGCGGTCTTCTGCTTCGATGAGCAGCAAGCATTCTAATTTGGCGGCCGGATAATCAAGCGAGCGCAGCATCTCGTTCAGTTGGGCCAACATATTGGCTTCTTTATAGACGGGCAGCAAAATTGTGATGCTGGGCAGGCGTTCACAAAGCGGGGCGAGCACAACAGACGATTTCGGCGTTTTCCAACGATCGAGGCCAAGCTGCAAGGCACCGACCAAAATGGGAAGCCAAGAAAGCACCATCAAGCCATACAGCCAGCTCAACAACCAAACGTAACTTTGCATCCACAAGAGCCCGAGGCCCATGGCGGTGACGCCTAAACAAATAGGCAAATATAGCCTGGTGTCGCGGCAGCTGAGGGGTTGGGTGCGTGAGGAAGGGATTGTAACGGATTGGGAACCAAACGGTTGTAAGTTTTGCATATCGAAAAAAGTTGCGCCATTAAGCCCGCGCGAGCAACCAGCCCAAGGTTGACCCTTTGTTACAAATTCAACTCATGCGTGAAAACTGGTTTCGAGGCGTCATTCATGCACATGTTTTTCGCCCGAAGGCTGCTAGGCCTCACGCCTGTTTTTCCGAAAGGGGCGTTGCAGTGTCGAAACGAATCCATCCTCAGGCATGTCTTCCAGTCCTAAAGCGATGTCTTTATGCGGCGTGTCGGGCTGATTTTTATAGGAGCTAAAAATATAGTCCCAGCCAGATAAAAAGAAGCCGTAATTCTTTCGGCTTTCGCTCTCGAGGCGAGAGTGATGCAGGCGATGCATATCGGGCGTGACGATGAATTTTTGCAAAACCCCATCGAGGCGCCCGACCGACCAATTGGCATGGTTGAACAAGGAGGCCGCGTTCAACAAAACCTCGAACAGAATAATCGCCGCCGCTGGCGCGCCTAAGGCCAAAACGGCCACGGCTTTCATGGTTAAGCTAATCAAGGCCTCAAAGGGGTGGAAGCGCACGCCGGAAGAGACATTAAGGTTTCGGTCGCCGTGATGGGCACTATGGAATTTCCAGAAAAAATCAATCTGATGAAACAGACGATGCTGCCAATATAAAACCAAATCTAGCAGCACGAGACAGGTGATGAACTCAACGGCTGACGGCAAGTTCAGCCAATTCATCAGCCCTAGGGTTGGATAAGCCCCTTGAAACCAAATGGCCAGCAGCACCAGTCCGCCGGGTAAAGCCAAGCGCAAAACCATGGCGTTCAAGACACCAAAAGCCAAATTGGAAACAAAATGGCGGGCGCTCACCTGTTGCAGGCGGCGGGGGCGCCAACGCTCAAGGGCGAGGAATAAAATCAGCAGGCCGAAAAACACGGAACTGCGTAAAAACCCCTCATGTTGGGTTAGAAACTCGCTCAGTCCCGTCATGTCAGGCTCGTGGCGCGCGCTTGGGCAGCGCTATCGAGGGCTGCGCGGGTCAATCGGTCGATGCCAATGGCCTCGCCAAAGCGCTGCAAGAATCGCATCTCTTCAGGGCTCGCTTTGCCGTAAAGCGCGATATAATCGGCTAGCAGGCTATAGATAGGTGCGATGGTTGGCGCGCTCACGGTGGCGCCAATAATGTCTAGCACCGCCTCAAAGCCATCGGTGGCGGCGGCCATGTCGCAAATCAGGGGGTCGAGAAAACGCAGTCGGTCGAGCGCCTCTGGAGACAGGGCGGGCGTCTGCTCAATGAATTGGCTTAGCTGATCGCGATTTCCGACGCCCATCGCGCGCGCCAAAACCAAGGCGGCCAACGCCCCATCTTGCAAGGATAATTCCATCGGCTTGGCCGCGGTTTTTTCAATCGTCATGCTTACGCTCGCTATCTGGCTTTTTAAAACTTATGACGAAGCCCACCCCGCTTGGCAAGGGGCAGGCGCGGTGGGCGCATAGGATAGGGCGCAGATATGGCGAATTGACTTTATGTTGGGGGCTGATAGTTTCGCCTCCAGAAGCGGTAATTACGTAAGGGTTAAAAACCATGTCTCTTTTAGAAGCAGCACAGAGCAGCAAAATTTGGGCTTTTGACGAAGCGCGCAAAGTCGCTAAGCGAGCCGAAAAATTGGGCTTGCGCGAGGTGGTTTTTGAGACGGGCTATGGCCCATCGGGCTTGCCCCATATTGGCACTTTCGGAGAAGTGGCGCGCACGACGATGGTGCGTCAGGCGTTTCAGGTGCTGATGCCAGATATGGCGACCCGTTTGATTTGCTTTTCCGATGATATGGATGGCTTGCGTAAAGTGCCGGACAATCTTCCCAATGGCGAGATTTTGCAGCCGTATCTAGAAAAACCGCTGACCGAAGTGCCAGACCCGTTTGGCACACATGATAGTTTTGGCGCCCATAATAACGCGCGCCTGCAAGCTTTTCTCGATAGCTTTGGGTTCGACTATGAGTTTGTCAGCTCGACCCAAATGTATCGCTCGGGCGCCTTTGATGCGACCTTGCTGAAAGTGCTGGAAAATTACGACAAAGTGCAGGCGGTTATTTTGCCAACTTTGGGCGAAGAACGCCGACAAACCTATTCGCCGTTTTTGCCGATTTGCCCCGAAACGGGCCGTGTGTTGATGGTGGCTATTGAGCCTGTCGATGTGGCTAAAGGTTTGGTGCGCTACACCCATCCAGATAGCGGCGAAACCATTGAGACTTTAATCACTGGCGGGGCGTGCAAGCTGCAATGGAAAGCCGATTGGGCGATGCGCTGGGCGGCACTTGGCGTGGATTATGAAATGGCTGGCAAAGACTTATCCGAATCCGTGAAGCTGTCTTCGCGCATTACCCAAGCGCTAGGCCACACGCCACCAGAGGGTTTTTCTTACGAATTATTCTTGGACGACCAAGGCGCCAAAATATCCAAGTCGAAAGGCAATGGGCTGACCATCGAAGAATGGCTAACCTATGCGCCGCCCGAAAGCCTATCGCTTTACATGTTCCAAAACCCGCGCAAAGCCAAGCGTTTGCATTTTGATGTCATCCCCAAGGCGGTCGATGAATATATTACCTTTGTCGATAAATACGCCGATATGGACGAGGCGCAACGCCTCACCAATCCGGCGCATCACATCCATAATGGCCAAGTGCCCAGCTCGCCTTCGCCGATCAGCTTCGCGCTGCTGCTGAATTTGGTCTCGGCTTCCAACGCCGAGAACAAGCAAGTGCTTTGGGGTTTCATCGATACTTATGCGTCCGCCACCACCGCCCAGACGCACCCCTTCCTCGATGGCCTGACCGATTATGCGCTGACTTATTACCGCGATTTCGTGGCGCCCAATAAAACCTATCGCGCGGCCACGGCGGAAGAAAAAACCGCGCTGGAAGAGCTGCTCGAAAAACTCAAAGCTTTGCCCGCTACCGCCGATGGGGAGACCATTCAGACCGAGATTTATGCGGTCGGCAAAGCGCATTTTGACGAAAACCTGCGTGGCTGGTTTCAAGCGCTGTACGAGATTTTGCTCGGCCAATCGCAAGGCCCAAGGTTTGGCTCTTTTGCCGCGCTTTACGGGTTGGAGAAAACCTGCGCGCTCATCGGCCGAGGGCTGGCAGGCGAACTGGTTTCTGTATAGGAATCTGGCTACAACTAGCGAATGACGCGAATAATTTATAAAATTGTGACGCCACAAGCGCGCGCGCAAATGGTGCAAAGCGGAACACTCACCCTCACTGGCGTCGATGCGGCAGATGGATTTGTGCATTTTTCCAGCGCCGCGCAATTGGGCGAGACGTTAGACAAGCATTACGCTGGCGTGGCAGACTTAGTTTTGCTGGCCGTGGACACCAACGGGCTTGAGGATTTGCGCTGGGAAGCCTCGCGCGGGGGCGATTTGTTTCCCCACTTTTATGCGCCGCTGAGCGAAGCCATGGTGGCGCAAGAATTTGCGCTTAATAGCACCCGCGATAATTTGGCCGCTTGGTTGCAAGCAACGGATTTGGAGAGCCACAGATGAGCCTATATCGAACCCTTCGCCCGCTGCTTTTCGCGCTACCGCCCGAGCGCGCCCATAAAATGACGCTGCTCGGATTGCGCGCCTTGGCAAAATTCGGACAGCCCAAACAAGATGCTCCAAGCCTATCGCAGACCCTTATGGGGCTCGCGTTTGATAATCCGTTTGGCATGGCCGCAGGGTTTGATAAGGACGGCGAGGCGATTTCGGGCGTGCATCGCATTGGCTTTGGCTTTACCGAAATTGGCACATTGACGCCGCTTCCACAGGCTGGAAACCCCGCGCCACGCGTGTTTCGGTTAGTGCCACAGCAGGCGCTGATTAACCGATTGGGTTTTAACAATCGCGGCCAGATGGATGCGCTGACACGTTTGACGGCGTTTCGCCAGCACCCCCAAAATGCGCAAGCGCGAATCCTTGGGGTGAATATTGGGGCCAATAAAGAAGCCAGCGACCGCATTGCCGACTATGAAACGGGCGCCGCACGATTTGCTGATTTGGCGGATTATTTAACGGTCAATATTTCCTCGCCCAACACGCCAGGCTTGCGCGACTTGCAAGGTGGGGAAGCGGTTTTAGAAATTATGCAGCGGGTGCGCCAAGCCGCGCCTAGCACGCCGATTTTGGTAAAAATCGCGCCAGATTTAGCGCTGGAACAGGCCTGGGAGATTGCCGAGTTAGCTATCGCCAATCAAATAGATGGGTTGATTATCTCCAATACGACCCTCGATCGGGGCGGCGTTGCGGGATCTAAATATGCCAGCGAGGCGGGCGGCGTATCGGGCCAGCCGGTGTTTGATATGTCGACGCACATGCTGCGCGAAGTTTATGGCGCGACCCAAGGCAAGCTAACGCTCATCGGCGTGGGCGGCGTGGCCAATGCGGCGCAGGCCTATGCCAAATTGCGCGCCGGCGCGAGCTTGGTGCAGCTGTATACGGGGCTGATTTACCAAGGCCCCGGTCTGGTGGGCCGCATGAAGCGCGAGCTGGAAGCGCAGTTAAAAGCCGATGGCTTTGACACGATTTCCGATGCCATTGGCACAGATGCTAAATAGAGATGCTAAATAGAGACCCAAATAGACAGGAGAGCCTTATGCCCGTTACGATTTATCACAACCCTAGGTGTTCCAAGTCGCGCCAAGCGTTGGCGATTTTGACCGACGGAGGCGCCAGCCCAGAAGTTGTGGAATATTTGAACGCGCCGCTTGATGCTGCAAGCCTTGCAGTGCTTCGAGATAAAATGGGAGTTGAGACCCGCGCCATGATGCGCACGGGCGAGGCCCTATATAAAGAGCTGAACCTGAAACACGAAACCAATGAAGCCAAATTGGTGCAAGCCATGGCCGAGCATCCGATTTTGATGGAGCGGCCTGTGGTGGTTGCGGGCGCTAAAGCGCTCATCGCCCGCCCGCCCGAATTGGCCGAACAGTTTTTATAGGCGGAACGAATTTTGTTTTTAACGAGGTTTGCGGTAGATTTATTTGCATGAGTTTAGACAGTCAAATTATCGCCGGTTCATTTACCGACAAACCTGCCACCAAGCGGGAAAATAATCGCGCCAACAATCAAGAAGCAATTTTGAGCGCGGCGCGTTTGGTGTTTGCCGAGCTTGGCTATGGTGGAACCACCGTGCGCGATATCATTCGCCGCACCGATTTGGCGACCGGCACTTTTTACAATTACTTCGACAATAAAGAGCAAGTTTTCTTGGCGTTGAATACGCAAATCGGCGAAGAGCTGCGCGCCCTTCTGGCACAAGGGCGCCAGCAAGCCGAAACCTTTGAGCAGCTTATTGCCAATAACTACCTGACCTATTTTACCTATTTCGCCAATAACCCGCAAAACTATGCGCTCACCCGTTCCAACCGTGGGCGCGATGGCGCCAATGTGAATATGGAGGGGCCGCAAGTCAAAGCGGGCTTGGCCGAGATGAAAGCCGATATCGAACAGGCCATGCAGTTGGGCCGCGTGTCGAAAATGGATGCAGCTATGCTGACGTCGGCCATTGGCGGCGTGGCTTTTTCTATTCTCGATGACATGATGCAGCGAAACCCAGTGCAGCCAAAACAAGCCGCAGAATTTGCCACTCGCTTGTTCATGAGCGGTATCTCTACTTAAAAATTTGGGCATCAATGATTGACGCAAGCCCCCAACAAGTTGTGTAATCAGCCTCTATTGGGAGATTTATCATGAGTGTACAAAATTTAATTCTGGGCGTTCTACGCAATTCGCCGAACTTTATGAAGCGCCGCCTTGCGGGAGCGCCGATTGAGATTGATGGCAATGTAATGGACGCCAACATTCAAATTATGGCCAATATGGCCGCCGCCGAAGCGGGCGATCCGCCCAGCACGGTAGAAGCTTGGCGCGCCTCTGCCGAAGCCTTCGATGCGTTGAACTTGCCCCGTCGTTCGGGGGTTACCATTGAAGATACGGTTCTAGATTTGGCGGGCCACCAGATGAAGGCGCGCATCTATACACCGCGCGGTGCAACCGATAGCGACCCCGCTGTTTTGTTTTTCCACCAAGGTGGTTTGGTGATTATGCACCATTTGTCTGACGACCATTTTTGTTCCGTCTTGGCAGATGAATGTGGCGCGAAGGTTATCTCGCTCGATTATCGGCTGTGCCCAGAAGTGGCTTTTCCAGCCCCTATCGACGATGGCATGGCGCTTTGGGACTATGTGCAAAAAAACGCAGCGAGTATGGGCATTGATTCTAAACGCGTGGCCTTGGCGGGTGACAGTGCGGGCGGGTTAATCTCGGCCTCCATGACCCATATTTTGCGCGATGCGGGCGGGGTTCAACCCGCCGCTCAATGTTTAGCTTATCCATGGGTTTCCACCGATTTGACGGGCGACCAGTCGGCTGCCACTTGCTCGGAATGTTTCCCGCTTAACACGGCGACGATGGATTTCTTCAACGCGATGGTTTTCCCGAAAGATAAAAACCTCGATCATCCACTTGCCAATCCGGCGGGCAATAAAGACCTGACGAATTTGCCGCCGGCGGTAATTGGCACCGCTGGCTTTGACCCCATTCGCGACCAAGGCAATGCTTACGCCAAAGCGCTAGAGGCGGCGGGCAACGAGGTTACGCACTATTGCTTCACGAGCTTGACGCATAGTTATTTGCTTTTGGGTCGGGTTAGTCACACGGCGGAAAAAGCTTGCGTTCAATTGGCGCAAGACTTGGCAGGCTACTTAGCTAAATAGCGACTTAATGAGTTAAACTGTGCCAGATGAGCGAGGCCATGCATAAAATGGCAACGCTCGTCAGCAACAGGCGCAAAGGGGCATACCAATCTGCCAACTCGCCGCTATCGGTGGCCATAAAGTCCAGTACGCCTTGGGCGAGGAACATGATAATCAATAAAGTGAAAGCCTGCGGCAAGGGTAGCAGGAAAGCGACCAAAGCGATGAGGCTTGGCACAATCGACATAACAAAATGGCGCGCTTGGCCTGCCAGAGTTTGGTTTTGCATCGCCGCGCCCCAGCGCACACCGCCGAGAAAGCTTGCGATTAAAGCCGCATAAGCCAAAACCATAATCGGCAAAGCAAACCGCAAGTCGCCTAAAATCGGCAACCAGACGCCGAGCCCTCCCAGCAAAAACGGGAGGAGACCTAATAATCCCAAAAGGCGAGCGATGAAGGGAGCGGTTGAAAATTTAGCAATTTTAGCCATGCGGCTCTTGTTATCCTAAGCGGGAGAGAAACGGGAACCAGTCAAGCAGATAGGTGGCGACCGATTGCAAACTGCCCATCATGATAAGTCCGCCCGTGACAACCAACAACCCACCTGCGCCGCGCTCTACCCAAACCATATTGGCCTTAATGCGTTGGCTGGCAGACATAAAGCGTCCGACACCAAGAGCTGCGAAAATAAAGGGTAAGCCCAAACCCAAAGCATAAAAAGCCAGAAGCGTGACGCCTTCGCCCATTGAATCGCGCGCCGCTGCGAGGGCTAAAATTGTCGCCAAAATTGGGCCAATGCACGGCGTCCAACCAAAGGCAAAGGCCAGCCCCATAACAAAAGCGGCCACTAGCGGAGCTTTGGATTTTTTTACTGTCTGGCTTTGCAGCCGCGCTTCGCGGGCCAAAAACGGAATATGAATAAGCCCGCCGACATGCAGACCCAAGGCAATGATAATGACACCAGCGATTTGCCCCAGCTCTCCTTGATAGGTTATCAAAAGCGGATTGATGGCGCTGGCCCCGGCGCCCAGCGCAATGAAGACGCTGGAAAAGCCGCCGACAAAAGCCAAAGCCCCAGGCAAAATAGCGCGGGTCGCCTCGCCCTTTTTATCCAGCTCGCTCAATTCAGAAAATTGCAATCCAGCCGCAAAGCATAGGTAGCCAGGCACCAGAGGTAAAACACAGGGCGATAAAAAACTTAGGGCGCCGCCAAAAAAAGCGGCTAAAGCCGAAACTAGAAATCCATCCATATTTTAACGCCGCCTAAAAATAATTGCCACGGTCCAGCCCATAAACACTGCGAGCGCGACGCCAAAAATTCCATAGAGCAGGGACATGTTATACGCCGCCTCATGCAATATATGCCCGGCGCCGACGATGTCCACCGGCAGTTCGCCGGTTTGATAGCCGATGAGCGCGCCGTCTTTAAAAGCAAAAAATTCAGTTGTATAGCGCCCCACGGGCATGCCGGCGGGTAGGTTAATTTCAGCTCGGAATAATTTTCCGCGAATAATTTCAACCGCATCGCTTTGGGTGGCAAATAGATTGGCCTGTTGTTTCAAACGCAAGAAGGCCTCGATGGCTTCGCGCTCGGCATCGACTTTTGCATCGAGATTGCTGGCCTTTAATACGTCAGCGCCAATACCAAGTTCGGCGCGCCTTGCGCTAGGCAATAGCTCGGCCACGGGGCGCGAGCTGGCCACCGCATAAAAGCTTGGCAAATCACCCAGTCGATAGGCGGGGCCATTAACCCATATGCCGAATTGTTTGTTTTTCTTGCGCAAGGTGATGTTTTGAGCGGGCCCGCGCAAAACCACCACCACGCCGTCTGCCTCGCCATAGGGCTGCGTGTCGATAGCGCCAAATAGTAAAAGCGTCTCGCCGCTATAATTCGAGCGGATGGAAATCTGGTCTTTCGAGACGTCGGTGACGAGCACATTTTTAAACTCGGTTGCCTGCGCGCGCTCAGTCGGTAGCGCGAGCGAAAGACAGGCGAGCAGGCAAGGTAAAATCAGCGCCCTCATCCGCCCGTTCCCATTCGGGTGAGCGAGAATAATTCATCTGGCTGATTGACCAAGTCGAGCAGCAATTTAACCCCGACCCCTAAAACGATGAGCGCCAGAAGCGCGCGCAATTGTTCGCCGCGCAGACGTTGGCCGACGCGCGCGCCAATTTGGGCGCCAATCACGCCCCCAATCATCAGCAAGGCGGCCAGCACAATATCGACGGTTTGGTTTTCGACCGCGTGGAAAATCGTTACCGAGGCGGTGACAAAAATAATTTGAAACAGCGACGTGCCAATCACCACATTGGTTGGCATGCGCAAAATATAAATCATCGCCGGCACCATAATAAAGCCGCCACCCACGCCCATGATGGCCGATAGCGTGCCAACGAAATAGCCAATAACGAGGGGCGGGATGACGCTGATATAAAGTTTGGAACGGCGAAACCGCATGCGAAATGGCAGCCGTAAAATCCAGCTATGTTGGCCGGGTCGGCGCGCCTGCACAGGGCGCCCACGGCGTGCCGCAATAATCACCTGAATGCTTTCGCGCAACATCAAAGCGCCAATGACGCCGAGAAAAACGACATAAGAAAGCGAGATGAGCAAATCGACTTGCCCCATAGCGCGCAACACTTTGAACAATTGCACACCGCTATAAGCGCCCGCCAAACCGCCCGACATGAGAATAAGCCCCATAGGAATATCAATCGCGCGGCGTTGCCAATAAGCCAGCCCGCCCGACACAGAAGAGGCAACAATTTGATTGGCCTCCGAGGCCACGGCCACGGCTGGTGGCACGCCGATAAAAATCAATAAAGGTGTCATCAAAAACCCGCCGCCGACGCCAAACATGCCCGACATAAAACCCACCAAGCCGCCCATGCCAATCAGGGTCACGACATTGGCGCTCATTTCAGCGATGGGGAGATAAATTAGCATGATGATGAGCCAAACAAAGGAGGCGCGGGTTCCTCGAAAAATTTCTGTAGAATGACCTGCTGATTAGCACAAAAATATACCTTTGCCTAGGAAGAGCCCGGCAAGAGATAGGGAAAGGCTCCTCGTGCGGCTTGCCTTTTCGAGGCCGTGGTGCATATTCGCTGCACAACAGTGTTTGGAGCCATTATGCAAAGATTTGAGTATCGCGTGCCGCAAGGCGAAATATCCGTATGTCAGTGGATACAAGCCCCGGGTGGAGCCAATAAACCCGTTCTGCACTGGGCCCATGCCAATGGTTTTAACGGGCAAACCTATGCGCCGCTGCTGGAGCCCTTGCAAGATAAGTTCGATATTTATGCTTGGGACGCGCGCGGCCATGGCCGTTCCAATTTACCAGCCGATCCTAAGGCGATGACAGGCTGGGATATTTACGCCGATGATTTGGAATATCTCATCTCTCATTTGGCCGAGCAGGCGGGCGAAAAAATATGGCTGGGCGGACACTCGATGGGGGGCTGCACCTCTATTTTGCTGGCCGCCAAACGACCTGATCTCGTCGCTGGTTTGATTTTGGCCGACCCGGTCGTCACCCCGAATATCAATTTCGTCATGCAGCTGATGATGCGCTTGATAGGTAAAATCGCGCCCAACTCGGGTCTGGCTTTGGCTGAAATGGCCGCCAAACGCAAAGCCGACTGGCCGAGCTTGGAAGTCATTCAAAAAGCCTATACGGGGCGCGGGGCTTTTGCCACTTGGGCGGATGGGTTTCTCGAGGCTTATTTGCGCGGCGGCCTATTAGCAAAAAGCGAACGCGAAGAAGATGGCGTAACGCTAGCCTGCGCGCCGCTATGGGAGGCCGCCAACTTTAAAGGGCCGCAAGTAAATGTAGGAAAACCGATTTCGCGTTTGAACGTGCCTGTAACTTTGCTGACGGCAGAGCGCGGCTCGACTACGTATTTGCACACACCTTTTGAAGCTTTATCGGTCGATAAAAAAATCGAGACGGTGCCAGGCACCACGCATTTTTTGCCGATGGAGTTGCCCGAACTCGTGCGAGCTGAAATTTGTATCCGCGCGGGCGTTTAAATTAAAGGGCCCTAAATCAGAGGCGCTCTAAACTAAAGGTACCATGCGCGCTTCAATAGCGTTTCGCATATCCTCTGGCCAAGCTTCGGCGCGACGGGTGGTGAGGTTAAAATTAACCACGCGCAAACGCCCCAAAGCGGATAGCGTTCCCGTCTCGGCATTGAACAGGCGATGTTCCACCAGAACAGTTTTTTCATCTATCTCTCGAATGGTCGAGTAAGTCTCGAGGATATCGCCCTCTCGAACTTCGTCGAGATAAGACACACAGATTTCTCCGACCACAGAGCCACGCCCTTGTTGCACGCCGTCGAGCAAATCATGGCCCATGGCAAGCCACATATGCGGGGCTGCTTCGGTGAAGCGGCGGACGTAGAACATGGTGTTCATATGGCCGAATTGATCGCATTCCCAACTGTTGACGCCCGCCCCACCGCAGCGCATGAAGCCTGACGCTTGCGTGTCTTCTCGTGTAATTTCTTGCACGCGACCATTGCCTTGCAAGAATTTGGGCGCGCTAAAATCAGGTTGCTCTATCTGGTATTTGCGCGCCGCCGCAAGCGTTGCCTCGCTCCATGGCACAAGGCGACGGGCGGCTGTGTCGAAATGACCAATGAGAGTTTTAAACGTGCACAGTAAATTGGCATCCCCATCGCGAAACTCTTGGTGGATAGTCATGGTCTTTTTGCCAATCTCAATCGGCGCACTGCGCCCCACCAGTGTGCCGCCCGAGGGCACTTCGCGATGAAAGCGCACATGTTCTTCGAGCGCTACGGTGCCGAGGTTTTGCGCGCGCATCTGGCTTGGGGCCATGGCCAAAGCGTTGCGGGTGAAAAACGCTTGGTCGGAAGAGCGGCCAAAATAAAACGACACATTTAAGTGTCCCATCAAGTCGCATTCCCAACTTTGGGCGACGCCTTGATAGCCAGGGATCAGCTTGTCGAGGAACGCTTGTGGGGTGGGGGAAGAGGTTGGCATGTGGCTCTCACTTGTTTCGCAAAAAAGGGATTTCGCGAGCCAGCATGCCCAAAACGGGCAAGGCACTCAAGCGCCAAAATGAACCGAGCGACTAATAGCCTGCTTTTTTGAAGGCTGGCAAAAATTGTCCATAGCCTTGCGATTTCATATCCGCCAAAGGCACAAAGCGCAGCGCAGCCGAATTGATGCAATAGCGTAAACCCGTTGGCGCTGGGCCGTCCTCAAACAAATGCCCTAGATGATTGTCTCCCGCTTTCGAGCGCAACTCGGTGCGCCGCAGAAATATTTTCCAATCGTCTTTCTCTACCAAAGTCTTTTTCAGGAGCGCGCGCGTGAAGCTCGGCCAACCGGTGCCGCTGTCATATTTATCCAGCGACGAAAACAAGGGTTCGCCCGAAACAATGTCGACATAAATGCCTGGCTTTTTTTCGTTCCAATATCGATTGCGATACGGCGGCTCGGTTTTATCGTTTTGCGTCACCGCATATTGCATCGGGGAAAGCGATTGCTTTAGTTCTTTGTCGGACGGTTTGGTGAAATTATTGGGAGTGTAGGTTTGCGCCGCGGCGCCAAAGAAACTAAAGCCCAAGAGAACGCTGGCAAGGAGGGCGACCAAAAGGCCGTCTTCCATGCGAGCGGGGGAGGTTCGCTTGGAGGGAGGGTTCTGAGTGCTGTTTTTCATTTTTTCCATGCTCTCAACCTAGCCATCAAATATGGCGGCACCATGGCGAGAGCGTGACCATTTTGAGAAGTTGTGAAAAAAAAGAGGCCCCCGAATGGGAGCCTCTTGTCGCGTTTTTGTGTCGCTCGTTATTCTTCTTCTTCTATTTTCTTCTTCTTGTTTGGCGACACTTATGAGTATGGGTTCAAAGTCCTAAGTTTTCGTGAACGCCTAATCCTTTTTTGAAATCTGTTGGGCGATAGATTATTCCATTGAAATTTTCTTGTTGTTGGCGCAATATCCGGCCAGTTTTAAAACCAATTTGAAAGAATGGGAGCATATTATGAGAGAAGCTGTAATCGTTTCAAGCGCACGCACAGGCCTAGCTAAGTCGGGTCGTGGTGGATTTAACATGACACACGGCGCCGCTATGGGTGGCCACGCCATTCAGCACGCCATCGAGCGCGCCGGCATTGATGCAGGCGAAGTAGAAGACGTAATCATGGGTTGCGGCACGCCAGAAGGCGCGACGGGCCAAAACGTAGGCCGTCTTGCCGCTCTTTGGGCGGGTTGCCCAGTTACCACTTCGGGTGTAACGGTTAATCGCTTCTGCTCGTCGGGTCTGCAAACCATCGCCATGGCAGCTGGCCGTGTGCAAAATGAAAATGTTCCCGTGGCCATTGGTGCCGGCGTGGAAAGCATTTCGATGGTTCAAATGCAAGGCGCGAACTACAATAACATCACGGAAGAAAAACTGATGGGCACTTACCCAGCTCTTTGGATGCCGATGATTGAAACAGCTGACATCGTTGCAGAGCGTTATAATGTATCGCGCGAAGCCCAAGACGAATATTCGCTGCAAAGCCAGCAACGCATGGCAGCGGCTCAAGAAGCCGGCATTTTTGCAGACGAAATCGTACCGATGCAAACTAAAATGAAGAAAGTCAACAAAGAGACTGGCGAAGAAAGCATCGTCGATTACACCGTCGATCGTGATGAGTGCAATCGCCCAACCACAACGATGGAAAGCCTTGCAGGCCTAAACCCTGTGCGTGGCGAAGGCCAATCCATTACAGCCGGTAACGCTTCGCAACTTTCCGATGGTGCCGCAGCTGTTGTGGTCATGGAAGGCAAAGAAGCTGAACGTCGTGGCCTAGAACCTTTGGGTGCCTTTAAAGGCTATGCGGTTGCTGGTTGTGAGCCGGATGAAATGGGCATTGGTCCTGTTTTTGCTGTGCCTCGTTTGCTGGAACGTGCGGGTCTTAAAGTTGACGATATTGATTTGTGGGAGCTCAATGAAGCTTTCGCCAGCCAAGCGCTTTATTGCCGTGATACGCTGGGTATCGACAATGAAAAATATAACGTCAATGGCGGCTCCATCGCTATCGGTCATCCATTTGGTATGACAGGTGCGCGTTTGGTCGGTCACGCCCTGATGGAAGGCAAGCGCCGCGGTGCGAAAAATGTCGTCGTTACCATGTGTATTGGTGGCGGCATGGGCGCAGCGGGTCTGTTCGAAGTTCTTTAAGAACTCGACATTTATGAGAAAAGCCGCGAGCCTAAAGCTCGCGGCTTTTTTTATGGTTTTAGGATGAGCCCTCAGTGGGCTGTTATGAGAGAGAGACGAAGCGTATGAAACGAATCATTGTGAGCCTTGCAGGGCTGGCCTTTGTGGCCAAATGTGTGGCGGCCTATAGTCAGGTTGGCTTTACCGGTTTTGACGCGGTTTTGGCGCAACCTTGGGGCATGGTGACCCTATGGGATGTGTTTTTGGGCGGCATTTGCATGAGCGCGATTATCTTTAGTTTTGAGAAAAATTGGCGCCTTGCCGTGCTTTGGTCGGTGCCGATTTTTGCGCTTGGCCATGTGGTGAGCGCCGCTTGGGTGGTGCTGCGGTTTTTGCCGCGCCACACACCGACGAAAAGCAAAACGCCGTCTAAGTAAGCTGTCTCTTCATCGTTTATCCATCATTTATAGGGCGTTTATAGGGCGTCTTTAGGGGCTTGGCGCGCAAGTGATTTGCCGAATATGTCACTCTGTGGATAAGTTGGTGGATGGTCTCATCATGTCGCCTGCATTTGGCATCGTTTTTCTATCTATTTAAGCGGCTGAAAAACAATGCTTTTTTGGCGGCCCCAAAAAAAACAAAAGATTCATATAACTATGTGTTGACGTGTTGAGGGCAAATAGACACTATATGTAGTGTCTGACGGCATTGTTCGGTTGGTGATTTGGTTCACAATAGTTTTTCAAAACTAGGCCGAAACTGCCAAAAGGTTAAACAACCCGTGATAGGCTGAGTTTGTAGCCTCATCAACTATCCAAGGGAGTGCTTGCGCGCGCCTATCGGGAGAGCTGTCTTTGAAGAAAGTAATCTTTGGGGCAGGGGCGACCTAAACAGGCATTTGGGCGCGAAACCGCAGGGTTTAGCGTTTAAGTGAAGAAATTCAAGGAATGGGGCTCATTTGGGTCAGATTCTGGATCGGTTGCGATACTTTTTATCGTGGGCATGAATCGAGAGAGAAAATATGTTTAGAGATACACCAATGGGCGCTACTGCAGATGCAAATGGGGTCAAAGACCTAGCAAAGGACGAGCCAAATAAAATGGAACAAGAAGCCCTAAAAAATGAGGCGGCCAAGGCCGTAACCTCTCGTCGTGCAGAAGGTGGCAACGCCAACGAACCGCAGCTCGATTTTGATCGCCAAGACCAGGCGGTACAATACGTATCTCGCCCGCGTGTAAAAACCGACCCGTCGCGCGATGCGCTGCTGACGGGCTTTGGTAAAGCCACGCTGACCGACCGCTATTTAATGCCCGGCGAAACCTTTCAAGACTTGTTTGCCCGTGTGGCGTCTTATTACGGCGATGATGAAGCGCATGCCCAGCGTCTTTATGATTACATCTCGAAGCTTTGGTTTATGCCATCGACGCCCGTGCTTTCCAATGGTGGCACCGAGCGCGGCTTGCCGATTTCGTGCTTCTTGAATGAAGCCAATGATAGCCTCGGCGATATCGTAAATTTGTGGAACGAAAATGTTTGGCTCGCCTCGCGCGGCGGTGGCATTGGTTCCTATTGGGGCAATTTGCGCTCCATCGGCGAAAAAGTTGGCCAGAATGGCAAAACATCCGGCATCGTGCCTTTCATTCGCGTGATGGACAGCCTGACTTTGGCGATTTCGCAAGGCTCGCTACGTCGCGGCTCGGCAGCGGTTTATCTGCCGATTGACCACCCAGAGATTGAAGAGTTTATTGAAATTCGTCGTCCAACGGGCGGCGATCCCAACCGCAAAGCGCTGAATTTGCACCATGGTATTCTGATCACGGATGCGTTTATGCGCGCCGTAGAAAAAGATGAAGAATGGGCTTTGCGCAGTCCGAAAGACGGCTCTGTGCAAGCAAGTTTGCAGGCACGTGATTTGTGGATTCGTATGCTGACCGCTCGCATTGAAACGGGCGAGCCGTATATGATTTTCAAGGACACGGTGAACAACCTGCGTCCCGAGCAACAAAAACTGCTCAACCTAGAAATTAAAACCTCGAATTTATGCGCCGAGATTACCTTGCCGACAGGGCGCGACCATTTGGGCAACGACCGCACCGCGGTTTGCTGCTTGTCGTCTCTGAACGCAGAAAATTTCAACGAATGGAATAAAGATGAACAGTTCATTCCAGACGTGATGCGTTTCCTCGACAATGTGTTGGAAGACTTTATCCAGCGTGCGCCTGACGATATGGCCAAAGCCAAATACGCGGCCCAACGCGAGCGTTCGGTTGGCCTTGGCGTCATGGGCTTCCACTCGTTCTTGCAAGCCAATATGGTTCCATGGGAAAGCGTGATGGCGAAAGTGTGGAACAAGCGTATCTTCACGCACATCAAAGAAGCTGCCGATAAGGCTTCGGTAGATTTGGCCAATGAGCGCGGCCCGTGCTTGGATGCAGCCGAATGCGGCATCAACGAGCGCTTCTCGAATAAAACAGCGATTGCGCCAACCGCTTCTATCTCCATTATTTGCGGTGGCACCAGCCCGGGCATTGAGCCGATTGCGGCCAATAGCTTTACGCATAAAACGCTGTCGGGCTCGTTCAATGTTCGCAACCGTCACCTCAATAAATTGCTCAGCGAAAAAGGCCAGAACACGGATGACATTTGGTCGTCGATTGTGACGTCTGGCGGCTCGGTGCAGCATCTCGATTTCTTGACCGATGATGAGAAGTCAGTGTTTAAAACCGCTTTTGAAATGGACCAGCGTTGGCTCATTGATTTGGCGGGCGATCGTGCGCAATTGATTGACCAAGCGCAGTCGTTGAATGTTTTCTTGCCGGCCAATATCCACAAAAAAGATTTGCACCAAGTGCATTACCAAGCGTGGAAAAAAGGTGTTAAAAGCCTGTATTACTGCCGTTCCTTGTCTATTCAGCGAGCTGAAAAAGAAGGTGGCAGTGACACCAAGGCGATGGAAAATGCCATGGTTAAAGTGGCCGAAGAAAATGAAATGGACGAGTGCCTAGCCTGCCAATAGGGCGAGTTGGTCACGCGGTCGATTTGATCTAAATAAAATATAGGGCGCATGTGGCGCTCTTGCATGAAAACGTAATTTGAAAATAAAGGGTACTCTTATGTCTTTGCTTGAAGAGCGCATTGTCTACAAACCTTTCCTCTATCCTTGGGCCTATGATGCCTGGCTTACGCAGCAGCGTATTCATTGGTTGCCAGAAGAGGTGCCCTTGGCCGAAGACGTGAAGGATTGGCATAAGAAGCTAACCGCCGGCGAGCGCAATATGCTGACGCAGATTTTCCGTTTCTTCGTGCAAGCCGACGTGGAAGTGAACAATTGCTACATGAAGCATTATTCACAAGTGTTCCAACCGACAGAAGTGCAAATGATGTTGTCCGCTTTCTCGAATATGGAAACCATCCATATCGCGGCTTATTCGCATTTGCTTGACACCATCGGCATGCCAGAAATTGAATATGAAGCCTTCATGAAATACGGCGAGATGAAGGATAAATACGACTACATGCAGGAGTGGGGCGTCGAAACCAAAGAAGACATTGCCAAAACTTTGGCTGTCTTTGGTGCCTTCACCGAAGGTCTGCAATTGTTTGCCAGTTTTGCGATTTTGATGAACTTCCCGCGCTTCAATAAAATGAAGGGCATGGGGCAAATCGTAACGTGGTCGGCACGCGATGAAACGCTGCACACGAATTCGATTGTGAAATTGTTCAATACGTTCACGCAAGAAAACCCAGAAATCTGGAACGATGCGATGAAGCGCGATTTGTATAAAGCGTGCGAAACAGTTGTAACCCACGAAGATGCTTTCATCGACTTGGCCTTTGAAATGGGCGGCGTGGAAGGTCTGGAAGCGCAAGAAGTGAAAGATTACATTCGCTTTATTGGCAACCGTCGTCTGACGCAGCTGAACCTCGAGCCAATTTACGACATTGAGAAAAATCCATTGCCATGGATGGACGAGATGTTGAACGGCATTGAGCACATGAACTTCTTTGAGGGCCGGGCAACGGAATATGCCAAAGCCTCGACCGAAGGCACATGGGATCAGGCTTTCGACTAGGCTTTCGATTGGGTCTTTGGACCGACTTAATATTCAGGGGCGCTTCACGGCGCCCCTTTTTTTATGATTGCCAATGTATCCCCGCCGTTTCGCGTTGGCGTATAGTGTGTCCATGCTTTCTTTTTTGACCAAACCCGTAGCCGAGCCGATAGAGGCACTGGGCAATGTGCTAGACGCTCTGTTTACTTCGGACAAGGAGCGGCTAGACAAGAAGTCAGTTCTGGCGCGCATAGCTTTGCAGCCGAGCTTGGTGCAAAGCGAGATTAATAAATTAGAAGCTGTTCACAAAAGCGTATTTGTAGCGGGTTGGCGCCCGTTCATCGGCTGGGTATGCGGCATTGCGCTGGCCTATAATTTCGTCATACGCGACTTAATGGTCTGGGGCCTAGCGCTACCCTACGCCGAAACCCCGCCGCCACCGCCGCTACACTTAGAAGTGCTAACCACCATTCTCTATGCCTTGCTAGGCCTAGGCGGCATGCGCACGTTCGAAAAACTACAGGGCCGCGCCAAATAACTCAATTTTCATTATTCTAGGGGGTGCTGCCGACGCTAAAAGCCCTTGGTCGCTTTTGCGGACTTAGGGCGCCTTGCGCACGGCTATTTCTCATTTTTCTTTTGCAAGAATTCAGACCCACCATTTTCATCTTTTTATTTTGAAAAACTGGTGCTGCCGACGCTAAAAGCCCTTGGTCGCTTTTGCGGACTTAGGGCGCCTTGCGCACGGCTATTTCTCATTTTTCTTTTGCAAGAATTCAGACCCACCATTTCATCTTTTTATTTTGAAAAACTGGTGCTGCCGAGTGGAATCGAACCACCGACCTCTCCCTTACCAAGGGAGTGCTCTACCCCTGAGCTACGGCAGCGTTGTCTTGCCTGCTGTTTGCCATAGGCGAGCAGGGGATGCAAGTAACGATTGCGCTTGGGCTGCGATGCGCTAATGTGTTCGTCCTTTGTTCTTTTGTGTTGAGTGATTTTGTCCCATGCGTGCCGTAAAGTCTGCCCCCGTTCGGTTGAGTTGGTTGGTTGCCCGTCGATTGGACGTCTGGCTTTGGTGCGAGGGGTGTAGTCATAACAAAACCGTTTCGGTGGCGCCGCTTTTCGAGAGGTTTGGCGACGCGGTTTTGCTGGAGTTGAGACCTCATTTCCGTTGTGCGGCGTGCGGCGGACGAGAGGTTTTTATTCGCCCCGATTGGCACAGCGCAGGCTGGACGCGCGGCGTGGTTTCGCGGCATGAAAAACTGCCCGATTAAAACCGGATATCAACCATGCCCAAAACTGTGGCATACGAGCAGCAAACCAGAGGAATAGGGGTTCAGGCATTGCTAACTGGCTTGGGCTTCTTTACACACTCGATAGTACAAGATTTTGTAAATTAGAATGTTGTTTGGAGTAATAGAGTGCATAAGCAGTTAATAGTGAGCGCGTCACTTCTTGCTATCATGACGGGGTCGGTTTCGGCTTGAGATGATACAAAACGTGCAGAAGATTTTTTCACATCAGGCATTGAGAACAAGCTCGTCACTTACCTGACGACCAAAGTAGAAAATGCTTTGGACGGCAAGGTGAGTGAGTTCGAAATTGACATCACAGATTTTAGCGAAGGCGAAGCGAGCTTCCGTCTTTTGATGCTGAAGCCTCTGCGTGACATGGACGCTCAATCGACCCTCTTACAAGCTGGCATTATTTCGCAAGACGATGTGAACACCATCAGCCTCGGGATTGCCAATCGTTGGTCCTTGCGGGGCGGCACGGTTCTTGCGGGTCTCAACGCATTTTATGACAATGAAATTGAAGTCGGTCACTCGCGCGCCAGCATTGGCGCCGAAGTTCTAACCTCGGTTGGGGATCTGCGGTTCAATAGCTACACAGCTATTTCTGACACGGAAAACAATGAAGACGAAGACCGTGACGAAGCCGC
Source organism: uncultured Rhodobiaceae bacterium (assembly GCA_963932545.1). Taxonomy (GTDB): domain Bacteria; phylum Pseudomonadota; class Alphaproteobacteria; order RS24; family RS24; genus UBA8337. The sequence continues at coordinate 17,303 of CAWVRH010000006.1, read as the reverse complement.
CCTTGATGGCACAGAGTTAGAAGTGGCCTTGCCGCTGCCTTACATGCCAAACACGCGTCTGACCATGACCAGTTTCTCTTGGGAAGGCGATCAGGGCTCTGACGATTCAGAAGGCACAATTACCGGCCTGCGCATGACTTTGCCACAAGGTTTTGAGTTGGAGGTCGGCTCTATCGATTACGATAAAGAAGCCTCTGTCGATGATGAGTATGTCTCTTTGAGCTTTAACATCACGCGCTATCGCAATGCTGCCAATTACGGACAGCCAGTTCTTGTTTCCGATAAAGCCTATGAATTGCTGGACGTGACGCAGCGCCGTTTCGAAAAAGTACGTCGCTCGAACACAATCGTAAAAGCAGCGACCGGAGCGGGCTTTAAATTTGGTGTAGGTAGCATTGTCGGCACCGTCGACATCTCTGGCACCAGCAACGACATTAACTCGTGAGGATTGTGAAATGAGAAATTTTTTATATTTAAGTGCTTTTGTAGCGGTCTTCTTTTTGACCCCTGTTTCGTCTAAGGCGTCTGCTTCTTGCGGTCAGGCGAATGCCACCAATGTGGTCGACGATCTCACAACCTCATCGACGAACATACAAACTTGTGTGACCGATGCCGCTGGCCTGAAATACACGTTTAAAGCCATGGGCGTGTGCAAAGGCTTTCCAGATTATGCGGATGGCTTGAGCAATTGCTTCACTCTGTTCGATCGCTCCATTACGGTCGATTTGACGAGCAGCGGTGCGGATGCAGAAAACCTGACAGCCATTCTGCCACCCGCAGATGCGGCAGGGTATGACTATTATTTCGCGGTAACGGACAATAGCTTTACCTTGGAAGGCCTGCTCGAATTTGGCAGCAATCAGTATATGGGCATTGATGCCAATAATGATCCCATTACCGCAGATTGGTGCCGTCCTTCAGGTTCGTTTAACACCAGTCTGACGGCTAGCGTACCTGCCAGCACTTTGAGTGTGCAAACGGCGTCGGCTTTTCAAGCCATCTTGCCATCGCTTCCTTTGGAATGCGGCACGGGCTCAGGCGTTGCCGGCACGGCCACTGTCAATATTGACAGCCTTGGCTTCACCAGCTTTAGCTCTGTGTTGAACATTGATGGTTTCGATTGGGAATCTAGTATTGATGAAGCCAGCCCGGTTAATGTGGTTCTGTTGAATGCCAATGGTCGTCGTGCGGCTAACTCTGGCACGGTTCAAGATGTTCTATTCGTGAAAAAACCATTCAACAATTTGGTGGTCACGGATTCGCACACTTCCGTAGATGTTGAGTTTACAACGCATGAAGCGGCGCAAGTTTTCTATCTCTGTAACAGTGTTCTGCAAAACCAGACTGTGGTGACGGCTCTGGGGCTGGGCGCAGCACCAACGGATGGTTGCGCCGTCTTGGGTGCGGCTTTGGGCAGGGGTGGACTGTCACCGAACCTAACGATGCTGCCGGTTCCTCCTAATTAAGGGCAAGCCTGAGTGATATAAATTAACCCCGCCAATGTGAATTGGCGGGGTTTTTTGTTTCCGCTTATCACATACAGCGGCATGACAAATGGCGCAAATAAAGTTAAGAACAAACATGAGCAAAGGTCAAAAACCTGCGGTGAAAAACCAAGCCCGCCAGCAAAAACTGGCTGAGGCTTTGCGCGCCAATTTACAACGCCGCAAAGCGGGGCGCACACAAGCCAGAAGCGCTTCCCTGCCAGCGCCGGAGGATAAATCGGATGGATGAGATTGTCATTGAAGGCGGTGTGGCCCTAACGGGTGAGATTGCTATTTCAGGCTCCAAGAACGCCGTTTTGCCACTCATGGTGGCGGGCCTTTTAAGCGATGAAAAACTAATTTTACGGGGCACTCCGCGCCTTGCCGACACACAAACTCTGGCGCGGGTGTTGCGCGAGTTGGGGGCTGAAGTCGAAGAATTTGGCCAAGGGCCGGGCGAGGGGCTGAGCGTTCATACAAGAGATTTGAGCTGCACACGCGCGCCCTATGAATTGGTCTCCAAAATGCGCGCGAGTTTCTGGGTGCTCGGCCCCCTTTTGGCGCGCGCGCAGGAAGCGCAAGTCTCGCTGCCAGGGGGTTGCGCCATTGGCACGCGCCCCGTTGACCTTTACCTGAAAGGCCTTGAGGCCATGGGCGCACAGATTGAGGTCGAGAGCGGCTATGTAAATGCCACCGCCAAGGGCGGGCTAAAGGGCGCGCGTATTGATTTGCCTTTCGTGTCGGTTGGCGTCACGCATGTATTGATGATGGCCGCAACTTTGGCCAAAGGCACGACGCTAATCACCAATGCCGCTACCGAGCCAGAGGTGGTCGACGTTGGTAAATGCCTGATGGCGATGGGCGCCAAAATAGAAGGTTTGGGGACACGCAATTTATCTATCGCGGGCGTCGAGAAGTTGTCGGGCGCCGATCACACAGTATCGCGCGATCGCATTGAGGCGGGCGCCTTTGCTTTGGCCATTGCCGCCACCCATGGCGATGCGCGCCTTATGGGCATTCACGAAAGCGTGTTGGGCGCGCTTGCACCTGCCATGCGCTTGGCGGGGTGCCAGTTAACACAAGAGGGCGACGCCGTGCGCATTATCGGGCCCAAAGGCCGCGCCATTGCCACGCCCGTGACGACCGAGCCTTACCCCGGATTTGCCACTGATTTGCAGGCCCCCTTCATGGGGCTGATGTGTGGTGCCGATGGCGTGTCGCGTATTCGCGAGACGATATTTGAAAATCGCTTCATGCACGTGCAAGAGCTGGTGCGCTTGGGCGCCGACATCACGCTGGAAGGCGACACCGCCATTGTGACGGGCGTAGAACAATTGCAAGGCGCGCCCGTTATGGCGACCGATTTGCGCGCCTCAGCTACTTTAGTGATTGCGGGATTAATGGCCAAAGGGCAGACGCGTATCTCGCGGGTCTATCATCTCGACCGCGGCTATGAGCGCATTGAAGAAAAACTATCGGGTGCGGGTGCAAACATTTGGCGCGAGAGGGTCTAATGCCGATCAAACCGCTCAAGCTCTATGCCCGCGATGGCGACGATATGGAAGTGATATCGGCTTGCCTGCAAGATAGTGTGGCGCAAATTGGCGACATGGTGTTTCTCAAAGAACAGCAGCGTTTCGTCATGCTGGTCAATCGGTTCTGCTGGGAGCAAGAGGCGCCTATGCGCGTGCGTGCCGCGTTGCAAATTTCGGGTGTCGGGTCTATCCAACAGCGGCAGTTAAATTTGACACGCCGCGATGGCATTGTGTCGGTTTTGGCGGCGCAATTCGAGCCGAAACAAAGCCCGTCTGGGGTTATCCAGTTGGTTTTTTCGGGCGGCGGCGAAATCCGCTTGGAAGTCGAGGCTTGCGAGGCCATATTAGAAGATGTTACTGCGCCTTGGGCGGCGGCATCGCGGCCAGCCCATCTGATGGATCATGTGATGGATACGGAATAGAAATATAGATTATGGCTCCTTACCTGCGTGCCCACATAAATGATGCTGATTTCGCAACCCGCTTTGGCGAGTTGCAAGAGATGAAGCGCGAGCAATCGGTAGACGTCAATGCGGCCGTGCAAGCGATTATCGCGGATGTGCGAACGCGCGGCGATGCGGCGCTTATCGAGCTGACGGAAAAATTCGACCGCCAACAATTAAGCCCTGAGACTTTGCGTATTTCCGAAGCCGAAATAGACGCAAGCTTTGAAGCCTGCACCGAGGCAACGCGCAACGCGCTGGAGCTTGCGGCGACGCGTATTCGTGATTTTCATGCCCGTCAAAAACCGCAAGACGAACGTTTTACCGATGCCGCTGGCGTCGAGTTAGGCCACCGCTGGACGGCTGTGGATGCGGCCGGCCTTTATGTGCCAGGCGGCTTGGCCAATTACCCGTCATCGGTTTTGATGAACGCCATTCCCGCGCGCGAGGCAGGGGTTGGCCGCGTGGTCATGGTGGTGCCAACACCCGATGGCAACGTCAATCCGTTGGTTCTCGTGGCAGCCCGCTTGGCGGGTGTCGATGAGATTTATCGCGTTGGCGGCGCGCAAGCCATTGCAGCGCTGGCCTATGGCACGGACACAATCGCTCCGGTTGATGTGATTGTCGGGCCGGGCAATGCCTATGTGGCGGCGGCCAAAAAACAGGTATTCGGGCAAGTCGGTATTGATATGATTGCGGGGCCTTCTGAAATTTTAGTGGTAGCTGACAATCAAAACGACCCTGCTTGGATGGCGGCTGACCTGCTCAGCCAAGCCGAGCATGATGAAGTGGCGCAATCGATTTTAATTTGTGACGATGCCGACTATGCCGATGCCGTGGAGCAAGCGGTGGAGACGGGGCTGGAAACTTTATCTCGCGCCAAGATTGCGCGCAAAAGCTGGCAAGATTTTGGCGCCATTTTGGTGGTCCATGATTTGGCAACACAGGCCCCCGATTTGATCAATCAATTGGCCCCTGAACATTTAGAGCTGGCGGTCGAGGACCCAGAAGCTATGGCGAGCGAAGTTCGCCATGCGGGCGCTATTTTTATGGGTCGCTTCACGCCAGAGGCCATTGGCGATTATATTGCTGGCCCTAACCACGTGCTACCCACGGCGCGCGCGTCGCGCTATGCGTCGGGTCTCTCGGTGCTTAATTTCATGAAACGGTCTTCTTTGGTTAAATGCGATGCGGCGTCTTTGTCGGCCATTGGTCCGGCGGCGGTGCAATTGGCCGAAGAAGAAGGGCTGAGCGCACATGGGCGCTCCATCTCTATACGGCTGAATTTGGGGCAGGAGAGCTAGATATGGCCCAAGCTACCGTCCAAAGTGGCGCCGACAAATCGGCTCGCATGGTGCATATTTCGCTAGACGACCCGGCTTTGGTGGCGCGCAACCCCGATATTGAGCACGAGCGGCGCGTAGCCATTTTTGACCTCATCGAAGGCAATCATTTCGCGCTGGTGGATGGCCCCAAAGGGCCATATCGCGTGGTGCTTTCGGTGGTCGATCGCGGCATTTTGTTTTCGGTTTCAAATGGGGACAACGAAAGTCTGGCCGAGATTGAACTCGCGATGACCCCGTTTCGACGCAATATCCGCGATTATTTTTTGATTTGCGAAAGCTATTTCGAGGCCATTCGCACCGCCACGCCGGAGCGTGTGGAGACCATCGATGAGGCGCGTCGCGCCTTGCACAATGAGAGTGCAGAATTGCTAAAAACCCGCCTCGCCGCCTATGTAGAGGTGGATGACGACACCGCGCGACGCCTGTTCACCTTGATTAGCGTATTGAAAATGCGAAGCTAAGATAAAACAGTTGATTTTTAGCCAGTTTCTGGCCATTGTCCGCCCAACGCAACGAGCCAATTTTTACGAGTGAGCTATATGGCCAAAGAAGAACTTCTTGAATTTAACGCAACGGTAGTAGAACTGCTGCCCAATGCGACGTTTCGTGTGAAATTGGAAAATGAGCACGAAGTGATTGCTCACACGGCTGGCAAGATGCGCAAAAACCGCATTCGTGTGTTGGCCGGCGACAAGGTTTTAGTGGAAATGACGCCTTATGACCTCACCAAAGGACGTATCACCTATCGCTACAAATAAGCGGTTGGTGCTGGCCAGTGCCAGCCCGCGCCGCCTTGATTTGCTGGCGCAAATTGGGCTCGTGCCCGATGAAATTATCCCTGCTGATATTGATGAAACCGAAAAGCCAGCCGAGGCGCCACGCGCTTTGGCTTTGCGTTTGGCTTCGCAAAAAGCTGCCGCTTTGAGCGCGCATTTAGATGAGCATACGCTGCTTCTCGCGGCCGATACGGTGGTGGGTGTTGGGCGCCGTATTTTGCCAAAAACCGAAACACCAGAGCAGGCCCGTGCTTGCCTCGAGCTATTGGCCGGGCGCGGGCATCGTGTGCATACAGGCTTTTGTGTGCTGTCGCGCGACCGCACAATCACCAAATGCGTCACCAGTCGCGTGCGCTTTAAAAATCTCTCCGCAGACGAGATAAACGCCTATCTGGCTAGCGGTGAATGGCAAGGCAAGGCAGGCGGCTATGCCATTCAGGGCCGCGCCAGTGCCTTTATTAGCAATCTAGTTGGCTCCTACTCGAATATTGTAGGTTTGCCATTATATGAAGTCAGCGAAGTCTTGCGCGGTGCTGGCGTGCGCTTTGAAACAGGAAAAGAGTGACCATGTCCCATGAAATTTTAATGAGTGTTGAAGATGGCTTATTGCGTGTCGCGCAAGTCGAAGACGCCGAGCTAAGCAACCTACAAGCCGCGCCTATGGGCCAAACTGCAAGCGATGGACGTAGCCTTATCGGGCAAATATATTTGGGGCAAGTCGAACGCGTAGTCTCGCGATTGCAAGCCGCTTTTGTCGATATTGGCATGGACCGCGCTGGATTTTTGGGCGCCCGAGAAGCCCGCGCGCTTCTGCCGGGCAGTGATCGCGAAACCCCGATTGAAGATTGCGTGCAAGATGGGGATACGGTTTTGGTGCAAATCACGCGTCCGCCACATGGCGAAAAAGGCGCGCAAATCACCTCAGATATTACCCTGCCTGGTCGCGCCGTGGTGCTGGCGCCTTGCCGCAGCCGCATTGCTGTGTCGCGCCAAATTGAAGATGAAGCCGAGCGCACGCGTTTGGCAGATTTAGCTGACGCCATCCGCGATGGTAAGCAAGGCGATGGACTAGACGTAGAAGGCATGGACGGCCCTGCAGGCTGGGTCATTCGCACAGCCGCAATTGGCATGGAAGCCGCTGACATGGCCGCCGATATGGCCAGTGTGGCAGGCCAATGGGAAACGCTTTTGGCGCAGGCCGAAGACAGCGAGCCGCCAGCGGTTTTATATCAAGATTTAGGCCCCGTCGAAAAAGCGCTGCGCGATTTGGTTCGCGCCCAAACCACGGCTGTGGTGATTGAAGATGCGGAAAGTTTGGCACAAGCCAAAGCCTTTGCCAGCGCTCATATGCCAGCCGCGGTATCGCTTTTGCAGGGCAGCGAAAAAGGCGAAATTCTCTTCGACCGTTACGACATTGCCGGCCAGCTAGAACAAGCCCTGTCCAATCGGGTGAGCTTGGCGTCTGGCGGTTGGTTGATGATTGAGACCACCGAAGCGATGACTACGATTGATGTCAATTCAGGCGGCGATACAGCCGACGCACGTGGCGTTAACTTGGAGGCGGCCCAAGCGATTGGGCGTCAGCTAAGACTGCGCGCGCTGGGTGGCTTGGTCGCTATCGATTTCATCGACATGAGCGAAGATGCCGACAATGAAGCGGTTCTGGCGGCTTTGGATGCTGGTTTTCAGGGCGATAAAAACCCGATCCGCATAGGCCCCATGTCAGAGTTTGGTGTGGTGGAGATGACGCGCCGTCGCGATGTGATGAGCCTTGCCGAAGCGATGCGCCAGCGTAGCCGCTCCGATAGCGAGTAGGGTCAAGAGATGGCCAAATGTCCGATTTGTAAGACGAACGAGACGGTGCAGGCCTATCGTCCCTTTTGTTCGAAACGCTGCGCCGACGTCGATTTGCACCGTTGGATGGGCGGCCATTACGCGGTTCCCGCGGTCGAGGCGCCCGACGATTTTGACACAGAAATTGAGCAAGCCTTGGCCGAACAGAGCTCGCCGGACGAGTTTCATTAAAAACTTATTTTTGCGGCGTCAGACGTCTAGACAGGCGCACTCCCTTCACCTATAAACCAAGCACAAATCAGGCGTACCACGAGACCTTTGTTTCAAGTGGCTTCGTTTAAGGCCCGGGTAGCTCAGGGGTAGAGCAGTGGACTGAAAATCCTCGTGTCGGTGGTTCAAATCCGCCCCCGGGCACCATTTTTCAAAAAACAATTTTTCAAAACAGTGGTTTTGAACGAAGCGAAAATGAGCTTCGCAATCTGTCTTGCGCTTGCTTTCTTCGCCAGCTAAAACCGACGAGTGTTTTTTGTTTATGAAAAGGGTTTGGCATGGATCATAAAATCGGAGTTATTCCATTTACCGTCGATGGAGAGCGTATCGCCATCATGTTTGTTACCTCGCAACAGCGAGGTCGTTGGATTTTGCCAAAGGGTAATTTAAAAGCCCAAGAGAGCCATGAAAAGGGCTGCCAACGTGAAGCCTTCGAGGAGGCCGGCGTGACTGGGGAAATCCTTACAGACTTCCCCATTACCACTTCTATCAGCAAATCGGCCGCCACCGGTTTGGTTCAAACCGCGGTGACTTATTACCCGATGCTGGTTACCGATCAGGCCGACGAATGGCCTGAAAAAGATAAACGCGAACGCCATTGGGCGCTGCTGAAGCACGCGTATCAGGTAACCGACCGAGAAGATTTCCAACAACTCATCGGTTTGTTCGAGGCTATTTCGCCAGCTGTGTTAGCCACTGCAAAGCGTAAAATATAGTTGCCGCTAAGCTGGCCGAGGCCGGCACAGTGATAACCCAAGCCGCCGCAATCGATACGACAAACCGACGCCGAACCAGACGCCGCTTCATATTATAGCGTGTCGTCAGGAAGGCTTCTCTAGCTGTCGCATTGAGGCGGTGCGCTGGTTTCACCCGTTTCCGATTTGGGTTTTCCATATACTCCCGCAGGAAACCTACGCCGAAAATCGCGCCAATGGCGATATGCGTCGAGCTGACCGGCAGACCCAAAGTTGTGGCCAAAAGCACCGTGACGGCAGAAGCCAGAGCCACGCAATAAGCGCGTGGCGCGTTCAGTCGGGTGATTTTCTCCCCCACGGTGTTGATCAATTTAGGGCCGAACAAGAACAAGCCTAAGGCGAGACCACTGGCACCGATGAACATCACCCAAAATGGCACCGCCACTTTGGCCTCGACCGTAGTGGACGTGAGGGTCGATACAATGGCGGCCAGAGGGCCTACGGCATTGGCCACATCATTGGCTCCATGGGCGAAGCATAGAAGCGATACGCCCGCGATGAGCGGCACATTGAACAATTTATAAACGTCGCTTTTGCTTTGGCTCAACTTGTCAGCGCGGTTGCGGATAAACGGTACAGAGGCCGCCCAGGCCGCAAAGAACGCCACGGCTGAGTAAAGCCCGATTTCATTGCTGGAAGGCTTCCAGATTTTTTTCAAACCCTTCATCGCCATATAAGCAAAGAAGGCGCTAGCCATCAGGCCGATTAAAACGGGCACCCATTTTTTGGCCGCTGTCAGGCGGTCTTCGACCCGCAGAATTTTGACCTCAATGACAAATAATAAGCTGGCCGCCGCGATGCCACCAAGCACCGGAGAGATAACCCAGCTGGCCGCAATTTTCGACATGGTTGGCCAATTGACCAAGCCAAAGCCGGCTCCGGCAATGCCCGCCCCTAAAACACCGCCAACAATGGAGTGTGTCGTGGAAACGGGAGCGTTGAGAGATGTAGCAAAATTGATCCAAAGAGCGGCGGCTAACAGCGCCCCCAGCATGAGGTTGCGAAACACTTCGACATCGATACCGCTGCCCGGGTCAATAATGCCCTTGGAGACGGTCTTCACGACGTCACCGCCAGCCAGAAGCGCGCCGGCGCTCTCGCAAACGGCGGCAATAACCACTGCCGTGCCAATCGTCAACACGCGACCGCCCACTGCGGGCCCCATGTTATTGGCAACGTCATTGGCGCCAATGTTGAGTGCCATATATCCGCCAATAGCTGAGGCGGCGATTAAGATAATAATGTTCTCGGTAGAAACTTCGAGGTTTATGTAACCCCAATAGCCGGCAATAATTAAAAACAGGCCAGCCAGCATAAAGGGCAGCTTGCCAAACTTTGCGTTGGCGGTTTGCTGTTGGGCAAATTCTAATTTTCGTAAATCGTTGACATACCGGTTTCCAAGTTTCTTTGGATTGTCACTCATGTCTCACTCCAATAACTGTTTTTGTGCCAAGCCAGAAATCTGACGAATGGCGGATGAAAAAATCATTGTGTTCGAGAACCCTTAAGTGGTGTTTCGAGGCGTGACAATATAAATCTGAAGCACAGGAAAACTTTGTTAACATGTGTAAATGATGCAGCTCGAAACTCTGGTTCCACAAATAGCTCAACACTTATTGGCGCGCGGGAAAACGCGCCCCTTTGTCTTGGGTGTGTCGGGTGGGCAAGGTGTTGGAAAGTCCACTTTTTGTAAGCGTTTGAGCCAGTATTTAAACGATGCGGGAACGCCGACCTTAAGTTTATCGTTGGATGATTTTTATCTCTCGCGAGAGGCCCGCGAGACGCTAGCCCGCGATATCCACCCCTTATGCAAAACGCGAGGCGTGCCCGGCACGCATAATGTTGCCCAGCTACGCGAGACGCTGCAGGCTCTGCGCTCGGGGGAGGACGGAATGGATTGGCCATTGCCCGTTTTTTCGAAATCTCTGGATGATGTTTTACCGCCCGCGCAATGGTTGGCAGTGATGCGCCAGCCCGAGGTTATTTTGCTTGAAGGTTGGTGTGTGGGCGCGAGAGCGAGCTGCATCTCGCCTAATCCGCAAACAGATTGGGAGCGGGCCCACGATAGCGCAGGCGTTTGGAAGCAATGGAGCGCTACCCAAGCGGCGGCCTATGAAGACATATGGGCGGCTTGCGATAGCTTAATGCTGATGCGCCAAGATAATTTTGAAGCCGTCATCGACAGTCGTTGGGCGCAAGAAAAAGACAATGCGGCGGCTAGCGGCATTTGGCAGTTTAAAACCCGCGAGCAAGTGGCAGAGTTTTGCGCGCATTATGAAAGCTGGACGCTGGGTCTATGGAACGCTCTGCCGCCCTTATGCGACTTCGTTATCGGGCGCGACGCTGATTTCACCTATCGACATTTGCTAGACTAAGTCCGCGCATCGGCTATGTTAACCCTATGAGTAAAACCCCTACCACGAGCCCCTCTAAAAGTCTGATGGCCATAAGCTGGACTTGCCGCCATACGTGGCGAACCGCCAGCTATAATACGATGTGGTGTTTAATCGGCTGCTCTATCGGCGATATGGGCACGATTTTATTTTTCCAATTGAGCGGCATCGCATGGCCGGTCATGGCGATTATGGCTTTGGCCATCGTCAATGGCTTGCTGACCTCGATTGCGCTAGAGACCTTTATTATGGCGCGGCAAATGGCTTTGAAGCTGGCTTTCCAGACAGCCATTGGCATGTCGCTTATCTCGATGATTGCGATGGAAGTGGCCATGAATGTCGTCGATGTGGCCGTCACAGGCGGCGCCAAGCTAACGCTGAGCGTGTTACCGCTCATGTGGATAGCCGGCTTTCTAGCGCCTTTGCCATATAATTATTGGCGCCTAAAGGCTTTGGGAAAAGCCTGCCACTAAAGCCTATTTCTGGTCTTCTAGCTCGCGACGGAATTTCTTGCGTTCGTGTTCCAACAAATAACGCTTGCGCAAACGCAGGCTCGTTGGGGTCACTTCCAGCAATTCGTCATATTCAACGTAAGCCATCATTTCTTCCAAAGACATACGACGCGGCGTGACAAGCGTTACCGCTTCATCCGTGCCCGAGGCGCGCATATTGGTCAACTTCTTGCCTTTTAGCACGTTGATTTCCAAATCATTGTCGCGGCTATGCTCGCCCACAATCATGCCTTGATAGACAGGCGTTTGCGGGTCGATGAACATGGCACCACGGTCTTGCAAGTTAAACAAAGCAAAGGCCACAGCCGTGCCGGTTTCGCTGGCAATCAGGGCGCCATTGCGACGGCCCGGAATGTCACCGCTATAAGGCTGATACGAATGGAACACACGGTTCAAAACCCCTGTGCCACGCGTCTGCGTGAGGAAGTTGCTTTGGTAACCGATAAGTCCGCGCGATGGCGCATGAAATATCATACGTGTTTTGCTAGCACCAGCGGCGCGCATGTCGACCATTTTGGCTTTGCGGCGGTTCATGCTGTCGACCACAGTGGAGGAATATTCTTCATCCACATCGATGGTGACTTCTTCTACCGGCTCTAGTTTTTCGGTGCCTTCCATGCGGAAGAGAACTTTCGGGCGCGAGACATTCATCTCGAAGCCTTCGCGGCGCATGGTTTCAATCAGCACACCCAATTGCAATTCGCCACGACCGCCAATTTCAAAGGCGTCGCGGTTTTCACTTTCGGCAAAGGTAATGGCAACATTGGTTTCCACTTCGTCAAGCAAGCGCTGACGAATAACCGTCGAGGTTACTTTTTTGCCTTCTTGGCCAGCGAAGGGGCTGTCGTTCACGGTCAGCGTTACCGACATGGTAGGCGGATCAATCGGGGTCGAGGCCAAAGCCTGGGTAATACCCGGATCGCCAATGGTGTCGGCCACGGAAGTTTTGGTCAGGCCCGCGATGCAAATCAGGTCACCTGCTTGCACTTCGTCTACGGGCACGCGTTTGGTGCCTTCAAAGCGCAGCAATTTGGTCAGACGACCGGTTTCAATCTGATTGCCGTCGAGGTCGATAGACTTCACGGGAGCGTTTATCTTGGCGGTGCCTTGCAACACACGACCGGTTAGGCAGCGGCCAATATAAGGGTCTCTATCGAGCAGCGTAGCCAACATGGCGAATGGTTTGTTGGGCTCCACCATGGGCGGCGGCACATGCGCCAAAACCAAATCCAACAGCGGCGTCAAGTTCTCGCGCGGGTCTTCCAGCTCAGCCGCACACCAGCCGTCACGGCCCGAGGCGTACATAATTGGGAAGTCGAGTTGTTCGGAAGTCGCATCCAAAGAAACGAAAAGGTCGAACACTTCGTCGACCACTTCATCGGCGCGGCCATCGGGGCGGTCGACTTTGTTGATAATCACGATAGGGCGCAAGCCTTGGGCCAGCGCTTTGCCCAGCACAAATTTGGTTTGTGGCATTGGGCCCTCGGCCGCATCGGTCAGCAGAATAACGCCATCCGCCATATCCAACACGCGCTCCACCTCGCCACCGAAGTCGGCGTGGCCTGGCGTATCAATAATATTGATGCGAATATCTTTCCAAGTGATGGAAGTCGGCTTCGCCAAAATGGTGATGCCGCGTTCTTTTTCCAAGTCGCCCGAGTCCATGACCCGCTCATCTACCGACTGATTATCGCGGAACATGCCGCTTTGTTTCATAATCGTATCAATGAGCGTGGTTTTGCCGTGGTCCACGTGAGCGATAATAGCGATGTTGCGCAAGCCTTCGGCGGGCACAAGATTGGAAGCAGTTTCGGTTGACATGCAAGAAGCCTCTAAAAAGATAAGTATGTGAGGCTTCTATCCCCTCTGGGGCGCACAAGCCAGCGTTATTTACCGCAAATTCATGCTGGCTATTTTTTGACCGGGCCGCCCGCCTCTTGCCACTCGCTGAAGCCACCAATGTTGACGACATTCTCAAAGCCCATTTCTTGCATGGTTTTGCCCGCCAGAGCGGCCATACCGCCAGCTCCGCAGACGAGGTAAAAGGTTTTGGATTTGTCAAAAACCGGGTTGAACATCGGGCTATCTTCATCGGCCACAAACTCGAAAAGCCCGCGCGGAATATGATGTCCGCCGTCAATCGTGCCGCTTTCGGCAATCATATAGGCGTCGCGCACATCGATGAAAACGGCGTCCTCGTCTTTATAGTGGTTGAGCGCGGAAGCGCCGTCGATACGAGGCACACTGGCATTGGCTTCGCTCATGTAATCCATCATTTTTTTCATCTTCACTCTCCTTTGAGGGGCCTTTGAAGGGCTTTTAATTTCTATAGCTCTGTTTAATCGGCTTTGGCCAAAATTTCCATACCAACCTTACAAATGTTGGCCTTAAGGGTATCGGTTTTCTTCAAAACGCCGCGTTTGGCTCGCCAGCTCTTGTTTTATGCCAAGAACTCCGCCTATGCTTTTTGTACCAAAACCCGAGGGAGTGGACGATGGATGAGTTGCAGCAATTTACCCAAGAGGTGAGAGACTTTTTGGCCGAGCATCTGACGCCAGAGCTGCGCCGAGCGGGCGAGCTATGTGCCGGTATTTATGCTGAGAAACCTGTCGGCATCGCTTGGCAGCGTATTCTGGATCAAGAAAAAGGTTGGGCCGTGCCGGCTTGGCCAGAGGCTTGGGGCGGCACGGGGTGGTCGCTTGAGCAACATGAGATTTTTAAACGCGAGATGACCTTGGCCAATGCGCCGGTCCTCGCGCCCAATGCCATTGGCATGGTGGGGCCGGCTATTTTGGCCTATGGCACGGACGAGCAAAAAAACCATTACCTGCCGCGCATTCGCAGTGGCGAAGACTATTGGGCACAAGGCTATTCTGAACCGGGCTCGGGCTCTGACTTAGCCTCCTTGCAATGCAAGGCCGAGCGCGATGGAGATGACTATGTCATCAATGGCACAAAAATTTGGACGACCCATGCGCAATGGTCGAATATGATTTTCTGTCTCGTGCGTACCGATACTTCGGGCAAGCCACAACAGGGCATTACTTTTTTACTGTTCGATATTCATTTGCCCGGTATTGAAATTCGCCCGCTGATTTCCATCTCAGGCGACCATGAGTTTAACCAAGTGTTTTTCGAGAATGTCCGTGTGCCGGTCTCGGCTGTTTTGGGCAAAGAAAACGAAGGCTGGACAGTGGCCAAATATTTACTGCAACACGAGCGTGGCAGTTCCTACGCCTCCAGCCTAAAAGTACGCTTGCAAAGAGTGCGTGATTTTGCCGCCCAAGAAGAAGACGGAAGCGGCGCACGTTTGGGCGAGGATGTGCATTTTACCCGCAAATTGGCGTCTGCCGAAATTGAGCTGATGGCCATGCAGGCATTTGAGGATAAAATTTTCTCGGCCGTAAAATCAGGCGAGCCAGTCGGGGCTTTATCGTCGGCGGTGAAAGTGCGAGGCACGGAATTGCGCCAGCTAGTGACCGAGCTAGCGGTCGAAGCGGTGGGTTTTTATGCCTTGCCCTATCAGCCAGAAGCGCGCCGCCCTGAGGCTAATGTTGCCCCCATTGGGTCTGATTTGGCGGCCACGGCCATGCCGCAATATTTGAATGATAGAGCGGCGACGATTTATGCGGGTTCCAATGAAATTCAGCGCAATATTATGTCGAAAGCCCTACTCGGCCTTTCTTAAAATATTGGGTTAGCTCTTTTCAATTGGGCTGCAACATTTATAGTGCGTGTCAGATACAGGGAGTTGTTGATGTTAGATGCAAAAGATTTAGAAGCTTTCACGCAAGACGCGAAAAATTGGTTCAAGGAAAATGCCCCCAAAGAAACCGGTTTTATGTTGCCGCTTACCTTTATGGAAGTGGGCACGGATGAGCAGTTTCATTTTCTGCGCGACTGGCAAAACAAAGTTTATGAGGCCGGATATCTGGGTGCCCATTGGCCGACAGAATATGGCGGTGGCGGTCTAGATAAAGCCTTTCAAGATGCCGCCACTCGCGCCATGGCCGTCGAGCGCACCCCCATTATGCTGAACGCCATTGGCCTAAACTGGACGGGACCTTTGCTAATTGACCGTGGCTCGGAAGCGGAAAAGAAAAAATATATTCGCGGTATTCTGTCGGCTGACGAAATTTGGTGTCAGGGTTTTTCCGAGCCTGACCACGGTTCTGATTTGGGCAATGCTCAAACCCGTGCTGTGCGCGATGGCGACGACTATGTCATCAATGGCTCGAAAATTTGGACGACGCAGGGCAATTACGCCGACCACATGATTTTGCTAGCTCGCACCAACCCAGAAGCCGAAAGTAAATATAAAGGCTTAAGCTTTTTCTTGGCGCCAATGAAAGGCGAAGGCATCCAAACCGTCCCCATTCGCAAGCTCACAGGCGAATATGGCTTTACGCAAACCTTCTTTGACGACGCGCGTATTTCGGCTGATTGCCTGATGGGTGCGGAAGGGGAAGGCTGGCTGATTGCTATGCAGACGCTAGAATATGAACGCGGCGCGCGCTCCGGCCAAGCTGGCGGTCATGTGATGATGTTGTCTGACCCGAATGATATTATTGATCTGGCCCGCACGGCGCAATTAAACGGCAAGCCAGCTATTGAAGACGAGGCGATACGCGAAGAATTGGTTCATCTAATGACCGAGGCTCGCGCGTTAGGCTTGGCCTCTAGGCGCGATAAATTGCAACCCCTAACCCAAGATAGGCCGATGTCCTTGGCTTTGGGCGGCAAATTATCGAGTACGGATTTCTACCAACGCCTTAACGCTTTCGCAATTACCCTACAAGGTACGCGAGCCGCTTATTATGTGGGCGATGATAGCGCGCATGATAATGGCATTTGGCAGCGGGGCTATTTGAACAGTTTCTCGGCCACGATTGGTGGCGGAACGTCGCAAATTCAGCGCAATATTATTGGCGAGCATGTGCTCGGTCTGCCGAAAAGCTAAGCTGTTTAGGCGCAAGAAAATACGAAGAAAAGGAACACCCTTATGTCGGCATATGTAGGCCCGGGCATCACCCCCACAATTGGTTTGTCGGAAGAACAGGCGCAACTCATCGATATTGCGGCTGCCTTTTGCCGCGATAAGTCACCGATGGATAAAGTCCGCAGCTTGCTCGACGAGGAGACCGGTTTCGACCCCGCGGTCTGGAGCGAAATGGTCGATTTGGGCTGGACTGGTATTGCCATACCCGAAGAATTCGGCGGCATTGGTTTGGGGCTCGGCGAGGTTGTGCCTTTGGTCGAATATATGGGCCGCACCATGATGAGCTCGCCTTTCGTGGGCACCACCTTGGCGGCACAAGCCGTGCTGCGCGGCGGCACGGACGAGCAAAAACAAACGCTGTTGCCAAAATTGGCCGGCGGCGCTCCGGCCAGTCTGGCACTATGTGAGGCACATGCAGATTGGAATTTAGAAAACCTAAGCTGCACCGCTAAGGTGGATGGCGAGGCTTTGGTTTTATCGGGCACAAAATATTTGGTCACCCATGCGGCAGCGGCGGAACTGATTATCGTCAGCCTTGCATTTGAGGGGGCGCCCGCTTTGCTGGTCTTGCCTAAGGCCGAGGTCGAGGCGTCGCGTCTCACGCGTGAGAAAATCATTGATGATACGCAACGTGCCTATGCGCTCGATCTTGAGGGTATCCGCTTGCCGAAATCTGCTTTGATGGATGTGTCTCTAGCTAGAGAAACCTTGGCGCATATTGAGCTGACCGCTTCTTTATTATTGGCAGCCGATATGTGCGGTGGGGCTTTTTCATGCATTGATTACACGCTGGATTATCTCAAAACCCGCAAGCAATTTGGCAAGCTCATTGGCTCCTATCAGTCGCTGAAACATACAGCGGTAGACGCGCATCAGGCCTATGAGCGGGCCCGCTCGCATTTATATTCAGCCGCTTTTCTCGTCGACCAACAAGGCGAGGGCGAAATGGCCGTGCGCATGGCGAAGGCAGAAGCGGGCGAGGCCTCTAGTTTTGCC
>CAWVRH010000005.1:0-113127 GCA_963932545.1 uncultured Rhodobiaceae bacterium | reverse complement strand
ATGTGTCGTCAGCTGTGTCATTCGGCGTATCAACACCGGTTTGAACCGTCGGTGGGTCGTTATCCGGTGTGACGTTTACCGTCATTGTTGCTACCGCACTTGAGGCAAGGCCATCGCTTACCGTGAAACCGAAAGTCGCATAATCATTGCCGTTCTCATCCGGAGTGGGGCGGAAGACGATTTTGTTGGCGTCAATATCTGCCTTGGTAATATCCAAGCCCAGTGTTGCCAAATTATCCGCGGTCAGCTCAACATCATCAATGAAGATCTTACCCACACTCGGAAGACCGATAATGGTGATGCTGGTTAAGTCACTGGTCGGATCATCAGGGTCGTGGAAGTTAAACTCACTGTGACCAAATACATGGTCTGTATCTTCGACAGTCGTCACCTCACCAACACTTGATGTGTCGTCAGCTGTGTCATTCGGCGTATCAACACCGGTTTGAACCGTCGGTGGTGAATTATTTCCATCCGGCGTCACATCAATATTGACAGTCACAACCGGGTCATTGTCGCCGGATAGGTCTATTGAGTAAGTAAAGAAGGCGTATCCGGGTTGATTATTAAGGCCATCATCCCCGTGCGTATCGGTGTCGGGGCGGAACATTAATAGGTTTAAATTTGCGTGCGGAACCTCTTGTGGAACCACTGTCAGTTCGGAGTCCTGGTAGAAAAGTGTCCCTCTCTCAGGCAGGGTTTGGATGACAATTGGAGGATTATGCTCGTCGCCCTCGAGATCAGGAAAAGTGCTCTCTAGGAAATTGAGGTCAGTATTTTCGTCGATAACAAGTTCAATGTCATAGGTTTCATTACCGACACCGTGGACAGTGATAGCGAGCGTCGCTTCATCCGTAAAGCCACCACTATCTGTTAATTTATAGGTGAACGTGTCTACGACAGTTTCACCAGGCGTGAGCGGATCGGCTGCATCTTTATCGGCCGTGTAATTATAGGTGCCGTCATGGTAAATGTTTAGGGTGCCGTATGTTCCGTCAATTTCCGTCTCGACCAATTCCTGAGAAACGCTTTGGTAATTTCCAGTGCCGAATTTGACGTGCGTAATGGTAATGCCGCCAACGCTATTGCCGTCAAGGTCAGTGTCTGAGTCATTCAATAGGAGGTTGCCGGTGTGTTCGCCGGGCAGGTCGACCGCCGACGCATCGTCGCCGCCAGACTTATTTTCGGCGGTGCTTGTATTCAATATGGCAACATTTTCGTCTTCGAAAACGGCAGCAAAGTCGTTTCCGGCTGTCGGGATAACGTCGTTACCCTCCACATATATGTCCAAAGAGGCAAATTGAGCAGTATTGCTGGACCAGAAATTAATGGAAGTACCGTTATCAAGAGTTCTTAATCTGTAATCTATAGTATTGTTGTCTAACTTTGGTAGATCGGGGATATCCAAGGTGTAGTCGCCGCCGTCGGTGACTGTTAACGTTGGAGCAGTGCTTGTGGACACCTGCTCATTGGTCTGATGATTATAGACTCTTAAATTCAGCGTCTTGGGAATACCTGTTTCGGGATATCCAGCTGAACTGTTATTTGAGTATTGGCCGTTAGCAAACCTATAAACATGCACCGATCCATCGCCGTCAGGGTCTCTCTTTGTCGTTCCAGCCAAGCCAACACCGCCCGAGTGATCACCAACAACTGCGTCACCCGCGCCTGATGCCGTCCCAACATTAGCTGCGGTAGCGAGAACCTGTGTAGACGTGCCGGCCAGCGCGTAAATCCATTCGCCCATTGGGAGAGACGTATTAATTGGATCGTTAATCGCCTTCAAATTGACCGTAACCTCTGCTTCATCGGCGTCTAGGCTCGTATCCAACGGAGTAAACCTGTATTTGAATTGGTCAACGTGAGTGCCGTAATAGAGAGCCGCAAAAGCATCATTTTGTGTATACTCTAAAATCCGACCGTCCGCGTAGTCCTCCCACTGATATGTGCCCCATGTTGAGGTGACAATTGTGTCCTGGTCGGCGTCGATATAGTCGCTCCATTGCTCCGTATCTGCATCATAAACGCTCACGGCAAGTGTTCCCGATGTGCTGATTGAATCATTACCAGTCACAGTGACAACATTTTTGTAGTTAGGGGCGTTTCCGTAGAAGCCCGTATGCTCTCCGAACCAAAATCTGATTTTTCCGACTACATTTTCAGCATCATCCTGCACATAGTAGTTGCCGGAGGTATTGCTTTGGAAACTGCCCGGCTGAAGTTCAGTGAATTGGTAATTCGTCGTGCTAAGGTTGTCATCTTCCAAAACGGGTTGCGGATCGGCGACGCCGACAATTTCAACGGTGAATGTGCCAATGACTGCGTTTCCATATAATCTGCCAAGCACTACCTCATTGCCTTCAATTGTAAGCGTCTCGCCAGCACCCAATTCAACGTCAGGCGCCATTACTTTTATTGTGCTTGATTCTTGAAAGGCAACCAACGGGCCACCGTTAGGCATCGTTTGCGCGTAAACATCTTCGCCTACTGTATATTCATCCCGCCAATTGCCGGAAGAGCCAGAAGGTCCAATATATGCAATCTCATCTTCAATTCTATATTCATCATTGCCGTAAGTGCCGTATCCATTGACCGAGCGAATATACTGATCACTCGTGATGTCATTAAATTCATCTTGAATATAATGCATCCAGCCATTGGCAACATTTACTTGGTTGGGCGCATCCAAGGCACTGGTAACCCCGTCATATTTATCCATTCCGAAGTATTCAATATATCCGGAATTTTGACCGTTGTAATATGTCGTGTCCTCGGTTACCTGAATAGTGAAGGGCGAGAGCGAAGCCACCGAGTCAACGCCATCAATTGTGACAATTAATTTATGTTCACCACTAACATTGTGGCCGTCGAGGCCGCTGGTAGTGAATGTGAATGTGTCCGTGGCCTGTTGGTTAACATCAAGAAGGTAGGTGTCGTTGCTCTCATATGTGTAGGTGCCGTCAGCATAGAGAGTGAGCCACCCCCAATCGCCCTCTATGCGCTGGTCAACATTGCTAGAGATGGGACTTCCCGAGCCGGCGGCGACACCCGTAATGTTGGACCAACTCAAATTGCCACTTGCCAATTGGTTAATGTTGCTGCCCGTCTGGGTCTCGCCCTCAGTGACAGTTATAGTTTTGGTGAGTATTTCGTCGATATTGTCAAAATCAGTGGTGTCCGTAACTTTAATCGTCAGCGTGGAGGTCTGTGGGTTTCCATTCGCGTCTTCAATGGTAACGGTAAAGCTGTCGACGGCTTCATCCACGCCGGATAGCGTGCCCGCCGTGTAGACAAAGCTGCCGTCGGCAGCCAAGACAAGGGACCCATAGGTCCCCGTGGCCACAAATGAGCCACTATTTGTTCCTGAGGTTTCAGCTGGCGCGCCATCGAGGAGAGTTATCAGGAGGCCATCAAGCGTCACGTCCGCATAGTCGTTTGATAAGACTGAGCCGGATAAATCCGTGCCTTCGAGGGTCATGAAGAAGTCGTCTCTCACCTGCCAGTCTGCCGCCTGTCCGGTAATGTTAAAAACAATGTCGGCGTAACCCGCGGTCACCCCAAAGTCGTTTATCTGCGGATTAGAGGGTCTGGCTGCGTAGCTAAATGTGTCGGTCGCCTGCTCGCCCGCCGCCAGTGCCTTATATGCCTCGTTCGGCGTATAAGTAAATGTGAAGTCGCTGGCTACGACCAGCGTACCATATTGGCCGTTGAGGACGGTGCCTGCGGGCATATAGGGAAGAATGCTGGCTCCCGCGTCATTACCGCCCTCATCCCGCAGATTATCCCTGCCTGTTCTAGCGCCAAGAAACAGTCCTGAGGGCGAGTCATTAGGAGATAGGTCACCCGCAATAGGTGCATCGGACGCCACGTTGATACTGTCATCGAAGGGCGTCCAAACATGATTGGCTTCGGGGCGGAATATAAATTCATATACTACCTCTTCTACCTCCCCGTCGGGGTAGGTGATTTGATATGTGACATCAAAGAAGCGGTCGTGTTGTCCACTAGAGTAATCCCTATTATCCGAATAGGCCCACGTATTATCGCCCATGTTAATGACGAGCTTGTCGCGATCAGTCTCAAGAGTTGCGTTAACTCCATCAGCCGACACGGCTTCAGTATCGTCGATGGAAATTTTCACCAATTCAAAGGCGGCGCCAATATCGACGACTTCCGCGCCGGTAAGATTTCCGGTGATTGTTCTGCCCGCTTGGGTCCGCTGGTAACGCGGGATGCCAGCCAGGTCAGTCAGGCCATCATTGTGACCTTGAATTTGTATTTCTATTGAACCTCTTGCCGTCTCACCAAACTCGTCCTCAACCTCATACTCGAAGTTAAATGTCTCGGTGTGGCCTCGAGGAATTTGAAAATACCAATCGCGATCATAATTGGGGCCTTGGGCTATAATCTCTCCACCTTCACTGTCACTGTGGACGTTGAAAACGGGTGTTATCGTTTCTCCGTCAATGGTTCTTGAATCAAAGGTAATAAAGTTGCCGTTAGTAGGTTCGGATGCAAAAACCTCATCTGTTGTGGGGTCAATATATCCGTTGAAACTCACATTTGCGCCATTATGGCCCACAAAAGTGTCAATAAAGCTATCCGGCTGACTGTTGTCAGCTGCCGTGTGGGTAACAGACCACCGATCGGACGTATTGTAGTAGAAATGAAAACCGGAATTTTCCAGATCGAATTTAAAATATGTGCCTTGACTTTGTGCGTTACTTGCATCTGACGCAGGTCCGCCATCCCAAGTGACAACGGTCGAGCCGGCTGTGGGCGGAACCGGCGTATCCGTGCCTTCGATTGAAAAAGTTATATAACGATGTTCAGGCGCGTTATATTGCGTGTGCGATCTATTGCTGCTGGTGACCGATTGAAGCCCGTCAGGGTCTTCAAAAGTGAAGCCTATATAATCCGAAACGGTTGAGCCTATAGGCAAATAGCCTCCGCTTGCGGGGGTGTAGGTCAGAACGTTGTTAGCGCCTATTGACCAAGTCCCATGATCCCTGACGAGGCTGGTGCCTCCGCCCTGAAAAAGCATCGTAAGATCGCTGTCAGCGTGGTCCGGGTCGTTAACCCAGTTGATGGGGTGACCGGGATCGCTGGCTGCAAGTGTGTACACGCCGGAGTTCTGCACAGTTATAGGACTGTCAATGTTGCCCTCCCAATAGGGTGCGTCATTGGCTGGCTGCACGTGGACAGTAATTACCCCATCATCTGTGCCACCAAACTCATCCATGACGCGATAATTCAGCCTGTATGTCAGATTTGCGTCGTCGGGCGCTTGCTCTTCAAAGTTGGTGCTAGTGCTGGTTGCGGAATTATCCAGTCGAATGAGCCCGTCATTATTTCTGACGCTCAATCGGAAAAGCTGCTCCCCACCAGATGACTGAAAATACTGAGAGGTTAGATGGAACCCCGATGTAGGATCTCGACTGTAATCATCAGCTGGCGGCGTGTCGCCGTCCAGCCAAGTGCTTATGACTGCAACCGCAGCGCCATTATTGCTGGTGACATGGTCGCGCCAGTCAATCATATCTCCGGTAAGTTCGGGGTCCCCGCCGGCAATTGTGAGAGAATATTCTCTCCATTCACCATGCATATTGTCTTCGCTTGTGTATGCGTCAAAGTCGTCCGCTACGGGAGCAGGCTTACCGGACCAGACGAAAACACGAATGGCGTCATAGTCGGAAGAGTTTCCAACATCCCAATTTAAGGTGAGGCGTCGGCCTGATACCGAGACGGTTTCACCGGGGCTTTCAATCGCGTCACTACCCACACGCACGGGATATGTGGCGCCAGCCTTCGCAAATGGCGCATCGAGCGCACCGTCATTGTCTGAGTGATAGCTTGCCGTGTAGACGCCAGCTATTGTCGTATCAAAGTCGATATAAACTGAGCTTGATGAGGAAAGTTCGCCATTCCTGAATATGAGATAGCTGTCCAGACGGTTTTCGGCGTCGTTTACAATGGTGCTGCCAATAGCGAAGTCATTCATTGTACCGCCAGAAAAGACATTGGTGTTTTCTTTGACGATATGAATCTTTTCGGTTCCATAACCGTCGCCGCCCGAACCTGAAGCGAAATTTGTGAAATCATTGGAAATCACAATGCGGTCAGAAGTATGGCCAGCTACCTTATCGGCGTCAGCATCAATATTCACCGTCATCGTATTGGCTGTCGCACTGTCAGCCGTGCCGTCATTAACTTTGAAAGTGAAGCTCCCATAGCCTGAGCCGCTGGCATTTGCCGCCGGCGTGAACCGGAGGCGTCCGCCATTTAGATCGGCGAGGCTTATTGTTTCGCCTTGAAAGGCGTCCTCCCAATTTGCCTCATCTTGGAACTCATTATCCTCGCGCCCGCCAGTGTAGTTTTCATCCGGCGCGGTCCAGGTGCTCTTTTCGAGAGTGCCATTGATAGGTAGTGAGGCAATTTCCACGTGGACGAGCGTGTCATTATCAGCATCCGCAAAGCCAAATTGGCTAGCAGCAAATGTATAGCTGTTACCCTGGCCAACCGTTACAGCATTGTCGGCAGCTGCCGGCGCATTATTAAGTTGAAAGGCATATTCGTCGGCTTCAATCGCATCAGCCTCAATAGGGCCAGTGTTGCCTTCCAACTCCCAATCGCCACCAGCACCTGTTAGGTCATCCGATGCGGCAATGTCGGCGGCAGTTAGCTCGGCCAGTTCCTCAATAAAGGTTTGGCCGTCTTCACCGGCGGCGATATCACAGCCATAAAGCAGAATATCACCGTCTTCGGTGAGTGTGTCTTTGAGAGCAGCCAGCGTGCCAGAGTGTGTGGTGAGTGTCTCGAGTGACAAGCTGGCTGTTCCTAGACTGGCTTCGCCCGCCGCACCGTGACCGAATATATGAATTTCATCCACGCGGTCATGATTTTGTAAAATGTCGTTAATTTGCGCGAAGCCGTCGCTATCGCCATTTAATATGTGTATCTGCGCATTATCGGGCAGCACATGCACTGCTGCATCTGCGAGCGTTTGCGGGTCTTCGACGCCACCATCAATAAACACAATGGCGCTACGCGCGTTTTGGGCTTCAAGGCGAAGATTGTCGCGTTGGTTTTCGGGGGCAATGGCAGGGGCCTCTGACGCATTGCCATCTCGATAAACAATAGCTGAGGCTAAATCTGCCCCCAAATCCCCATCGAATAAAAGGCGAGGCTCTAAAGCATAGATTAATGGCGGCTTGACTTGCTTCTTACTCACACACTTACTCCGATGCAATTGATTCAGATTTCTGAACCGTCCTTAGGATAGATTAAAGCTGAATACATAACAAGAAAAAGAGAAGGTTTATCATTTTCCCTTAAATGGCTCTAAGAGCAGAAGTCTGAGGGCAGGGCAAATGAAAAGATGGGCTTGTTGCCGTGGTATCGGAGTGTCTCTATTGCCTTTGCAGTGAAGTTCAGTATAGCTTGATTTCATCAAGGAGATAGAAATGACACGCGTCCTAATCATCCTCGCGCTTTTGTTTGCGACGCCAGCTTGGGCGGCTCAAGCAGAGGTAAATTTTCAGGCGCTGCGGTTTCTTGGCGAGGTAGCCTTGGGGCTGTTGGGTTTCTCAGCCATTCTCATAGGGTTGTCGCGCGTCGATGATGGGGGCTTCAATCCTCCCGACGAATTCCGCGTTAAGCTTCTCTTGTACACCGGGCTTGGAGCTTTATTTGGTTCTATTTTGCCGTTCATTATTTTTGACCCAGCGAGTGCGGAGCCGTCTTGGCAGCCATTATTGTTAGGGATGTTTATTTATATTTTGTTTGGGCCAATCTACTTCATGCCCAAGGCCCGCGGCTTGAGAAACGGCGGGTATAAAAATATTTTCTCGCTTCCGATTATAGTTTTTAATGCAACCATTTTCACGACGAATGCTGCGGTAGCTGGTTCAATGGCTCTGATATCGGGCGACATGAACCATCAACTTTATTCCATCTGTGTGTTGCTTTTCCTCGTGCAATGTACGTCTGCATTTATCCGAACCATTTTCTACAGACCGGGTCCGTGACCCGCAACCCAACCACCATCGCGCTTCTGTTTGCGGCGCCTGCTGAAACGAGGACTTGTTGAGCTAATATGGACCCAATATCTCAAGGAACAGTTGGCGCAGTTTTTGCTCAGTCGGTCGCAAATAAAAATAATATTGCAATAATAGGTGTTGTCGGTTTTCTCGCGGGCTTAGCCCCCGATTTAGACGTATTTATTCGGTCGTCGACTGACCCCGTATTATTCCTTGAGTACCACAGGCAATTTACCCATTCCCTATTCTTTATTCCCTTTGGGGCTTTAATCGTCTCAGTATTCCTTTTTCCTCTGGTAAGGAAGTCTCTAAGTTTTAAGGCAACCTATGTGGCAAGTTTTCTGGGCTATGCGACCCATGGTTTGCTAGATGCCTGCACGTCCTACGGCACGCTTCTCTTTTGGCCCTTCTCGAATGAGCGCATAACTTGGAATAATATATCCATTGTCGACCCTCTCCTCACAATTCCCGCCATTATTCTTCTTGCCGTGGCCGTCAAAACAAGTCGGCGGCGATTTAGTTTTTTTGCGGTTGGGTGGACTATATTTTATCTGGCTTTAGGTTTGGTTCAATATGAAAGAGCTATGTCATCTGGGCTCAAACTGGCCCAATCCAGGGGGCATAGTGCGGAGCGAATGACGCTTAAGCCATCTTTTGGAAACCTAATTCTTTGGAAGTCTATATATCAGCATGAAGGTAGGTTCTATGTTGACGCCATTCGCGCTGGACGAGTGCTGACTTGGTGTTTTGGCGAAAGTATCAAAATATTTGATTATCAATATCACTTATCGGATTTAGAAAAAAATAGTCAGCAGATGAGGGACATTGGGAGGTTTCGATGGTTTTCACAGGATTATTTGGGCTTTGATGGTGATAAAAACCTTGTCACGGATGTACGTTACTCGATGATTCCAAATCAGATTGCGCCTATGTGGGGGCTGGTCATTGATGAACGGAAGGGCACAAATGAGCATGCGGTTTGGTGGACAAGTCGCGATTTAAATGATGAGAGTTTGACTTTGTTTAAGGAAATGTTGCTTGGTAACAGGTGCTCAGCATATTGATTTTAAGTTCAAAAGTTTAATTTAAAAAAAGTAAGTTTTGTATTAAATCGGTATTAAGTTTCTAACTAAAATATATTATTGGTATTTAATGTTAGTTTTTAACCGAGTAACTTGTAGGAGAGTAAAAATGTTCAAAAAAATTCATTTCACTGTCGTTTTCTGTGCGGGCCTTATGTTTCAGCCTGCTAATGCGGCTAATGTCTCAATCACGACAGGACAGGCCGATTTTCTTCTGGACTATACGGTAGACGGTAGCGACGGCTCATTCCAAGATACCTTTGAATATTTTAATCTAGGCTTCACTACTCGTCGTGGCGACTATACTTTTGGAATAAACCTTTCTGGTCTTCTCGAAACGACAGTCCAAGAGTATTTCGAAAATACGCCTGATGGTAGACCCTTTGTAGACAGGGACTCGATTAGTATTTTCATTGGCAAGCCTATTTCTGATAAATTAAGTCTTTCTGGCGGTTATTATACTTCCGAGGTCACAGTATCTGATACAGAATATGTAGGCCCTGACGACACTATTGAAACACAGGCGCTTTTCGCATCGTTGACTTTTTCTGACCAACTTACTGACCAGTTGTTCTATTATAGTCGCTTGGGTGCCCAAATAAATGAGGCAGAACTGACTGTTCACCCTGATGAAGAACCAGAGTTAAGTCAGTCACTCGACGGGGTGGCTTGGTTGTTTGGTGCAGGGATTGTTTATCCGTTCACAGAAACGACAAGCTTGACGTTCGGCTTTGAATACAAAGATTTCATTTATGATGGCGGCCTATGGGACTTGAATGAAGACCAAACGCTATACACCATTGGCTACAGTTTTGGCTTTTAGTCTTTCCATGGATTGAGTTTGTCTTCCTGCCGCTTAAAAGGCATATGGAAACCGCTCTTTGAATTATTAGTGTTGAGTAATCAAGGGCTGTCGCTTCAGACGGCCCTTTTTTATTTATCTTACCAATCACCTCAGCAACACCATCCTTTACAACCGTTCGCTCGTGCTTGAAAATTTGACCGTTAATTGAAAACATGGCGAGCCTGCCAGCCATCGCAGCGCTTCGGTTTGCGACGTCTGCTTTGTAGCCAATAAACACTTGAGGGGAAGTTATTATGAACCGTCGCCATTTTTTACTATCAAGCATTGGGGTGCTAGCAGCTGGGCGTGCCGAGGCGAAGCTCGACGGATATGAAATTCTTTTAGGCAAACTAGACTTGAACATTGGCGCGAAAGAGGTGCTTGTCCAAACTGGTGGAAGTCGTTCAGCACTTAGGCTGGGGACTTGTGCATTTCTATTTGCTCCCAACACAAAGGTGAGCTTTGAAGTCAAAAACGGATTTGTAGTGAAAGTCGCAAATCTAATCAGTGGAGCAATGCATTCAGTTTTTGAACCAAATGTGGCGGAGGAGAGACAAGTCATCACATCCCATGCAACAATTGGGATACGGGGCACTGCTCATTATGTTGAAATTGAAAAAGATAAAAACAGAACCTACAGTTGTTGCTGCTACGGGCATGTTCATATAGATGGCGGCGCCACAAATGAGACTCAAAGAACAACATACCATGACGCTAGAATTATAGGCCGCGATGGCAAAATCGAAGCAAGCCCATATTCAGTTCCATTAAACCACTTTGATAACAGCTTGGTGTTTCTAGAGAGCCAGGTTAATAGAAGTCCGAGATGGAAGCTGCCAAACGGCCAAATGCAGTTTATTTCACCATTTGAATTGCCTGAATAGTTAACCACTAAGGCCCTTTACAAAGAGTCCTAATTTATCGCTCATCGCGAGTTGCCTCTGTATTGGGTTTCAAGATACACTGAATTGTATCAAGGAGGTTCAAATGAAACTCATATTGACCATCATCGCGCTTTTGTTTGCGATGCCTGCTTGGGCAAAAGATATAGATATCTCAATTCAACTTAAATTAAGTGAAAGCCGAATAGAGGCATCTTACCGGTACGGAGATCGTGTGGTGGCGGAACGTCTCGTGGGATTTTACTGTCGTGAGCAGTTTGGTAAAGTCGGGCTTTTGCGCGAGGGTGCCTGTACAAAGATGCTTCCCGTAAAGGCTAATAGATGCATTGCACGAGGATTGTGTAAATGACCCGCATCTTAACCATAATCGTGATTATGTTCGCGACGCCTGCGGCAGCTTTTTCGCCTGATAATGTGGTGATATCTTGTCCTACTGAACAAGGCGGACGCGACGTTTATATTTTTAAAAAATACATAATGTTCGGGACTGGTATTTCTTGGCCTTATAATGAGGATACAAGTCACTCAGTCAAAACAAAAGTAGGTGACTATTTTGGATGGTCGCTAGCGGTATTTCAAGAAAAGGCAAAATTGGAGAAATTAGCCGACGGAAAAGGTGTTTTTAAAAGGCCAATCAGTAGGCTTAAAAAAAAGACATCAGTGAATTTTAAGTCATTCACTCGCTCTGTTAACTTTCAATTTTTCAATGATGCCTTGGAGCTTATTTCTGAGGCCACTGAGAGGGTCGATTGTAAGGATATTACACCGCGTTAGCTGAGAGGCGCATTTCCGCCCTAGCCCCTCACAAAATGAGCTGATTTATCGCGCAACTTATCTTGCCTTAAAATTCTGTTATCGAACACGCTTATTTCTATTTTGACGACACTTCACTTTTTTGAGCTAAAATATCACTTTATTTCCCACGACAAATCTGGTTTGGTTTTAAGGGGCATGGTTGGTTTTGAGTTTATTTAGGAACTAAAAATTTTCCTTGTTTTCAAAAGTATGCCAATTTTCGAAGTTGACAGTAGGCATGATTAGCGAGAATTAAATTAATTCTTAATGGTTTTGATCCCAAGGTAGTCAAGCAGGTTAAGTAAAGATTTTCTATGGGCATTTAAGATCATTGGCTGAAAAGACTTAGTTTTAAGATGGCATGCATTCATTCATAATTATGTTCAGGAGAAGTATATGACTTTTACAGAAACAAATATGTTTTACGCGCAAATCTATCAATTCATGGGTTTGGCTTTTATCGGCTCGTCGTTTTTACTTTGGGTCGGCATGCGGGTTACCTCCGTTTTGGTGGAACGCGACACTGATAATATTTTTGCCAAAGTATTGGCGATTGTTTTTGGTATAGCAGTTAGTCTGAACTATATCACAATCAGTGCAAATTTGGCGCTCCAACTTCAGAACCATGCATATTCGTTGAAGCAGTTTGCTGCGCAGGGCATAGATCTGCCGGCTACATCGCTCGGCTTTATCGAAAGAATGGGTGGCGGCATCGCCGTTCCAGAATTTAGCTTGATGGGAAACCCTCTGCAATTGTTGATCGGCCTAATTGCACTGGCCTTTTGCATCATGCCTCTCTTCGTGCCAATGAAATCTGCCAATTCCTGATTTGTGAGAGCCATAAGTGATGGAAAACGCGGCCGAAGGGTCGCGTTTTTTTATTGAAAAGTTTGGTCCGTCTTATGTTAGATGCAGAAGAATTACTTTTAAGTGCATCCCATAGCTGTGATATACAGATCGGAGCACTTTTATGTTGTCGTCCCAGAGGCAGATGTAGCTTTTGTCTCTCGGCGGTTTGACCAAAGCGACAAATTTGTTAGTTTGGTTTTCCATTTACTCCCCGTATCTCCAGCGAAACGTTTAAAGGGGGGGGAGCTAAAATGTCAGCTATATGTCAGCAATAAGTTGAATTTGCTTGGTAATTGACTGGATTTTAGGTCAATCGATTTGGACCCTAAGTCGCTGTTAAAGAGTGATTTATTGGGGTTAAAATGAATGGCCCCGTAGCTCAACTGGATAGAGCGCGAGACTTCTAATCTTGAGGTTGCAGGTTCAAGTCCTGCCGGGGTCACCATCACTGAATTTTAAAGGCCAGTTAAAGCATCGACCCCGTCTCGCCCAGCAGATAGCGCGCGACATCAATCGTGTCGATGGTCAGCGAGATGCCTGCCATCACCAAATAGAACAGCACGAATTTAGAGAAAATCGGCGCATCGGTGAAATGCTTGCGACGGGTAAATACCCAGATGTAAACCGGCGTCCAGACAAACAAATGCGCCAAGCCCAGAAGGCGGACATAGCCGTATTGGCTGTAGAGATACTCCATAAATTCTCCGGCCAGCAAAAATGCCACTACAATGGCAATCGCTTCATAACGTGGGCGCCATCCATCTTGCGTGCGCTGCACGATGAAGAAAATCGCGCCTAAATTGGCGGCCACCAGAACATATAGGTAGCTCATAAGCCATGGAGGTTGCAGTGCAATTGCCTCGCCGAGGGTTGCTGGTAATTCCATTGTTTATCTCCCATTTCATTGTTTGAATTCGAGTTTAGCTGATTTGACGCCAGATGCCAGCCCACTGGCACAAGCTATCGCCAGGCCCGAAGGAATCCGATATGTCTAAACGATGCAATTAGAACGGCTCATAGACGGACGACCCGTGTTCATTCGCCATAAGCGGATTAAGAATTTAAACCTGCGTCTGGTTCGCCAGCCCGCGCATCCCGGAGGCGCGATTATGATTTCCGCGCCCATGCGCATGTCCGAGGCGCGCATCGCCGAGTTCGTGCGCAGCAAGGCCGATTGGATAACCAAGCAGCAAGCCAAATTGGCTTCGCGGCCATCGCCCGCGCCCCTGGTGTATGAAGAGGGCGCCCCCTTCGCGCTTTGGGGCGCGCACTATCCGTTGCGGCTTACCCACGCCTCACGCGGGCAGAAGGTTCATTTTGCCGATGGTCAGTGGCATATGGTCGTGCGCCAAGATGCGGCGGAAGAGAAAAAGGCCAAACTGATGGAAGCCGCCTATCGCGATATTCTGGTGCAAGAGGCTTCGTGCCGCTTGCAAGATTGGTCGCAAATCATGCGCCTCGACGAGCAGGGGCTAAGCCCGAAAGGGCTGGCGGCGCAGAAAATGACCTCGCGTTGGGGCAGTTGTCATGTTAGCCGACGCACCATCAAGTTGAACTCAGAGCTGGCGCGTAAGCCTGTCGCGATGCTGGAATATGTGCTGGTGCATGAGCTGGTGCATTTGTTTGAGCGTGGCCATAATGCGCGCTTTTATGGGCTGATGGATCGATATCTGCCAGACTGGCAAGACAAGCGCCGCCAACTCAATACCAGCTAAATAGGTTTACGCTGCGCGCCAAACTAGGTAAGACAAATAGGCAAGAGGCTTCGGCCAAAAATTTGACAAAGAGCGGATGAAACAATGCCAGTATTGAGATCTAAAACATCGACACATGGACGCAACATGGCGGGCGCGCGCGGCCTTTGGCGCGCGACAGGCATGGGCGACAGCGACTTTGGCAAGCCGATTATCGCCGTATCCAACAGCTTTACACAATTCGTGCCGGGCCATGTGCATCTGAAAGATTTAGGCCAATTGGTCGCGCGCGAGATTGAAGCAGCTGGCGGCGTTGCCAAAGAGTTCAACACCATTGCGGTCGATGATGGCATCGCCATGGGCCATGACGGCATGTTGTATTCGTTGCCATCGCGCGAGATTATTGCCGACAGCGTAGAATATATGGCCAATGCCCATTGCGCCGATGCTTTGGTATGTATTTCCAATTGCGATAAAATTACCCCCGGCATGTTAATGGCGGCCTTGCGCTTAAACATTCCTGCGGTCTTCGTCTCTGGCGGGCCGATGGAAGCGGGCAAAGTAAAATGGGAAGATGAAGAAGAACGCACCGTCGATTTGGTCGATGCCATGGTTGCCGCTGCCGATGAAAACATGTCCGACGAGCAAGTCGATGCCATCGAGCGCTCGGCCTGCCCAACGTGTGGCTCTTGCTCTGGCATGTTTACCGCCAATTCGATGAATTGCCTGACCGAGGCAATTGGTCTGTCGTTGCCGGGCAATGGCTCGGTGCTGGCCACTCACGCCGACCGCGAGGCTTTGTTCAAAGAAGCCGGACGCACGGTCGTAGAGCTATGTAAACGCTATTATGAAGACGACGATGAAACCGCCTTGCCGCGCGCGATGGCCAGTTTCAAAGGGTTTGAGAACGCCATTATGTTGGATATCG
Source organism: uncultured Rhodobiaceae bacterium (assembly GCA_963932545.1). Classification (GTDB taxonomy): domain Bacteria; phylum Pseudomonadota; class Alphaproteobacteria; order RS24; family RS24; genus UBA8337. Next base: position 97,994 of record CAWVRH010000005.1, on the reverse strand, counting down.
CCATGGGCGGCTCCACCAATACGGTGCTGCATTTATTGGCCGCCGCGCATGAGGCGGAAGTCGATTTCACCATGTCTGATATCGATCGCCTGTCGCGCAAAGTGCCCGTGCTGAGTAAAGTCGCGCCCGCAGTGCAAAACGTGCATATGGAAGACGTCCACCGCGCCGGCGGCATGATGTCGATTTTGGGCTCGCTGTCTCGTGGCGGCTTGTTGCACAACGATGTGCCAACTGTGCACAGCAAAACCATGGGCGAGGCAATTGCCAAATATGATATCGCGCTGGATGTGTCTGATGAGGTAAGCGAGTTTTACCGCGCTGCTCCGGGCGGTGTGCCGACACAAGTGGCGTTTAGTCAAAGCCGTCGTTTCGATAGTTTTGATAATGACCGCGAGAACGGCATCATTCGCTCGACCGAACATGCGTTCAGCAAAGATGGCGGCTTGGCTGTTCTCTATGGCAATTTGGCGGAAAAAGGCTGCATCGTAAAAACCGCCGCTGTGGCCGAAGAGACCATGGAATTCACCGGCACCGCGCGCGTGTTTGAAAGCCAAGATTCTGCCGTGGCCGCGATTATGGCGAATGGCCAAGTCAATGCTGGCGATGTGGTTGTCATTCGCTATGAGGGGCCCAAAGGCGGGCCCGGCATGCAGGAAATGCTGTATCCGACCAGTTATTTGAAATCCAAACGCCTCGACAAAGTTTGCGCGTTGGTCACAGATGGTCGCTTCTCGGGCGGCACATCGGGCCTGTCGATTGGCCATGTCTCGCCAGAGGCGGCGAGCGGCGGGCTTATCGGTCTGGTGGAAGATGGCGATAAAATCGAAATTTCCATTCCCAATCGCTCCATTCATTTGGCAGTGGACGAAGCAGAATTGGCCGAGCGCCGTAAAGCCATGGATGCCAAAGGTTGGCGCCCAAGCGAGAAACGCGAGCGCAAAGTTACCAAAGCCCTGAAAGCCTATGCGGCCTTTGCCACCAGTGCAGACAGAGGCGCGGTGCGCGATTTAGATCAGGAATACACACCCGACAAGAGCTAAAGCGGCACGACGTTTTCGGCAATTTTACCGCTGCGGCACGCCTCGATAAATTGCGCGCCGAGGTCATGGCTGCGCGCAACGACTTCGTTCCATTTTTCGAACCGCTCGGATTCATTTTTTTGATATTTCGGGAAATCTTGCCGCGACGGTATTTTGCCATCGGGCAGGGCTTTCACCCATTCGCGCGATGGGGCAATCATTACCACTTTGTCGAGCTGGGCTTTGGGCGCTTTACGCCATGGATAAAACTTATCGAACCAGCGCATTTTAAAATGATCGTAGAAATGCGGATATAAAATCAACCCCTCGGTGGTGGGCCAAAATGTGCCGGGCACGGGGTGATAATCCAGCATGCCGCCATCATGGTAAATATGCTCGGGATCTTCGGGTAGGCGCACGGGCGACATGTAAATTGGAATGGAGCCAGAGGCGCGCAAAGCCAGCATGAAATTATCGGGCGTTAATTTGTCATGGCGCACGCGATAGCCATCGCGTGCGGTGAACTCGATTTGGCTTCGTGGGTCTGAAAACACGGCGCGCTCGGTGAGGCCGCGCAAATGCTGTTGCGTGCCCACGGACAGCAGGCCAGCGCGCGCCAACGCCAAGCCTTGGCGCGCCCGATTGGCGCTGTTTAAACCGCCATGGCAGCGCACGGTGCCAATGTGCAAGCGATAGCGCTCATGGCTCAAAATCTCTTCAATGGCGTCTGGGGTATGGGGGGCAAAAGCCTTGTCCAATACAATGCCCGTCTGTTCATCGATGGCGTCCAAACTGGTGGCGCCTTTATAGCTTTGCTCGACATAGGCCTTGGCGGTGGCCAAGAGCGCCGCGCCGGGGTCTTTGCGCGCACTGGCCGAGAGTTTAAACGCGCCGACTGACGTGCCGAATAAATCGACTGGCGTCAACTTGGTGCGTTGCGGCATAAATTCAGAAAAGACCGCATGGTCGAGGCCCGCAATGGCCAGCCATTTTGCGGCTCCAGAGGCGCCAAAAATTGTGCTGATATGGTTTGGGCTCAATCCGTTTTCACGAATATGTTTCAAAGCCGAAGGCCCCGCGGCGATAACAATGTCTTGAGAAGGCGCTGCCATTTTAGCGTTCCTGCATGGCGCGATGAAAATCGCCGAAAAGTTTTGCCGAGATAATGTTCTCGCCGGTTTGATATTCAGGGTGCCATTGCACGCCAATGCAATGGGTCGCTTGGCTATGGCGAACCGCTTCGATGGTGCCATCTTCGGCCTGAGCTTCGACGATTAACTCATCGCCTAATTTATCGATGGCTTGCCAATGTAGCGAGTTGGTCTGGGCTTGTTGAACCCCCAGCAAATTATGAAAATATCCATTTTCCAAAAACTGCGCCGCATGGCGAGCCACGTAGCGTGCCTTTAAAGTGTCGGCCTCTGGCGTGCGGTGGTCGAGCTTGCCCGTTTGCGTTTGAATGTTGGTGGACAGCGAGCCACCGCAGACAATGTTCAACTCCTGCATGCCTCGGCAAACCGTTAGCATAGGAAGGTCGCGTTGCAAGGCGCCTTGAATGAGAGAGAAGGCAGCGGCATCTCGGTTTCTGTCGAAAGGTTCATGCGCTGGGGTGGCGGGTGCGCCGTAATGCGACGGATGAATATTGGAGCGATTACCCGTTATCAAGACCCCGTCCAATGTGTCGAGCAATCGATCGGCGTTAAATTTTTGTCCTGGCATGGCGGCGGGGATGAGGATTGGTTGCACATCCATATGCTCGGCCACCGCCCGCAAGTAAAGGTGATTTACGGCTTGCAGCGTATCTAGGTCTTGGTTTTTTTCATTGCAAATAATACCGAGTAGCACACGCAGGTTCCTTCAAAGCAAGTTAGATGAGTTTACTTAACGCATATATACCGATAAGACTCTTAGCATAAGAATTGTCAATATTTCGTCACAATTAGTGAGTATTATTTTCCAATGAAAACGACAAGCAAAATCATTTCAACCGCCATCGCTCTGTCTATGAGCCTGACCGGTTTCGCCCAAGCTCTCAGCGAACGCGAGGGGCTGGATATTTATCAACGCGGACTTTACCTAGAAGCCATTGACTATTGGAAAAAAGCCGCCATTGCAGGCGATGCTGGCTCGGCCTATCGCTTAAGCGAAGAATATTTCGATGCCAAAATTGTGAAACGCGATATCAAACTGGCGCTGAAATATTTAAAGCAGGCCTCTAAAGGCAATGATGCGCGCGCGATTACCGATTTGGCGTCTATGTATGACTATGGCACGGGAGTGCGTGAAGACCGCAATAAAGCCGGCGAGCTATATTTGCGCGCCGCGCGCATGGGCATGCCAGCCGCTATGTTTAACGTCGCCTCTATGCTCGAGACGGGCGAGGGGCTGGGGCAAGATAAAGCCGAAGCCTATAAATATTATGTGCTGTCGCGCGACCAAGGCTTTGCGCCTTTCGCGACCAAAGCCATCGAAGAAATCTCGGCCAATATGACCGCCGAGCAAATCGCCGAAGGGGAAAAGCGCGCTGATAATTTTATTCCGGATACGTTTTAAGCCGAATAGCCAGCCCGTTCAAAGCCAGCCATTAGGTCGGCTTTTAAATCCTCAACATGCTCGAGGCCAATAGAGACCCGCAGCATTTGCCCGTCGGTTTCAAACGGCACGGCGGTGCGCGGCGTCTCGCAAGGCACGATGAGGCTTTCAAAGCCGCCCCAACTGTAGCCCATGCCAAATAACGAAAGATTGTCTAACATGGCGGCTAATTGGCTCTCGCTGCATGGCTCAAGCTCAAATGAAAACAATCCTGCGGCGCCGCTGAAATCGCGCTGCCAAAGGGCGTGGCCTGCATCGGTCGGCAGGGCGGGGTAAAACACGCGGCGGACACATGAGAGCGCCTTTAACCACTGCGCCATCTCTAGGGCCGCGCTTTGGTGCTGCTTCAACCGAAGCGGCAGCGTGCGTAAGCCGCGCAGCGCCAAAAACACATCATCCGGCGCGGCGCAAAGCCCCAGCATGGCGTGGGTGCGGCGCAGATGTTCATGGTTTTCTTTTGACGTAGCCACCGTGCCAAGCAGGGCATCGGCATGGCCAACGATATACTTAGTGGCCGCCTGCACCGAATAATCGACGCCATGGTCCAACGGCTTAAAGTTAAGCGGCGTGGCCCATGTATTGTCTAAAGCGGTTTTGACATTGCGCGCCTTGGCGGCGGCCACAATGGCTGGCACATCTTGCACTTCAAAGGTTTGCGAGCCGGGGCTTTCCATGAAAATGAGACCGGTTGTATCGCGTATTAAATCGGCAATACCGGCGCCGATAAGCGGGTCGTAATATTGCACCTCGACGCCCATGCGAGCCATAAATTTATCGCAAAACTTGCGGCTTGGTTCATAGACTGTATCCACCATCAGCAAATGCTGGCCCGCCTCGACGCCAGCCAAAATAGCCAAAGACACAGCCGAGGCCCCCGAGGGGGTAAGCACGGTGCCGGCACCATTTTCCATTTCCGTAATGGCGCTCTCTAAGGCGGCGGAAGTAGGGGTGCCGCGTCGGCCATAGGTGAAGGGCATTTTCTCGGTTCCGCGAATGGCCGCCAGCGAGGGGTAAAGGATGGTCGACGCATGATAAACGGGCGTGTTCACGGCGCCGTTGAAGTCTTGTGATTTGCGCCCGGCAAGGATCGCTTTGGTTTCATCTTTCATTGTTTTCTTTCGCGCGATTAGTGTTACATTTGTTCAAACTTATACGAGAGACCAAATTTATACGAGTGAGATGTCTTCTCCGAGTATTCTTTAAGGAAATTGATTATGCAAATGTTCCGTAAACTTTGTGTCGGCTTTATGGTTCTGGCGGCGGCTAATTTGCTGGCCATGACTTCTGTGCAAGCGGCGGGTAAAACGCTGGAGATTGTGCAAAAGCGCGGTCATCTCAAATGTGGCGTATCGCAGGGGTTGCCTGGCTTTTCAACGCCAGACAATCGCGGTAATTGGACCGGCATCGATGTGGATTTTTGCAAAGCCATCGCGGCGGCCATTTTTAATGACCCAAGCAAAGTAAAGTTCACGCCGCTTTCGGCCAAAGAGCGCTTCACTGCCATTCAATCTGGCGAAGTCGATATTATCGCGCGCAATACCACTTGGTCGATGCACCGCGATACGGCGCTGGGCGTCGATTTTCCGGTGGTCAATTATTACGACGGACAAGGCTTTATGGTTCGTGCGGATCTGGGCGTGACAAGCGCGCTGGAGCTGGATGGGGCAACCTTATGCACCAATCAGGGGACGACGACGGAGCTGAACGCAGCCGATTATTTCCGCTCGAATGGCATGCAGTATGAAATCGTGGCTTTTGAAAAAGCCGATGAATCTATTGCAGCCTATAACTCGGGCCGCTGCGATGCCTATACAACCGACCATTCGGCGCTTTATGCGCAAAAGCTGAAGCTATCGCAACCCAAGGGGCATATTGTGCTGCCTGAGATTATTTCTAAAGAACCGCTTGGGCCCTTGGTGCGCCAAGGTGACTCGTCTTGGAATGACCTCGTGCGCTGGACGCATTATGCGACCGTGGCGGCGGAAGAATTTGGCGTGACGTCGAAAAACCTTGCCAAGATGAAACGCTCGAGAAATCCGTCCATCCGGCGCCTGATGGGGCTAGATGGTAGCTTTGGCGCCAACCTAGGCTTGTCGAAACAATGGGCGGTCAACATCATCCGCGCGGTGGGCAATTATGGCGAGATTTTTGAACGCAATGTTGGCGTCAAAACGCCGCTTGGTATCCAACGCGGGGTCAATGCCCTTTGGACCAAGGGCGGCTTGCAATACGCTCCGCCCATTCGTTAACGAGGCTCGTTATCCAAAACCTATTCACTCTTAAATGGATGCGCTCTTGGTTGCATCGCGACGCCGTTTTGCAAGCCTTGGTGTTGGTCGCTGTGGTGGCGGGCATGGTTTGGCTGGTTGGAAATGTGCAAACCAATTTGGAACGCCAGAACATTAACTCCGGTTTTGGGTTTTTGTCTGAACGGGCAGGCTTTGGGATTAACCAGACCCTAATCGACTACACAGAGGATGATAGCTTTGGCCGTGTCGTCGTCATTGGGCTGCTGAACACGCTGCTAGTTTCGGGTTTGGGTATTATCTTTGCCACTATGCTGGGCTTCTCGCTTGGTGTCGCGCGACTGTCGCGCAATTGGCTAATCTCCAAAATCGCGATGGTCTATATCGAGATTTTCCGCAATGTGCCGTTGCTGCTGCAAATCATGTTTTGGTATTTTGGCGTGCTTCGAAATCTGCCATCGCCGCGCCAAGCCTTGTCTGTGGGCGATGCGATGTTCATTAGCAATCGCGGCATCGTGGTGCCTTGGCTCGAGGCCGGGGCGGGCGCGATTTGGTATGGCTTGGGGCTGCTGGGGCTGGCCGCAGGATTCTTTTGGTTGCGCCGTCGGGCTTTGAAGGCCAAATCATCCACGGGTCAACCGACGCAGGTTTGGCGTCCTTTATTGGTTTTGACACTGGCTCTATTCGGCACTGCTGCCCTGATGGCGGGTGTGCCTTTCGCGTTGGATGTGCCGCAGCTCAAGGGCTTTAACTTTCGCGGGGGGCTGACGGTCATCCCCGAGTTCGTGGCGCTGCTTTTGGCCTTGAGCTTATATACGGCAGCTTTCATTGCCGAGATTGTTCGCGCCGGCATTAACTCGGTCGACAAAGGCCAGCGCGAGGCCTCAGCGGCACTTGGCTTGCCGGAGAGTGTGGCCTTGCGTTTGGTGGTTATTCCCCAAGCCTTGCGCGTTATCATTCCGCCCCTAACCAGCCAGTATTTAAACCTGACCAAAAACTCTTCGTTAGCGGTGGCGATTGCGTATCCGGATATTGTCTCGGTTCTGGCAGGCACCACGCTGTCGCAAGTTGGCCAAGCGGTTGAAATTATTTTCGTCACCATGATGATTTATCTGAGCCTAAGCTTGTTCACGTCATGGGCAATGAACCGCTATAACCAGCGCATGGCCTTTGTGGGGAACGCTACATGAGCGCGAAAACTTGGATCCCGACCCCCGCCAGACCCGCACCTGCCAATACGGTTGGCTTTGTCGGTTGGGCGCGCGAAAACCTATTCGCCACGAAATTCGACAGCGCCCTGACGCTCATTTGCGTGGGACTGGTTATCTACATCCTCGGCGTGGTTTTCGGCTGGGCGATTGTCGATGCGAGCTTTAGCGGCGAAGACCGCAATGCCTGCCTCAAGCAAGTGCAAGGCGCGTGCTGGCCGTTTATTGATGCCAAATTGGGGCAGTTCATTTATGGCCGTTATCCTGAGATGGAACGCTGGCGCGTTGACTGGGTGTTTGCTTTGGGGCTCCTCGGCTTGGTTCCTTTATTGATGCCCAAAGTTGGTTTCAAACGCGCCAATGTTATATTTATGCTCGGCTTTTATCCGCTGTTCTCTTTCTTCATGCTAACCGGCGGCAGCTTTGGCTTGGCGCCGGTCGAGACCAGTGATTGGGGCGGCCTTTTAGTGACGCTTGTGGTGGCGGTGACGGGGATTGTCGGCTCGCTACCCTTGGGTATTTTGCTGGCGCTAGGGCGGCGCTCCGAATTGCCGATCGTGCGGGCTTTATGTGTTGGCTTTATCGAGATTTTTCGCGGCGTGCCGCTGATCACCGTTTTGTTTATGGCCAGCGTCATGTTGCCGTTGTTTTTGCCCGACGGGGTAAACTTCGACAAATTGATGCGCTGCCTCATTGGCGTGGCGCTTTTCGCTTCTGCCTATATGGCCGAGGTGGTGCGTGGGGGCTTGCAAGCCATTCCTAAAGGCCAATATGAAGCGGCCGCCGCTTTGGGTTTTGGGTATTGGAAAACCACGCGGTTGATTATTTTGCCGCAAGCCTTGAAGCTGGTTATTCCGGGCATTGTGAACACGTTCATCGGTTTGTTTAAAGACACCACTTTGGTGCTTATCGTCGGCCTGTTTGATTTGCTGGGCATTGTGCAATTGCACTTTACCGACAGCAGTTGGGCGACGCCGGAAACCCATATCACGGGCTATGTATTTGCTGCTTTCGTGTTTTGGGTGTTTTGTTTCGCGATGTCGCGCTATTCCATTTTTATGGAAAAACATCTGTCCACCGACCCCAACCAATAGAGCTAGGTAGAGCTATGACTGATCCAGTAATTCGCATTTCTGATATGAACAAATGGTTCGGCACATTTCATGTGCTGCGCGACATTAACTTGCAGGTCGCGGCTGGCGAAAAAATTGTCATCTGCGGACCTTCGGGAAGCGGAAAGTCGACGCTTATACGGTGTCTCAATCGGCTAGAGCAACACCAAGAAGGAACCATTGAAGTGGAGGGCGTCTCGCTCGATGGGTCGTTGAAAAACCTCGAAAGCATCCGCTCAAACGTTGGCATGGTGTTTCAGCAGTTCAATTTATTTCCGCATATGAGCGTGCTGGAAAACTGCACTTTGGCGCCAATGTGGGTGAAGCAAAAATCCAAGCAAGAAGCCGAAGCTCTGGCGCGCCAGTTTTTGGAGCGTGTGCGCATCCCCGACCAAGCGGATAAATATCCCGGGCAATTGTCTGGCGGCCAGCAACAGCGCGTGGCCATTGCGCGCGCCTTGTGCATGAACCCAGACATTATGCTGTTCGATGAGCCGACCTCGGCGCTTGACCCCGAGATGATTAAGGAAGTGCTCGACGTCATGGTAGAGCTGGCCGAAGACGGCATGACCATGCTGTGCGTGACCCATGAGATGGGGTTTGCGCGCCAAGTCGCCGATCGGGTGATTTTTATGGATGAGGGCGAGATTGTTGAAGAAAACGAGCCAGAAGCGTTTTTCTCCAATCCGCAAAATGAGCGGACGAAAATGTTCTTAAGCCAAGTCCTCTCGCATTAAGCTGGCGCGATTATTCGTCTAAAATCTCAACTTGGTTGCGGTTGTAAGCGCTAAAGCCTGCTTGCTGGTAAAGCCGCAAGGCGGCAGGGTGGTCGAGCGTGCAGGTTTGAATGATGATGCGTTTGGCTTCGCGCGCCTGAATAATTTCTAGCACTTGGCGCACCATCAGGGGGCCAAAGCCTTTGCCCATTTGGCCTTCAATCAGACCAATAAAAACAATCTCGACTTGCGGAAAGAATTTGAAATTTAGCTCCACAAAACCAATCGTCCGATTATTTTCGCTGAGCAAATAAATCTCGGTGGCGGGGTGATGCACCAGCGCCGCCAATTGATGGTCGTTTAAATATCGCCGATTGACCCAATGCCATTGCCGTCCCACTTTGTCGTATATCTCGCGATAGGCATCTAGTTGAATGCCCTCGACACGCAAAAAGCGGACGCCTTCTGGCCAAGCGGGGGTCTGTTGCACCAAACTATCGAGAGAATCCAGGTCGCGAAACGGCGCCTCCATCGACAAATGGGTAACAACAGTTTGAAAACTAGGCATGCGTCTCGCCTACAGCCAATCGGGGCAGGGCAGACCTTGCTGTTTTAAGAACTCAGGATTGAACAGTTTCGATTGATAGCGCGTGCCATAGTCGCATAAAATGGTGACAATCGTGTGACCTGGACCCAAGTCTTCGGCCATCCGCATAGCGCCCGCAATATTGATGCCGCTGGAGCCGCCCAATACCAGACCTTCGTTTTGCAAAAGATCAAAGACAATCGGCAGGGCTTCGGCATCCGAGATTTGATAGGCGTCGTCAATCGGGGCATCGACCAGATTTGCGGTCACGCGACCTTGGCCAATGCCTTCGGTAATCGAGGTGCCTTCGCTTCGCAATTCGCCGTTTTTAATCCAATGATACATATTGGCGCCCATTGGGTCGGCGGCGGCAATGCGAATGTTTTCATTTTGTTGTTTTAAGTAAATTCCCGTGCCGGCCAAAGTGCCGCCCGTGCCGATAGCGCAGGTAAAGCCGTCGACTTTGCCCTCGGTTTGCGCCCAAATTTCGGGCCCCGTGGTCTCAATATGCGCCAGTCGATTGGCGACATTATCGAATTGATTAGCCCAAATGGCGCCCGCTTCGTGTTTCTCGTTCAGCTCGGCGGCCAGACGGCCTGAATATTTGATGTAATTGTCGTCATTGGCATAGGGAGCTGCGGGCACTTGGATGAGTTCGGCTCCGGCCAAACGCAGCATATCTTTTTTTTCTTCCGCCTGTGTCTCTGGTATCACAATCACCGATTTATAGCCCAAGGCATTGGCCACCAAAGCAATACCAATGCCAGTGTTGCCAGCCGTGCCCTCGACAATTGTGCCGCCGGGCTTTAAGGCGCCGGATTTTTCGGCTTCCCGAATAATGTAAAGCGCAGCGCGGTCTTTGACCGATTGTCCGGGGTTCATAAATTCGGCTTTGCCCAAAATCATGCAGCCGGTTTCGGCCGACGCTTTTTTGAGCTGGATAAGGGGGGTGTTTCCGATGGCTTCTATCATGCCTGAGTGAAACTGCATTAAAATCTCCTTAACTGAACGCCGACAGCACTTGGTGAGGGGGCTTAGACTAAATACTTATTGGTCTAATCCAAACGATGACCTATATCGTATATAGTCATAATGGTGGCGTAATAGAAGCGTAAAGAGAAGATTTTGATAGCACAAACTGAAGTTTCCTCGGGCCTAGATGCCCTCACGGCCCAATATGTAAGCGGCGAGCTGGGGCATGGCATGTCCGTGCTGATGGCCAGCTATCTTACGCTGTCTCCAGAAGCCCGCCAAGATGTGGCGACGCTGGAGAAAATTAACGGCGCTCTGCTAGAAGAAGCCGAGCCTGCCTCGATGAATGAGGATGCGCTTGACCAGTTAATGGCGCGCTTGGATGAGCCAGAAACACCAGAGGTTTCAATCGAAACAAATCAGCTGAATGCTGATTTGCCAGCCCCTTTGCGCGCCTTCCTAACCAAGCCGATTGAACAAGAGCGCTGGCGCTTTGCCTATCCGGGTGTGCGCCATATGGAATTGCCGATTGGCGATACGGGCGAGACCGTAAAACTATTGAAAATCAAACCCGGCAAAGCGGCCCCGCGTCATACCCATCATGGTATGGAAGCGACTTTGGTCTTGCGCGGCGCGTTTCGCGATGGCGAACGTGTGTATCAGCGTGGCGAATTAGCCGTGGCCGACCATGACGTGCAACACCGCCCTAGGGCCGAAGGGGATGAAGACTGCATCTGCTTGGCCGTTACCGATGGCGCCTTGCGCTTCACCGATACAATCGGGCGTATGGCTCGAGACTTTTTTGTCCGCTAGAGCGTTTTTTCTAGGGTTGGTTTTGCTGTTGTCCTTACAAGCGCCAGCCATGGCTTTTGGAAATCAGACATCGACAAATTGGCTTGGCGGCATCCCTGAAAATAACCAATTGGCCTATGAAGTGACCCGCAAGGGCAAGCGGCATGGCTTTCAAGTGTTTGACTTCAGCCGCGACGAGACTGGCAATCTGATTGTTGATGTCCACATTGAAATTGATTTTAAATTCGGCCCCATAACCTTGTTCCGCTATGTGCATCAGAACCGCGAGATTTGGCGCGATGGCAAGGTTCAATCCATCGTTTCCAAGACCGATAACAATGGCGACCCTGAGTTTGCGAATTTACAACGCCAAGGTTCTACTCTGGTTGGCAGCGGCACGAAATATGAGGGTGCCATTGACGCCCCCATTATGCCGACGACTTATTTCAACCCCAATTTCATTCACGCAACCCGCTTTGTTTCCACCCAAGATGCGCGTGTGCTGGAGGCGGAAGTGAAAGAAATAGGACGCGAAACGCTGGTTTTGCCTACGGGTAGCCTAGAAGCCACGCGGTTTCAGCTTTTAGGCAAATTAGCGATTGATATTTGGTACTCAGATGCCGGCCAATGGGTTCGCACTGAATTCTCACGCGGCGGCAACGTATTGGTAATTAACTCGGTGGACATAAGCGCCTTACCACCGCGCAGTGAATGGGCGCGCCCCTAATACTCTAACCATGGCGGATTTCGTATGAGCCTCAAAATTGTAACCCCTCAAGATGGGTGCGCTTGGATTACGGGCGCATCGTCGGGCATTGGTGCCGCTTTAGCGCTGGAATTGGCCTCACGTGGCTGGCAGGTGGCTATCTCGGCTCGACGCAAAGCCGATTTGGCGAAGATTGCGAAGGGCCAAGATAACATCACCGCCTTTGTTTGCGATGTGACCGACCGCGAGGCGATGGCGGCCACGGCAACAAAGATTGAGAAAAAACTGGGGCCGATAGCCTTGGGGATAATAAATGCCGGGATTTATTTACCGACGGCGTTTCCAGATTTTGATGCCGAGATATTCGATCGCACCTTTGAGGTTAATTTAACCGGCACGGTCAACGGGCTGGCGGCGCTGATGCCTTTAATGGTTTCGCGTGGGCAGGGTCATATTTCGCTGGTGTCTTCGGTGGCAGGATACGGCGGCTTGCCAACCTCAGCCGCTTACGGCGCCTCAAAAGCGGCTTTGTTTAACTTGGGCGAGTCGATGGCGATGGATTTAAAAGCCTCGGGCGTGCATGTGTCGATGGTGGCGCCCGGCTTTGTTAAAACGCCAGCAACTGACGTGAACCCATTTCCCATGCCTTTTATTATCGAGGCTGAAGATGCCGCTCGCCGGATCGCCAATGGATTGGCTAAAGGCAAGACGCATATCTCGTTTCCTAAGCGGTTTAGCTATCTGTTGCGCGCCATCAATCTGCTGCCGCGTGGGCTCTATGTAAAGCTGGTGGGTTCATCTACCAATAAATAGGCAAAACGCCTCTCAGGGGCCTGCCTAGGCGTGATCTAGGGTGAAATGCGACACATCGATGGAGCGCGTATCAAAACCCGCCTCACAATAGGATAGATAGTAGCGCCACATTTGCTTAAATCGCTTATCGAAGCCAAGCGCCTCGATTTCGGGCCAGACCTCAAGGAACTTCGTGTGCCATTCGGCCAAAGTGCGCGCGTAGTCTTGCGCGAAATCCTCACGATGCACCAGTTTCAGGCCCGCTTTGTCGAATTCTGCGTCCAATTTCTCAGGTGAGGGCAACATGCCGCCCGGGAAAATATAGCGCTGAATAAAGTCCGCTTTCTTGCGGTAGCTATCAAATCGCTCGTTTGTAATGGTTATGATTTGCAAGCCAGCCTTGCCGCCAGGCTTCAAAAGGTGTTTCACTTGCTCGAAATAGGTTGGCCAATAGCGCTCGCCCACCGCTTCAAACATCTCGATGGAGACAATGCGGTCATATTGTTCGGTAACATCGCGATAATCGCGGAATTGAAAGTCTACTTTGTCACTCAAACCAGCCTCTTCAATGCGTTTTTGAGCATACCCCAATTGTTCTTTCGAGATGGTAATGCCCGTGACTTTGCAGCCAATCTCGCTGGCCGCAAAGGCTGCAAACCCACCCCAGCCGCAACCAATCTCTAAAACATGGTCATTGGGGCCAATATTGGCACTCTCTGCCAAGGCGTGATACTTCTCGTTTTGCGCGTTGGCAAGGCTCTGTTGGCTGTCTCGGAATAGCGCCGAGGAATAGGTCATCGTCGTGTCTAACCAGAGGCTATAAAACGCGTTGCCGAGATCATAATGAGCATGAATATTGCGCTTGGAACCTTCCCGAGTGTTTGGTCTCAGGCGGTGGATTATGCGGTTTATAAAATTGGTAAACTTATTTTTATCAATAGTTTGTGAGAAAGAACTCATATTTTTATTTAATAATATAAGCAGCTTGCTCAGGTCGGGTGTGCTCCATTCGCCCTCTACATAGCTTTCGGCAAATCCCATAGATCCATTGCGCATGAGGCGACGAAACAGCTTCATGTCGTGAACCTTCAAAACGGCGGGCCCAGCTGTCGATCGGGTTCCAAATTCCAAGGTACGGCCATCGGGCAACTCTAGGTGCAATTCACCTTCTGCCAGATGCTTTAAAATCATCGATATGATTTTAACGGCCGCGAGAAGGCGAGGCTGCTTTACGGGTGCAGCAGCGCTATCTGCCGGTTTCGAGTTACTCATTCCTACTCCTGCCAAATATTTGGCTTACTAAGACGTACTATGTCGGCTTTCAGGTGGCTCAGGGCGCTTAATAAAGGGGACGCCTTTGAGAAATATCTTCGCAGCTTCATAATGGATTGCAACCACAACCTTCACGGTCATCAAGGGATGCGTCAAAAAGGCTCGCATCAACGCGCCATCGGTGAGGGGCTGTTTTTGACCATGGAAACTGGCGACCAATAAGGGCTTATCGTCTTGCGTTTCGCGAATAACCATCCGCAGGCTGTCGCCCGGTGCGGCGGTAGAGAAGTGATAGCGTGCCTGCATCTCCATAAAAGGCGAGACATGCAGGCGTTTATCGCGGCAATGCAGGGTTAGTGTATCGCGTGATTGCCCTTTGAGCGGCACCACATAAGTATGATCATCGCCAAATGTGTTGCGGACTTCGTAAATCATTGCGCTTATCTGGTCGCCCTCGAAGCAATAATAGACCGTCAGGGGATTGAAGGCGAAACCGAACATGCGCGGATAACATAAAATATAAATTTCGTCTGGCGAACCGAGGCCGGCCTCGGCCAACAAACTGTCTAGAAAAGGCCGCAAGCTAGAGCCGTCGCGGGCGCCATGGTCGCGCGCGCGCACGGAAAATAAATTCCATCGATTGACGGATAAAAGCTTTAAGCCCAGTTGGTTCGCGTCTATTTCATCGACGTTAAGATAGGCCGAGAAAACACGATAGCCGAAGCGGTGCGTTTTAGGCTGATAGCGCGCGTGGCGAACCGCGCCCACGTAAAGCGCGCCCGAGTTCCCAGAAGTCCGAGAGGCCCCAGATGGAGCGATATCATGCGCGGGCTGTTGCATTAGTTAGCTGCCTTATCGGCTAGGCTCTTGGCTTCGATAGCCTCGACCACGCGCAAGGCCGACTGCAACCCATCTTCGTGAAAGCCATAGCCTGCCCATGCCCCACAAAACCAAGCTCGATGGCTGCCTTGCACCTGAGGTAGCTCTTCTTGGGCCTGCAAAGCGCCCGCATCGAATTGGGGGTGGTCATAAATATAATGGCCAAAAGTCTTATCTGCGGCAGGCGGTGTAAGCGGATTGAGGGTGACAAAAACCGGATGGCGATGGTCGAAGTTTTGCAATCGGTTCATCCAATAGCTGACCGTCATCGCTTTGCTGTCAGCGCCTTTTTGGGTCATGTAATTCCAAGCCGACCAAGTGATTTTGCGTTTCGGCATCAGGCGTTCATCGCAATGCAAATAGACATCATTGGGCAAATAGCGCACGCGGCTTAAAAGGCTGGCTTCTTGTGGGGTAGGGTCTTTTAAAATCGCTTTGGCTTGGTCGGTATGGCAGGCAAAAATTACCTCGTCGAAATGTTGAATATGGCCATTGGCCACCAAAGCGACGCCATCTGGCGTGCGGCGCACTTCGCTGACTTTTGCGTTTAGGTGCAATTTATCGGCAAAGCTTTGGGTGATTTTTTTGACATATTCCCGACTGCCACCCGAAACGGTGCGCCATTGCGGGCGATCGCGATTGATTAAGCGATGATTGTAGAAAAACTGCAAGAAACTGCGCGCGGGGAAATCCATAATCTCATCGGCTGGCGTAGACCAAATGGCGGCGCCCATCGGCAGCAAATAGCGCTGAATGAAGACATTGCTAAAGCGGTGGCGTTTCAGCCAATGCCCAAGGCTTTCCTTGCCTAAAGTGCCAGCTTCATGGTCGCGCGCGGCGCGCTTGTTAAACTTAAAAATCCCACGCAGCATGAGCCAAAATAGTGGGTTCAAAAAATTACGTTTCTGGGCAAACACAGCGGATAGAGATTGGCCGGACCATTCAAAACGGCCTCGGTCGGCGGAAAAAGCAAAGCTCATGTCACTAGCTTCGGTCTCGACATTTAGCTCGTCAAATAAGGCAATAAGGCCGGGGTAGTTCAGCTCATTATAAACGATAAAGCCGGTGTCGACGCTCATCCAATCGCCGTTTCCAGTATAGTCGATGTCTTTGGTGGCGCTATGGCCTCCGGCGCGGTCGCGCTTTTCAAATACGGTGACATCATGGTCGCGAGACAGCTTATGGGCAGCGACATTTCCAGATATTCCAGAGCCGATAATGGCAATTTTCATGGGGCATACTCTTTACAAAACAAAACGCAAATGACTTAGAACTTAGGACTTAGACCTTAACTTGGGTAAACATACCTCACAGGGACTTAAAACTATCCAGCGCTCGCGCCCGAGCAGCCTCGTGATTTACCATAGGGTTGGGGTAGCTCTTGCCAAGTGTTATTTGGTCACTATCCAGCGTGTCTGACGTCGCCGTCCAAGGCGCAAACAAGGTCTTGCCAGACAGCGGTTCTAGCTCAGGGCAATATGTTTTGGTGTAAACGCCCGCTTTATCAAACTTAGGGCCCTGCAAAATCGGATTGAAAATACGAAAATAAGGTGCGGCATCGGCGCCACATCCAGCCACCCATTGCCAGCTTGCGGTATTATTGGCGGGGTCAGCATCGGCCAAACATTGCCAAAACCATTTTTCGCCTTCACGCCAATCGATAAGCAGGTGCTTGATGAGGAAGCTTGCGGTAATCATTCTTACCCGATTGTGCATGAAACCTGTGCGGCGCAATTCGCGCATACCTGCATCCACAATGGGGTAGCCGGTTTCTCCGCGTTTCCAAGTTTCCAAATCATCGGGCGCCTCGCGCCACGGAAAGGCTTCGAATTTTTCGACCAAACACGTGTCGCTAATCTGCGGATTGTGGAACATCAGTTGATAAGCAAATTCGCGCCAGCCAATTTCGGCCAGAAACTTATCTCCATCTGAGCCGGCTATGGCGCCAGACGCTTGCCTTGCCAAAGTTTCGGCGACGATGCGGCACGGGCTTATCTCGCCCCAACGCAAATGCGGGCTAAGACGAGAGGTGGCAGGCTCGGCAGGCAAATTGCGGCGTTCGTCGTAGCCGGTAATATTTTGCGTTAAAAACAAATCCAAAGCCGCGCGCGCGCCAGCTTCTCCGGGGTTCCACGCGCCCAATAAATCAGCGCCTTGGGGAGCGCCAGCTTGCGGTAAGGCCTCACTTTGGGGAAGTGTTTCGGGGGCGGGTAAGAGCTTCGGCGCGCTCCATAAATGGCTGTCTAGCCCGCGAGCGCGGCAGGCCCGCCAATAGGGGGTAAATACTTTAAACGGCCCTCCGGTCGATTTGGCGGTGATTTCCCACGGCTCAAAAAGCAGCGAGGCGTTAAAGCTTTCCGCCAGTAGGCCGCGTTGTTTGAGGTCTTCTTTGATGTGGGTATCGCGCGCGACATCTTGCGCTTCATACTGGCGATTCCAATAAACTCCGCGGGCGGAAGTTTCGTCCAGCAAGCGAGCTAATAGTTTGGCGGGATTCCCTTTTCGGTAAATCAATTGGCTGGAGCGCGCGCGCAAATCTGCATCCAGTTTAGCCAGCGATTGATCGCGCCACCACATCGACATAGCCCCAGCTGCGCGTGCCGAATGGGATGGTGCATCTGTTTCATCGATAAAGACAGCCAGAATAGGTCCCCCGAGTTGCAAGGCGGCTTCGAGAGCAGGATTATCGTCCAAGCGCAGGTCTTGGCGAAACCAAACAAGGATAGGGGAAACAGAACTTAAACTCGACACGCATGCACTCCTGATACCTAAGGCGATGACGTTAATATGGTGCAATTCGCGAATTTAGCGAGTCGGGAAAGCGAGCTGTATTATATTTTATCATTCCACGCTTCAAACCAGGCCAGAGAGCTGGCAATGATGCCTTGTTTGTCTGTATTAGTGGCCTTATTAATTATTCTCCTTAAATTGCTCGGGATCGTAAGAAGCATATCTAGGTTTGGCGGCGTTATTCGGCGCCGATTGGTGGTTTTATGAAGATACTTGTCATTGGCGGCGCAGGCTACATTGGCAGCCATTTTTCGGCTCATGCCCTCGAACAATTGTCTGGCGCGGAAGTCAGTATTATCGACGACTTGAGCTCGGGGAACCTAGAGGCGATTGAAGCTATAGAATTCATCGCTCAGAAGAAGGTTGCTTTTTACCAGATTGATATTTTGGACTTAGACGCTCTGCAAAAGGCGTTTCAAGCGGTGCGGCCAGATTGTGTCGTGCATGTTGCGGAAAAAAATCGCCCGCCGCTATTTATGGTGAACCAGAGTACCTGCCAATAGATGAAAAACATCCTCGCAAACCGCTATCTCCTTATGGGTTTAGCAAGAAAGCAGGGTGATATTGCAGCAGATGCCCAACCATTAAGTGCCGATTAGCCTGGTTGGCCGCCGCAATCATGGCATCGCTTTGCGAAGTATTCATCGCCAAAGGCTTTTCTACGAACACGTGTTTGTTGGATTCAAAAGCCTTGATGGCGAGATTGGCGTGAAACTCTGCTGGTGCGGCGATGACCACACCATCAAGGCTATCGTCATTGCACACGGCTTCATAGTCCAAGGCGGGAACACCATAGGTGTCTCCCATTTGGGTTGATAGTTCTGGGTTGTGGTCACAGACAGCGGCGAGAACACCCAGCTCAGAAAAGTTTCGAACTAGGTTTTTCCCCAGTGTCCGCACCCAACAACAGCTAATCTTAAAGGAATAATCACACTTTCATACTTGAAAAACTATCGACATATAGATGCAAAATGGCCTCGGCCGCGTTCATTTCCCCAGCCTTACAGGTGTCGTCAGGCTTTTACAATTTTTGCTTTTCCAGAAATGCCCTTCATTGCATTGCGCGTATCAACAATGATATCGGCATGATCGGCTAGGAGTTGGAAATTGACGTTTGAGTGCTTTGTCGAAATGAGAACTAAGTCGTACTCAGCGATGTTTTCTTTACTGAACTCAATACTTTTTCTGCCGGCTAGTTTCGCATGTTTTCTCGATTTCGGTATCACGGGGATAAAGTCGTCGTAATAATCGACAATCGCGCCTCTGCCCTCAAGCAGTTCCGTCAAAACGAGGGCCGGGCTTTCCCGCATATCGTCAATGTCGTTCTTATAGGCAAGGCCAACAACCAATATGCGACTGTTTTTCACAGCCTTTTCCGAATGCGCACTAAGCGCAAGCGCGCAAGCAGATACAACAATTTTCGGCATGGAGGTGTTGATCTCGCCTGCCAATTCAATAAACCGCGTCGGCACATCAAATTGGCGTGCCTTGTAGGTTAAGTAAAATGGATCAATAGGGATACAGTGACCGCCAAGACCTGGGCCTGGATAAAATGGCATGTAGCCGAACGGCTTACTTGCGGCAGCGTCGATGACTTCCCAGACATCAATACCCATCTCTTCGAATATCAACTTCAGTTCATTTACCATTGCAATATTTACGGAACGGAAAATGTTTTCAGTAAGTTTCACCGCTTCAGCTGTCTTCGTAGACGATACTTGCACGACTGTCGGAACGATATGCTCATAGAGAGCCGTCGCCAATTGCAGACCTTCTTCACAATCCGCGCCGACAATTTTATTAATATCGCTGGTTGAAAAATCTTTATTGCCTGGGTCTTCGCGCTCTGGCGAATAAGCCAAATAGAAATCTTTATCTATTTCCAGTCCAGACACGCTAAGCACGGATGCTAATTCTTCGCTGGTCGTCCCTGGGTAAGTACTCGATTCCAAAACAACAAGCTGGCCTTTTCGCAAATGTTTCGCAATTTCTTTCCCCGTCTCTAAAACGGCGGTTAAGTCCGGTTCGCGATGTTTTGACAAAGGAGTAGGCACGCAGATAAGGATGCAATCCACTTCTGCAAGCTTGGAAAAACCTTCCGCAGCCGAGATTAATCCATTGGAAACATGGTCTTGAAGCTTCTCGGAGGCGATGTGTTTAAAATAGGACACGCCTTGGTTGATCGACGCAATTTTACTCGCATCCGTATCGAAACCAATTATTTTCACGCCTTTTTGTGCAAAGGCTATCGCCAAGGGAAGGCCCACATAGCCCAAACCAATAATTCCGACAGCCGCTTCTTTAGATTTTATTTTTTTGAGAGACATTTTGAGACCCAGACAAGGTTTTAAGTTCAGTTTGTAATATATCACCGAACGTTTGAAAGCAATACTCAGATTTGGCCAGTGCCACGGCGGCTAAACGCATTTTATGAAATTCTTTGTTACTGAGGTTTTTTATCGTGAGTAGCGCCTCGGCTAATGCTTGCGGGTTTTCTGCGGGCGTACGAATACCAGCCAAACCGTTTTTGAGGGCATGAGGGTAGTCATAACTCATAACGACAGGCAGTCTGGAGGCAAAATAATCGGCTAATTTGTTGGCACTAATGCCATGACGGTATAAGTCATTTTTCTTCCAACAAATCACCCCGACATCCGCCAGCCGAAGCTGCTTCATTATTCTGGCTCGATTTAGGCGACCGAAGAAACTTACTGAAGTTAGGTTTGCGTATTTTATTCTTATTGTTTCTTGAAGTGGGCCATCGCCAAAAACGTCTACGGAAAAGTCATCGCCAAAACCTTGTTCTTCAAGGAGTGAAATAGCTTCAAAAAAAGTCGTTAAGTCATTCGCAACACCGATGGTGCCGGCATAGATGATTTTCAACTTTTCTCTGGGGGCGGGCGGCAGAGGTAAGGAAATTATATCCGACTCGGAAACATAGTTCGGCACATGCAAAACTTTTGTTTTTCGGCCAAATGAGCGCACGTAACTCTCTATGCCAGGTAGGGTTGAGACAATAAGCTGTGCCCTTGACATCAACCGCCTTTCGAGAAACGAGAGAAACAAAATGTAGGGATGCCACGGCTTGTACTTTTGTAGTTTAATCAATGTCTCCGGCCACACATCTCTGACTTCAAGAACGAAAGGAACTAGCAGTCGTTTAGAAAGCAAATACCCCGCTCAAGCAGCCAGTGGGTCTGGTGATGAACCGATAATCACGTCAACGCTCCCTATTCTTTTTTTGGACTTTGAGAGCAGGAGAACAAAAAAGCAAAATGTATTGAGAAGGCGAAAGAATACGTTTCGCTTTGAGGATATGCCGGAAACCCACAAAAACCTGTCGTCATTGCGGCTTGCCTTGGACAACGTTCGGTTTGGCATTAGGTGGCTCTTTTTGCACGCGGCTATTGTCACGCGGATGTTTTTATCAGCTAAGTCGGACTGCAGTCGATTGTGCCGTCCACCGTGGCTCTCCTCAGAAGTGGAGGCAAAAGCGTGAACCCAAAGAACATTCATTGTTTTTCCTAAAATTTCTCAATGCTTATGTAACGCTCAACTTTTGTTTAGGCGGATATCCAAGTCAATCGTTAGTTTTATTAATAAATCTTTTTGGTCACGAATGAATTACTCAGAATCCACAAAAAAGGCCGCGAAGCAAATTTCAGCGGCCTTTTTGATTGGGCTAAAGGTGGCTCCCCGGGCCGGACTCGAACCAGCGACCGAACGGTTAACAGCCGTTTGCTCTACCAACTGAGCTACCGGGGAATAACCTCTAGCGACAGGGATATAACAGAGCTTCGCACAAACGCCAAGATGAAAAACCTGAAAAGGTTCTGGAGGCCACGCCCGGAATCGAACCGGGGTACACGGCTTTGCAGGCCGCTGCGTCACCACTCCGCCACGTGGCCCGTGGTTACTGCAAAATGCAGCAGGTGAACGAGGCTGTTTATAAATGGCTTGGCCGCGAGTGCAACTGGTTTTTAAGCGCTCCCAAATTCAGCCTCTGGCAGGCGCCCAAGATTAAACAAAAAATTGCCAGTCAAACCAGTCAAACCGATTGTCAAATCTTGTGACGCCCCGTATATAGGAGGCTCAACACTCAGCGTATATTTTTCAGCTAAGGATGCGACATGGTTGCGACGCAATTAAACGATGATATTGGCGCCCAAGCCCGCTTCAACATGGTGGAGTGCCAGGTTAAACCAGGTGGCGTTCGCGACTATCGCTTAACCCTCCACCTCGCCAGCTTGCCGCGCGAAGCCTTCGTTAGCTCCGACCTGCGCGACTTGGCCTATGCCGACCTCGAGATTGAATGCTTAGTTGGCGAGACTAGCCGTAATTTACTTACTCCCACCGCTTTCGCGCGATTGGCTGAATTGGCCGATGTGCAAGCCGAGGATGTGGTGCTGGATATTGCTGGCGGCACGGGGTATTCGGCTTCTGTTTTGGCCGGACTTGCCAGTACGGTCATTGCTTTGGAAGACGAAGAAGCCTTGGGTGAAAAAGCCAGCGCGATTTGGCAAGAGCTGAACATCGACAATGCGGTGGCTGTTAGCGGCGCCTTGACCGAAGGTCAGGCCAAGCAGGGGCCCTTTGATGTTATTTTGATAAATGGCTGTATTGCTGAGTTGCCAGAGGCGTTATTGGCTCAATTGGCCGAGGGTGGACGTTTGGTTTGTGTGCAATGGCTTGACGGCGCGAGCAAAGCACATATTTACCGACGTATAGGTGACAGTTTTGCAGCTCGGGCTGCGTTTGATTTATCGGCGCCGCGGTTAACCAGTTTCGACCCGGAACCAGTATTTGAGTTTTAGAGTTAGAGCGGGGGCGCTTGCGGCCTCTTTCAGAATCAGGCGGGATAGAATTATGAGAACAAAAAAACAATCGCTCATAGCAGTTGCGGCTCTTGCCGTTTGCCTCACAGGTTTTAGTTTTCCTGCGCAAGCGGAAACGCTCAACGGGGCTTTGTCGCAAACACTGGCTCGCAACCCTTCGTTGTCGGCCGCGCGCTCGAATTATGAAGCCCTTTATGTGACGCAATTCGTCACCATGGCGGATATGTTGCCACAGGTGACCGCCTTTGTTAGCGAGACCCGTAGCGACACAGATGCCAAGAACGATTTTTCCAGGCAGGCAGTGAACGCCATGGGACGGCCTTCGTATGAAACCGATTTGGTAGATAACGATAGCTATGGTCTACAAGTTACGCAGCAATTGTTTTCGAGCGGCAAAAACCTCAATGCGTTTCGTGCTAAACGAGCCGAAATTCGTTCCGAAGAAGCCAACCTATTGGCAACCGAGCAACAGATATTACTGGCTTCCGTTGCCGCTTATTTAGACGTATTGCAAGCGCAGTCTGTTTTGGATTTGCGCGAAAAGAACGTCACGGTTTTGGAAAAGCAATTATCGGCGGTGAACGACCGATTTAGCGTTGGCGTGGTTACGCGCACGGACGTTGCCCAATCGAAGGCCGCGGTCGCGGGGGCCTTGGCGCAGCGATTGGGCGCGCAAAGCTCGTTTCATGCCGCGCGGGCGGTCTATCGTGAAATCGTTGGCGTGGAAGCCGGTAAATTGGTCAAGCCGACCAAATTGCCACGTTTGCCTCGGTCGCTCGATCGCGCGCTGGCCATTGCGCGCAAAGAGAGCCCAATCCTGAAAGCAGCTCAGGAGATGGCGACATCGGGTCGGTTTACGAGCCTCTCCACGATTGGCAGCGCTCTGCCGACAATCAATTTGACTGGTAGCTATGTGCGCAACGAAAACCCGAATGGTGCCGCGCAGGTCGATGTGGATACGGCCAGCGTGCAGGTGCGTTTGAATGTTCCTTTGTTCCGTGGGGGGCGCTCAATTGCAGCTATTGTTGGGGCTCGCGATTACAATAATGCGCTGAAAAGCAATATCCATATCGCTTCGAACACGTTGGAGCGAGAGGTTGTTGTGGCTTGGCATAATGTTTCGGCCACCCAATCGACGATTGGGGCTACCCAAGAGCAAATCAAAGCGTCGGAATTGGCTTTGGAAGGTGTGCGGCAAGAAAATCGCCTTGGTACGCGCACCAATTTGGATGTTTTAGATGCCGAACAATTGCGCCTAGACGCCAATGTGGCGCTGGTGCAAGCCGAGCGTAATCAATATGTCGCGGCGTATAATTTGCTGGCGACCATGGGTCGGTTAACCGCCAAACGGTTGCGGATTAAGCCAGCGGAAGTTGTTGCGTCGCGTTAAAGTTTAAGTTTGTTGTGTATCGCCCGATGTAAGTCTGGGGCTGTTGGCGTTTCCTGAAATTGGGGTCGAGCGACAATGAAGAAAAACGACGAAAACGACATAAGTTCACAAGATGAAGTCATTCTCGCCATCCGCCGAATAATCGAGTCGGAACAGGCGGTTATGTCTGATGGCGAAGATTTGAATTTAGCTTCAGACGGCGCTCAATCTCGTATCGAGGCAGCCCTGCATCGTTTGGGCGGCGGCACACAACAACCGCCTACGTTACTGGAATTGCTGATACTCGAGCGTCTCGACCCACTGTTGAACCAATGGATGGAGCGGTCTTTGCCGCCGCTGATGGAGCGCATCTTGCGCGAGGAAATGCGTGAGTTAATGCTCAAGAGCCTGCAGGATTCGTAACCCATTTCGCCATATAAGAAGCTGGCAACCCTTGAGATTTGAGACGGCTTGGTGTAACTCCAAATAGCAGATATATTGCTGCTTTCCCTGAAGTGACTTGAGAAGAGTTTAGTCTTTATGTCCGATACCGCGCCCGTCCAGAAACTCGATAAAAATTTCGATCCTAATTCGTTGGAAACCCGCCTCTATGAGGATTGGGAAGCCAGTGGATGTTTCAAAGCCGGACGCGTGCCCGAGGCAGAGCCTTACACCATCGTCATTCCGCCGCCCAATGTGACGGGCAGCCTGCATATGGGGCACGCGCTCAACAATACGCTGCAAGATATTTTGTGCCGCTTCGAGCGGATGCGAGGGCGCGATGTTTTATGGCAGCCGGGCACCGACCACGCAGGCATCGCGACGCAAATGGTCGTCGAGCGCCAGTTGGCCGAACAGGGCAAGGAAAGCCGCCGCGACATGGGACGCGAGATGTTTTTGGAACGCGTTTGGCAATGGAAAGAAGAAAGTGGCTCGACCATTACGCAACAATTACGCCGCCTCGGCGCGAGTTGCGATTGGAGCCGTGAGCGCTTCACCATGGACGAGGGGCTTTCCAAAGCCGTGGTCAAAGTTTTCGTGACGCTGCACCAGCAGGGTTTGATTTATAAAGACAAACGTTTGGTCAATTGGGACCCAGGCCTGTTGACCGCCATCTCCGATTTGGAAGTGGAACCGCGCGAGACCAATAGCCATCTATGGCATTTTAACTATCCGCTAGAAGATGGATCGGGCCATATTACGGTTGCGACCACGCGGCCAGAAACCATGCTGGGCGATACCGGCGTGGCCGTGCATCCAGACGATGAGCGCTACCAATCTTTGATTGGTAAATTTGTCGTGCTGCCCATCGTCGGCCGTCGCATCCCGATTGTCGCCGATGAATATGCCGATCCTGAAAAAGGTTCGGGCGCGGTGAAAATTACGCCAGCCCATGATTTTAATGACTTTGAAGTGGGCAAGCGCTGTGGCTTGGCGGCCATAAACATGCTCGACCAAAAGGCTTGCGTGGATTTATCCGACGACGTTTTTGACGACATGCCAGCCAAACAAAAGTGGCATGGGCTTGAGCGTTATGACGCCCGCAAGAAAGTCGTGGAGACATTTGAGGCCATGGGACTGGTCGATAAAATTGAGCCCGACACCCATATGGTGCCTTATGGCGACCGCTCCAATCAGGTTATTGAGCCGTGGTTGACCGACCAATGGTATGTCGATGCCAAGACTATGGCGAAGCCAGCGATTGAGGCCGTGACCTCAGGTGCCACGAAATTTGTGCCGCCGAATTGGGACAAAACCTATTTCGAATGGATGCGCAACATTCAGCCGTGGTGCATCTCGCGCCAGCTTTGGTGGGGCCATCAAATTCCGGCTTGGTATGACGCAGACGGCAATGTTTTCGTCGGCGAAGATGAAGCCGCAGCGCAAGCTCAAGCGGGCGAGGGCGTGGCCCTGACGCGCGATGAAGATGTGTTGGACACGTGGTTCTCGTCGGCGCTATGGCCGTTCTCGACTTTGGGTTGGCCGGATAAAACGACCGAGTTAGACCGTCATTATAAAACCGATGTGCTGGTGACGGGTTTTGACATTATCTTTTTCTGGGTGGCGCGCATGATGATGAGCGGCCTGCATTTCATGGATGGCGAAGTGCCGTTTCATACGGTCTATGTTCATGCCTTGGTGCGCGATGAAAAAGGCGCTAAAATGTCTAAGTCCAAAGGCAATGTCGTCGACCCGCTGGAGCTTATCGATTGCTATGGCGCCGATGCTTTGCGCTTTACCTTATCGGCCATGGCGGCCATGGGGCGCGACATTAAATTGTCCGAGAGCCGCGTGGAAGGCTATCGCAATTTCGCCACCAAACTTTGGAACGCCGCCCGCTTTTGCGATATGAACGGCTGCTTTGAGGCGGAAGAATTTGACCCCGCCACAGCCAGCCTGCCGCTGACCCAGTGGCTGGTCGGCGAAGTGGTGCGCACGCAAACCAATGTGACGCAAGCCCTAGAGGCCTATCGCTTTAACGATGCGGCCAATGGTGTGTATCAATTTATCTGGAATAGTTTTTGCGATTGGTATGTCGAGCTGGCCAAGCCAGCCCTGCAAAACGACGACACGAGCGCCGAGGCGCAAAGCCAAAAAGCGCAAGTGCAAGCGGCCACCAAATGGGCGTTGGAAAATGCGCTGCGCCTGCTGCATCCGTTCATGCCTTTTGTGACGGAAGAGCTATGGGCCAAAACCGGCGCGCGCGATAATCACCTCATGTTAGACGTCTGGCCGAGCTTGCCCGAAACTTTGGTGAACGCAAAAGCCGATGTCGAGGTGACGTGGATGATTGACGCGATTACCGAAATCCGCTCAGTGCGTTCCGAGATGAGTGTGCCGGCTGGTGCGCGTTTGCCGCTGGTGGTCATTGGCGCCAATGCGGAGACCCAAAATCGACTGAATGAGACGGGAGCTGTGCTGCAACGTCTGGCGCGGTTGGAAAGCATCACGCTGGCTGAAGCGGTGCCCGAAGGTGCGGTGCAAGCTGTGCTAGGGGAGGCCGTTCTGGCTTTGCCATTAACCGATGTGATTGATGTGGATGTCGAGCGGGCGCGTCTGCAAAAAGATATTGGCAAAGTGGAAATTGAGATTAAAAAAATCTCTGGCAAGCTAAACAATCAAGGCTTTTTGGACAAAGCGCCGGCGGCAGTTATCGACGAGAATAAAGCGCGTCTGGCAGAAGAAGAAGCGCGGCGCGAGAAGTTGGGCGAAGCGCTGAAACGGCTTGGGTAGCGTTAAGCGTAAGCCACGTAAAACGCGTAGGCCGTGACAATAAGGCAGACGGCAAGGCTGGCGCGTTTGACGTTGGCGTCGGAGATATAGTTGGTCAATCGCGCGGCGCCATAGCTGCCGATGCCAATGCCAGCCATAACGGCCAAGCCGCCGACATAATCAATTTTTCCTTCGAAAGCGAAAAGCAAAAGCGCGGCGATAGAGGATATCGTGGCGAACACCAGCTTCAATCCATTCATGGCGCGCACGGCCGTGTAGCCGGACAGCGATAAGGCGGCCAGCATAAGAATGCCAAATCCACCTTGGAAATATCCGCCATAAACACAGGTGAGAAATATCGCCAAAGCGCCAGCTATTTTTACCCGCCGACCGCCAAAGCGCGCGGCAACCCGCTCTAATTGCGGCCCAGCCATAAACAATACGGTGGCGAATAAAAGCAGCCAAGGCACAGCCGCCGCAAACACTTGCGCGTCGGTTTGCAGCAAAGCATAGCCGCCAAAAAGCCCGCCAATAAACACCAAGGGGACCTGCCATATCAGGTCTTTGCCCATGCCGCTCATATGTTGCCGATAGCCCAGCACGCCGGTGATATATCCGAAAGTCGCAGCGAATGTATTGGTCGCATTGGCAATGATGGGCGGCATGCCGGTGAATACCAAGGCGGCAAACGTAATGCCGCTACCGCCGCCCGCAAGCGCGTTCATGGTGCCGCCAATCAAGCCAGCCAAAAAGAGTAGAAATGTTTCCATGAACGGCAGTGTAGATGATTTTAGGGGGCCCGTGAGAAAAAGCTCGCGAGCAAAATAAACGCCTAAGCGTCCACTTCAATCACCACGGGCACGTGGTCGGAGGGTTTTTCCCAGTCGCGGGTATGGCTATGAATGTCAAAGCTGGCCAGCAGGTCTGCGGCTAGTGGCGACATCAGATGGTGATCAATGCGTATGCCATTGTTCTTTGGCCAAGCGCCGGCCTGATAATCCCAAAACGTATAAGTATCATCGCCCGTTTGGGCCAGCGAGGCCACCGCTTCGGTGAGCCCTAGGTTTACAATGGCGCGAAATGCGGCATGGGTTTCGGGGCGGTATAGCGCGTCGCCTTCCCAGCCTCCGGGATTGTAGCAATCTTCGGGTTGCTGAATGACATTGTAATCGCCCGATAGAATGAAAGCTTCTTCATAGGAAAGCAGCGTTTTGGCATGCTCTTGCAATGCCTTCATCCAGTTTAATTTATAGACGTATTTTTCGTGCAAGCCATCGTCGCCCACCGGATTGCCATTTGGCAAATACAGCGAAGCTACGCGCAAAGCTCCCTTGTCGGTCGAGACGACGGCTTCGATATAGCGCGATTGTTCGTCTTCAAAATCGGGCAGGCCGCGAGACACATCTTCGAGCGGGTGTTTGGAAAGCAGGGCGACGCCATTATAGGTTTTTTGTCCATGCGTTTCGACGTTATAGCCAAGCGCTTCAATTTCGGCGCGCGGGAAGGCTTCATCGATACATTTTAATTCTTGCAAGCCTACGATGTCGGGTTGTTCTTCGCTCAGCCAGCGCAGCACATTTGGCAGGCGCGCTTTAATTGAGTTCACATTCCAGCTAGCAATTTTCATTAGACGTCGAAGCTCGTGCCGCACCCGCAACTGGCGGTGGCATTTGGGTTTTTAATTTGAAAGCTGGCGCCGATGAGGTCGTCGACCCAATCGATCTCGCTGCCTTGCATATATTGCAGCGACATATCATCGACCAAAACGGTGACGCCATCGCGCGAGACCACAAGGTCTTCCGCCGTCTGTTTGGCATCGATGGAGAATACATAAGAAAAGCCAGAGCAGCCGCCGCCTTGAACGGCTACGCGCAAACACGCGCCATCTGTCTCGGTGGCGAGGATTTTTCCGATTTGTACCGCAGCACTCTCGGAGATACCGAATTGGTTTTGTTCCATATCTATTAAGTAGGGCGGATTTCATAACGATTCAAGGTATTGTGCGCTAATGGACGTGATTAAACATGAAATAGAGCATGAAGCCGAGCTAACCCGCGCTCATTGGGACTTGCTGCTCGATGCCGATCCATGGCTAGAGGCGGTGCTGGATTACCTGCCGCCCACCCAAGCGGAGGCGGAGATTTTTCGCGTTGGCCATCCCAGTCACCCCTATGCAATGTGCGTCATCGTGCCGATTGCCGATGGATTTGAAATCAAGAATGTCGCCACGCGCACCATCATGCGCAGGCAGGGTATGGCCAGCGCGCTGATTACCCATGTGGTCGAGTTGGCCAAAATGCGTGGCGTCAAAGCCGTTGAGATTGGTACGGGCGAAACGCCGGGGGTTATGGGCAACGCGCAAATTCGTCTCTATGAAAAACTGGGTTTCAAGCGCGACGGCGTGTTGAAAGGTTTCTTCAGCCGCTACCCCATTCCCATAATAGACAATGGCCATTTGCTACGCGACATGGTGATGTTGCGGCAAGAGTTTTGAGGTTGTTGCCCTTAAGTTAACTTATTGAAAATAGACTGCTTTGTCTTGAGGGGCGCGCGTGCCACCTTGGTTAAAAATAAGGTGGGATATGAAACACAATAAAAATAAAAACCGTTTATTCAAAGCGATTGGGGCAGGGCTTTTGTCGGCTCTGTTGGTGGCAAGCTGTGCCAGTGTCGAAATTATTCCGCCAGACGCAAGGTTGGCTCCGCCGTCAGCTCGTATTTTGAAGGTTGCTTATCCCATCGTTTGGTCGCGCACGATTGGCTGGTTCGATGCGCATGAATTGGAAATCACCGATATTGATGAGGCCCTCGGTTTGATACAAGGGCGCCTCGCTTTGCCCCATGACGACACGCGAGTTGACTGTGGGCGTTTTAACATCAACACCGCCATTACGCCGCCCAAGTTGAAAAAATACGCTAAGGTGCGAGTTCATCTCAGCCGTGGGTTTGACGCGACGTCACAAGTCCTGATTAGTGTTACGGGTCAGTATCGGCTGGATGTGATGGACAATTACGCGGGGCAGCTGATTACGCACACGGGGCCTTGTGTCTCGCTTGGGGTAATCGAGAAACAAATTTTTAACTTCCTGACGGGGCCTGCTTAATCGGGGCTTCTCATTAGGCGGAAAGCCTCGTAAAAGGGAAGCATGACACATGAAATCTATCACGCGCCCTATGCCTGCCAACCGATCGCTGGATTGGAAAACGGGGGCTCGCGAGGCCGCCTGCATCCAGAAAGCGAAAGCTTAACGCGCACGCCTTATCAGCGCGACCGCGACCGCGTTTTACACTGCGGTGCCTTTCGTCGGCTGAAGCATAAGACGCAAGTTTTTCTGGCTCATGTCGGTGACTACTATCGCACACGCCTCACGCACTCCCTCGAGGTGGCGCAAATTGGCCGCTCTATCGCTCGCGAATTGGGCTTGGATGAGGAGCTGACGGAAACGTTGGCCTTGGCGCATGACCTCGGTCACACGGCTTTTGGCCACGCTGGCGAAGACGCGCTTAATGCCGCCATGCAGCCCTTTGGTGGGTTTGACCATAATGCCCAAACTTTGCGCATCGTCACGCAACTAGAGAAGCGCTATATCCCATTCGATGGCTTGAACCTGACTTGGGAAGCGCTCGAAGGCTTGGTGAAACACAACGGCCCGCTTTTGGTGGGCGAGCAAAAGCTGACCGATTTGCCATTCGCCATTCAGCAGCATGCAAAACAACAAGACCTGGATTTGCACACATGGCCGTCGGCGGAAGCGCAAATCGCGGCCTTGTCAGACGATATTGCCTATAATAATCACGATATCGACGATGCTTTGCGCGCCAATCTTATTACGTTGGATGATTTGCGCGAGCTGCCGATGACGGGGGATATCTTGCGCGCTATTGATGCTGAGCATGGCAAAATTGATGAGCAACTCATTCGCCATGAATTGGTGCGGGAGATGATTTCGCTAATGATTGGCGATTTGGTGGGCGTAGTTCGCCATCGTTTGGCCGAGCATCACATTGAGAGCGCCGACGATGTGCGCAATTTAGGCGGTGCCTTGGCCGAGTTTTCGCCAGAGATGGATAAGAAACACAGAACGATAAAATCGTTTCTATATGAGCGGGTTTATCGTCATCACACAGTTAACGGCTCGACGAGCAAGGCGCGTCGGGTGATGCGTGATTTGTTTGATTTGCAATTTGCCGAGCCGGAGCTGCTGCCCGAAGACTGGCGCCTTTCTGCTATGAGTGGCGATGAAACGCATAAGGCACGAATTATTTGCGACTACCTAGCTGGCATGACCGACCGTTTTGCGATGGAAGAGCATCGTCGTTTGTTCGATATTTCGGATTCGATGTCCTAAAGCCCTATTTTATTTGAGTGAAGTGAATGAATTTATTTTCCGAGATTGAAACCCAAGTACGCGACAGCCTAAAAGCGCTGCAAGCGCGCGGCGCCTTGCCCGATGATTTGAACTTAGATCGGGTAGGCGTTGAGCCCCCCCGCGACGCCAGCCATGGCGACATGGCCACCAATGCGGCCATGGTACTCGCCAAGCCAGCCGGATTAAACCCACGCGATGTGGCGGGGCTTTTGGTTGCGGAGTTGGTTAAGTCAGAGGCTATTGAAAGCGCTGAGATTGCTGGCCCGGGTTTTGTGAACCTGCGCCTGTCACCCAAGCTTTGGCTTGGGCTCGTGCCGATGATTTTGCAGCAGGGCATTCGGTTTGGCGACCAAATGGGCGCAGGGAAGCTGAATATTGAATATGTATCGGCTAATCCCACGGGGCCCATGCACGTAGGCCATGCGCGCGGGGCGGTGTTTGGCGATGCTTTGGCACGATTGCTAGAGAAAACCGGCCATGATGTGTTGCGCGAGTATTATATCAATGACGCGGGCTCGCAGGTTGATGTGTTGGCACGCTCGGCTTTATTGCGGATGCGCGAGGCTATGGGCGAAGACATTGGCACCATTCCAGAGGGTTTATACCCCGGAGATTACCTTATTCCCGTCGGTCAGGAATTGGCGAAAAACCACCCTAATTTGGGGAGACAAACCGATGCCGAGCAAGTGCAGGTGGCTAAATCTGTAGCTTTGCCGATGATGATGGATCTCATCCGCGAAGACTTGGCTGCCTTAGGTGTGGCGCATGATTTCTTCCTATCTGAGCAAAGCCTGCATGACGATGGCTCTGTTAATAAATCACTAGAGATTTTAGAATATAAAGGTTTGATTTATAAGGGTATATTAGAACCACCAAAAGGAAAAATTCCGCCACCAGATTGGGAACCGCAAGAGCAAACCCTGTTTCGCTCGTCTGATTTTGGCGACGATAGCGACCGTGCTCTGAAGAAATCGGATGGCAGTTGGACTTATTTTGCCCCCGATATCGCCTGCCACTTTAATAAAGTAACGCGCGGTTACACCCAGATGATTGATGTTTGGGGAGCCGACCATATTGGGTATATCAAGCGCATGCAGTCTGCCGTCACAGCCATCAGCGAAGGCGAGGCGGCTTTAGAAGTAAAAGTGTGCAATCTCGTTAAACTGATGCGCGGCGGTGAGCCGGTAAAAATGTCGAAACGCTCGGGCCGTTTCATTACGCTGCGCGAGGTGGTGGACGAAGTCGGCAAAGACGCGGTGCGCTTTATGATGCTGACCCGCAAGAACGATGCCCCTTTGGATTTCGATTTTGACGTCGTGAAAGACAAAAGCCGCGATAACCCGGTGTTCTATGTGCAATATGCCCATGCACGTATTTGCTCGGTGCTGCGTAATTCGTTGCAGGCTGGATTTAGCGAAGCGGAGGTAAGTGATGCGAGCCTTGCCAGCCAAAGCTTGGATAGCCTGAACGACCCCGCAGAACTGGCATTGATTCGGAATCTGGCCAATTATCCCCGCATGTTGGCTTCCGCGGCGGAAGCTCGCGAGCCGCATCGGGTAGCGTTTTATCTGATGGAATTGGCCGCCGATTTTCACTCGCTATGGAATTTAGGCAAGGAACGCCTTGAGTTACGCTTCCTTCAGGAAGAAAACAAGACAGGCAGTTTGGCACGTTTAGCTCTTATCCGGGCCACCGCGACGGTTCTGGCATCGGGTTTAGATGTTATCGGCGTGACACCCGAAGTAGAAATGCGCTAATCTAATTGAAGAAGGGCATAAGGCCCCGCACGGAGAGCACATGTCGCAAAACGACCCAGGTGGATTTGAACGCAACTTCCTCGACAGTGATGTCGATTTGGAAATCGGCCACCCATCGCCCGGCGCTGAGATTTACTCGCGCAGCTCGTCTTTCAGCTTTCCATCCGCGCGCAGCCTTGGCTTCGTCTTGGTCTTCACGGGCATGGCCGTGGTCAGCACCTATTATTATGCTTTCCAAGAAGGCTTAGCCGAAGGACAGCGCAGTTTGCCGCCCGTGGTTTTGGCGCAAAACACGCCGATTAAAGTGCCTGCCGCGCAAGTACCAGGCGGCGTCGCTCCGAAATCGGATGAGTTAAACATTTATGGTGTGATGCGCGGTGAGCCGAAAGCGACACAAGTGCCAGCCCGCCAATCGCCTGCCGATAATGCATCCGGAACCATCGAAAGCTTGATTGCGCAAAGTGACCCTTTTGGAGAGGCTTTGTCCGGCCGTGGCACCAATGAACAAGCAGGCAATGCTTTGCCAGCCGGTAATTCGATTAAAGTTTTGCAGGAAAACGCCGGCGTAAAAGTTACGCCCCCGCGCCCAAAGCTAAACCGCGCGCCACGCGCCAAAGTAGCGCCCGCTTCTAAGCCGACGGTTCGGCCAGTGGTTAAAGCCGCAGCGCCTACGGTGGCTGCCCGCCAAGATTTCATGGTGCAGTTAGCCGCGGCGCGCTCGCGAGCCTTGGCACGTGGTTTGTATTCTCGGTTGCAGAAAAGCAATAATGACATGCTGGGTCGACGCGACCCGCTGATTTTGCGTGTTGATTTGGGAGATAAAGGTATCTTCTATAGAGTTAACGTGCCCGGCTTTCAAAATCAAAATAGCGCCAAGCAGTTTTGCGCCAATTTGAAAAAGCGGGGGCAAGACTGCCTTGTCAGAAAACAGCCCTAATCCAGCCATCATTCAGCCAGACGTTCAACCAGACGTTTCTCCGGTGATTTACGGCCTTCAAGGCCTTGCGTTGACGCCGGAAGAGGGCGCTTTTTTCCATGCGTCTCGGCCTTGGGGTGTCATCCTTTTTGCGCGAAACATCGACAGTCGTGCGCAGGTTGGTGCGCTTACCGATAATTTGCGCGAGATGTCTGGCAACCCGCATTTGCCGATTTTTATCGATCAAGAGGGCGGCCGTGTGGCGCGGCTGAAGCCACCCCTCGTGCCGGCCTATCCGCCGATGGGAGCCTATGGCGAGATTTACCAAACCGATAAAGCCCGCGCCGTGGAAGCCGCACGTTTGGGCGCGGCTCTTTTGGCGCAAGATTTGCACGAGTTGGGCATTCCCATCACATGCGCGCCTTGCCTAGATTTGGCGCTGCCAGAGATGAGTGACGTCATCGGCGATCGTGCCTTTGGAGGTGATGTCGAGCGCGTGGTGGTTTTAGGGCAGGCGGTGCTAGAGGGCTTGCAGATGGGCGGCGTGCTGCCCGTGATGAAACATATTCCGGGCCATGGCCGTTCGCGCGTCGATAGCCACCTCGATTTGCCGATGATGGATACTGATATCGCGACCCTCAAAGCGACCGATTTCGAAGTCTTTCGCCAAACCTGTGCGGCTGAGATGGCGCCGCTAATAGCCATGACGGGGCATTTGCGCTTCAACGCGATTGATGCCAGCGAGACCAGTACGTTTTCCAAGCCGCTGATTGAGGAAGTTATCCGCAAATTTATTGGCTTTGATGGCTTGCTGATGAGCGATGATATTTCGATGGGAGCTTTGTCGGGCGATATGGGCGTGCGGGTGCATAAAACGCTGAAAGCTGGCTGCGATGTGGTGCTGCATTGCAATGGCGACGCGCAGGAAATGACCCAGATACAAGACGCGCTCAAGGATGCCCCCAATCGATTGCCGCGCGAAGCGCAAGCCAGATTGAGCGCCGTGGAGCAAGCCATTGCCGAGCTGTCGTGCGATCTGCCTTTGGGCGCGCGTAAAGTCTGGGGAGAACTGGTGGCGGATATTTTCCCCGAGGCGCAGAACGCGCTATAAGTCTTTGTATGAAAGACACTCAAACTGATTCTACGCAGCGCGAAGCCGCCAAGGACCCAGCTGGCGAGTTCAGCGAAGGCTTGGCCTATGATCCGGCGGCCATGCAGGCGCTTGGGCGGGACGCCTCTGCGCAAGAGGGCGAAGGTGCTTTAGATGTTGCCATCGAGGGATATGAGGGCCCGCTGCATATTTTGCTGGCGCTGGCACGCACCCAAAAAGTCGACCTCAAGCAAATTTCTATTTTGCAATTGGCCGAGCAATATCTCGACTTTATTCGCCAAGCCCAAGACCTACGCATTGAATTGGCGGCCGATTATTTGGTGATGGCGTCTTGGTTGGCCTATTTGAAATCAAGACTGCTACTGCCGCCGCCGCACGATGATGACGAAATGGACCCAGAAGCCATGGCGGCGCATTTGGTGTTTCGTCTACAATGTCTGGAATCAATGCGCGATGCCGCCGCGCAATTAATGGGGCGGGATTTGCTGGGTCGCGATTTCTTTATCCATGGCCAACCCGAGGGCATTCGCATCAAGCGCGAAAGCACTTATGACGCGAGCCTCTATGAAGTGCTGGCGGCCTATTCGACGCAACGTCTGCGCAATCATTATGAAACGTGGTCGCCGCCGAAGATGGATGTTTTGTCGATTAAACGCGCGCGCATGCGTTTGGAGCGTTTGCTGGGCAAATTGGATGACTGGCAAAAGATGGATGCTTTGGTGGCAAGCGATATCCGCGATCCGCAAAAGCGGCGCACGACGCTGGCCAGTTCGTTTAGTGCTGTGCTGGAATATGTCCGCGATGGCAAAGTAGAAGTTCAACAGGGCAGTAATTTTGATGCCCTTTTGGTGCGCCGTGCGCGCCCGAAAACGGCGCCAACCTCTAAGGATAAAGGTGAGACGTAATGTCGAATGAAACGCCCAAAGAAGAGCCCGTAACAACTGCGGATGCGCCCCACGAGCTTGCGACTTTATTGCCCGTAGATGCGACGCAAATTCGGATGGTTGAGGCCGTTTTATTTGCCGCCGAGGAACCCCTCGACATTGCCAATATTAAAGACAAATTGCCCGAAGGCGCAGATGTGCCAGCCCTCTTGGCCGTGATTGGCGAGACTTATGAAAAGGCTGGTTTCAATTTGCAAAAGGTAGGCAATAAATATGCTTTCCGCTCGGCGCCAGACCTTGCGCATGTGCTGCAAAAACATGTCGTGCAGCAACGCAGACTCTCGCGGGCGGCGCTCGAAACTCTGGCCATCGTAGCCTATCACCAGCCGGCAACGCGGGCTGAAATCGAGGATATTCGGGGGGTCTCCGTTTCGAAAGGCACGCTGGATGTATTGTTGGAGAGTGCTTGGGTGAAAATTCGCGGTCGCCGCCGCGTGCCCGGTCGTCCGGTGACCTATGGCACGACGGATGGATTTTTGCTACATTTTGGATTGGAAAATCTGAAAGATTTGCCAGGTTTGGACGAGTTGAAAGCGGCTGGCTTGCTAGATGACCGGCTGCCCCCCGGCTTTGCCGTGCCAGCGCCCGACCCCGATAGCGACCCGAATGAGGATGCTTTGGCAGACGGCGACGATGGTTCCGACGAATTAGAGCCTCTCGAAATGGATTTGACCGAAGGCGCGCCAGAGGCTGGCGAGGGCGCTGACGGTTCAGATAGCGGATTAAACGCATGACATCGGCTTTGAGTTTTCGCAATGTCTCTTGCCGTTTTGACGGGGCGGATGTTGTGGATGATGTGAGCTTTGATATTCAAGCTGGCGAAGTGGTGTGTCTTTTGGGGCCGTCTGGTTGTGGCAAAACAACCAGCTTACGATTGGCCGCGGGCATGGAAGTGCCAAGCGGGGGAGAGGTTTTCTTAAACGGCACTTGTGTCTCGACCCCTAAAGATGTGGCGCCGCCCGAAGCGCGCGGCATTGGGTTTTTGTTTCAAGACTTCGCCTTGTTTCCTCATCTTTCGGTTTATGAAAATGTCACCTTTGGGCTCGGGCATTTATCGAGTGGCGAACAAAAGACGAGGGCGCTTGAATTACTGAACGCGGTTGGCTTGTCCGGTTTCGCCAATAAATACCCGAACACTTTATCGGGCGGTGAACAGCAACGCGCGGCGCTTGCGCGCGCCATGGCGGCCAAGCCGAAATTGGTTTTAATGGACGAGCCGTTTTCTAATCTCGACCCACAATTGCGAGATCAGATGCGCGATTTGACTTTGCGCCTGTTGCGAGAAAACGGCGCTGCGGGGCTTATCGTGACCCATGATGCGGCCGACGCCTTGCGCATGGCAGACCGCATTGCGGTGCAAAACAAAGGTCGCATTTTGCAAATTGATACGCCCGAAGCGATTTATCAAAATCCAATTGATTTGCACGTTGCCGCGATGTTTGGCCCCGTGAACATTATGGACGACGCGCAAACTGGCGCAAAAATGGGCGTGCGCCCAAGCGATATGGCTCTGACGGGTAAGGCAAAAGATTTTTCGGTTGAAGGTGAGGTGCATAATGTGCGAGCCATCGGCCCCGATTGGTTATGCGATATGACGCTTGCTCAGGGCTTGGCTTGGCAGGCTTTGATACGCGGCGGCGAGCGTCCTGAAAATGGACGAAACAAATTCTTTGTGCCACGGGCACGCCTCATGCTATTCAAAACACAATAGAAAAGGGGTTTTCTCATGGGCATTAGCTGGGTTCAAATTGTTGTTGTTGCCGTTTTACTGATTTTGCTGTTCGGTCGCGGACGCATTTCGTCTTTGATGGGCGATGTGGCGCGCGGCATTACGAGCTTTCGTCAAGGCTTGCGCGAAGGCGCCGAAGCCGAGAGCGATGAAGACAAAGGCAAAACCATCGAAGGCGAAGCGGTTAAACCTAAATCTAAAAAGAAATAGCGGAGCCTGTCGTGTTTGACATCGGCTGGACCGAAATGCTGGTTCTTGGCATTGTAACGCTGCTGGTCGTGGGCCCGCGCGAGCTGCCGAGTATGCTTCGCACCATGGGCCAATATGCGGCCAAAGCCAGAGATATTGCCGCTGAGTTTCGCGGCCAAGTCAGCGAGATGTCGCAAGAGCTGGATGCGCGCGCCGAGGTGGAGCGGCTTTCCAAGCATGAATTTATAGAAGATGTAGGCACGCCAGATTTATTTGCGGCGCCAAAAGCATCTGCGAAAAAAGCTCCAAAAAAGAAAACCAAAAAGTCTAAACCCAAAGATGAGGCCTAAGATGGCCAAACAAAAATCTAAAGCTCAACCAAAAGACGCGCTTGAAGATGGCGAGATGACATTGTTCTCTCACTTGGTTGAATTGCGCAATCGGCTGCTCTGGGCCTTGGCCGCATTTGCGCTGGCCTTTGGGGTTTGCATGTTTTTTGCCAGTGAGGTTTTCACTTTTTTATTGTGGCCGTTCGAGCAGGCAATAGGGCCGCAGGGCGGGTTGGAATTAATTTACACGGCGCCACATGAATTCTTTTTCACGCAAATTAAACTGTCGATGTTTGCCGGTCTGTTTTTGGCTTTTCCTTTGATTGCTTTCCAAGTTTACCGCTTTATCGCACCGGGGCTGTATCAAAACGAACGCGGCGCGTTTTTGCCTTATCTCATCGCGTCTCCCATTCTGTTCGCGCTCGGCGCGTCTCTGGTTTTCTTTGTGGTGATGCCGATGGCGTTTGAGTTTTTTCTGTCTATGCAAGTGATGGGCGAGGCGCAGTCTTTGCAGGTGCGCATGGTCAATCGGGTGAGCGAATATCTGTCTTTCACCATGGTGCTAATGCTGGCGTTTGGCCTGTGTTTTCAATTGCCGGTTATTCTCACGTTGCTGGGGCGCATTGGGTTGGTTACCGCCCAAGGCCTGCGGGATAAGCGCCGCTATGCCATCGTCCTCGTATTTGCTGTGGCCGCTATTTTGACGCCGCCAGATTTGATAAGCCAAATCGGATTAGGCTTGCCGACACTGCTGCTATACGAAGTTTCCATTCTCTGCGTCGCGGCGATGCAAAACAAAAAGGCAAACGAGAGTTCGTAAACTTTCGAAAAGCCTGCCACGAGGCTGGCAATTGCTAGCGACCCCTTTTATACCTGTAACAAGAGACTTCACGAACCCCATTTGGACGAGTTGGTTATGCACGATATTAATGCCATACGAAAAGACCCCGAAGCCTTTGATGCGGGCTTGCAAAAGCGCAAGCTAGAAGCGCAGTCGACTGACTTGCTGGCCAAAGATGACGCGCGCCGTGCCGCCATTGGCGTGGCGCAAGATTTGCAAACCAAGCGCAATGAGGCCTCGAAGAACATTGGCCAAGCCAAAGGGCAGGGCGATGAAGCCGAAGCGCAACGCTTACTACAAGAAGTGGCGGGCCTGAAAGACAGCCTGCAGCAAGCTGAAGAGGCAGAGCGCACCTTGAGCCATGAGCTGAATGCTATGTTGGCCGTGCTGCCGAATACGTTGTTTGACGATGTGCCAATCGGGGCAGATGAGAAAGACAATGTAGAGTTACGAAAAAGCGGGGAGCCAAAGCCGGGCGAAAAAGAACATTTTGAAATTGGCGAAGCTCTGGGCATGGATTTTGAAACCGCAGTCGCTTTGTCTGGCGCGCGCTTTGTTGTTTTGCGCGACCAGCTGGCGCGGCTGGAGCGCGCGCTTGGCAATTTCATGCTCGACTTGCACGTTCAAGAGTTCGGCTACACTGAGATGAGCGTGCCGGTTCTGGTGCGCGATGAGGCGATGTTCGGCACTGGCCAATTGCCAAAATTCAGCGAAGATATGTTTCGCACCCAAGAAGGCTTTTGGTTGACCTCCACCTCGGAGGTGACGCTGACCAATACAGTGCGCGAGCAAATTAGCGATGCCGTCGACTTACCCATACGCGTGACGGCCCTGACCCAATGTTTCCGCTCTGAAGCGGGCTCGGCAGGGCGTGACACGCGCGGCATGATACGCTTGCACCAATTCTCCAAAGTGGAATTGGTCAGCATTGTCGATGCGCAAAGCGGCGAGGCCGAATTGGAACGCAAAACCAAATGCGCCGAAGAAGTCTTAAAGCGCCTTGGGCTCGCTTATAGGGTGGTGCAGCTTTGCAGCGGCGATGTGGGCTTTGGGGCGCGTAAAACCTATGACCTTGAAGTGTGGTTGCCGGGCCAAAATGCCTATCGCGAAATTTCCAGCGTGTCTTATTGCGGCGATTTCCAAGGCCGTCGGATGAACGCGCGCTATCGAGCCGAGGGTGAAAAATCGACCCATTATGTGCATACCCTTAACGGCTCTGGATTAGCTGTGGGTCGCACCTTGGTGGCGGTGTTGGAAAATTATGTGAATACAGATGGATCGATTACCATCCCTGACGTTTTGCAACCCTATATGGGCGGCGAGACATTAATTAAACCAAAAGAGTAAAGGTAAAGACACATGGGTAAACCCGTTGGACGTATTTTAGTCAGCAATGATGATGGCATTGATGCCCCCGGCATTAAGACGACGATTAAAATCGCCAAGGCACTGTCGGACGATGTTTGGGTCGTGGCACCTGCCGAAGAGATGAGTGGCGCCAGTCATTCACTTAGTCTCTCTAAACCTCTGCGGATGAAGAAGTTGGGGCCGCGTCGGTTTGCCATTGGCGGCACGCCAACCGATTGTGTGATGGTGGCCACGCGTCATTTGATGAAAGATAAATTGCCCGACCTCATTTTGTCCGGTGTGAATTTTGGCCAAAACATCGCCGAAGATGTCAGCTATTCTGGCACGGTGGCCGTGGCCAAAGAGGGCACTTTGTTCGGCATCCCCTCGATTGCTATGAGCCAAGCGATAAACTTTGCCGACCCAGCTGGTAAGTATGTGCCGCGCTTTGAAGTGGCAGCAAAATACGCGCCCGCGATTATTAAGAAATTGCTCAAGCTCGACTGGCCCGAGGGAAATTTGATCAACATTAACTTCCCTGATATTGGGCCGAGCCATAAACCTGAAATTTGCATCACCAAACAGGGCTTGCGCGATAAACGGCTTTTGGGGCTAGAAGCGCGCACAGAGCCGCATGGCAATACGTATTTCTGGTATCATTTCGAACGCGCTCTCAGCACGCCCACGAAGGGCACGGATATTGAGGCGATTATGCAAGGCAATATTTCCATCACGCCGCTGCATATGGATCATACGAGTGCGTCTCTCACAAAGAAATTGGCGAAACTGTTTTAGGAATAAACTTGGGATGAGGCGACAAAACAAAAACCGCGTTGCGCTTCCCCAGCGAGCCCCCCAGTTCGCCTTGAGCCTGCTTGCTGTGAGCTTGCTGGCCGCGTGCACGCCGATGACACCAAAATGGTACAGCAGCAAACCAGAAGCCAAGAGCCTTGGATTTTTTCAGATGGTGCGGCGCGAGCGCCGCCTTCGGGGCGAGGTGGTGGCCTCCAAGGGCAGCATTAACATCAAAAAAGGTGACACCTATTACAAGATATCTTTGCGCTATAAGGTGCCGTTGCGCGCGCTTCTAGAGGTGAATAAAGCCCGCCCGCCGTATCGTTTGGCATCGGGCGCGAAGATTAAACTCCCTGTGCAGGCCTTTCATACCGTCCGCGCCCAAGAGACGCTCTATGCGATTTCACGCAAATATAGCACCGATGTATCGACGCTCGCGGCATTGAATAATATTTCCAAGCCTTACGGCATCCGAATTGGCCAGAAACTGCAAGTGCCAGATGAACGCGCCGGTCGGGTGGCGAGCCTCAGGCGCAATGAACCTGCAGCCAAGGCGAGCGAGGCAGACGCGGCGCAAAGCCAGACGAAAAAGACATCGAGCAAAAAGCCCGCCAAACGCGCGGCCTTACCAGCGGCACCGCGCCGAGTTGGGCGCTTCCAAGTGCCTGTGCA
Organism: uncultured Rhodobiaceae bacterium; assembly: GCA_963932545.1. GTDB lineage: Bacteria > Pseudomonadota > Alphaproteobacteria > RS24 > RS24 > UBA8337. The sequence continues at coordinate 55,895 of CAWVRH010000005.1, read as the reverse complement.
AGGCAGGGTGATTTCTAACTTTGGCACCAAGGACAATGGCCTACATAATGATGGCATTAACATTGCGGCCCGCAAAGGCACGCCCATTAAGGCGGCTGAAAACGGGGTGGTGGTCTATGTTGGTAATGAATTGCGTGGCTATGGCAATCTATTGTTGGTGCGCCATGGCGAAGGCTGGGTGACGGCTTATGCGCATGCTTCGAAGTTTTTGGTGCAGCCGGGCGACCGCGTAAAGCAGGGGCAGTCCATCGCCGAAGTGGGCCAGACGGGCAATGTTGACCAGCCGCAAGTCCACTTTGAGGTTCGCAAAGGCACGCGGGCCGTTAACCCCAAATCTTTGATTTAAAAAAACCTATCTAAAACAGGCCAATCAAGCAGAAATGCTTGGCCAAGCGCGTCATCTTGCGTATAGTCGCGAGCAAGATTAAATGGAGATTCTCATGTTTATTTCACCGGCATACGCCCAATCCGCTTCGGGCGGTTCTGCATTATTTGAAATGCTATTCCCGTTACTTATGGTGTTTGGCATCATTTATTTCATGATTTTGCGGCCTCAGTCGCGCCGTCAAAAAGAACACACCGCCATGATTGCATCGGTGAAACGCAATGACACCGTGGTTACGCAAGGCGGTCTGATTGGCAAAGTGGTTAAAGTTGGCGACGAAGAGCTGGAAGTCGAATTTGGCGATAATGCTGGTGTCAAAGTTGTTAAATCAATGATTATTACGGTTCGTGGTAAAAACGCGCCGGCCAAGAAGGATTAAGCAAGCCTCATGCTGCACTTTTCACGCCTCAAAATAGCTGGAATCGCCCTTGTGCTGTTTCTTGGCTTTCTGTTTTCTCTGCCGAATTTTTTGAGCGAAAATACCCGCGCTTCGATGCCGGAGATTTTGCCAACAAGCACGCTTAACTTGGGCCTCGACCTGCAAGGCGGCTCGCATTTGCTGCTCGCGGTGGATACGGACTCGGTTCAACGCGAACGTTTGGAGGACCTGACCTCCGATGTTCGCCTCGCTTTGCGCGGCGAGCGGGTAGGCTACACAGGGCTTGGCAGAATCAACGGCGGCGTAACGGTTTCTATTCGAAAACGGGAAGACTTAGAAAAAGCGAAAACGCTTTTGCAAGGTCTGTCGCAGCCGATTACGGCAAATGTGATTAGTGGCTTCAGCCAAGGCGTCGATTTGGATGTGGTAAACACACAAGACCTAACGTTTGAGCTGAAGGTAACGGAAGAGGCAATTGCCGCGCGCAACACGCGCACCTTGCAGCAGTCGATTGAAATTATTCGTCGTCGCGTCGATGAGCTGGGCACCACAGAGCCAACCATTCAGCGCCAAGGCGATACCCGTATTTTGGTGCAAGTGCCAGGCCTAGACGACCCACAGCGCTTGAAAGCGCTTTTGGGCCAAACCGCCAAGCTGAATTTCCATCTCGTGGATCAAAGCATGAGCGCTTATGAAGTGGTCGACGGCAAGCGAGCCCCTACGGGTGCACGTGTGCATTACACCGACAGCGAACCTGCTGTGCCGTATCTAATTCGCCGTCGCGCCATGGTTAGCGGCGAGCGTCTTGTCGATGCCTCGGTTGGTTTCGACGCACAAACCAATACGCCAGAAGTAAACTTCCGTTTTGATACGGTAGGCGCGAAGAAATTCGGCGAAGTGACGCAAGCCAATGTCGGGCGTCCATTTGCGATTGTCTTGGATGAGAAAATTATCTCTGCGCCAATCATTCAATCGGCTATTTTGGGCGGAGCGGGGCGCATCACAGGTAATTTCTCCGTGCAAGAGGCCAATGATTTGTCCATTCTTCTGCGCGCCGGTGCTTTGCCCGCGCCGATGACTATTTTAGAAGAACGCACCGTCGGGCCAGGGCTTGGCGCCGACAGTGTTGCGGCGGGTCGCATTGCGCTTATCGTGGGCTTCTTGGCCGTGATCGGCTTTATGATTATCAGCTATAACTTGTTCGGCCTTTACGCCAACATCGCTTTGGTGGCCAACTTGGGGCTGATTATGGCCGTCTTGTCTGGCCTGCAAGCCACGCTGACGCTGCCCGGCATTGCGGGCATCGTGTTGACGGTGGGTATGGCTGTCGACGCCAATGTGCTGATTTTTGAACGTATCCGCGAAGAAATCGCGGCCGGCAAGGCGCCCATCATGGCCATTGATACAGGCTACAACCGCGCGCTTGGCACTATTTTAGATGCCAATATCACCACGCTTTTGGCGGCCATGGTTTTATTCCAGCTTGGCTCGGGCCCTATTCGCGGCTTTGCTATCACGCTGGCCATTGGCATCATCACTTCAGTTTTCACCGCTTTCGTTCTGACCCGCTTCATGGTGTCCCTCTGGGTTCGCCGTCAGGGTCGTCCTGAAGCTTTGCCACTTTAATCGGATAGGGAGGATATGACATGCGAACATTGAAACTCGTTCCGGCGAAAACCAGTATCACTTTTATTAAGTATCGTAATTTAGCTATGGGGCTTTCCATACTGCTTATGGTTGCGTCCATCGGTGTGTTTTTTAGCAATGGGCTTAACTTTGGCATCGACTTCAAAGGCGGCACGCTAATTGAGGCGAGCGCCGAAGACGCGGTTGATATCGGAGCTTTGCGCGATCGGTTAAACGCCATGGACCTTGGGGAAGTGCAAATTCAAGAATTCGGTAAAGACACCGATGTTCTCATTCGCATTGCAGAGGCCGAAGGCGCTGTAGATGCCAGCCAAGACCTGACCGCCGTTCAACTATTGCGGGATGAATTGGCAGAAGATTTCGACGTCCGCAGAGTAGAGATTGTTGGCCCGCAAGTGAGTGCCGAGCTCATTCAAACGGGCATTTTGGCTATCGTTGTAGCGATTAGCTCTATGTTGATTTACATCTGGTTTCGTTTTGAGTGGCAGTTTTCGGTCGGGGCTGTCTTGGCCTTGGTGCATGACGTGGTGCTGACCATCGGCATTTTCTCGCTCTTGCAGCTCGACTTTAATCTATCCATTTTAGCCGCCATCCTGACCATCGTCGGCTATTCGATGAATGATACAGTGGTGGTTTATGACCGCGTGCGCGAGAACTTGCGTAAGTACAAAAAAATGGGTCTGAAAGAATTGCTAGATATCGCCATCAACGAAACACTATCGCGCACGGTGATGACGTCGGTTACGACGCTTCTCGCTTTGGTGGCGCTTTATGTGTTGGGCGGAGAAGTTATTCGGGGCTTCACCTTCGCGATGATTTGGGGCGTGATTGTGGGAACCTATTCTTCCATCTTTATTGCGTCGCCTTTGCTTATGTGGCTCGGCGTCAAACGCGACTGGTCTGGAAACCAAGTGAATTAAATTGCCTGCCTGTTTCATGGGGTGGTAATGTTTAACCAACGATAGATTCGAAAAAAAAGGGGAGGCCATCATGGCTACAATTTTATCATCACTTCGCAACACTGTGATTGCGGGCTTTGTGCTGGCGTTTATTCTGGAGATTATGTATCTGCAGGGCGGCGGCGCACTCGACACGACATTCTGGACATTTACTTTCCGCTGGTTGCACGTATTGAGCGGCATCATGTGGATTGGTCTGCTGTATTATTTCAACTTTGTTCAAATTCCGAACATGCCAAATATCCCAGACAATCAAAAGCCTGCGATTGGTAAGGTAATTGCACCTGCCGCTTTGTGGTGGTTCCGTTGGGGTGCCATGGCAACCATCGTAACCGGCCTGATTTTGGGCTATTTGAACGGTTACATCCACGATGCGCTAAGCCTCGGCATGATGAGCGACTTCGAAGTACCCAAGAACACCGCCATCGGTATTGGCATGTGGTTGGGCATCATCATGTGGTTCAACGTTTGGTTCGTTATCTGGCCAAACCAAAAGAAAGCGCTTGGCATTGTAGAGGCAGACGCCGACACGAAAGCGGCTTCGGCACGCACAGCCATGTTGTTCTCACGGACCAACACCATGCTGTCGATCCCGATGTTGTTCGCTATGGTTGCGGCTCAAAACCTTTACTAGAGTTTGAGTTAATGTTTTGGAGAGGGCCGCCTTATGTGCGGCCCTTTTCTATTTAGGAAACTTATGAGCGATTTTGAAACCTTACGAACGGAGCTGCGCGGTCTCGATGGCGACCTCTATTTGTGCCATTTATTCGCGCCCGCCCACGCCCGCGATGCAGTTTTGACGCTATATCATTTTTATGCCGATATCGCGCGTATTCCATCGCTGGTCTCTGACCCGATGGTTGGGGCCATTCGGTTGCAGTGGTGGCGCGATTTGCTGAGCGCGCTCGAAGCAGGCGAAACTCGCGGCACGCCCATAGGTGACGCGTTGCTAGAGGTGGTGCAGCAGGGACAAGTCTCGCTGCCAAGTTTTCTTCCCCTCATAGAGGGGCGCGACGCGGCGCTAGAACAAGTCGGGCGAAACCTAGACGAGCTGGAAGCGGAAGCCAAACACGTGGGGCCCGCATGGCTTAAGTTAGCTTGCCAGTTGCTAGGTGGCGAACCGCAGGCGGCGCTTTTGCAAACTGCGGGGACGGGGTTTGAGTTAATGCGATTGGTTCCCTCAAACGGGGAGGCCGTGGCGGCGCGTGCGCATGAGCTTTTAAGCGAGGCTTGCGCGAGTTTTAACCAGCTTGCGCGCGCCCAACGAAAAACACTTTTGCCGGTGTTTTTACCCATCGGTTTGGCGCGACGCCAAGCCAAGTATTTTCCACAAGGCAAAAGCCTTTTGCGTTATCAAATTTCAATTATGAAGATGGCTTTTCTGGGCAGGCTTTAAAGCTATTATTCAGCCGCTTCGGATGGCGCTTCGCCATGTGCCCATTCCACAAAATCAGCCCGTGCACGCGATGTAAAACCGGTCTGTCTTGCCTGTTTCTTGAAGTGCATCCGTGCTTTGCCACGCAGTTTTTTGCCGTTTTCGTCAACTGGTGCGCTCAACGCGTCGAGCTCTGGCATCAATCCAAAGTTTACATTCATTGGCTGAAACGAAGACGCATTGGCGTTGACTGTGATGTGCGAAATCAGCGCGCCAAAAGCTGTGGTCATCGGGGCAGCCGAGAGCTTACGCCCCTGAATTTCAGCCGCTGCAAAGCGCCCCGCCATCAGGCCGATGGTGGTGCTTTCGACATAGCCTTCGACGCCGGTAATTTGTCCGGCAAAGCGAATATGCGGGGCATTTTTAAGGCGCAATTCGCCATCCAATAAGGTTGGGCTGTTGAGGAATGTATTGCGATGCAATCCGCCAAGACGGGCGAAACGAGCCTCTTCGAGACCGGGGATGAGTTTGAACACATGCGTCTGTTCGCCATATTTGAGCTTGGTTTGAAAGCCCACCATATTGAACAAAGTGCCCAGCGCATTGTCTTGGCGCAATTGCACAACCGCATGGGCTTTCACCTCTGGGTTATGCTCATTGGTCAGGCCGCGTGGTTTCATCGGGCCATGGCGCAAGGTATCGCGACCGCGCGCGGCCATAATTTCGATGGGCAAACAGCCATTGAAATAGGGCGTATCGGCTTCCCATTGTTTGAAGTCAGCCGTGTCGCTCTCGATGAGCGCATCGAGGAAAGCGTTATATTGGGCTTCATCCATCGGGCAGTTGATGTAGTCCTTGCCCGTGCCGCCGGGGCCGACTTTGTCGTAGCGAGATTGATACCAGCAGATATCCATATCGATGCCGTCGTGGTAGATAATCGGCGCAATAGCATCGAAAAAAGCCAATTTATCTTTGCCTGTCATCTGGCCGATTTGCTCAGATAACGCCGGCGAAGTGAGTGGCCCCGTTGCGATGATGACGTGTTTCCATGTGTCTGGAATGCGGGTCACTTCTTCGCGGGCAATTGTGATATTGGAGTGCGCTTCAATAGCGGCGGTTACGCCTTGCGAAAACCCTTCGCGGTCCACGGCCAGCGCCCCGCCAGCAGGCACCTGATGTTCGTCGGCGCAGCGCATGATGAGGCTTTGGCTATCGCGCAATTCAGCGTGCAAAAGGCCAACCGCATTGGTTTGGGCATCATCGGAGCGGAAAGAGTTTGAGCAGACCAACTCGGCCAGTCCGTCGGTCACATGGGCGTCGGTTTTGCGCGTCGGGCGCATCTCATGCAGCACAACTTTTACGCCTGCCTGAGCCGCAGCCCAAGCGGCTTCCGAGCCCGCAAGCCCGCCACCAATAATATGTAATTCATCACTCATGGCTCATGAAATACACGGTTTAAGGAAAGAGGGGAAGGGGTCTAAAAGCCTAGGCGTCTATGACGCAGGTTTTTGCATCGTCAGCAGAGTGAACATACCCAAGGGGCCGAAGCTGTTTTCTTCTAAAACTTGCAAATCGCAATCTTGTAGTTTCAACTGCTCGCGCGAGAAGTCAGAGTGAAACCCGATTTTGCGCGAGGCGGGGGCTATTTTTCGCTCAATCATCGCCAAAAGAGTTTGCTCTTCTTCGGCTTCGAAATGATTGAACAAATAAACCCGTCCGCCCGGGCGAGTGACGCGGCAAATTTCTTGCAATACTTTTGCCGGGTCTGGCACCACGGACATCACGAAAGTTGCCATCACGCTATCGAAGGAAGCGTCGGAAAAATCTAATTCGCTGGCATCCATTTCCAAGAGGGCGTGGACATTGGATAGCTTCTTGCGCTCGACGCGTTTGAAAGCCCGGGCCAACATATCCCCCGAGAGGTCAATGCCGGTCACTTCGCAATCTGCCGCGAAATAGGGCAGGGAAAGACCCGTGCCCGTGCCAACATCGAGAACCCGATGGCCGTGTAATTCGGTATTCAGGCGATTTACAATTTTTCGAATGTAGCGCCGCCCAAAAAGGGCAAAGGTGAAATCATAATGTCCCGCCCATTTGGCATAGGTGCGGCGCACGTCTTCCGCGCGAATTTGCGTGTGAACAGTCATAAAGTTTCCGTGTTATTATTTTTATTCGGAAACTAGAGGTTATTCGGCGGCGGCTTTCTTCGCAACTGCTTTTTTGGGCTTCAGCAAGCGCGACAAATATTGCCCCGTATAGCTGGCTTTTACCTTCACCACATCCTCTGGCGTGCCAATGGCCACCACTTGGCCACCGCCGTCGCCACCTTCGGGGCCGATATCAATAATCCAGTCGGCGGTTTTAATCACCTCCAAATTATGCTCAATCACCGCCACCGTATTGCCCGCATCGACCAGCTCATGCAGCACATCGAGCAACTTGGCCACATCATGGAAATGCAGACCTGTTGTCGGCTCATCCAAAATATACAGCGTACGGCCGGTCGCGCGTTTGGCCAATTCTTTGGCCAGTTTAATGCGCTGCGCTTCACCACCCGAAAGCGTGGTAGCTTGCTGGCCAACCTTGATATAGCCAAGGCCGACGCGTTGCAGCGTGGTCATTTTATCGCGCACCATCGGCACGGCTTTGAAAAAATCAGCCGCTTCATCGACGGTCATATCCAGCACATCGGCAATGGATTTATCTTTGAACCGAACTTCCAGCGTCTCGCGATTATAGCGTTTGCCTTGGCAGCTATCGCATTCCACATAAACATCCGGCAGGAAGTGCATTTCAATTTTAATCAGCCCATCGCCTTGGCAAGTCTCGCAGCGCCCGCCTTTCACGTTGAACGAAAAACGCCCAGGCTTATAGCCACGTGTCTTGGCTTCGGGCAGGCCTGAAAACCATTCCCGAATGGGCGTAAAGGCGCCAGTGTAAGTGGCAGGGTTCGAGCGCGGTGTGCGGCCAATCGGGGATTGGTCAATCTCGATAACCTTATCCAGCAGATGCAAGCCATCAATCGTATCGTGTTCGGCCGGCGTGGCGCGGGCATTATTTAATTTGCGCGCCAGTGACTTATACAAAGTGTCGATGAGCAAAGTCGATTTGCCGCCGCCCGAAACCCCCGTGACACAAGTGAACGTGCCGAGGGGAATTTCCGCACTGACGTTTTTAAGATTATTGCCCTTGGCGCCTTTCACGGTGATGCATTTATTGGCTTTGGTCGCGCGGCGTTTTTTCGGCACGGCGACTTCTAAGACGCCGGATAGATATTTGCCCGTCAGGCTTTTTTTATTGGCCAGAATTTTATCTGGCGTGCCTTGGGCAATCACTTCGCCGCCATGTATGCCTGCGCCGGGGCCAATGTCGACCACGTGGTCGGCCGTCATAATGGCTTCCTCATCATGCTCGACGACGATGACGGTATTGCCAAGGTCCCGCAGGCGGGTGAGGGTTTCCAGAAGGCGCGTGTTGTCGCGCTGATGCAGGCCAATGCTTGGTTCATCCAAGACATACAGCACGCCCGTGAGGCCGGAGCCAATTTGCGAGGCCAAACGAATACGCTGGCTTTCGCCGCCCGACAAAGTGCCCGAGTTGCGAGACAGCGATAGATATTCCAGCCCCACATCATTGAGAAACCGCAGGCGCTCGCGAATTTCTTTCAGCACGCGCGCGCCGATTTGTTTGTGCTTATCGCTCAATAGGTCTTCCAAATCGGTGAACCATTTTTCAGCCATTCGAATAGACATTTGCGTTACTTGGCCGGCATGCAGATCGGCAATTTTTACCGATAGGGCTTCCGGTTTCAGGCGATAGCCGCCGCAGGCTTCACAGTCTGTGATGGATTGAAACTTCTCAATCTCTTCGCGCGCCCAATTGCTATCGGTTTCACGGTAGCGGCGTTCCAAGTTGGGAATAACCCCTTCGAACGGTTTTTTGGTTTTATAGCTGCGTAAGCCATCATCATAAGAGAAGGTGATGACTTCCTCGCCGGTACCAAACAAGATGACGTCTTTGGCTTGTTTTTCTAAGTCATTCCACTTGCTGCTCATCTTAAAGCCAAAGTGCTTGGCCAGCGCTTCCAGCGTTTGGGTGTAATAGGGCGAGGTGGTTTTCGACCATGGCGCAACGGCGCCTTTATAAAGGGTCAGCCCGCCATCGGGGACGACGGCAATGGGGTCGATGAAAAACTGTGTGCCCAAGCCATCGCAAGACGGGCAAGCGCCAAAAGGATTGTTAAACGAGAACAAGCGCGGCTCAATTTCATCAATCGTGAAACCGGAAACGGGGCAAGCAAAGCGGGCGGAAAAGGTAATCCGCTCTGCAGTTTCTCCGTCTTTTAGCTTGTCGGCAATCTCAGCAATGGCAATGCCATCGGTAAGGCCAATGGCGACTTCCATCGAGTCCGCCACGCGGTTGCCAAGGTCTGGCTTGATAACCAGACGATCCACCACAACATCAATGTCGTGTTTGACTTTCTTATCGAGGGTGGGGATATCGGCAATCTCGTAAAATTCGCCATCGATTTTAACGCGCTGAAAGCCACGTTTTTGCAGCTCCAAAAAATCGCGCTTATATTCGCCCTTGCGGCCCCGCACAATCGGCGCCAACAGATACAGCCGCGTGCCTTCGGGCATGGCCATCACGCGGTCGACCATTTGGGTGACCGTCTGGCTTTCGATGGGAAGTCCGGTGGCGGGCGAATAGGGCACGCCAATGCGCGCATATAGTAGGCGCAGGTAATCGTAAATCTCGGTAACCGTGCCCACCGTCGAGCGCGGATTGCGCGAGGTGGTTTTCTGCTCGATAGAAATGGCTGGTGACAGCCCGTCGATTTGGTCGACATCTGGCTTTTGCATCATCTCCAAAAACTGGCGCGCATAGGCCGACAGGCTTTCGACGTAGCGGCGTTGCCCTTCGGCATAAATGGTATCAAAGGCCAGCGAGCTTTTGCCCGAGCCAGAAAGACCCGTGATGACAATCAGCTGATCGCGCGGCAAGTCGATGGAGATGTTTTTGAGATTATGCTCGCGCGCGCCCACCACTCGGATGACTTTGGCTTGCGGTGTTTTAACGGCTTTACGGGGTTTCTTCTGGGCAGGCATAAGTTTCTCCCTGTTAGGTGACACAAGGTAGACCTTTTTTGCGGTTTGGCGAACTTAGTTTTGCCCTCGTTTGCGAGTTTCATGGGCAAGGGTGCGCATTAATCCACAGGTAAGCGAACCGAGCCGGCTGCGAGACTAGGTATTTGGTTTCGAGTCATCTAGATTGAGACGGCAATTAGGAGAAAAAATCATGGCTGGAAGTGTCAATAAAGTAATTTTAGTAGGCAACCTAGGGGCTGACCCAGATGTGCGTAGCACTAAAGATGGTCGCCCGATTGTCAATCTTAGCATCGCGACAAGTGAAAGTTGGCGCGATAAAAGTTCGGGCGAACGGCGCGAGAAAACCGAATGGCACCGCGTAGTTGTTTTCTCGGAAGGCCTGTGCCGCATCGCCGAGCAATATCTGAAAAAAGGTGCGAAAGTTTACATCGAAGGCAATTTGCAAACCCGCAAATGGCAAGATGACAATGGCGCCGATCGTTATTCGACCGAAGTTGTTTTGCAAAACTTCGGCGGCGTGATGACCATGCTGGACAGCCGCAATGGCGGCGGAGACTTCCAAGCCGCTGGCAACGATTCGCCTGCGCCTGCACTGGCTTCGGGCGGGGACAGTGGCATCAATGACGACATCCCGTTTTAAGCTTTAAAACACCAATTAAAACAACGGGTTATATTTGCGCTCGGGGGACTGTTTTCAGGCTCCCGAGTGTTTGTTTTTGTGCTATGTTTTAGGGGTATTTCGCGCCTCGTTGAGACGCCTTTCAGAAAGTTAATTTGTGACCCATACGCCTGAAAATCCACCGGAAGACAATATCGAAAACGAAGATGATGTTGTCGATGCCTCGCAAGACGAGGCCACTGGCACGACCGACGAAGAAACCGTTGGGGATGAGACTGGTGAGGATACGGGTTCCGGCGAAGGTGGCGAGCCGCCTGTTGTCGGATTTGTTCCCGGCGACGACGATGGCGACATAGAACCCATTACCATTGAGGAGGAGATGAAAACCTCCTATCTCGATTATGCGATGAGCGTGATTGTTTCGCGCGCGCTGCCAGATGTGCGCGACGGCTTAAAGCCCGTGCATCGGCGCATTTTGTTCTCCATGAATGAGACCGGCTATGATTACAACAAGCCGTATCGCAAATCGGCGCGTGTTGTCGGTGACGTGATTGGTAAATATCACCCGCATGGCGACCAATCGATTTATGATGCTTTGGTGCGGATGGAGCAAGAATTCTCAATGCGCTTGCCGCTGCTCGACGGGCAGGGCAACTTTGGCTCGGTGGATGGCGATCCGCCAGCCGCGATGCGTTACACCGAAGTGCGCATGGCCAAGCCAGCCCATTCTATTCTGGCCGATATCGACAAAGACACAGTCGACTTTCAAGACAACTACGATAGCTCTGAGCGCGAACCGAAAGTTCTGCCAGCTCGTCTGCCAAATCTATTGGTCAATGGCGCCAATGGTATTGCTGTGGGCATGGCGACCAATGTGCCGCCACATAACCTTGGCGAACTAATCGACGCAGCGCAGGCGATGATTGAAAATCCAAGCATGAGCGATGAGGAGGTTTTGGCCATTGTGCCTGGGCCTGATTTCCCGACCGGCGCGCTTATTCTGGGTTACACAGGTTCCGCCTCGTCTGTCACCACGGGTCGCGGCTCTATTATTATGCGGGGGCGGGCTTCGGTTGAGGAAATTCGCAAAGACCGCGATGCGATTATCATTACGGAAATTCCGTATCAGGTGAATAAATCAACGATGATTGAGAAAATCGCTGATTTGGTGCGCGATAAAGTCATCGAGGGTATTTCTGATTTGCGCGATGAGAGCGATCGGCACGGCATGCGCGTTGTGGTGGAGCTGAAACGCGACGCCGTGGCCGATGTGGTGCTGAACCAATTGTATCGGTTCTCGCAGCTGCAAACGAGTTTTGGAGCCAATATGTTGGCGCTGACCAATGGTCGCCCGCTATTGATGAACGTCAGGAAAATGCTGCAATGCTTTATCACCTTCCGCGAAGAAGTGGTAACGCGTCGCTCGAAATTTGAGCTGAATAAAGCGCGCGATCGCGCTCATGTTTTGGTGGGTCTGGCGATTGCCGTTAGCAATATTGATGAAGTGATTGCGGTTATTCGCAAAGCCCCATCGCCGCAAGAGGCGCGTCGTCAGTTGATGGAGCGCCATTGGCCAGCCTCTGATGTGGCCGAGCTGATTGCTTTAATCGATGATCCGCGCCACCGCGTGGCGGAAGATGGCACTTATGTGCTGAGCGATGCGCAAGCGCGCGCTATTCTGGAATTACGTCTGCAACGCCTCACGGCTATGGGTCGCGATGAAATTGGCGATGAGCTGAAGATATTAGGCGAAGCAATTTCTGACTTGCTGGATATCCTGCGCAGCCGCGAGCGCGTGATGTCGATTATTAAAGCCGAATTGGCTGAAGTAAAAGAAGAGTTCGCTACGCCGAGGCGTTCTGAATTTATCGAACATGATGGCGAAGTGGACGACGAATCTCTTATTCCGCGCGAAGATATGGTCGTGACGGTAAGTCACGCGGGCTATATCAAGCGGGTGCCGCTGTCTACCTATCGCGCGCAGCGTCGCGGCGGTAAGGGGCGCTCGGGTATGGCCACCAAAGACGAAGACTTCGTATCGCGTATCTTTGTCGCCAATACTCACCAGCCCGTGCTGTTCTTCTCGACCACAGGCATGGTCTATAAAATGAAAGTCTATCGTTTGCCGGCGGGTAGCCCGCAGTCGAAAGGCAAGGCTTTGGTTAATCTATTGCCGCTCGATGAAGGCGAGAAAATCGCCGATATCATGGCGTTGCCGGCCGATGAAGAGAGCTGGGCCGATTTGAACGTGATGTTCGCCACAAGTCTGGGCAACGTGCGCCGCAATGATCTGTCCGATTTCATTCAGATCAACCGCAATGGTAAAATTGCGATGAAACCAGATGAGGGCGAGCGGATTATCGGCGTCGAAACCTGTAATCCGATGGATGATGTGTTGCTGACCAGCTCTAGCGGTCGCGCCATTCGCTTCCCAGTCGATAAAGTGCGGGTGTTCCGCAGCCGTAATTCGACGGGCGTGCGGGGCATTCGCCTCGATTCGGGCGCCAGTGTCATCTCACTGGCTATTTTGCGCGGCAGCGATGCCTCACCAGCCGAACGCGTCACCTATCTCAAACAGGCAGCCGCCATTCGCCGCGCCACCTCTGGCGATGACGCAGAGGTCGAAGAGGCCACCTTGGACGAAGAAGAAGCCACCGAAGAAGTCGCTTTGTCGTCCGACCGCTATGGCGAAATGGGTGCCAATGAGCAGTTTATTCTGGCGGTAAGCGAAAATGGCTACGGCAAACGCTCGTCGGCTTATGAATATCGCGTCTCCGGCCGTGGCGGCAAAGGCATCATCGCCATGACCGTGACGCAACGCAATGGCCAGCTTTTGGCGGCTTTCCCGGTCGAGGAAGTCGACCAAATTATGCTGGTGACCGATGGTGGCACGCTTATTCGCTGTCCGGTGGATGGCATTCGCATCGCCGGGCGTAATACGCAAGGGGTTACGATTTTTAAAACCGAAGACGATGCGACCGTCGTTTCGGTGGCACATTTGGGCGAGGCCTCCGATGAGGATGAGCTAGAGGATGAGCTAGAAGATGGGGATGCGCCGCAAACGGGTGCGCCAGAGACGACTTCAGAGGAAACTTCCGATGATGCGTCTTCGCTAGAGACCGATAATCCAAGCGAGGAGGGCTAACGCATGCGTGTAGGGCTTTATCCGGGCAGTTTTGACCCGATTACCAAGGGGCATATCGATATTATTCAGCGCTCGCTGGGTTTGGTCGACAAATTGATCATCGCCATTGGCATTAGTGCCACCAAGACGCCGGTTTTTACCTTTGAGCAGCGTCAAGCCATGCTGGAGGCCGAAATTGGCCCGCTTGCGAAGGCGAAGGGTGTGGAAATTCAAGTGATTAGCTTTAAAGACCTTCTGGTCAATGTGGCCGCCGAAACCGGCGCCAATCTTATTATTCGGGGGCTTCGAAATGCTTCGGATTATGAATATGAGGCGCAAATGAGCGCGATGAACCGGTCGATGTCGAGCGATATTGAAACCGTGTTCTTGCAGGCCTCGCCAGAGTTTGGCTTTGTATCGTCGACATTGGTGCGCCAAATTATGGCCATGGGCGGCGATGTTAGCGCCTTTGTGCCGCAAAGTGTTTTGAAACAAATCAAATAATTACAGTATTATAACAGGAGATATTAATGCGTTACTTGACTTCACTCGGGCTTTTTTTGGCTCTTCTTGTGGCTCCGGTTGGGCATGGAATTTCCGCCCAAGCCGCAGACCATAAGGAGTCAATTATGTTGGTAGAACTAAAAACCGGTACCGTGAAAATAGCCTTGCGCGAAGACCTCGCCCCTGGCCATGTTGAGCGTATCAAAACCCTAATTAACGAGAAATTCTACGATGGTATCGTGTTCCACCGTGTAATCGACGGCTTTATGGCCCAAACGGGCGACCCAACGGGCACCGGCATGGGTGGCTCGGACTATCCAGATTTGCGCGCTGAGTTTAACAGCGAACCTTTCCGTCGTGGCACTTTGGGCATGGCGCGTTCGCAGCATCCAGATAGCGCCAATAGCCAGTTTTTCATCTGTTTCGATGATGCCAGCTTCCTCAACGGCCAATACACAGTATTTGGCGAAGTTGTGGAAGGCATGGAGCATATCGATGCGATTGCCAAGGGCGAGCCGCCGGCGACCCCAGATAAAATGATTTCCGTTCGCTTAGAAGACTAAGCGCCAAGAAGGTTTCTCATGCAGGTAGATGATTTTGATTTTGACCTGCCGGAAAATCTGATTGCTTTGAGACCCGCACAGCCGCGCGATACTGCGCGGCTGTTGCATGTTTCGTTGCCTGTTTCAGACCCGGCCAGCTCGGCGGACTTCGCGTTCGGCGATCATATCATGCGTGATTTGCCAGATTTTCTGCGGGCAGGTGACGCTTTGCTCGTGAATATCACCAAGGTTATACCCGCGCGCCTAACCGGGGTTCGTTTGCGCGAGGTTCCCTCGGCCGACTCGACGGGTGCGAAATGTGAGGTCACACTGACCGAACGTCTCGGCCCCCTCGATTGGAAATGTTTTTTAAAGCCTGCCAAACGGGTGGCTGACGGCGACACTATCGACTTTAAGGGTGTGAAAGCCAAGGTCAGCGGGCGTGAGGGCGCGGAGGCGATTTTGAGCTTCGAGATTGCGCCAGACAGCATGGAAACCACTTTAGCGACACTCGGCAGCATGCCTTTGCCGCCCTATATCGCCAGCAAACGCGCCCCCGATGCGCAAGACAACGAAGATTACCAAACCCTATTTGCCCGCGAGGCGGGCGCCGTTGCCGCGCCAACAGCGGGCTTACATTTTACCCCAGACCTGATGGACGCCTTAAAAGCCAAAGGCGTTAGCTTGCACGAAGTCACGCTACATGTGGGGCCTGGCACGTTTTTGCCTGTCAAAGTTGACGATATCGCCTCGCATAAAATGCATGGCGAATGGGGGCAAGTCACGCCGGAGACGGCGCAAGCCCTCAACGATGTGCATAAACAAGGCGGGCGCATTGTCTGTGTTGGCACAACGTCCTTGCGCTTGCTGGAAAGCGCCACCAAAGAAGACGGCACCATCGAGCCGTTTGAAGCGGTGACGGAGATCTTCATCACGCCCGGTTATCAGTTCCGCGCGGCCGATATGTTGATTACCAATTTTCATTTACCCCGTTCGACGCTTTTCATGCTGGTATCGGCTTTCGCAGGCATGGCGCGCATGAAAGCCGCCTATGACCATGCGGTAACCACAGGCTATCGTTTCTATTCTTACGGCGATGGCAGCTTATTGGAGCGCGCGGAGTCATGAAGTTCACCTTGCATAAAACCGATGGCATGGCTCGGCGTGGCACTATTGAGACGCCGCGCGGTGAAATTCGCACGCCCGCCTTTATGCCGGTTGGCACAGCAGCCACGGTTAAAGCTATGTATCCCGACCAAGTGCGTGATTTGGGCGCTGATATTGTGCTGGGCAACACTTATCATTTGATGTTGCGCCCGGGCGCCGAAGAAGTCGCTGCCTTGGGCGGCTTGCAAGAGTTCATGCAATGGGAGGGCCCGATTTTGACAGATAGCGGCGGCTTTCAAGTCATGTCGCTATCCAAACTAGCCAAAATGAGCGAAGACGGCGTACGCTTTCAAAGCCACATCGACGGCAAATCCTACATGCTAACGCCAGAGCGCAGCTTGGAAATACAAACCCTTCTGGGGGCCAATATTCGCATGGTGCTAGACGAATGCACGCCGTTTCCTGCCACCCATGCGCAAGCCGAAAAGTCCATGCATCTATCGATGCGCTGGGCGGGGCGCAGCAAATCGGCGTTTCAGCAATATGACGGCGGGCCCAATGAGGCGGGCATTGGCAATGCTTTATTCGGCATTGTGCAAGGCGGCATTTACGAAGATTTACGCCATCAAAGTGCGGCTGAGCTGGAGCAAATCGGCTTCGATGGCTACGCCGTTGGCGGCCTAGCGGTAGGTGAGGGGCAAGAGCGGATGCTTGAAGTGCTAGGTTTCACCACGCCGGTCTTGCCGCAAGAGCGCCCGCGATATCTCATGGGCGTCGGCACGCCAGACGATTTGGTGGAAGCCGTGGCGCGCGGCATTGATATGTTTGATTGCGTTATGCCCACGCGCGCCGGACGCCATGGCACGGCCTATACATGGCACGGTAAAGTGAACATTCGCAACGCTCGCCACGCCGCCGACCCACGCCCTTTAGCCGAGCGCAGCGATTGTCCCGCCAGCCACCAATATAGCCGAGCCTATTTGCATCATTTACATCGGTGCGGCGAATATTTGGGCGCCATGCTTTTGACTTGGCATAATCTAGCTTTCTACCAAGAGCTGATGGCCGCCATGCGAGACGCTATTGAGGCCGGGAAATTTGAACAATTTCGCGCGGAGTTTAAACTCCAGCAAGCGCAAGGCGATATCCCTCCATACCAAGACTAGGCACAGCTTCGTTTCATTTCGTTAAGCTCGGCTTAAAGCTGCATCTCAGCCAGCCAGTTTTTGAATTCGTTTTGCCGTTGGTCGATATCCAAAACGCTGTCGTTCAATTTATATTTTTTCACCAAAGCCTCGTCCGGATACGGGCTATGCAGATGCTCGAAATCCGTGGCCTCGGTTTCTGCCGCTTCTAAATCTGGGTAAAACCCTTGCTCGACCAAAAGGGCTGTGCGCGATTTCACCATGCCACTCAGTACTTCGAAGTTAAACTCAGGGTGATATTGGGTGGCGAAAAACGTGCCTTTTTCATGTTCAATATGCGCCGCCTGCACATTGCTTCTATGGCTTCGCGCCAATACTTGAGATGTCGGCGGCATGGTTTTAACAATGTCATAATGGCTGGCCAAAGCGTCAAACAGAGCGGCGCGACCTTGGTAAACCGAGTGCGCTGCGCCTTCGGGCATTAGGGTAATGCCATAGGATAAGCCGAACGTAAGCCCATGTGGACTGCGCTCTACCTCGCCACCGGCCGCCACAACGGCCAGTTGCAACGCCCAGCAAGACCCATAGGCAGGCACGCCAATTTTGAAGGCTTGGCGAGCCAGCTCAATTTGTTGGGTTACCTCGGGTCGGTTTTCGTAGATAGATAGGCTGGAGCCCGTCCACAGCATCGCGTCATAACTCTCGAGCGGCTGGGGCAGGCTCGCTTGCGGGTCAGCAACGCACACAATATCGCTGTCGCTATCTGGCCGAAGGCGTTGCAGCATATTGCGATACATTGTGCCAGCCAAAAGCATGCCGCCAGAGGCAAGTCTTTCGCGCCCTTGCTGCGAATAACCATCAAGGATTAAAAATCTCGTCATTATGAAAACTTTCTCAAGACCTATTTAGGTCGGTCACCTTCTATCGTCACGCGATACATTAAGCGTTCGTAATCTTGATAATCATCCACCGCATAGTGTTGCACCAACCGATTGTCCCACAGCGCCACGGCATTTTCGGTCCACCGAAAGCGACAGCAAAATTCAGGTTTGGTGCAATGCTGATACAAGGTTTGCAGCAGCTCGCGGCTTTGGGTTGGCTCCATTTCGTCGACACGCAGCGTAAACATATCGTTGACGAAAAGAGCTTTTTTGCCATTTTCTGGATGGGTGCGCACGATGGGGTGGCGCACTTGGTTCATAATCGATGCGTCCCACGTGTAGGTGATGGCGGTTTTTTTATCAAATTTTTCTTTTGTGCCTTCCACCGTGTAGGCCTCGGAGGCGGAGTGGATGGCAAATAGGCCATCGAGTTTTTCTTTCATCGCATCGGGCAAACGCTCATAGGCCACATGCTGATTGGCGAATATTGTGTCGCCGCCGAAAGGAGGAATGGTTTTGCCATAGAGCATTGAGCCCATGGAGGGGTGTTCTTGAAAGGTGTTGTCGGAATGCCAGCCGGTACCAAAAGAGGCGCTTTGCCCCTTGGGCTTCCAAACTTTGGTTATCTCGCGAGCCTGTTCCATGCCATCGACAATGGGATGCACTTCCAGTTCGCCAAAGCGGCGAGCAAACGCAACTTGCTGATCTAGAGATATGTCTTGATCGCGGATGAATATAACGCCGTGGTCTAAAAGGGCCGCGTGAACGATGCAGAATTCAGCATCGCTCACGTTGGACAAATTCAAACCAGATATCTCGGCTCCACAAGAGCCGGTCAAAGGATGAAGAGACAATCTATTCATACACGTAGGCCTCAGCTATAAATGGCATAGGCCGCATGCACGACCCCCACAGTTGCACCAATAAGCAAGATGACGGTGGCGAGAAAACCAAGGGTGAAACCACGGCCGCGTTTGTCTTTGGCTTTATAATAACCGAGCGCGAAGAGGATGCGGCCGATTGGGAAAAAGATGCCAATAACACCCGCCCAAAAGTCAGAAATCGTCAGCGCAAACAACCAAAGAGTTGGCAAGAAAAGCACCAGCATTTCATGGGTGTTGGCATAGACGCGCAAGACGCGCTCAAACTCTTCCGGCCCGGTCATCGTAGGCGCGGCAATCTCGTGTTTTTTACGAGCGGCGCCGACGCGTGTGGCCATCCAGAAAAAGATGAATAGGCTCAAGAGGGTGACCAAAGCGGCCAAAGGATACATAAACATAAAGCACTCCAATAGGGGTTAAGGCTTTCAAACGAAAGTTGGATAGTTAGGGGCGTGGGGTTTCACGCGGTTTGGTTTTTTTAATGATACCAGTGAATGTGGTTAATATTGTCTCGCCGATATAAATTTGTCCACGGATAAAAATCAGGCTGCGGGTGGCGCGGGTTATTTCGCCATCGGCATAAACCACTTCGCCAATTGGCGCCGCACCAGCAATGAAATCGGTCTGGCAGGTTAGGGTGACAGAATTCATGTTGCTCAGCTCATCATGGGCGATAACAAAAAGCGCATAGTCGGCAAAAGTCATCAACATACCGCCATGCAAAAAGCCGCCGCCATTCATGTGGCCTTCGGTGCATAAAAACGCGGAGCGGTGTTTGCCAGGTTCGGCATTGAGCTTCATAAAAAACGGACCCGCGGTGTCTTCATAAGGGTCATTGCCTTGCCAGCTCTCCCAGCCAGCAAGTTGAGGTGGGGGGGTAATCATAACTATCTCCATAACATTGGTTTAGCGGGAGATTAGTAGAAGTTTCTGGCGACGCAAGCCCTTTAGCACGGTTTATCTTGTTATTTTTTAGCCCAGCGTATGGCGAGGAACTTTGGGCCCACGCGAGCAAGCTCAGCAAGGCTTTAGCGCCAAGGTTTTGGGCATCGGCTTTCGCAGCTTTTCGTTTCAACCGCTTGTTTCGGGCCCGGCTTGGGGGGCTGGCGGCGCGCGCAGAAGAGAAATGAGGGCGACAGTTACCGATAATTATATGGGAGAAAGCCATGTCGTTTTTGACGCATCGTAAACCTATCTAGGTTCGCACGAATAAGACCAAAGGCTGGAAAGCTGTTTTACTTCGAAATGTGACAAATTGGGTGTTGCGCTCAGGCGGCGGAGCAGTTAAACACTTTGTCAGTGGGGCCTGTAGCTCAGGTGGTAGAGCAACTGACTTTTAATCAGTGGGTCGAAGGTTCGAATCCTTCCGGGCTCACCATTCCATTATTATAGTGGACAAAAAAACGACCGGTGCGAAAGCTCCGGTCGTTTTTCTTTGTAGCTTTTCAAGCAATGGGGGTCAGATAAACACGCTGAGCCCCATAACAGATAGGGTGGCAACCACGGGGATGACCACCGTTACCACGCCAACATCTTTATACGCTTGCTTATGTGTAAGCTGGGTAACGGTCAGCATGGCAATCACCGCGCCGCAATGCGGCAGGCTATCGAAGCCGCCGCTGGCCATAGCCATAATGCGGTGTAATTGGTCGGCAGGAATACCCATAGCCAAATAGCTGTCGGCCATTGTGGCCATGAAAATTTGCAACCCACCTGAAGCAGAGCCGGTAATGGCAGAGACCACGGAGATGGAGGCAAAGGCCGATAGTTTCGGCGGTAGCCCCGAGTTTAGCATAAGCGAAGAGAAGTCTTGAAAGCCGATGGTCTGCACCACAATGCCACCAAAGCCAATCACGGCGGCTGTGTTTAGCAGCGGCATAACGGCATCATTTGTGCCTTCGCCAAATACGTTGAGGGCGCGACCATGCAATGTTGGGAACAGCGCATAAGCTAAAAGGCTACCCAAAAAGAGTGCCAAACTTGGCCAGAAAATAGATTGCTTAGACGCAAACACAAGCCCATCCGCAATCATGCCTTCGCTTGGCGCGAGGCCGGCAGTCAAGACAAGTCGGGGCAAGAGAATGGTTGCGATGACGGCAACCAAAGGAATAATCGCAATCTGCCATTTTGGCATATCGTCGCTGGCGACAATGTTTTCTACTTTATCTAACGGGCCCGGCTCAAAGCCTTCGCCGTTGGCTAGGGCGATTTTGCGTTGCCGCTCCAGATACATCATGCCAAGGACAAACATAATGCTCCCGCCGACCAAGCCCAATATAGGCGCCGCAAATAAATCAGTGCCAAGCCCAACCGATGGAATGACGTTTTGAATGGACGGCGTGCCGGGCAGGGCGGTGAGGGTAAATGTGCCCGCGCCTAAAGCCAAAGCCGCGCAGAACAAACGCTTTGGAATATCAGCCTGTTTCAACAAGCTGAGGCCCAAGGGATACATGGCAAAAATCACCACAAACACAACCACGCCACCATAGGTCAGCGCGGCGGAAGCCAAGACTGTAATCCACAAAGCTCGGTGCGCGCCGAGGCGCTCGACCATCGCCAAAGCAATAGACGTGGCGGCCTTGCTCTCGCCCATCACTCGGCCGAATACGGCGCCCGCAATAAACAATAAAAAGAAACGACCGGCAAAACTAAACGTACCGAGAGGGCCCGTGGCATAATGTTGGGACAGGGCTTCATGAACCGGCAAACCATTGGTAAGCGCCACAACCAGTCCGCATAAAAGCGATGCGAACAAAATATTAACTCCGCGCAGTGCGAGAAAAATCAACAAGGCCAGACCAGCCAGCAACCCTAGATAAGCCATAAGTAAATCCCCCATAAAAAAATGAGTTTAAGCAAGATTTGGCAACATGCAATGCAGCGTTTACATGCAACTCGTTTACGTTATGGTTTGGCCTCATTCATTCGGAGGCCTTGATGGCGCAGTATCAGTTAGACCGTAGAACAAAGTTTGTATATGGCATCGGCGCCGCTCCTTTTGGCATTAAGGAAAATGGATTTAGCTATTTTCTTCTAATTTTCTACTCGCAGGTTCTTGGCCTTCAGCCATTTTTAACCAGTCTCGCGCTTACCATAGCGATTGCCGTCGATGCGATTACCGACCCGCTTATCGGCTATTGGTCGGATAATTTGCGTTCCAAATGGGGCCGGCGCCATCCGTTTATGTATATCTCGATTATTCCCATTTGTTTGAGCTATGCGGTGATGTGGAACCCGCCAAGCGTAGTGTTGGACGATCAAATGAGCCTGTTTTTCTATTTGGTTTTCTGTGCCGTCCTAATCCGCATTTTCTTGACCTTCTTTGAAGTGCCAAGCACGGCTCTGATATCGGAGCTGACCAGCGATTATGATACGCGCACGGAGCTGATGGGCTTGCGCTTCATGTTCGGTTGGCTGGGCGGTATTGGGATGGCGTTTCTGGCTTACTCAACGTTTTTAGCGGCCAATGAGAACGGGAATGGTATTCTGCAAGCCGGCGGCTACGTAAAATACGGGCTCGCGGCCTCGGCTCTGATGTTTGTTGGCATGGTGGTGTCTTCATTGGGCACGCATAAGGCCATCCCGCATCTGCACGTGCCGCCAGTGCAAGACAAGATTACGCCATCGGTGGTTTTGGGGGAGATTTTGGATGTCTTCAAAAACAAAAACTTTCAGGCGCTGTTTCTCGCCTCTATTTTCTTTGGCACGGCCTCTGGTTTTACCGCGTCTCTCAGCATCTACTTCTCGACGTTCTTTTGGGAGCTTAAGCCTTCGCAATTAGCAATTTTTACTGTTTTTCAGGCCGTCGCTGCGGTTTGCGCGGTTCCGATAGCGCGCACCTTAGGCAAGAAATTCGATAAGAAACGCGCGGCCTTGGGAAGCTTCGTGGTCATGTTGATGGTTGGCCCGTCGATGTGGCTATCGCGCCTTGGTGGCATCCTGCCGGAAAATGGATCCGACGCCTTATTCCCAATTTTGCTGACGCATAACTTTTTGCAAGTGCTGATTATCATCGTGTTTTACATTTTATTCGGCTCGATGATGGCAGATGTGGTGGAAGACAGCGCTGTCGACACCGCGCGCCGCAATGAGGGCGTTATTTTCGCAGCCCGTGCCTTTGCCGGTAAAATGGTGGCCGGTATGGGCATTATGTTGGCAGGCCTCGTGTTGACGCTGATTAAGTTGCCGAGCAATGCGCAGCCATCGGAAGTGGCGGATGAAACCCTCATCAATCTGGTGCTATACGCCGTGCCCATCGAGGCCTTCTTTTATATCGCAGCCTTTTTCATGATGAGGCGCTACCAGATAACGCGCCGCCAGCATGGCGAGAACGTCGAAAAAGTATCGTCTATTTAAACGCTTAGGCTTGCAGTTCCGCAATCGTGCGATTGGCCGAGATAATGCGGTCTGACAAGGTGACGGAGATGAGTTGCAATAAGGTGTCGATGACGGGGTCATTGGCAGCTTCTAGCTTGTCATAGGTCTCTCTCGATAGGCCATAAACGGAAGTCGCTCCGCGCGCCACAAGCTCGGCACTGCGAGTTTCTTTGCGAACAAAGCCCATTTCTCCAAGCATCGTGTGACGCATGAAAGAGTAAATGCGAAACGGCTGTTCCGGGACATCATAACTAACGACGTCGACACGGCCAAAGTCGAGGAAAAATATGTCATTGGCCTCATCGCCTTGCGAGCAGATGATGTCACCAGATTTATAGTCCACACGATCTAGGCACTCGAACAATTTCTCAGCCATACCAGCCTCCCCAAGGCGGGTTTCCAGCCATCCCTGCAAAGAAACACGACTGCCTTCAAACTCTCGCTCGCGCAACAGGTTTTCCTCAATGGCCTCCATCGCATCGTAAATAGCAGCGTAATTTTGGTCTGCGATAAGGGTTGGAGAGCGGCGCAATAGGCGAGCTATCGTGGTTTGTTCTTTCATCGGCAGTTCGATGGTGGAAATAGAGGCGTTTTGTTTATCGGCAGCGAGGAAAATTTTCTGCAAAATCTGTTCCGCCGACGCATCGACGCCACTGACGTGTTTAAACGACAATATAACATGGCGAATGGGGGAGCTTTTGTCCTGCAGGTCGTTTTTAATCTTCGTGTAGAAATTATGCGCGGTGCCAAAGAATAAAAAGCCTTGAAGCTCATAAATTCGGATGGACTGGTTGAGATTGCTCAAATAAGTCTCTTCATCGGCCGAGCGAACGATGCGTGAGCGGTAGCCTTCGCCGGACATCTCTTGGCGCACCACAGAAACAAAACTGGCGCGTGCCGCAAATAAGATGCAGCCGCATACAACGCCGAGCACAAGCCCAGAGATAAAGCCTGCATAAAGGGTGGTGGAGCTAATCAGCAGCAACAGGATATACTCGTTACGATCTAGCATCGAGTAGGTTTCACCAAGCCAGCGATAAGCAATCTGTGTCCCAAGTAACAAAATCATCGCCGCCAAGGCCATTTTCGGCAGCAAGGAGATAATGCTGCCGCCCACCAAAAGCACCACGCCGCACAATAGGCAGGTCATTACGGCGGCGACGGGGAAGCGACTTCTCTTGCCGGCATTCAGCAGCGAACGGCTTAGCGATACTAAACCTATAAATCCACCAAGTAATCCTGATAAACCAATGGCATAACCATGTATCTTGAGCTCATGGTTTAAGTCTCCATCGATGCTTTTGTCAATCTCAATACCGGCAATAATCAGCAGAATAGACAGCGCGGTTACCGTGACAGTTACGATAAGCTCTGGCAGAAAATTAAAGAAACTAATCCATAATTGGGTCGTGAAAATGCCATGTAGCGGTGGGAAGAAAATGCTGGATTCTCCGCCGCCATCTAGCAATAAGCCCATGTCTTGGGCTTGGGAAAGGGAGATGTTTTGGTAAGTCAAAACGCAGTGAATGACAAAAATCGAGAAGAAAATGCCAGAGGGCAATGCCATTTGGCTGGCGCTGAGGCGAGTTAAAGCCCAGAAGAACAGGGCGAAGCCCACCAACCCGGCCAGTTTTATGCCTTGTAGGTCTGACAGCTCAGACGTGATTAGCTCAGGGATGGTCTGCCCCGTGGCGAGATAGAACGCACCATTTATCATCAAACAACCAGCCGCAGCTAGAAAGCCACCTGCCACAGAAATCGGCACAAAGCGGACGATATTGCCCAGTTTAAACCGTCCCATCAAGAACATAGTCAGGGCGGTCAATAAAGTGGCCAGACATAAGCCAGTCAATGAGAATAGCGCTAATTCCTTGCCAGTCAGGCCGGTTTGGGTCGCCGATTGGGAGAATACAACAATAAAGCTGGCGAGAACCGCAACCGTATTACTATCCGGTCCCGCGACGGAGAAGCGAATGCCCGACATCAACGAGACTACCAAAACGGTGACGATGGTGGTGATCAAAGAAGCCGCAATCGTATAGCTGATATATGGCGATAGATCCGGCGAGGAGAACAGCAGGGCGCCGTAAGACAAGGCGTAAGTTAAAGACAGAAGAGCAATGGCAATGCCAGCTCCAAAATCTGATTTCGCCGCTTTGGTAAAAATACTCGACACACACGCCTCCGGTTACGAATCAAAGGATAGCACTAATTGAGGCCGTGCGCGCGAGCTAGTGTGGTCTAAACGTTGACAGAAAGCCCCGAAGTGTAGGCCAAACCCGCGGTCATGCGATCTAGGGTTGCGCCGCGCACAAGGCGCTTGTTGCCCGCATAGGCTTTGGGGTGCAGGGCTTGTAAAGCTGTCGCTTTTTCCATAGCACGCGCCATTAATTGGTCGGCGGGCACGGCTTCGTCTAGAAAGCCAGCCTTGACGGCGGTAGGCGTATCTATCAGCTCGGCACCGACAAAGCACATGTCGAGATACTTATTGTTGATTTTAAATTCGGCTAAATCATAGCCAAACGGCGGCAACACCATGCCGATAGCACTTTCATTCAGGCCATAGCGTGCATCGCCTTCGGCGCCGATGCGGTAATCTGCACTCAGCATTAACAAGCCACCTGCGGCAATGCCATGTCCTGGGGAGGCAATAATCACTGGCTTATCATTGCCAAACACACGCGCCAGAAATTTGCCACCCATGCCTACCATTTCGGCGACGCGGTCGGGCTGTTCTTTCATCACTTTCAAGTCGAAGCCCGCACACATGGCACGGCCTTCGCTGGTCATGACAATCACATCAGCTTTGGCTTCTGCCTCATCGAAACACGCGTTTAAGGCTTCCATCATAGCGAAACTAAAGGCATTGGCTTTGCCATCGTTCAGGCTAATGACGGCGATGCCGTTTTCAATTTTTACGTTTGCGAACTCGCTCATGATGGCTTTTCCTCTGAAAAATGGACGTATAAGCGTAACACAATGGCGCCCCAAATCAAGATGATTAGTGCCATCGGCTTGGCATCTGGCGTGCCAATGCCGCTCGTATAGGTGGCGGCGAAAACAAAGGCGAGGTAATGCACGCCGAATTTATGTAAGCGACGCCAGCTCTTTGCCCCAAGGCGGCGGATCGCGCCATCGGTCGAGGTCGCCAGCATGGCAAACATAGCTACATAGGCGCCGCCGCCAACGAGGATTGTGGCCAGAGCCGTGGGGCGTTCGGATAGAATGAGAAATAGAACCAAAGCCACAAGATGAATAATGTGGGCAATGCCAAAGCTAATACCAGCGTTGCGGCGGTTGACGCGCAGCCAATGCGTGGCTTTGTTTTGCGCCAGCTCATAAAGCGGAGACGCTATATAGACGGCGGGAAACAAGAAGAACGAAAGCCGCGCCGTATAGCGAGCCTAAAGCTGCCATGTCTCGACTTGGGGTAGCTTGGCGAGGAGAAGAACGAGCCAAAGAGCGACGCTGGCTAATAAGGTGAGCGCAATCCATCGCCCTAAAGTTTGAGGCGCCAGCGCATAACCATTTTCGCGTTTTATCTGGGTCATTTTGCGTCCTTAATCTTGTGGCTTTTTGACACAGAAAAATTCCGTGTAATTCGTGGCCGTCTGGCATAGTTTAAGGGCAATCGAGGGAGATTGTCATGGCATATCGCGCACCAACCACTGAAATTCAATTCGCACTCATGCAAGAGGCGGGCTTTCAACGCTTAATCGACAGCGGCAAATTTGAAGACCTATCCGATGATTTGCTCGATGCGATTCTGGGCGAAGCTGCGAAATTAGCCAATGATGTTATTGCCCCCGCAAGCTGGGACGGCGACCAAAAGGGCTGCCAACTAACGGACGACGGCGTTCAGGTGCCAGAAAGCTTCAAGCTGGCCTATACCAAATATGTGGATGGCGGCTGGCCTACTTTGGCGGCGCCAAGCGCTTATGGCGGCCAAGGCCTGCCTTTGTCTTTGTCCAATGCAGTTACCGAGATGATGAACTCCAACATTGGGTTTCAGCTTTGCCCCATGCTATCCAACGGCGGCATGGAAGCGCTGGCAGCGCACGCCTCGGACGAACAGAAAGAAAAATATCTGCACCGCGTCGTGTCGGGCGAATGGTCGGCAACGATGAATTTGACCGAACCGCATGCGGGTTCCGACGTGGGTAATATTCGCGCCAAAGCCGAACCGCAGGGCGATGGTTCGTATAAAATCAGCGGCACGAAAATTTACATTACTTATGGCGATCACGACATGGTCGACAATATCGTCCACCTCGTTTTGGCTCGCACGCCAGGCGCACCGGAAGGCACCAAAGGTATCTCGCTTTTTGTCGTGCCAAAATTCTTCGTCAATGACGATGGCTCCTTGGGCGATCGCAATGATGTGAAATGTATCGGCTTGGAAGACAAGCTTGGCATTCACGCCAGCCCAACCTGCGTTATGGCCTTTGGCGAAAACGACGGGGCTATCGGCTGGTTGGTCGGCGCCGAAAACCGCGGCATGGCCTGTATGTTCACCATGATGAACAACGCCCGCCTGCACGTTGGCCTGCAAGGGGTAGGGGTCGCAGAAGCCGCCACGCAACATGCGCTGGCCTATGCCCTAGACCGCAAACAAGGCCGCGCGCCCGGCGCCGGTAAAGCCGATAATGACGCGGTGTCGATTATTCAGCATCCGGATGTGCGCCGCATGCTGCTAACCATGCGCGCGCTGACCGATGCCTCGCGCGCGATTTGCTATGAGAACGGCGTGATGGCCGATATCGCCGAATCTACAGGCGATGAAGCGGCGCGGGCGAAGAATGATTTGTTGACTCCTATCTCGAAGGCCTTCAGCACAGATATCGCCAATGAAGTGGCGGCCATCGGGGTGCAAGTACATGGCGGTATGGGCTTCGTAGAAGAAACAGGCGCAGCGCAGCACGTTCGCGATGCGCGCATCTTGACGATTTACGAAGGCACCAACGGCATTCAAGCGATGGATTTAGTCGGGCGTAAATTGCCACTGGGCAATGGCTCGGTGGTTGCAGATTACATGGGCGAAATGCGCGAGACGGCAGAAAACTGTCGTCAATCGAACAGCCCTGTTTTGGTAGATATTGCTGAGCGTCTTTGCGCCGCCATCGATGTGTTGCAAGACACGACAGATTGGGTTTTGGCGCAAAAAGGTTCGCTCGATGTGCTAGCCGGCGCGACGCCTTATCTGCGTTTGTTTGGTCTGGTGGCTGGGTGTCATTATTTGGCACGCGGCGCAAATATTGTAGCCAAGGGCGATGTGGAGCCGAATTTCGCGCAACGCAAAACAGCTTCAGCTCAGTTTTATGCGCATAATCTTCTGTCTGCCGTTGGCGGTTTGTCGGATGCGGTAAAAGCGGGCAATGCCATGTTGGAAGACATTGGCCTTGAGGCTTTAGCAAGCTAAGCGCAACAGACCCGTAACATTACGCAAAACTGTTTGATTTCTCCTTTCTAGCAACGCCCCGTATACACGGCCTTATATTGAGGGCTTGTTAGAAAGGGCGCTTTGCTATGAGCACATCCAGCACTCCTAAGTTTGGAGCGATTGTTCTTGCCGCTGGCAAGGGAACACGCATGCGTTCGGCTTTGCCCAAAGTGCTGCACGAAATTGCAGGCCGCCCGATGCTGGGTCATGCCATTGCCGTGGCACGCCAAGCGGGGGCCGCCGAAATTCTTTTGGTGACCTCGCCTGACCAAGACAATGTGCGCGCCTATGCCGACAGCTTACAAGGCGCGTTGACCCATTGCATTCAGACCGAACAATTGGGCACAGGCGATGCAGTTGCGGCCGCTTTCGAGGCCTCCGCCAAGCACCAGCGCCTTGTCGTTATGTTTGGCGATACACCCTTGATGCGCGCCGAAGTTTTGGCCGATTTGGCAGGCCATGTCGCCGATCTAGCGGTCTTGGGCTTTGAGCCAGAAGAGGCAGCCGCTTACGGGCGCATTGTTATGCAAGGCCAGACACCGACGCAGATTGTCGAATTTAAAGACGCCGATGCGGCCACCCGTAAAATTAGCCTCTGCAATGGCGGCGCTATGGCGCTAAGCCAAAGCGCTTTGGCCAAATATTTGCCGCGCCTAAACAAGGACAACGCGCAAGGCGAATATTATCTCCCCGACCTTGTGGGGCTGGCCTCGCAAGATGGCGCCAGCACCGGATTGGTGATGGCCAAGCCCGACGATACAATGGGTGTCGATAGCCGTGCGGGACAAGCCAAGGCCGAGGGTTTGATGCAAAAGCGTTTGCGTCAATTGTTTCTCGAAGCTGGCGTCGGCATGCAAGACCCCGACAGCGTGTTCTTAAGTTATGACACCAAGATAGACGCCGATGTGGTGCTAGAGCCGAATGTGAAAATCAATCCGGGCGTCTCCATTGAAGCGGGCACGGTGATTAAAGCGTTCACGCATTTAGAAGGCGTGAGCATCGGCAAGGCAGCTCAAATCGGCCCCTATGCGCGGTTGCGCTCGGGCACGCAAGTTGGGGATGAAGCCAAGATTGGCAATTTTGTCGAAACGAAAAAGTCGATCATCGGCAAGGGCGCGAAAATCAGTCATCTGTCTTATATCGGCGACGCCGAACTGGGCATGAATGTGAACATCGGCGCAGGCACGATTACCTGCAATTACGATGGCTATAACAAACACATTACGAAAATAGGCGAGGGCGCGTTTATCGGTTCCAACTCATCGCTGATTGCCCCTGTCACCATCGGCAAGGGTGCTTATTTAGGCTCGGGCTCTGCGGTCTCAAAAGATGTGCCAGACGATGCTTTGGTGGTGACGCGTGCGCCGCCTCGAGAGATTGCAGGTTGGGGCGCGAAGTTCCGGAATTCAAATACCAAGAAGGACAAGTAATATGTGCGGAATTATTGGCGTCGTTGGCACGCAAGATGTGGGCCAACGGGTTTTTGATGGTCTAAAGCGTCTCGAGTATCGTGGCTATGATAGCGCGGGCATTGCCACGCTGGTGGATGGCAAAATTGTGCGCCGTCGGGCGGAAGGCAAATTGGATGCCTTGCGTCAAGAAATCGAGGCGCGCCCTTTAGGCGGTAGCCTTGGCATTGGCCACACGCGTTGGGCCACGCATGGGCCTGCCATTAAAGCCAATGCGCATCCGCATCGTGGGGAACATGTCGCGGTCGTGCACAACGGTATTATTGAGAATTATAAAGAGCTGAAACAAAACCTCATTGCCGATGGCGTGAGCTTCACCTCCGACACCGACACGGAAGTCGTGGCGCATTTGTTTTCGCAAAAATTTACGGCCAGTGGCGATATCAAACAGGCGGCCGCCGAAACGTTTGCCGAACTCGAAGGCGCTTATGCCATTGCGATGATTGTGGAAGGTCATGACGACAAAATTATTGCCGCGCGCAAAGGTAGCCCGTTGGCTTTGGGCCTTGGCGAAGGCGAGATGTTTTTGGGCTCCGATGCTTTTGCCCTCGCGCCATTTACCAATCGGGTTTGCTATTTAGAAGATGAGGATTGGGCGATTTTGACCCGCGAAGGCCTGCAAATTTTTGCGCTTTCAGAAGGCTATCAACAAGCGGTCAGCCGTCCCGTGGAGACGGTAGATGCCTCGGCCGCGATGGTCGACAAAGGCAAGTATCGTCATTTCATGGCAAAAGAAATTCACGAGCAACCGGAAGTGCTATCGCGCACGTTTGGACAGTATATAGATCCGGAAGCGCGGGCTGTCTTGCTGCCAGAAAACCAACTTGATTTTAATAAAATCAACCGCGTAATTTTAGTGGCTTGCGGCACGGCGTATTTTGCCGCGCAAATCGCCCGTAATTGGATTGAACGCTATGCACGCATTCCGGCCAGCATCGATATTGCTTCCGAGTTTCGCTACCGAGATGCGCCGATGGATAAAGATTGTCTGGCGGTGTTTGTTTCGCAATCTGGCGAGACGGCCGACACTTTAGCGGCGCTGCATCACTGCAAAGCGCATGGACTGCAAACCATTGGCGTCGTCAATGTGCCCGAAAGCTCCATTTGCCGCGAAGTAGATGTAACCTTTCCGACTTATGCTGGCCCCGAGATTGGCGTGGCGTCGACCAAAGCTTTCACCGCGCAATTAGGCGCTTTGGCCACTTTGGCCATCGGCTTGGGGCGGGTGAAGGGCACGATTGACGCAACCGAAGAAGCGCGCCTTACAGACTTGCTGCTAACCACACCGCGCCTCGCCAATGAAGTGCTAGCGTGCGAAGGGCACATTAGCGAGATAGCCAAGGGCTTTGCAGATACGACGAGCGCCTTATTCATTGGCCGCGCGACAATGTATCCTTTGGCCCTAGAAGGGGCGCTGAAGCTAAAAGAAATTTCGTATATTCATGCCGAAGGCTTCGCCGCTGGAGAATTGAAACATGGCTCGATTGCTCTGGTGGATGACAGCTTACCGATCATCACCATTGCGCCAGATGACGAGTTATTTGAGAAAACAATATCCAACATGCAAGAAGTCATGGCCCGCGGTGGCAAGGTGATTATGCTGGGCAGTGAAGCCGGCATCGCGAAAGCCGGCGAGGGCTGTTTGGCCACGATTGCGCTGCCCGAACTCGACGCGTTCATCACACCGATACTCTATGCTCTGCCTTTACAATTGCTGGCCTATTATGCGGCGGTAACCAAAGGCACAGATGTCGACCAGCCACGTAATTTGGCGAAGTCGGTGACGGTGGAGTAAATTTGGGTTCTGATTGGGAGACCTAAAAATGGATTTTTGGTGGCTGGCTGTCGCCTAACGCCGTCGACTTTCCATCCGTGCCAGACGACCTATATAAATCTTATGGATAAGCTAACAGACGACCAAAAGAAATTACGCGAGACAGTGTTGCAGGCGGTGGCAACGCTAACGCAGCAATATGGTGAGGACGCCGAGGTTGTGGCCACGTTGCGTGCGGCTGAATTTGCCGCGCAAGGGGATGTCGAAGCCTTGCAGGCTTGGGACTTAATCATTGAATACTTGGTGGCGCTTCGCGAAGGCAAACCCGAAGCTGTTGGGGACGCATTGAACTAATGGCTAATTTAGAACCCCTCATCGTATATTTTAATGGCGCCTGTTCTTTGTGCGGGCCGGAGGTCGCTGTCTATCAGCGCATGGTTGAAACGCACAAAATAGAGAACGTTGGTTTTCGAGATGTGTCGAGCGGCGCGATGCCTGAGGGCTACTCGCGCGAGACGCTATTATCTTCCATCCATGCGCATCAGGGCGAGGAGATGCTGCAAGGCGTGGAGGCTTTTATTGCGCTTTGGTTGCGTCTGCCGAAATTTAAATATTTGGCTTACCTAATAAATTGGCCGATCCTGCGAAGCGGGATCGGCCTAATCTATAATCACGTTATCGCGCCATGGCTGTACAAAAGGTACTTGCGCCAGACATGCGATATTTAATGGCGATTAAATTCCTGGAATAAACGGAATATCAATATCGATAAAAGGAATGCCACAGCCAGCAAGTGCGAGGCTTAGGGCAATTGGGAGAATAATTTTATACATGGATTAGTTCTTCTCTTTTATGTGGCCGCTAGCACGACCGTTAAAGTTACTTAAGTTTACACGAAAACAGCTTATTTCGATTCTTCTTCAGACCAGTTATTTGCTTGTGCCGTCTTGTACCCCTGATACCGGGGCTGGTCTATCGCAAGCTTTCCCATGCTGACCTTGATGAGATGATCGCGCAAGCCCGGCGAGGATAAATTTATCTCACCCGATGCAATTTTGGAACATAACTGTCGGTTTAAATCCAGCAAATCCACATTCCCCTCTGGCGCGATATCCAGCAGCTCTCTCAACCGCCGGGTCTCGGCTTTTTGAAACCCAGGCGCAAGAGCCATTTCGCGAGCCAGAATATCCAACACATTTCCCGCTACCCGCGCGCTGAAAGCGGCATGGCCTTGTAATTGCGGCATGGCTGTGTCGGTCAAAAAACGACGAACGGCAGCCAGTAAATCGTTAGCGAGGGGACGGTCTTGCATCAGTCTTGCTCCAATAACATGCGTAAAAGATCAATCTCGGTTTCCGACGAGCGCCGGCCAATGGAGCCACGCTCGACGGAGGCATCGGCGCCGCTTTCAAAGGTGCTGCTCATCAGTACCGCACACATAATGCCCCATTTGAGCGTTCCAAGAATTTCCCAAAAGCGCGCCGAGGCTTCGTCCACCTCGCCGCCGTGGGCGCGATAGGCAGCATAAAACGCGTCGCGCTGACCAAAGCCCCCGACCGGCAAATGGTGTTGACCAAAGCGCCAAGAGGGAACACATGGCCAGCCGATATCTTCCATCGGATCGCCAATGTGTGTTAACTCCCAATCGAGCAAAGCGACCAACCCATCTTCGGGCGAAACGATAATATTGCCATTGCGAAAATCGCCATGCACCAAAACCGGCGCGCGGGCGGGCGGTAGGTTATCGGACAGCCATTTAACGGCTAACTCAAACACAGGGTGCGGCTGCTTATGTTGGTGCAAAAACTCGGTGTATTTTTCCAGCTCCCCAGTCGCGTCGCTATGCGGCAAGTCGGGCAGGGTCGATACATCTATCTGATGCAGGTTGGCAAGAACGTCTCCGCATTGGCTCGCAAGAATTGGGCGCACGGTATCAAATTCAGCGTTGCGCAAAATTTTTCGAGCAATGGTTTCCCCCTGAATAAAGTCCATCACATAGGCTTCGCCAATATCGTCGGATGGTGCGCATATATAAGAGACACGCGGCACGGCGATTCCAGCAGCGGCTGCGGCGTCGATAACCGCAGCTTCCGAGGCCTTTGGCAGCGCGTTTTTCGAAGTGCTTTGGCCACCCGGGTTTCGCCGTAAAACATAGGCCTTGCCATCACAAATAAACTGCCAGCTCTCTTGGCTCGCTCCGCCAGACAAGCGCTTTAAATTTGCAACACTTGCGCCATATTGTGTGCGGCAAAGCGCGTCGATTTGCGCTTCAAAACGGCTGTCGTCCATTTTCCCCATCGATGTATCGGTTTTTTTCATCATTTACGGAGCCTGCCATTATGCCTGCGGCTAGGCAAGAGAAGAGAACAGCCTTCACGCATTAGGACGTCGCTCTAGGCATAGTTAACTTATTTTCCTTCAGTCAAATAAAAAAAAACAGTATTGCAGCTTATTGTGACTGAGATAAGTTTAGGCTTAGGAAAAAGAAACAAGAAAACCTTAGCAACCAAGTCCCTTGCGGCTGTTTGTAAAACGACACTCAAAAATTGTAAGCGCGAGCTGCGCTAACGAAAACTTAATGTGCGCGAGATAGATTTGGAGAAAGCGCCGAATTTATCTCGATTTTTTCGTAAGGTGCAGGACAAAAAATAATAACGGTCAACCAACCAACAGGATAAAAATTATGTTTTTTAATCACCTTCTCTCATTGACGACACTTAAAAATTGTTTGCTGAACGCAACTTCGTTTTCCCAAGTTTATAGCGGTGAGAAATTACCGCTGCATAAGTTTCGCAAAGAAGGCGCGATGCTTAGCCCACTCATTGCTGGCCTGTTGGCAGCTTGTGGCGGGGGCGGAGGCGTCGTTCTAGGTGGCGCACAAGTGACATCGGGAGCCGGGGCCGACAGGGTTCTCTATCGGTATGATTCCGGCGGCGATGGCGTAAATTGGGTGGGCCAAGATGGCGACGATACGATTGTGCAGTTTGAACGCGGCGTGGATAAATTGGTCTTAATCGACATCCACGATAACCCCATCACAGACCTCGCCACTTTCGACACAGGCGTGAGAGGCGACGACACCCTCTTGGACAGTAGCGATGATGAGATTACCATCAGTTTCCTCGACCCCGATAGCGATGGAGATAACGATGGGGTTCTCCTCACTTTCGCTGGCGGCTCCAACCTGACGATTAATTTTGTCACGGCCTTAACCACACTTGAGTCCACGTCCTTTTCGACCCTCGAAGATTTGCTCGATGGCTCGGTTGACAGTTTCGACGGCATTGAGCTGACCACCTCTATCGACATTATCTAGCCTCTTCGGCGCTCAATCCGGCGCGTATTTTTTAGCCAAGACAGGCTGGAATCAACGCATACTGGTTTATGAGCCAAACACAAAACCCTCCCAAGAAACGACGCACCTTTTTAGGCGCTTTGCGTACCTATTTCCTAACCGGACTGGTGATTACCGCGCCTATTTATATTACGTTTTACTTGGCTTTATGGTTTGTCAATTTTCTCGACGGCTATTTTCGCCCGCTCATTCCAAAGGTCTATTGGCCGACAACTTATTTTCCGGTCGACGTGCCAGGCGTCGGGCTTGTCTTGGCTTTGCTGCTGCTCACGGTGATTGGCGGCTTGACCGCGAACTTCCTTGGGCAGTTTTTATTGCGGGCCTCCGACCGTTTGATACGCAAAATCCCTATGGCAGGGGCTCTCTACACGATGTTGAAGCAAGTGTTTCAAACCGCCGTCAGCGAGGATGGTTCCGCCTTTCAAGATGTAGCCCTCATCGAATACCCTCGCAAAGGCCTGCATGCGATTGCCTTTGTTACCAAAGCCGCCGATCCGCGCATCAATAGCGCCACGGGTAAAAAGATGATTGGGGTATTTCTGCCGACGACACCGAACCCGACTTCTGGATTTTTGCTTTTCGTGCCCGAAGATGAGCTGACCATTCTCGATATGACGGTAGAAGATGGCGCGCGTATGGTTATCTCTGCTGGCATTGCCAATGACGAGCCGGCTCGTTCTTCTTAAATTTTACGGCCTAGCCAGACTGCAAAAACCGTATCGCCTCATCGCGACGAAATAAATAGAGCAGGGTGCGTAAGGCTTTGCCCCTCGCACTATCCAATTGCGGGTCGCGCTCCAATAGCAATTTCACATCGTCATGCACAGCAGGCAGCAAGTCTGAATGAGCCTCTAAATTAGCCAAACGAAACAAAGGCAGGCCGCTTTGCCGCGTGCCCAAAACTTCGCCGGCACCGCGTAAACGTAAATCCTCTTCTGCAATCCGAAAGCCATCTTCCGTATCGCGCATGATGGAAAGCCGAGCCTTGGAGGTTTCGCCCAACGGCCCGCGATAGAGCAGCACGCAGCTCGATTTATCGAGCCCACGGCCAACCCGCCCGCGCAGCTGATGCAATTGCGCCAGACCAAAACGCTCCGCGTGTTCGATGACGATCACCGTCGCCTCGGGCACATTCACACCTACCTCAATAACGGTTGTAGCCACGAGAATGCTTATCTCGCCAGCAATGAACTTCGCCATCACGGCATCTTTTTCGGCGGCGCGCATTTGCCCATGCACCAGCCCAACCTTATCGCCATATAGTTGCTGCAGCGCTTTGGCGCGATCTTCGGCTGCCGCCAAATCCACCAGTTCGTTCTCGCTAACCAGAGGACAAACCCAATAAATACGCGCGCCTTCATGCATCGCATTGCCCAGTCCTTGAGCGACATCGCTATATCGATCCATAGAGATTACCCGCGTGTCAATCGGCAGGCGCCCTGGCGGTTTATCTGGCATCTGCGAGACATCCATATCGCCATAGGCGGTCAGTGTCAGCGTGCGCGGAATAGGGGTCGCGGTCATCACCAAAACATCCACGCCTTCGCCTTTCGACGACAAAGCCATGCGTTGTTGCACGCCAAACCGGTGCTGCTCGTCCACCACCGCAAGCCCCAAGTCAGCGAAAGCCACATCATCTTGAAACAAAGCATGTGTCCCAATGGCAATTTGTACGTCACCGTCGGCCAAAGCGGCCAAGCTCTCTTTGCGAGTTTTGCCTTTGTTGCGCGCAGTCATCAGTTGCCAACGCACGCCCAAGGCATCCAGCCATGGGCCCAAAGTTTCACCGTGTTGGCGCGCCAATATTTCAGTCGGAGCCATCAGCGCGGCTTGCGCGCCGCTTTCGACCGCCTGCAACATAGCCATCACGGCCACCACGGTTTTACCGCTGCCGACATCGCCTTGCAAAAGCCGCAACATGCGAACCGGCTCGGCCATATCGGCGCGAATATCGGCCACCGCTTGTTCTTGCGAGCCGGTTAAGGCAAACGGCAAAAGCGTGCGTAATTTCTCGGATAAAACCCCAACCTCTGGGTAAGCCCGTCCGGCCATTTGACGACGTTGGCGCCGCACCAAGGCCAGAACCAGTTGATGCGCCAATAATTCATCATAAGCCAAACGCGCCCGTGCCGGATGCTGCGGGTCTAGCGCATCCTGCGTTTCAGGGCGATGCGCCTGTTTGACGGCGTCCTGCCAGCTTGGCCATTTTTGTTTCCGCAGCCAATTTTCTTCCTGCCATTCCGCCAGCTCCGGCAAATCGGGCAGGGCGGCTTGTATCGCCTTCATTAAAATTTTAGCCGATAACCCCGCGGTTAACGGATAGATCGGCTCGATAATTGGTAGCGCCTCAAAAGCGGGCTTGGGCAACATGTGGTCGGGGTGGACAATTTGTAAATTATCGCGAAACCGCTCCACCCGCCCAGAGACAATGCGCGTTGCGCCTTCGGGCATGGCTTTGGTTAGCCAGTCGCCGCGCGCGCGGAAAAACACGAGAGAGAGAAACCCGCTGTCATTGCGACATAAAATTCGATACGGCAAATTGCGCCGAGGCGGCACCTCATGTTTCACCACTTCCACTTCAAAAGTGGCGATATGGCCATCTTCGGCTTCATCCAAAGGCGGGCGGTATTGCCGATCGATGAGATTGGAGGGCAGGTGGTGCAGAAGGTCGATAATTTTGTCGCCGGTAAACTCAGACAGCAATTTGCCTAGCTTGGGCCCAATGCCGGGCAGAGTGGTGGCATCTTTAAACAGGGGCGTGAGAGAGCTAGGGCGCATGCCACCTCCATAAAACGAACATTGGGCATAGTCTATCACACAAATCCACCTATATGGATATAGTACGCTGACCATCATCGGAAGCGACAACAGCGACAGTCTGTCGGGTGACAAACCCCGAGGGTCTGCTATAAAACGCTTGAAAGAGGAATTTGACATCATGCACCAGCTCGACGCCGTCCGCCGCAAACTATATTTCCGCTCGAACCATCGGGGCATTAAGGAAATGGATATTATCTTCACCAAGTTTGCCGAAACCGTATTGCCAGACCTGCCAGACGCGGATATCGAAGACTACCAACGTATTCTGGATCTGGCAGACGACAAGTTATTCGCTTGGGCCACGGGGCGCGACACCGTGCCAGAAGAGATACGTTCGCCCTTGCTAGACCATTTGCTTAGCCTGGACTACGTTTAAGCCTCTACTGCATTTTACAAAACCAAACTGAACGAGGCCTGCGTGACCCAAGAACTCTATAAAACGCTGGTTGAAGCCGAAGGAACGCTGCACATAGGTGGCGCGCCAGAGGGCTATCAACCAATGGTGCTAGCCGATTTGGCACGCCTTGCGGGCGATCGCGTGGTGTATATTGCCCGCGATGCCTCGGCCGCGGCGGCTATGCGCAATATGTTGGCGTTTTTCGCTCCCGATGTGGCGCAAGTCCACATCCCCGCTTGGGATTGCCTGCCGTTCGACCGACTGTCGCCGCAAGTCTCGGTTATGTCGGAACGCATGGCCTCGCTGGCCAGTCTGGCGCCCTTGGCAGGAAGCCCCCATGTTGTCATCACCACAGTATCGGCGGCAGCGCAACGCTTGCCCGCGCGCGACCAGATAAGCAAATTATCGTTTTCTTTGCGCCCCGGCCAAATATTGGACTTAGAAGCCTTCACCGCTTTTCTATCTAGCAATGGCTACAGCCGCTGCTCGACCGTCATGGAACCGGGCGATTATGCGATACGCGGCGGCATCGTCGACCTCTTCGCGCCAGGCGCCGAAGACCCTGTTCGCCTAGACTTATTTGGCGATACGCTCGAGAGCCTTCGCCCCTTTGCTGCGGAAACACAGCGCACTATCGGTCAATTGCACGCGCTAGAGTTAACCGCAGCGGGCGAAATCCATTTAGACGAGGAGGCCATCCAGCGCTTCCGGCGCGGCTATGTGCAGCAATTTGGCACTGTGATGGATGAAGACCCCTTGTATACCGCGATAAGCGACGGCGTGCGCCATCAGGGGATGGAACATTGGCTGCCGCTATTTCAAGATACGCTGGAAACCATATTCGACCATTGCGGCACGTGCCTATATGTCACCGACACGCAAATCAACAATGCGTATAACGACCGCATGGCGCAAATCGACGATTATTACGAAGCGCGCAAAGAAGCGCGCGAGCAAGCCGTGAATGCAGGCGGTCGCGGTGGTGCTGGGCGGCGCATTATCAAACCGTTGCCACCGGAACAATTATATTTGCTGGAAGACGAGTGGAAGCAGCGTATATCTGAGTTGCGCTGGCGCCCGATGAGCGGCTTTCAACACCCAGAAAGCGACCCAGATAAGGTGAATTTACAGGGGCGAGAGGCACGCAATTTCGCGGCCGAGCGCAAGCAGGAAGCCATTAATCTATTCGATGCAGTTGTCGCGCATATGCAGGCCGAGCCCGCGGCTGGACGACGTATGATTATGGTGGCGTCTAGCCGTGGCGCGCAAGATCGTTTATCGACGCTTTTGCGCGAACATGGCTCGGATGTTTTACCCGTGCTGGAGACTTGGCAAGACTTGGCAGCTGGAAAATCGGCTGTCATGGCCATTTGCGGTATGGAAACCGGATTTACTAACGATACGCTGAGTGTGCTGACCGAGCAAGATATTCTCGGCGATCGGATTGTGCGCCGCCCAGGGCGTAAAAAGGCCGAAAACTTCCTCACCGAGGCCACCAGCCTTACCCCCGGCGATCATGTGGTGCATGTGGAGCATGGCATTGGCCGTTTTGAAGGCTTGCAGACCCTCGATGTCGGAGGGGCACCGCATGATTGCCTGCGGCTGATTTATCACGGCGACTCGCGCCTGTTCTTGCCGGTTGAGAATATTGAGCTGCTTAGTCGTTTTGGTGGCGATGATATTAGCGTCACATTGGATAAAATTGGCGGTGTTGCTTGGCAAATGCGCAAAGCGCGCCTCAAAGAGAAATTGCATATCATTGCTGGCGAACTGATTAAAACCGCTGCCGAACGAGCCATGCGGAAGGGCGAGAAACTGCTGCCAGAAGTTGGTCTATACGATGAATTTGCCGCGCGTTTCCCTTTCGAAGAAACCGACGACCAATTAGACGCCATTGAGGCAGTGGTTGACGATATGGCCAGCGGAAGGCCGATGGACCGGCTGATTTGCGGGGATGTTGGCTTTGGTAAAACCGAAGTTGGCCTGCGCGCAACCTTTGTGGCGGCTATGGCAGGGCGCCAAGTTGCGATTATTGCCCCCACCACTTTATTGGCACGTCAGCACGCGAAAACTTTCCGCGAACGGTTCAGCGGCATGCCTGTTGAGATACGCGAGCTCTCGCGTTTGGTGCCCACAAGCGAGGCTTCCGAGACCAAATTAGGGCTCAAAAGCGGAGCTGTTGATATCGTTATCGGCACCCATGCACTACTGGCGAAAAACATTGAATTTCAACGACTTGGACTCGTTATCGTAGACGAAGAACAACATTTTGGCGTGGTCCATAAAGAGCGTTTGAAAACCTTGCGCGCAGAAGTTCATATGCTAACCCTGACGGCCACGCCCATACCGCGCACTTTACAGATGGCGCTGACCGGTGTTCGGGATCTATCGATTATCGCGACACCTCCCGTCGACAGGTTGGCCGTTCGCACCTATGTCACGCCTTTCGATCCTGTGGGCATTCGAGAAGCTCTCTTGCGGGAGAAATATCGTGCGGGCCAGAGCTTTATTGTTGTGCCGCGCATCGCAGATTTGACGGAAATTTCGGAGTTTCTGGAGCAAAACGTGCCCGAGTTAAAATATGTCATCGCCCACGGCCAAATGGCAGGCGCCGAATTAGAAGCTCGTATGAACGCCTTTTATGATGGCCAATACGACACGCTGTTATCGACCTCTATCATCGAAAGTGGGTTGGATATTCCTTCTGCCAATACCATCATCATCCACCGAGCCGATATGTTTGGCCTAGCGCAATTATACCAAATGCGGGGCCGCGTGGGGCGCTCTAAAACGCGCGCCTATGGATACCTTACTTATAATGAAACCAAGGGTTTAACAGAGAATTCTGAGAAACGACTTAAGGTTATGCAGTCCCTAGATAGCCTAGGGGCAGGGTTTAATCTGGCGTCTTATGACCTCGATTTACGCGGCGCGGGCAATTTGGTTGGCGAAGAGCAATCGGGACACATTAAAGAAGTTGGCTTTGAGCTGTATCAAGCCATGCTGGAAGAAGTGGTAGCCGAACGACAAGGCGAGAAAACCGATGAAAGCTGGTCGCCACAGATAAACGCGGGCATTTCCGTGCTTATTCCGGAGCCTTATGTGCCTGAACTAGACCTGCGCATGGGTCTCTACAGGCGCTTGTCTTCGATGACGGAGCGTCAAGACATAGACGCTTTCGCGGCTGAGCTAATCGACCGTTTTGGCGATTTACCTGAAGAAGTGAGACATTTGCTGGCTGTTTTGAGCATTAAAATCGATTGCTTTGCGGCAGGCATTCAAAAAATTGATGTCGGGCCAAAGGGCGCCGCCGTGGTGTTCCGCAAACAGACTTTTTCCAACCCAGACAAGCTCATCGCCTATGTGGCGGAGCATACGGAACGGGTGAAAATCCGCCCAGATCAAAGCCTTGTGTTTCGTGCCAAATGTGAGGATGCGGATGCACGCCTGAAAATTGCCGGAAACGTGGCCGCGCGGCTGGCTGAATTGGCAGCCTAGCGCTTATTGAACCTCGAGTTTTTTCCGTGCTTTATCGAGGAATAAGTTGAGGTATTCAGGCTCTTGCGCGCCCATCAGCATAAATTTACCACCTGCCAAGAAGGCCGGCACACCGGTCACTCCCAATTCGCGCGCCGCAGCGTCGTCATTACGGGTTTGCTCAACGTCCCTGTCGCTGGCGAAGAGATCGACAAGTAAATCGCGTTCTAGCCCATGTTGTTCGCCTATCGTCAGCAAAACGTTTATGTCGCCAATGTCCAAAGCTTGCTCGAAATAGGCCTGAAACAGGGCTTCGGCCATTGTGTGCTGTTCGCCCGTACTGGCCGCCCAGCGAATAAGGCGATGCGCGTTTAGCGTATTTGGCGTGCGGGTAATCTGCTCGAAATTCCAATTAATTCCGGTGCCTTCTGCCGCGCTAAGAACATTTTTGAATATCTGCTTGCCAGCATCTGGGCCAAACTTTCGTATCATTTGCTGTTTTCGGTCATGGCCTTCTGGCGGCGTGGTTGGGTCGAGCTGATAGGGACGCCACATAAGATTGATTTGGAACTCACTCACCTGCGCCAGAGCGGCATCCAGCTTGCGCTTGCCAATGAAACACCACGGGCAAATGACATCCGAAATAACATCGAGCTGCATCACGGGAAGGGGGCTTTCGGGCGTGTTCGTCATCTTCGTCTCCATCGGTTGGCCTTTAAAGTAAGGCTATTTTCAATAGTCTGGCAAATAAAACCGAAGTCTGTCAAAGTGACCTCCGTAGGTAAATCACATTCAGGAGCCGAAAATGAGCGAAGCCGACATTCAAAACAGCACAGATTTAACTGGCAAAACCGCCATGATAACTGGCGCTAGCTCCGGTTTGGGCGTGCGCTTCGCCAAAGTTTTGGCGGCCGCGGGCGCGCGTGTCGTTATTGCTGCGCGCCGCGCCGATAAATTGGCCGAACTGGCCGAAGTCATTGCCAAAAACGGCGGCACAGCA
This sequence comes from uncultured Rhodobiaceae bacterium, assembly GCA_963932545.1. GTDB lineage: Bacteria > Pseudomonadota > Alphaproteobacteria > RS24 > RS24 > UBA8337. The sequence goes on along the minus strand of CAWVRH010000005.1, from coordinate 13,130 downwards.
CATGCTGTCTCGCTCGATGTGAACGATTTTGATGCCATCCCAGATTTCTTCGCCCAATTGCGCGATGACGGTTTCATGCCCGACATCTTGATTAATAATGCCGGTATGAATGTGGTCAAAACCGCGCTCGACTATTCCGTGGCCGATTATAATCAGGTTATGGGCACGAATTTAACGGGCCCGTTTTTCCTATCCACCGAAATGGCGCGCCATCATATTGCTCAAGGCAGCTCGGCGCGCATCGTCAATATTGCCTCGGTTGGCGGCTTTAAAGTGCTGCCGGGCCTTACGCCATATTGCACCTCGAAGTCTGGCATCTTGATGATGACCAAAGGTCTGGCGCGCGAATGGGCCCGCACAGAGATTAACGTCAACGCCATTTGCCCAGGCTATATCGAAACCGAGATTAATGATTTTTGGTGGAAAACAGAAGGTGGCAAAAAACAAATGTCTGGTTGGCCCCGTCGCCGTTTGGCCAATCAAAGCGACCTCGATGGCGCCTTATTACTGCTCGCAGGCCCGATGGGCGCCGGCATGACAGGCACCAGCATCACCGTTGATGACGGCCAGTATATCTAAAGGGAACCCTATGCTCGTCGATAGCCATTGCCATCTCGATTTCACCGATTTTGACGAAGACCGCGACACGGTTTTGGCTCGGGCCAAAGCGGCTGGCGTAGACTTAATGGTCACGATTTCTACCAAAGTCAGCGAGGCCGATAAAATTATCGCGCTGGCTGAGGCGCATGATGAGCTGGTGTGTTCGGTGGGCATTCACCCGCATGAGGCAGGCAGCGAGACACCTGTGACGGGCGAGCAATTGGTGGCTTTGGCCGAGCACAAGAAGGTCGTTGGCATTGGCGAGACGGGGCTCGATTATTTTTACGAGCACAGCCCACGCGACGCGCAGCAGAAAAACTTCCGTGCCCACATCGAGGCCGCAAGGCTTAGCCAATTGCCCTTGATTGTTCATGCTCGCGATGCGGATGAAGACACCGCCGATATTTTAGAAGATGAGATGGAGAAGGGGGCTTATCCTGGGCTTATTCATTGTTTTACCGCAGGGCCGGAGCTGGCGCAGCGGGCCTTAGACATTGGCTTTTACATCTCCATCTCTGGCATTGCGACGTTCAATAGCGCCAAAACCTTGCGGGAAACGATTGCCAACATTCCCCTCGATCGGCTTTTGGTGGAGACCGATGCACCCTTTTTAGCGCCCGTACCACACCGCGGCAAACGAAATGAGCCGGCTTTTGTCGCCGACACGGCGCGAATGTTGGCCGAAATTAAAGGGGTCAGCCCCGAAGAATTAGCGCGCATTACCACCGAAAACTTCTTCACGCTATTCACCAAAGCTCCGCGCCTTGGGGGCACTTCATGAGTTTGAGGTTTCGTATTTTGGGCTGCGGCTCATCTGGTGGCGTGCCTCGTCTAGATGGATCTTGGGGGGAATGTAATCCCAATCATCCCAAAAACAACCGAACCCGCTGCTCGCTTTTGGTGCAACAAACAGGAGAGGGCGGCCAGACCAGCGTTCTCATCGACACCTCGCCCGATATGCGCGCGCAGCTAATAGATGCCGAAACGACTTGGCTCGATGCGATTCTTTATTCGCATGACCACGCCGACCAAACACATGGCATAGACGATGTGCGAGCCATGGTTTACGCGCGGCGGAAACAAATTGAAGTCTGGATGGATCAAGCCACGGCCGACACACTAACCTCGCGGTTTGATTATTGCTTTCATCAAGGCGAAGGCTCTTTGTATCCGGCTGTTTTAAAAGACAATCGGATTTCACTTCCCTTTCAGCCCATTACAATTGGCGGTGAGGGGGGTGACATTGTGGCCACACCGTTTCGACAAATTCACGGTTCCATCGACAGCCTAGGCTTTCGTATTGGCGATGTGGCTTATTCCAGCGATATAAGTGATTTACCAGAAGAAAGTTTTGCCGCTTTGAAAGGACTAGATTGCTGGATCGTCGATGCTTTGCGTCGCGAGCCACACCCAACACACTTCCATCTCGACAAAACGCTAGAGCTTATTGAAACCCTTAAACCAAAACGAGCCATTTTGACCAATTTGCACATTGATTTAGACTATGAAACGCTGTGCAAGGAGCTGCCAAAACATGTGCGGCCAGCTTATGACGGCATGGTTTTGTCGATGAAGGGTGTTGTTGATGAGTGAGTTTTCATGTTAACTTCGTCACCTAATAATCAGAAATCTTAAGGTTCCGTAATAATTGAGTAGGTTTTGTAAAATGCGTCAAGGTTTCTCGCTCATCGAGCTTCTAACGGTTGTTGCCATTATCGGCATTCTTGCCTCGGTAGGGGTCGTCGGCTATCAGGGCTATATTGATGCCGTGAAAAAAGACACAACAGAAACAAATGGCCGCCAAATTGAGCGGGCTATTCAGCAAGATTTTCTATCTCTAGCAAATGGCCTGAAGGGTACAACAGAGCTTGGCACAGAGGTTGTTGTTGGGGGCGTAAAGATTACTTCGCAAGTGAAAGCGGAAAGCAGCTGCTATAAATACGCTGAGAACATCACACAATATCTCAACAATCGTTGGAAAAACCCTTACGATGCAGGCACGCCTTATGCGGTGAACTTGCATGTTTTGCATAGCGTGTCTGGCGCCTCATCGAGCCTTAAGTCTGGGCAAATCGGCTTGCAGTGCGCCAATGTTTGCGAACCTTCCACTGGCAGTTTTTATCTCAACAATTGCAGTTGCGCGGCTGGAACCGATTGCGCTTTATATAGCTTTACCAAAGCCGATTACGACACCTATGATTCCGACGCATCCTGCCCGGGCGGCTCTTGTGCCTACACAGAAGGCGATGCGCCTTATGACGCCTATGACTACGCCACGTCACCACAGTCGGCGACGCGCACTGCGAACGGCAAAGAAATTTGGACGGGCACGTCGAGCGATGCAGCCAACAGCCGCTATGTACTCGTTGGTCCACATATTCCCGAATGGCTTTGCCCGAAACCGGCAACCGCCATGGCAGCCAATGCGGTTGGCTGCGATTGTGATAACCCTGGCGACCCATCTTATCCTTGTCAGTAAAAAGTAATTTGTAAACGAAGAGAGTTTTGTAATGCGTAAATCAAAAACAATTATGGTATCGGCCTTTGTTGGCCTTTTCGCTTTATCGTTAGCAGCTGAGGCCCGGCGCGGTTTTAGTGGTGGGGGTACCGGCAGCGGCACATATGACAACCAGGCACCGTCTGTTTGGTTATCGACCGATACCGCAGATGCGGATTGCCAGACCTTATACAATCTCAATTGCGCAGATTTGACAGCGGCGCAATTAGAAGACGTCACAACCAAAAACTCTCTCGCTACGTCCAATAATTATGGCTCCCACACAGATTTCTTAGACGCTGGAACACATGGCTACACAGCCTCGCCAGCCGACGGCACCCTATGGGTATCCGCCAAGGGCCAAACAGGCGCCTTCAACACAGATTGCGATAACTCTTACTCATCGACGGGCGGGTGTGACGCGATTTCAAAATCTAACTATTCATTGATCAGCGGCTCTAGCGGTCGCACAGCCGCGTTAGCCGCAGGCTTTAGCAGCTATGATGATTACCTGTCAGCCGCCGCACTCAGCTATTTGCAAACCTCGGCCGACGCCACTTTATGGGGCCAAGCCAATGACGACTCGGTATCCTCAGCCGCTTGCGACGCCGAGTTTCCGGGCAAAACATGTGCTGAGCTGAGCAAATCTTCGTTCCAAAGCGCCAAAGCCTCTAACGCTCTGATGGCCACCAAAATTGCCAAAGTATCGGCTGGCACACTTACTTCCTCCGATCTTTTGACGGACCTTGGTATCTCCGTAAGCTCTAGCACTTTGACCGATCCGATTTCCGCTTGGCAGTTGGATTATCTGGAATCCATTCTGTCGACAACCAGTGGCACAGCTAAAGCAACTTGGCAGACCGCCATCGACAATTATAATGCAGCTTCCGCCAATGCTTGGTACTTGTGGAAAATCGCGGTTTCGACCGCAGCTTCGGGAACCTATGCGGCTAGCAATGCAACCTATTCTGTTTTCCAAACGGCTGGCGTCGACACAGGCGCTGCCGGCACAAGCGCGGCTTGCAGCGGCGCAGGAGGCGTTTCCTCTGGCATCACCTGCGGCGTGTTGGGCGTGACAGACGCACAAGTTGCAGCCGATATCCGCAACGCAGGCTTCACTGCGGCGCCGACCTCTGCATCCATGCGTAACTTTTTGACCGTAGCCGCCGGTTTTGCCGATGGCACAACCTATGCGGATGTGAACACAGCCACCGCGACAAACAGCTGGTCGCTTACCGATTATAAAGTCGCCACCAACAGCTCGGGCTGGACGAATTCGAGTGCTGACAACTCAGCATTTGCCCTTTGTAAGTCTAATACGAACACGTTATCTGGCGGAGCTTCAACTTGTTCAACAACAAGTGCAGAGTGGACATCCATAGCCGCAACGATTGCAGCAGCAGCCGACACATCTCAAGATATATCCGCTTCTGACGTGACCAATATTCTTTCCGCCGCATCGGTAACGGCTCATAGTTTTTTCGATAGCAGCAACACGGTCATGATGGGCTATTTGAACCATTGCATCTCCGGCGCAAGTGACGCAGCGGACGCGGTTACGAATTGCTTATCCGCAGGGACGGGCGGCTCAGGCGGCATCACGGAGACTGTTTTGAAAAACAATGTGACTGCCTTTAAACTTGGTAAAATTGCGGCTGCGAATAGCGGATCCTATACCACGGCAACTGTTACGCAGAGCGATATGGTGAACATTGGACTGGCAAGCAATGAAAGCGGAATAATCGGTCAGAATTACTGCGGCACTTCCGGGAGCTCTTCGTGCCTGTCTACTCTTAGTTCAGCTTTAGCGTCTGCTAGTTTAACGGCAAATTCATCGGCGACTGCAGTCCAAAATTGGATTAATACGACAATGCAAAGTCATTTCCAAAACACGGTCGCAGCCAATCAATCTGCACCTGTCAGTCCTTCATCAACTGGGGATGCGTGCTCATCCTCGAACACAACAAACACGGTGACAATGCCGCTAATTGGTGGTTGTAACCATTCGAGCTGGACTTGCACATTTGCCTCAAAATCACCATCGTCGCTGACATTGGATTTGGCAGACGGCAACGTAAAGTTGGTCGTTTCAGATGGCGGCCCTGTGACCGGTGTTAGTTATACAATTCGGAAATCACTGAATTATTCGAATAGTTCATATCATAAAGATTTCTCTTACAGCATGAACATTCCGGCCTCATCTAATGCAACGGCTGCTGTTCAACTAACAACGCATTCAGGAGCAGGTAACTTGGCGATTACGCCTTGGAACCACTGCTTGGCCAAAGGTGTTGGCTGGGAGCTTGCCGAGAGCGATGAAGTGTCGAGCACTCTTAAAAATGCCGCACCAAACACAAAAGTTTACGCCAAGGCGGGCACTACCGCGCGCACAGTTCCCGTATGTAATGGGTCTGGGTGGAGTAATAACAATATTATTACCGGCTGGCAGACTTGGCGGAACCACAGCAGCACTTCCTACCGGGTCAAATATAGAGATTCAAGCGACAACCTAATTAATGGGGCGTGCCGAACCAATAGTGGCGGCGGCTCCAATTCTTTCTGGTGTCGAAACGCAACTGTTTATTCATGCAATTAAAACCAGGAGCCTTTTTATGATTAATCTTAAATTCCAACCTATCTGTTTAATTTTCACTTTCGCGTTAACGGGACCCGCAGCCGCTTCGATAGCGTCGCAACCAACATGTACGGTTGATACGTCTACGAGCACTGCAGCCATATCCGTTACGGTAGATACCGCTAGCACACTAAGCTCATCGGCAGTGGTTAAGCTTGAGGGCGTTTCTATTACTGGGGTTCATACCTTAAGTAACAGCGACCGTACGGTGTCAGCTGTTAATGGCCAAAGTTGCGATAACCTGACATCTGGACAAATTACCGTTGTGGACGGCTCTGTAACACACCAGTAGTTATTACTTGTCATAATATTTATTATGCGAATAAAACAAGGGGCGGCTTTGAGCATATCGAGGTCGCCCCATTTGTTTCTGCGTCTCCAGAATCGTATGAACTTGAACCATCTTTTCTATCCGAGGTTATCTGTGTGCCCCAATCTTCTATCCAACGTATTCTGGACATCATGGCAGCGCTCCGCGACCCGGACACCGGTTGTCCGTGGGACTTGAAGCAAGACTTTAAATCCATCGCCCCTTACGCGCTCGAAGAAGCCTATGAAGTGGTCGACGCGATTGAAACCGGCGACATGGAGCAGCTGCGTGATGAGCTTGGCGATTTATTGCTGCAAGTTGTATTTCATGCCCGCATGGCCGAAGAAGCCAAAACCTTTACCTTCGACGATGTGGTCAACGCCATTGCCGATAAAATGGAGCGGCGCCACCCCCATGTATTCGGGGCGAAAGCCGAAGTCACCTCCGAGCAGGTGAAACAAAACTGGGACGATATTAAGGCGCAAGAACGCGCCGCGAAATCCGACACGATGGAGGCGACGTCCCCTAGCCTCCTAGACGACGTGCCGATGGCCCTTCCCGCTATGACACGCGCTGTAAAGCTGCAAAAACGCGCCGCCCGCATCGGGTTCGATTGGACGGAACCCGAGCCGATATTCGACAAATTAGGGGAAGAAATTAGCGAGTTGCGCGAAGCCATGGCGCTGAAAGACGCCGATGCCATCGAAGATGAGCTGGGCGATGTCCTGTTTGTGGTGGCCAATATCGCGCGCCATTTAAAGCTCGATCCGGAGACAGCCTTGCGTCGTGGCAATGCAAAATTCAGCCGCCGCTTTCAACAGGTCGAGCAACAAGCCCGAGCGCAAAGCACGGATATGAGTGATTTTTCACTCGACGATTTAGAAAGCTTCTGGCAGCGCGCGAAAGCGGCTGAGCGTAAAGACGATTAGCCTTTAAGCGACAGAAATTTCAACCGGACTGTTTGGCATAATGGTGGAAATCGCGTGCTTATATACCAGCTGCGAATGACCATCTCGGCTCAGCAACATCGACGTTGCATCTACCCAAGTGATTGTGCCCTGAAGTTTAACGCCGTTGACTAGGAAAATAGTCAGTGCAAGCTTTTGCTCACAAACATGATCCAAGAACGAGGCTTCAAGAGAGTCTTTATCTGAAGACATTGGTTTACCCAAATTTTCTGCGGTTACTGAGACTTTAACCTATTACTTATTTTACACGGGTTCTCATACTCGTGAACTTTTACAAGGTTGAGTCTACACAACTTTAACTAGAAACCAAAACTTTTTTCAATTTTTACAGCTATGCCCTAATTAACCAAATCATAAGCCGCTGCGAGGCTTTGCGCGATAGGCCCTGGCCGGCCATTTCCAATTTTATTTCCATCAATAGACACCACAGGAAACACGGCCATTGTGGAGGCGGTCGAAAAAGCTTCTTTGGCGGCTTTAGCTTCGTCCAAAGAAAAGGCTTTTTCTTTCAATTGCAGTCCTGCCTCACTGGCGCATTGCAGCAAGATTTGCCGAACGATACCGTTCAAAATCTCGCCTCCAGCTGGGCGCGTCCGCAGAAAGCCCTCGCTATCGACGATCCAAGCATTGGTCGCGGCACCTTCGGTAACCATCCCCTGCTCGTCTAATTGCCAAGCTTCCTGCACCTTTGCGTTCTGCGCTTTTTGACGAGCCAAAACATTCGGCAGCAAGCTAATCGATTTAATATCGCAGCGCGCCCAGCGTTGGTCGGGCACACTGATGACGTCAATTCCGTCTCGGCGCACCGCTTCACGCTTAGCTGGCGACAGGGGCCGCACAGTCATTACGAGAACTGACTTTAGGTTTTCTGCGAAACTGTGCTCTCTGGGTGCCACTCCGCGCGACACTTGAATGTATAGAATCGCATTGCGTAACCGGTTGCGGCGAACAACTTCGCGCATCACCAGTTTCATCGCCGGCCGAGACATTGGTTCAGCAATAGATAATTCGCGCAAAGAGTAGTCCAAACGGTCTAGATGGCGTTCTTCGTCGAGCAGTTTTCCATCGCGTAGACTGCACACTTCATAAACACCGTCGGCGAATTGATAGCCTCGATCCTCGACCATAATGCCAGGCCAGTTTAGCGGTTGGTAACAACCATCAATATATGCAATGCGGCTCATCGATTTCCTATCAGCTAATTTCAGCGCATATGGCGCCAGAAAGATGACGTAAATAAGACCATCAGAACTAATAATTCCATGCGTCCCGCAATCATTAACAGCGCGATAATGATTTGCAAAGCGTCATTCATGGCGCCAAAACCAAGCGGCATATTCAAATGTTGTGTCACCGCCAAACTGTTCGACAAGGCCCCCAAAACCAAAGGCCAAGCGTCAGCTAAGGTCACCCCAAATAACCCCAGCAATAAAATCCCAAGGGTTACGAATAAAATAAACACCGCCGTGTAGGCCCAAGCGGCCGTAAAATCTCCGTCTTCGAGGCGGCGCCCTTCTAGTCGCAATGGATGGACGGAAGACGGATACGCCATTTTGCCCACCTCACTGCCCAAGTCCTTGGCCAAAATAATCGCCCGCATAACCTTCAGCCCGCCTGCCGTCGACAGCGCCATACCACCGATAATCAGGGGCACCATCGTCCAAACAACCGGCCATTGGCTGAGTTGCCCTTCTGGCAAAAAGTTAAACCCTGCCGTGCTATGAAGCGAAATCGATTGCAAGAGAACACTCACCCATGGCCCGTCATTGGGAAGTGCAAAAAACGAGACGGCGGCATAGCCCAAAATCATGGCCACATAGGTACGCAGTTCCGTATCTCGCAAAGCCATCACAACTCGCCTGCCCACGGTAAAAAGCAACAATAGGGGTATGCTCACGGAGCCTATGAAACTGATACCCGCCATAATAAATTGCGCGCCCACCGGAATAAAAGTCACGAGACTTTCGCTATGAACCACCATGCCACTGGTCGAGATAGCCGACAAACTAAGGCAAATGGCCTCAAACGCTGGCACACCAAAGCTCCACATGGCTAAAAAACCAATCAGCGTAAAACTGCCATAGATTGGGAAAATAAGGCGTAACGGGCGTCCCAATCGAGAGGTCAGATGGGCGTCTTCATCGTGTTGCAATAACGGGCTCCCCGCCAGCGTAATGCCTCCAATGCCAAACGGCGCCAAAACGGCAACGACAAAAACCAATGTCCAAAGGCCGCCAAGCCAACTCAACAAAGCGCGCCATAATAAAATCGACGCGCCTTCCGCCTCCGGCACGGTCAAAACCGTAGCGCCAGATGTCGTCAACGCAGACACTGCCTCGAAATAGGCAGGCAACATCGAGCCAATTTGGCTTGACCCAATAAACGGTAAGGCCGCCAAAAAAGGTAAAATAGTCCAGAACAAAACCATGATGAGGAGCAACTCAATGCTGCGCGCGCGTTGGCGGCGATTGTCATAACTCGACAGTAACAAAGCCCCCGATGCAAAACTGGTCAGCATCAAAGCAATGGTAAAATTTCCGGTATGGCGAAAACTTGGATCAAACAAAGAGGCAATCCAGGGCAACACCATCAGGCCCGCAATCATGCAGCCGCCATAGCCGAGGGTGAATAGAATGGCTCCGAGGCGCATCAATTAGGCCTTTTCTTTGCCTCGCAGCAGGCTTTCGAACTGTTCTACGCCATCGGCCAATACAAACATCACCACATGGTCTCCAGATTTCAGCTCCAAGCCGCCACGCGGCATGAGTAATTCGCCTTTGCGCCAAACCGCGCCGACGCGCAATTTATCGCCAAATTCAATATCGCGTAATTTCGATCCGTTGACCGGCGATCCATCGACAATCTTAGCTTCTAAAACTTCGGCCGACTCATCGCCAACCGCATGCACCCGCACCACATTTCCAAGGCGCACATGCCCCAAAACCGAAGACACCGTAATGGCGCGGGGATTAATGGCGACTTCCATGCCAAACTGGCCAGCTAGGTTTTGAAAACTATTGTCATTAATCAAGCACAAGCCGCGACTGCAGCCCTCTTGCAAGGCCAACATCGTGGTCAGCACATTTACTTGGTCATCATTGGTTAAGGCCAATACAAGGTCAGCTTCGCGCACGCCCGCCTCGGCCAAAATATCCGGCGACAGCCCACTGCCCCGCAAAACAATCGAGCGTTGCATTTTCTCGGCTACAGAACGCGCGCGGTCCTCATCGCTCTCGATGAGGCTTAACGCATAGCGTCCCGTTTGAGCGTCTAGGGTTCGCGCCACTTGATAGCCAATGTTGCCGCCGCCAACCAAAATAATTCGGCGAGCTTCACGTTCTTCATGGCCAAAAATTTTCAACGTCCGCTCGGTATCATCATTGGCGGTCACCAAAAAGGCTTCATCGCCAACCTGCATAGTGTCGTCGAAGTCTGGCACATAGACGCGCTTGCCCCGACGAATACCCACCACAATGGCTCGCAAATCCGGAAATAAGCCCGTCAATTGGTTGAGCGGCGTATCGACAACAGGGCAATCTTCCTCAAGGCTCACGCCAATCATTTCGGCCTTACCATTTACAAAGCTAGCGCTATCGAACGCGCCCGGTAAAGCCAAACGACGCAACACCGCTTCGGCCACTTCAGTTTCTGGAGAAATAATCACGTCGACGGGAATGGCCTCATCGGCAAACAACCGCGCCCAACGCTTATGCAAATAATCACTATCGCGAACCCGCGCGATGGTTTTGCCAACATTAAAAATAGTTTTCGCAACTTGGCAGGTCACCATATTCACTTCATCGGAAGCGGTAACCGCAATCAGGACATCGGCGTCCGCCGCGCCGGCCTGTTCGAGAACATCGGGATGGCCGCCGTGGCCCAAAATGGGTCGCACGTCGAGCGTATCCGTAATCCGCTGCATCAAAGACGCTTCACGGTCGACAACCGTGACGTCATTGCCTTCTCCGGCCAAATGGCGAGCAATGCCAAATCCGACCTGTCCGGCCCCACACACAATGACTTTCATGCGCCTTTACCTCGCTACGTATGAATAGCTTTCGCTATCTATACGTGGCTTTTAGCATGATTACCCCCCGAAATACCAAGAGATTTCATTTTGCGGTGCAAGGCAGAACGTTCCATGCCGATGAACTCAGCCGTTCTAGACACATTGCCAGAGAAGCGTTCGATCTGCGCAACCAGATAATCATGCTCAAAACACTCCCGAGCATCGCGCAAAGGCAGTGACATAATATGGCGCTGTTGCCCCACGTTCTCTGCCACATCGGTGTCCGACACAATCTCTTTGGGTAGATGATCTAAGGTCAGGTTTTCACTGCCTGTAGCGTGACTGGTCAGCATCATATGCTCTACCGTATGGCGCAATTGACGAACATTGCCCGGCCAATCATGCGATTGCAAGACAGCCAGAACATCATCGCCCGCAACCCGCAAAGGCATGTTCATTTGCGCCGCCAACATCGAAATGAAATAATTCACGAGATACGGAATATCGTCTCGCCGCTGGCTCAGGCCCGGAACATCGAGCGTCATAACATTGAGCCGGTGATATAGGTCCTCTCGCATATGGCCATCTTGTATGCGCTTCTCAACATTGCCGCTACACGAAGACAAAACCCGCGCATCAATAGTCACGCTTTGTTGTCCGCCAACCCGAGTGATGGCGCCTTCAATCAACATTTTCAAAATGGCTTTTTGTTGTTTTTGCGGAAAGCTGCAAATCTCATCCAGATATAAAGTGCCACCGTGCGCTTGCTCGATAAGGCCCGCCTCGACCTCCTCCGCTTCTTCATAGCCAAACAGCAAGCGGTCAATTTGCTCTTCACCGCCCTCCATCATGGCAGCATGTATGCCGATGAAATTATTGCTCGAGCGCGGCGAGCGCGAATGCAACTGATGTGCCGCCGCCTCTTTCCCCGAACCCGAAGGCCCAACAATCATCACGCGACTATTGGATTGCGCCAATTTATCAATCTTCGTGCTGAGTTGTTCCATGGCTGTCGCATTGCCGATTAGGGCAAATTGAACGGAAGCCCGACGTTTTAACTCAGTATTCTCGCGCAACAAACGTGCCGATTCAATGGCACGACGAACCGTCACCAGCAATTTATCTGACTTGAACGGCTTCTCAATATAGTCGTAAGCGCCACTTCGAATGGCCGTTACGGCAGTATCAATATTGCCGTGACCTGAGATTACCACGACCGGTAAATCAGGGTATCGCTCGTGCAAAATACTCAGGATTTCCAGCCCATCAAGCCGGCTGCCTTGCAGCCAAACATCTAAAAGCACCATGGCGGGGCGTCTTTTGGTAATCTCCCGTAGGGCACTATCGCTATCGAAAGCCACTCTTGCTTCATAGCCCGCATCTTCCAGAACGCCCGCGACCAAGTCGCAAATATCCCGCTCGTCATCGACGATTAACACATCTCCAAACATTACAATTCCTCTTGTTTCTTCACTACCCCAGCCATTTTGTTACCCTTTGCCAGATTGGCTTTTTGGTTGCAGAGGAAATTCCATCTGCACTTTTGCGCCCGTCCCGCCAGACGAGATCCATGGCGCATCATCAAGCGTTAGCTTGCCGCCGTGGTCTTCCATCACTTTCTTAACTATCGACAGGCCCAAACCAGTGCCCGCATCGCGTGATGTATTGTAAGGTTCTAATAAGGCATAGCGTTCACCGTCGGGCCAACCTGGGCCTGTATCGGAAACCGTGATATCCACTTGGCTGAAGCCAAGCCTCACCGTGAGGTCAATTCTCTTTTCGCCCCCTTGGCCATCCATGGCTTCGGCCGCATTTTTTAAAATATTGGTCAGCATTTGGCTGATGAGACGTCGATCCCCATACATCTCCATTTCGTCCGGACAGGTGACGCAATACTCAGTATCGCGAAAGGCGACGCGCTGCAGCAAGACCGCTTGCGAGATTACATCGCTCAAATCAAACGAGGCCATCACCGCAAAAGGCATCCGCGCGAACTCGGCAAACTCATCCACCATCCGGCCAATGTCTTCCACTTGGCGAATAATTGTATCGGTGCATTTTTTGAAGATATCCGCGCTCTCGCCAATCTCATCGCCATACTTAAACTGCAG
>CAWVRH010000004.1:0-124375 GCA_963932545.1 uncultured Rhodobiaceae bacterium | reverse complement strand
ATAAAGCTCTAACAGAAAATCAGTCATGGCTGGCTCCCCTCTCGGCTTGTAATTTATTTTCCAAATAGCCCTCGGCGCAAGCTTTCGCCAGCGCCCGCACACGGCCAATATAGGCTTGGCGTTCGGTCACGGAAATGACGCCGCGCGCATCTAGCAAATTGAAATTATGGCTCGCCTTCATGCACTGATCATAGGCGGGCAAGGACAGGCCTTTTTCTACCAATTGCAAACATTCCGCTTCAGCGTCTTCAAAATGGCGCAGCAAAATATCAGTGTTGGCGGCCTCGAAATTATAATGTGAGAACTCGACTTCGGAGCGATGGAAAACATCGCCGTAGCTGACACCATTGCCGTTAAAATCTAGGTCGAAGCCGTTGTCGATGCCCTGCACATAGGTCGCCAAACGCTCCAAACCATAGGTCAGCTCGCCCGTCACCAGCTCGCAATCAATGCCGCCGACTTGTTGAAAATAAGTGAATTGCGAGATTTCCATGCCATCGCACCAAACCTCCCAGCCCAGTCCCCAAGCGCCCAGCGTTGGGCTTTCCCAGTCATCTTCGACAAAGCGAATGTCATGTTGCATCGGGTCGATGCCCAAGACTTTCAAGCTTTCCAAGTAGAGCTCTTGGAGGTTATCTGGCGAAGGCTTAAGCACCACTTGAAACTGATAATAATGCTGAAACCGATTGGGGTTCTCGCCATAGCGACCATCGGTAGGGCGGCGCGAGGGCTGCACATAGGCAGCCTTCCAAGGCTCGGGGCCAAGCGCGCGCAAAACAGTGGCGGGGTGAAACGTACCCGCTCCCATTTCCATATCATAGGGCTGCAACACCACACAGCCTTGGTCGGCCCAATAGCGTTGTAGGTTTAAGATGAGATCTTGAAAGCTATTCGCTTTACCTTGGCTGGGGACACTCATGTGGTTTTTTCCGTTTCGCGAAACAAATGCATGTGAGGATAATTAACTGCCAGCCTCGGCAAAAGCAAGGGCTGCGCCATGGCGCAAGACGCTTTCTGCGGCTGAGCTGGGTTCGCCATCTAGGTTTTGCAATACCAGGGGCGGCAAAAGGGTGACTGGCGCGCGGGCATCGCGCCGTCCGCGAATTAAAACGCGCGTGGCGGCTTTATTGGGCTTGGGCAAAACCGGCAGCACATGCAAGTCGCCAAGCCGTTTTTGCATCACCGTGAGAAGCTGCGCCAAAGCATCGGCGCGGTGAATAAAAGTGACGTGACCCCGCGCCTTGGCCAAGGCGGCGGCACATTTTACCCACGTATCCAATGTGGCTTGCGTGCCAATGAGCGCACGCGCTTTCTTATCATTTTCTAGCTCTGGCACATGGCCCAATTTATAAAACGGCGGATTGGCAATGACCTCGTCATAACTATTGGCCACCAAATGCATATCCTTAAACGGCCCATTAATGTCGGCGGGTTTGAAGTGAACGCGGCCCCCCAAATCATTGGCCTCGGCGTTATTTTGCGCCAGTGCCAGCATTTTCGGGTCAATTTCTAGGCCGGTGATTTGCGCATCCGTGCGCCGCGCCGCGAAACATAAAGACGCAACCCCCGAGCCGCTACCCAGCTCAATAATATGCCCGCCTTGGGGTGGCTCGCTGGCAGCAGCCAAAAGAACCGCGTCATGACCCGAGCGAAATCCATCGAGGGGCTGACGCACACGCAATTTTTCACCTAGAAATCCATCTTGGCTATATTTCGTCTCGGTATCCTCTGGTGGGTGCATCGCTATGCCTCAGTTATGTTTTGCCCCGTTTTTCTTGACCTAGCGACCAATTGGCGGATAATCGGGCGCAGGAGCAAACTATGGCAGAAATAATAAATTTTAGCGAGACCGCGCGCTCGACCGACAATGCACTGATGGAACTTCAAGCGCTGTTTGCTGATGAGCTGGTGGGCGTGGAGAGCAAGATTTCTACTCATATGCAGTCGGCTGCGGCGCTGATACCTGCCATTACCGAACATTTAATCGGCGCGGGCGGTAAACGCTTGCGCCCGCTTTTAACCCTCTCGGCGGCGCGATTGTCTGGCTATCAAGGCCGCCATCACATCACCATGGCGGCGGCTGTCGAATACATGCACACGGCCACTTTGCTGCATGACGATGTCGTCGATGATAGCGATATGCGACGTGGCAAACCAACCGCGCGCAAGCTATGGGGAAATTCGGCCAGCGTGCTGGTCGGCGACTTTCTGCTCGGCCAAGCCTTTCGCATGATGGTAGCGGCCGAAAGCTTGCCTGCGCTCGACATCCTCTCGAATGCGGCAGCCGTCATCGCTGAGGGCGAGGTCATGCAGCTTGCCGCCATGAACAACACACAGATTAGCGAAGATAAATATCTGCAAATCATCGATGCGAAAACCGCCGCGCTGTTTTCGGCCGCGGCCGAAGTGGGCGGCGAAATATCCGACGCCTCACCGGCACAGATGCAGGCGTTGACCTCCTATGGCCGAAACCTCGGCATTGCCTTTCAGCTCATCGATGATGCCCTCGACTATGGCAGCATCGGCAAAGTCTTGGGCAAGAATATCGGCGAAGATTTCCGCGAAGGTAAAATGACTTTGCCGGTAATTCTGGCCTATCATCGCGGGGATGAAGCGGCACGCTCATTTTGGGAAACCGTTATGGCCGAGCCGTCTGAGGCCGACCATGGCGCCCGCTTTGCTCAAGCCACAAAACATATGTCAGATACGCAAGCCTTGGCAGACACGGTAGCGCGCGCCACCCATTATGGGGAGAAAGCCAAGGATGCTTTAAGCTTATTCCCAAACAGCGAAACGCGCGCCGTCTTGCTACGCCTCGTCGATTTTTGTATCGCTCGCGCTTATTAATCGACCTGCCTGAACCCAATCTTCACGCCGCCGCGCGCCATAGGCCGACGCTACGGCCGCGCCCTGTCCGGCCTCACATAAAGCAAAACAACTGGCGCCAGAGCCGCTCATGGCGACATATCTCGCGCCACTTGAGCGCAGCGTCGATAGGCAAAGCTCAATCACAGGCACCAAAGATATTGCCGGCGCTTGCAGGTCATTGCCCTGCTCAACAAGAAACCCACACAAATCATCGAGCCCTTGCCATCCGCTTGATATTTCCTGTGGCGGCAGCATTTTTTCGACAGGCCGCAGGTTGGCAAATACAGACGCCGTGGGTAGCGCCACATGAGGGTTCACCAGAACGATATCGGCGGCTGGAAAACCTGTAAGAGGCGTCAAAACCTCGCCAATGCCCGTCATCCAAGCGGGCTCTTTCGCCAAGCAGACGGGGACATCGGCACCGAGGCGGAGCGCAAGTTCGGCCAAATCGACTGGGTTTAAATCAAGCTTATGTAAGTGCATCAGCCCGCGCAAAGCCGCCGCCGCATCGGCTGACCCACCGCCCAGGCCTGCCGCAACGGGTAGGTTTTTTTCCAACACCAACCGAGTGGGCAACGCGCGCCCGCTAGCTTGTTCGAGCGCGGTTAAGGCGCGCCAGATTAAATTATCTTCGCTAGGTGCCGCCTCCAAGGCGTGTGAAAAAGCGCCCTTGATTTCTAAGCTAGACGAGCCCCCACAGCTTTCCATATGCAAATGATCGCCAATGTCACAAAACCCGACAAGGCTCTCGAGGGCATGGTAGCCATCGGCTGTCTCGCCGCGCACCCGCAGGCTTAAATTTATTTTCGCAGGCGCGGTGAGGCTTAAGGTTGAGGGGGCCATAAGGGCAGCGCCTTAAATGGCCGTGCCGCCGCGCGGCATGTGCGCTTTGGGTTTTTTCTTCTCCGGCGGGCCGAGACCCTTGAGCAATTTGTCTTCCATTTTGGCGCGGTCTTCGGCGCTCGGCTCAAAGGCCAAGGCCTTGCGCCACTGATAGCGCGCCTCGACTTTGCGGCCAACCCGCCATAGGGCATCGCCCAAATGATCGGTTACAACGGGGTCTCCACTTTCAATTTTCGACGCGCGTTCCAGCAAGATGAGGGCTTGTTTGTAATTTCCCAAGCGATAATGGGCCCAGCCCAAACTATCCACGAAAGCACCGTTCTTAGGTTCTTTTGTTACCGCTTCGCGGATAATTTTCAGTCCCTCATCCAAGTAAATACCTTGGTTGATCCAACTATACCCCAGATAATTCAGCACATTAGGCTCATCGCCCGAGAGCTTGCGCGCGGTCTGCAAATCTAGCTCGGCCATGCCCCAAGTGCCCAGACGTTCGCGCATCATGCCGCGCGCGAAATATAAAAACCAATCGCGTGGGTTGGGATCTTGCGCCGCGCCCGTGCCCATTTCAATCGCCTTGTCATAGGCCGTCTCAGCCTCCGCAAAACGATGTTCGGAGCGATATAAATCGCCCAGAGAAATGAAGATATCGCTATTATCCGGCATCGCTCTGGATTGTGCCGACAAGACCGCAATCGCCGCCTCGCTGGCACCGGCTTGAAACAACATTTGCGCACGTTGAATTTGCGCATCGGCATAAGACACCGCATCCCTTGAAATGGCACCAAACTCTTCGGCCGCCCGCACAAAGCGCTCTCGCTGCCCCATCAAGCTGGCCACCGCAAAAGAGACGCGGTCATTTTCAGGGGTTAGATGCTGCGCCATGCGATAAAAACCGAGTGCCAATTCCATGCGCTGCTCATTGGCCATAGCCTCGGCAATGGCGCTAAAGGCGCTGGCCAGTCCGGTTTGTGGGCTGGTGCTGAGCGGCACAGGGGTGTTGAAATCGAGGCGCGTTTGCGCGGCTTTGATATAGGCATTGTCTAGGTTTTGCGACGCGAAAAACGCATATAATTTTCGGGCGCGTTCAATCTCGCCTTGGCGGTGCAAAAACTCGCCATAGGATAGCGTGAAAAATAAATAGCGCGCGCCGCCAGCTCGCACCGCATCTTGATAATATCGTTGGGCTTTTTGGGGCTCTGCGTTCAGCTCCAACACACGCGCCGATTGCGATAAAGGCACCGCTGAAAAAACACTGCCGCGACCTAGTTTTTGAATGGCACGGTCACGGGCTGCCTCATCGCCTTGCGCTACGCTAATCCACAACCGAATGTTTGGGTTCAGCATTTCCGCAAAAGGGCCCTTTTCCATCGCATCGAGATGGGTGAGCGAAGCCTTATAATCTTTATGTTTAAACGCATCGATGGCCAGCAAAAGACGGGCTTGGCGATTTTCTTGTTTGCCAGCAACAATTCGCTCCGCCGTGGCAACACTCGCGTTTACTTGACCTGCCAAAATTTGCGCCTGCAAAGCCTCGCGCAACAAACGTTCGTCATTGGGTCGGGCCAAAAGCGCCATCGACCAATAGTCACCCGCGGCTTCAGAATCTTTGGAAAGCGTGGCTTGGCGGGCGGCAAGATAAGCCCCAGAAGCGCCTTGCTCGACGATATAAGCATCGACACGTTGCGATATATATACAACGCCCGAGGCCACTAGCGCACTTACGCCAGCCAAACCTATTAAAATGCCATGCCGCCAATTCATAGAAATCCCACCTTCCTGCGTGTTGGATTACCTATCAGTGTAACCACTCGTGCGCGCAACTCAAGGCGCTATAAACGCGAGACAGACTTACATATTCGGGTAGTTTGGCCCGCCTGCGCCCTCTGGCACCACCCAATTAATATTCTGACTTGGGCATTTAATATCACAGGTTTTGCAATGCACGCAGTTTTGCGCATTGATTTGCAAACGCGGATTGTCGCCATTTTCTTCCGCCACAATCTCATAAACCCCTGCCGGGCAATAGCGTTGCGCTGGCTCGTCGTAGTCGCGCAAGTTTACCTCAATCGGCACCGACGCATCTTTCAGCGTCAAATGCGCGGGCTGGTCTTCCTCATGGTTGGTGGCCGATAAGAACACCGACGATAATTTATCGAAAGCCACTTCATTGTCATATTTTGGATAATCAATGGGCTTGCACTCAGAGGCTTTTTTCAAGCTCGCGTGGTCGGCCTTCGTATGGTGCATGGTGAACGGCAAGCCGATGCGCAAAGTCCGCATCCACATTTCTACGCCGCCCAAAATCGTGCCCAAAACCGTACCGAATTTGGTCAGCAGCGGCTTCACATTGCGCACCATCGACAATTCTTTGGCAACGCGCGAGCCGTCATAAGCGGTTTGATAGGCTTCCAACTCATCATGCGAGCGACCCGAAGTGACCGCGTCAAAAGCCGCTTCAGCCGCCATAATTCCGGTTTCCATAGCGTTATGGCTGCCTTTAATACGCGGCAGATTAACAAAGCCAGCCGAGCAACCAATAAGCGCGCCACCGGGGAAAGCCAGTTTTGGAACCGACTGATAACCGCCTTCGGTAATCGCGCGCGCGCCGTAAGAAATGCGCTTGCCGCCCTGCAAAACAGGTTTGATGGCAGGGTGCATTTTAAAGCGCTGAAATTCGTCATAAGGCGAGAGATGCGGGTTCTGATAATTCAAATGGGTCACAAAGCCGATCGACACGAGGCCCTCGCCAAAGTGATACATCCACGACCCCCCACCCGTTTTATTATCCAGCGGCCAGCCAAATGTGTGCTGCACATAGCCCGGCTTGTGCTGGGCAGGGTCGATTTGCCATAGCTCTTTAATGCCCAGACCAAATTTTTGATAGTCGCTATCTTTATCCAGCTCATATTGCGCGATGGCAGCTTTGGAAAGCGAGCCCCGCACGCCTTCGCCGAGCAAAGTATATTTCGCCAGCAATTCCATGCCCGGCATCCAACCATCTTTTTTGGTGCCCTCTTTAGAAACGCCCATATCGCCCGTGGCCACACCACGAACCGCGCCGTTTTTATCCAACAGTAATTCAGCCGCCGCAAAGCCCGGGTAAATTTCCACGCCCATGCCTTCGGCTTGTTCGGCCAGCCAGCGCGCGACATTGCCGAGGCTGGCGATATAATTGCCGTGGTTTTTCATCAAAGGCGGCAACATGAAGTTTGGCAGCGGGAAAGAGCCCGCAGGGCCCAGTACCAAGAAACGGTCGCTCGTCACTTCTGTTTCCAACGGGGCACCCATGGCTTTCCAATCGGGGAACAAACGCTCGATGCCGACCGGATCAATAACCGCGCCAGAAAGAATATGAGCGCCAATTTCAGAGCCCTTCTCCAGAACACAAACTGAAACCTCTTCGCCTTTTTCGGCCGCCATTTGTTTCAAACGAATCGCCGCCGACAGACCCGCAGGGCCGCCGCCAACAATCACCACATCATATTCCATGCCTTCGCGTTCTTCGGGGGCCAAAGCCCAGCCTTGGCGCGTGTTGACCTGATTTACTGGCAATTCACTCATTTTATGCTCCGTTTAAAAACTGTCGCTAATTTGGCGTTTTCTATAGCAGAAAAACCGCCTTGCGTCACCGTTATGACAAAATTTATTGCCGCGAGACCTCTTCTATATAGGCCTTCGCCGCCGCCCTCCCAAGTCAGCGAGCGCCCATGCGACCCTATGTCATTTTAGTGTCGTTGTATTTTAGAGACAGGATTCTATTTGGAAAAAAGAGCCTTTTTATAACAGCCAAAGAGAACGAAGCAGCTTACCTTAGTCACAACTTAATAATGAGGAGCTGCCGCCAGACAATGACCGGCTTGACCCAACATCAAATTATCGACTTGCTGCGCCAACATCTGGACGCAGGCTGCACCGATGTGTTGGCCGAGGCGCCAGTGCATTATTATCAGCAAGGCTCGGTTGCTTCGCCAGAAATTGCGCGCCCTCGTGAGACGCCAGCCCACGCCCCGTCCGCCAGCACACCCCAAAGCACACAGATGCAAGAAGCGCCGCAAGCCTCTCTGGCTCCCGCATCTATTGTTAAGCCTGCGATGCCGATTGCCAAACCTGCCAACCCGAGCACAGGCGGCAACGAAATAAAACACGCTATCGCCATGGCAAAAAAAGCGGCGGCTGAAGCCGATACGCTCGAACAGTTGAACCAAGCGGTACAAAATTTCGAACTTTGCGGGTTAAAATCCACCGCAAAAAGCTGCGTGTTTCAAGACGGCACCGTCGGCTCCAAAGTCATGCTCATCGGCGAAGCCCCGGGCAAAGAAGAAGACATAGAAGGCAAACCCTTTGTGGGGCCTGCGGGGCAAATGCTCGACAAAATGCTGGCCTCTATTGGCCTTAGCCGCGACGAGAATATTTATATCACCAATATCGTGCCTTGGCGGCCGCCGGGAAACCGGTCGCCATCAACCGATGAGATTGCCATTTGCCAGCCTTTTGTGGAGCGCCACATCGAATTGGCTCAACCTGAAATTTTATGGCTAGCTGGCAATATATCCAGCAAAACGCTGCTAGGAACGCAAGTTGGCATTACCAAACTGCGGGGCCAATGGCAGACTTATCAGCCGGAGACCTTGCAGCTGAAAGCTTTGCCGATGCTGCACCCCGCCTATGTGGTGCGTCGGCCAGAAACCAAAGCGGATGTTTGGTCTGATTTATGCGAGCTAAAATCTAAATTGGTGAACGCTTGAAACCGCTAGGCAACATATGGCCGCAGGCGTCTCTCGGATTGCTGCCCGCACTGGTTCTATTGGGCTTCATCAGCTCGCCTGTTGAGGCCAAGATTGCGCCCCCGCCTCGGCCAGCTTTTGAGGCTGCGGCCGAACTTACAGATAGCGTTTTATATCAAAATATTTTCGAGCTGCAAAAAACCGGTAGCTGGCGACGCGCCGACCGCCTGATCAATCAGTTGGAAAAACCAACCCTTATGGGGCATGTCTTGTTCCAACGCTACATGCACCCAACCGCCTATCGTGCGCGCTGGACGGAGTTGCGGGATTGGTTGAAAAATTACGCAGACCAGCCAGGCGCTTGGCAGGTTTATAAATTGGCGCAAAAGCGAAAACCACGCGGGGTTTCCATGCCCAAGCGGCCGCCATCTCGGGTTTATTTCAATGAAAAACTGAGCCGTGGCCAAAGCCTGTTTCGTACCCGCACCGCGCGGCGGATTAAAAAAGAAGTCAGCTCTATGGTGCGCCGTGAGCGCCCAACCCAAGCGCTTCAGTATATAAAACAAACGGCGCAAGACGTTCGGCTAAAACCCGCCGAGACCGATTTTTTGAAATCTCTCATCGCGCGCTCCTATTACATCGAAGGAAAAGTGCCACAAGCTTTAGAGCTGGCGCTCGAGGCCACGCGGTCGCGTCAACATGTGCAAATGTCAGACTGGCACGTCGGCTTGGCGGCCTATCGATTGGGAAAACTGGATCAAGCGATCCGCCATTTTGAAAAACTGGCGCTCAACCGAACCGCTAGCCCCAAGCTGCGGGCAAAGGCCTCTTATTGGACGGCGCGCGGTTTGCGAGATAAAGGCAAAATACAAGAAGCCGAATTGTATTTGCGTTCGGCGGCCCGAAGTGGGCCTAATTTCTATGCGCTTCTGGCCATGCAGCATATGCGTAATGGCTTAATTATCGACTGGCGTCGCGCCGATGAAAACACCGGAAGCCTATTTACCTCCCATCCGGCCGTGCGGCGCGCACAAGCCTTTCGCGAGGCCGATCAAGAAGAATTAGCCGAGTTGGAATTACTCTACCTGCAAGAAAGAGTGAGCGAGATAGATGCGCGCGCACTGCTGTCTTTTGCGCGCGACAATAAGTATCCCGCTGTGCAATTAGCGCTGGCGTCGCGCCTCGGTGGGCGTATCTCCAATGGCCTGCCGCTTCCTTTATATGAAAGCAGCTATCCGGTTGTGGATATCGTGCCCAGCTCCAAGCCGAACGATAAACAAAAACTAAAGACAGTGGATGCAGCCCTCGTGCATGCTTTGGTGCGCCAAGAAAGTCGTTTCAAGGCACGGGCGAAATCTCACGCTGGCGCGCGCGGTTTGATGCAAATCATGCCGAGCACGGCGGCTTTCGTGACCGGAGATCGCAGCCTGTTTCGGCGCTCAGGTCGAGATCAATTGCTAGAAGCCGACCTGAACCTAGAGATTGGCAATCGCTATTTAAGCATGCTGCTAGGCGACCAATATTTTGATAAAAGTCTCATCTTGGCGCTGGCCGCCTATAATGGGGGGCCCGGCAATGTGCGGCGGTGGCGCCGCGAACTCAAAGGCGTTAACGACCCGCTATTGTTCATCGAAAGCCTGCCCGCCCCAGAAACCCGAGACTATGTTCAAAAAGTAATGAGCAACCTATGGATATATCGCGATCGCTTGCGCCAAGAGCCGATAAGCCAACGCATATTGGCAGCCGAAAGCTGGCCGCGTTACCACGCGCAAGACCAGCTGCAAGCGACGGCGCCAGCCAGCGTAAAATAACTTTTTGGTTTAGTTGAGGCGAGACCCAAGCTCGGAGATGTTTTCATCTACCAGCTTTTTCGCAGCCGCAGCACTCAGGCCCGAAGCTACCAAGTTGGCAGCAGCGGCGACAGCCAAACCGGAAATCGCGCCACGCACTTCTTTTTGCAACAGCTCTTCGGCCCGCTTGATTTTGCTTTCGGCTTGTGCTGTGCGGCGTTCCATGGCGCTTTGCATAGCTTCGCGCGCGTCACTTGCCGTGCGCTCTGCCGATTGTTTGGCTTGCGAAACAATTTCTTCCGCTTGCTTTTCAGCCTGCTTACGCTGGGCTTCATAGTCAGCCAGCACTTTTTCAGCTTCGTTGCGCAATGTGCGAGCGTGCTCTAATTCATCGGCAATTTCAGAGGACTTCTCGTCCAAAGCTTGCATCAGTTTTTTCGGCAGGCCGAAATAAACAAAGGCGCCGATAACGGTAAAAAACGCGAGCGCGACAAAAAAGCTTTCATCAAACATAAAAATTATCCTGCTTTAACTGTATCAGAGGTAGAGGAAAATGCTTGCGTTACCGCTTTGGCAACCGCTTTTTCGTCCGCCTGTTCGACACCGATCGCTGACATCACGTCAGCCACGATATCTTGGGCGGCGTTTTGCAAGCCTTCCATAGCTTTGATGCGAGCCGCTTCGAGGCGAACATCTGCCGCTTTGGCAGCTTTGGCGAGGCTAGCATCTAGCTCGCCTTTTTGACGCTCGGTCTCGGCTTGCACCTCGGCCCGCATGTCTTGCGCCAGCCCCAGCGCGCGGGTGCGCGCCTGGGCTAGAGCATCTTCATAGGCCGCAAGAGCCGTTTCTGCTTTGTCGCGCAAGGCTTCGGCCTGAGCCAAATCGCCTTCCATTTGGTCAGCTCGCGCCGCCAAAGTTCTGGTGATACGCGGCAGCACAACAACTGCCATCACCAGATAAAGAGTGACAAAACAAATCGCCAGCCAAAATAGCTGGGAGCCAAAACTGCTTGGGTCAAGCTGTGGCATTGGCGGCCTCCTGGGCTTTTAAGTTAACTTAACGTTCAAACTTGAGGTTTGTTGATTAGACAACAAACAGCAAGATAAGAGCGATAATCAGACCAAATAGGCCTGTGGCTTCTGCAAGGGCAAAGCCGAGCAGGAGGTTCGGGAACTGACCCTGGGCTGCACTTGGATTGCGCAAGGCGCCTGCCAAATAATTACCAAAAATCGTACCGATTGAGATGCCCGCTCCAGCTAGAGCGATACATGCGATACCTGCGCCAATATATTTTGCTGCTTCTGCTTCCATGATCTTAGTCTCCATTTTGCCCGTAGGCGTAGTTAGGTGGTTAATTTAGTCGTAAAGGTTCAAATTTAGTGATCCATATGAATGGCTTCGTTGAGATAAATACAAGTCAGAATGGTGAACACATAGGCTTGAAGCCCCGCGATCAATAATTCCAAACCAGTAAACGCCACCATTAAGGCAAACGGCGCAATCGCCAACGGAATGAGGCCAGCTGAACTCAAGCCAACCACAAAGCCACCAAAGATTTTAAGCATCGTATGGCCAGCCATCATATTGCCGAACAAACGAACGGACAGGCTAACAGGGCGTGTCAGATAAGAAATAACTTCAATCACTACCAAAAGCGGCAGCAAAACAACCGGAATGCCCGACGGCACAAACAGTTTCAAAAAGCTAACGCCGTGGCGCGCAAAGCCAACCAAAGTCACCAAAAGGAACACGGTCGCGGCCAGCGCGAAAGTCACAATCAGGTGACTGGTCACGGTAAAGCTGTAGGGCAGCATGCCGAGCATGTTGCAAAATAAAATGAACACAAAGAGAGAGAAGATGAACGGGAAGTATTTCATACCTTCCGTACCGACATTTTCTTTCACCATATTGGCGACGAAGCTGTAAGACATCTCGCCCATCAGCTGCAGGCGGCCTGGCACGATGGACGTGCGGCGCGAAGCAGCGATTAAAAACAAACTAGAAAGACCGATCGCCAATACCATCCAAAGGGAGGCATTGGTAAACGAGGTATCAACACCAGCAATGGTCGGAAGCTCAATAATGGGGTGCACTTCAAACTGATGCATCGGATCGATGCCAGCGCCACCTTCTGCGTTACTTTTACCAGCCACGCTTTACTCCTCGTTCTCGCGGCGCTTCGCCGCTTCTGCTTGGTCCTGTTTACGGCGCATTTCATTCACCGTACGAACCGAATTCATCAAACCAGCGCCCATACCGAGCCCCAAAAAAACCAGCATAAAGATGGGCTTCGTGTCTAACACTTTGTCCATCCACCAGCCAACGAAACCGCCGACCCCAATGCCCACCAATATTTCGACCAAAAGCCGATAGGCTAAGCCCAACATATTGGCATTGACCCGCGCCTGTTTCTCTGGCGGCACTTGCCCTTGCCGGCTAGCAGAAATCTTTTCTTCTAAAGCATCGAGCCGTTCACGTTTGGGCATCGTATGTATCCTTTAGTGGGGTTTATTGGCCTCTCGGCGTGGACCCCATGAAAACACCCAAAAAAACAAGGGTTTCCGCCTTCCAGTTGAGGCGAACATAGTTTTAAACGCGGGGAATGTCAAGCTGACGACATTTGCTTAAGCTACTGAATTTGTTTCTTCTTTTTCTTCATCTGTGATTTTTTCATCGCCAGATTCAGCAAATTGCTCGGCCGTGGACAAATCAACCGATAAAAGCTGGCTAACGCCGCGTTCTTGCATGGTCACGCCGAACAATCGGTCCATCCGCGCCATGGTTAACGCATGGTGGGTAATCAGCAAAAAGCGGGTCTCGGTTTCTTCGGAAATTTCTTTTACCAAATTGCAGAAACGCTCCACATTGGCATCATCCAAAGGCGCGTCCACCTCATCCAGCACGCAAATCGGCGATGGATTGGTCAAGAAAACCGCAAAAATAAGTGCCATCGCGGTCAAAGCCTGCTCGCCGCCCGAAAGCAGCGACATGACTTGCGGTTTTTTGCCCGGCGGATGGGCAATAATCTCTAGCCCAGCCTCTAGCGGATCATCGCTTTCGGTGAGGGTAAGATTGGCCGTGCCGCCGCCAAAGAGCTGCGTGAACAAGCGCTGGAAATGGCCGTTCACCGTATCAAAAGCGGCCAGCAGACGCTGGCGCCCTTCACGGTTTAGTTGGCCAATGCCGTGGCGCAATTTATTAATCGCCGAGGTTAACTCTTCATGTTCAGCCGTCATCGTGCTGATTTGCGCTTCAATTTCTTCGGCTTCTTCTTCGGCGCGCAAATTCACGCCGCCGAGGTTTTCGCGCTCGCGGCGCAATTTCTCGAGTTTGTTTTCCATCGCTTCCACATCTGGGAAGGGTTTTTCGACATCATGGCCGGAAACCGCCAGAGCTTTTTCTGGCTCGATGCGCAAGGCTTCCCGAATCCGCTGGCCGGCTTCGTCGAGGCGTAATTTATTGGCTTCCACTGTAGCCTCGAGGCGCGCTCGCGTTTCGCGGGCAGAGCCAACCAAGGCTTGAATGTCGCGCAGTTTAGCGTCGGCCTCTGATACTTGTGTCTCCGCCTGCGCCAAAGCATCGGCGGCGGCTTGGCGCTTGGCTTCGGCTTCGACGATTAAGTCGGCCAATTTCCCGCGTTTCTCAGCCAAAGCGGCGGGCACGTCTTTATAGGTGGTCATTTCTTGGGTGACGGCGGTTTCGCGTGTCGCCAAGGCTTCGATTTGGGTTCCGGCCGTCGCTTGGCGTTGTTTCCATTGCGCCATGTCTTCGCCGATGCGCAACAGACGCGAATCGCGGGCCGCGCGTCGGCTTTTCAGACCATCCAATTCGGCCCGTGCTTGTGCATGGGCGCCGCGCGCTTCATCCATGCCCACGCGCGTGGTTTCTACCGAGGCCAGCAAGTCGGCTTCGCCGCCCAGACCTTGCAAGTCTTCAGTGGAGGCCGTTTCGGCTTTTTCAATCTCGGCCAAATCTTCGACGATGCGTTTTAGACTGGCTTCCAGCGCGCTTAATTTAGCGTTTTGTGTCGCCACGCCCGCTTCGGCTTCGGTCAAATAGCGCTGCGATTGTGCATTTTCACTCTGGCTGTCTTTGGCAGTTTGGCGCGCCTCATCTTGAGCCGCACTGGCTTGCTCGGCCGCGAGACGCGCGGTTTCTAGCGTCACTTTGGCGGCATCGGCTTTGTTCTCGGCTTTTTCAATCTCGCCAGATAATTCATCTAAACGGTTTTTCTGCGCCAGACGCGTGGCCGCAGCGGTGGGGGCATCGCCCGCAGCACAATAGCCATCCCAACGCCAAACATCGCCATCTTTCGACACAAGTTTCTGGCCCGGCAATAAAGCCTCTTGCAGCGCATCCCCTTGGGTTTTTGTAACCAGCCCAACTTGCGATAGAGCACGCGTCAAAAGCGTGGAGCCCGCCACATAGGCCGACAACGGCTCAACGCCATTGGGCAGTTTTTGTCCCAAATCTTGCGCGCCCAAAGGATTCCAAAAAGCCGGTGCGGCCACATCTGGCGAGGCATCCAGCTCATCGCCAAGTGCGGCACCGAGAGCCGTTTCATAAGTTGGCGTGACCGTCACATCATCGACCAGCGCCGGATAGGCAGCCTCATCGGCTTTGGCAAACAGGCGTGCCAACGCATCGCGCTCGCCCACCAAACGCTCCAAAGCCCCGCGCGCTTCGCGGGCTGGATCGCCTGCGCTCGACTGCGCTTCTCGGGCTGCGCGATAGGCGGCCTCGGCTTGGGTTAATGCCAATTGTGCGGCTTCTTCTTGGGCTTGCAAATCTTCGCTTTCGCTGCGCCGTGCGGCGACATCGAAATCAGACGAGATGGCATCTTGAATATCACCGCGCGTGTTTTCGGCTTGCTGGCGTTCGGCTTGCAATTTTTCGCGACGGTTTTGATTGTTACGCACCGCCTGCTCGATAGCTTGTTTGCGCGCGCGGAACTCGGCCGAAGCCTGACCGGCTTCATCATAGGCTTTTTCACATTGCGCCAACTGCGCCGAGGCTTCTTCGAGGCGCGTGGCACTTTGCGTTTCTGCTTCCGATTCGTCGTCGGAAATAGAGGCGCGCATTTCGGTTTCTTCTTCGATGAGGCGCTGAATTTGTTGTTCAGCATCTTGCAAAACTTGCCGCTCGCGCGTCGCATCTTGGGCAATCGTCGCGATTTGGCCTTGCAGTCGCGAGACCATTTCGTTGGCGCGCTGGGCTTCTGCGTCCAAGCTCTCTTGCTCAAGCGTCAAACGACGCAAGCCTGCGGCGGCACCGGCTTGGCCTTCGCGCAAATCTGGCAGCGCGGCTTGCGCCTGAATTTGGGTCGTCGTGGCAGAAGCCGAAGCTGTGCCCGATTCGGAAACCGCCTTGCGCGCGTCCAACAATAGGCTTTCGCTTTCCTCGACCATGTCGAGGGCTTGGCGCCAACGCAAATGCAAAGCCAAGGCTTCGACTTCCCGAATTTGACCGGAAATATTTTTATACCGACTGGCTTGGCGCGCTTGGCGTTTGAGCTGGCGCAATTGGGTCTCTAAATTGGTAATGATTTCTTCTAATTTCTCGAGATTGCTCTCGGCCCCACGCAACCGCAACTCGGCTTCATGGCGGCGCGAATGCAGGCCTGAAATACCCGCAGCTTCTTCCAAAATACGACGACGCGCTTCTGGCTTGGAATTAATAATCTCGCCAATTTGGCCCTGTTTAACCAAAGAGTTGGAGCGCGAGCCTGTCGAGGCATCGGCAAACATAAGTTGCACATCGCGCGCGCGCACATCGCGACCATTGATGCGATAGGCCGAGCCCGCATCGCGCTCAATGCGGCGCGCCACTTCTAGCGCATCCGCATCGTTAAACTCAGGCGTGGCTTGGCGCGCCGAATTGTCCAGCATCAACAAAACTTCCGCATGGTTGCGCGAAGGTCGTGAATTCGTGCCAGAGAAAATCACATCTTCCATGCCCGAGCCGCGCATCGATTTATACGAGGTCTCCCCCATCACCCAACGAAGGGCTTCCAATAAATTCGATTTGCCACACCCATTGGGGCCTACGATACCTGTCATGCCCGGCAAAATGTCGAGCTCGACCGGGTCTACGAAAGACTTAAATCCAGAAAGGCGAATGCGATCAAATTTCATTGGCTTATTATTCCTCTAGCCGCGTGCGTTCAAGTTAGAGACCAGACTATGGGAGTGCTCGTTTGATGGTTTTCTCAATTTCACTGTACGGCTGATTACCTTCAACTTTAATTCCATTGATGAAGAAAGTCGGGGTTGAGCGCACGCCCAGCTCTTCCGCCGCTGCAGACTGCATCACACGAATGCCTTCCAATTTATCAGCGTCTTTGAGACAGACCACGAAATCAGCTTCCGACAGGCCAGCTTGGAGAGCCAATTTTTGTAACTCTTCCATCGCGTTCTCGCTTTGCAGCCATGCGTTTTGGCGCTTGAACAAAATGTCCAAGAAATTAACCCGCGCTTTTGGCGCGACACATTGTGCCAACATAGCACCTGCGGTGGCATAGGGGTCGAATGGGAAAGGACGGAAATAAACTTTCACCAGTCCTTTATCGATGTAATCAGCTTTTACCTTCGGCAGAGTTTCGCGGTGAAACTGGCCACAGTGCGAACACGTAAGCGATGCATACTCGACAATCGTGACCGGCGCATCGGCATTGCCAAGAACAATCTCGCCCAATGGGTTTGGTGTGTCCAGCGCCCCTTCGCGGCTATTGGCGGCTGCGGCAACAGCTTGCGCCCTTTCGCTGAGCTCTACCCCATCTTCAACAAGACGGGTGGCAGGGCCGATATTTCTATCTGCCCGCGTAAAAAAGAAACCCGCGCCGACAAGAATAGCTAATGCGGCAATGGCGATAATGATTTTATTATTTTGAGACACGAAAACCCCCGAATCGATTGACTGGTTTGATTATATTCCAGCCAAGCTATCTTTGCGCTTTCATTTAGCCCGAGGGCAAGTGCCCTGTGGAAAACTATTTGGTGTTTCAAAGGCCCTAATCTGTTTTATCTTTCAACTTGCGCCTTGCCACGCGGGCGCCAAGGCGAGCCAGTGCCGACTTCAGACGACTATTGTGAAACTCGCCCAATGTAGCTTCCGCCGCTTCAATTTCGGTTTCTGCCAAAGGTGTCTCGCGGGCCGCGTAGGCTTTTAAATAATCCAACGGCAAAGGACCTTGCACAATATTCAACCGCGCAATCGAGCCGGCGCCATAATGCTGGTTGATCCGCTCTAAAATAAGCGGCGACATATGCTGCACTTCTAAGGCCATGGCCCCTTCGACTTTTACCGTCAGCAAGGCGCCATGTTCGGTATCTCTGCCATTGCGTGAAATCCGTTCAGGACAAGAAAGCGCGGCCAATTGCGGGCCAACAATCATCGGCCAATGCGCCAGAATATCTATTTCGCGAAACCCGCGCCGCTTGAGCGTTGGTGCCACAATGCGACCCAATACCGAACCAACCGCGCGGCCTTGATAGCCCCTCGCGGGTTTGGTCTGCGGTATATCGCGCAAAAAAGATAATGGCTTGGGGATAGCTTGCTCCTCGTCTCAATTGCTTTAGCATAGCACATATGCCTGAGCCCGCGAACCATCCAACCTCTGCTTTAGTGAAATGGCCAGCCAAGGCTTTGCTGGCGTGGTATGACGCCCATGCCCGCGACTTGCCGTGGCGTATTTTGCCAGCCGCAGCAAAAGCTGGCACTCAGCCCGACCCTTACCGCATTTGGTTGTCTGAAATTATGTTGCAGCAAACCAATGTGACGACCGTGCGCCCCTATTATGAAAA
Organism: uncultured Rhodobiaceae bacterium; assembly: GCA_963932545.1. Classification (GTDB taxonomy): domain Bacteria; phylum Pseudomonadota; class Alphaproteobacteria; order RS24; family RS24; genus UBA8337. The sequence continues at coordinate 106,348 of CAWVRH010000004.1, read as the reverse complement.
GTTTTTAACTCTCTTTCCCAATGTTCAAGCCCTCGCGGCCGCGCCAGATGCGCGAGTGATGGCGGCCTGGGCGGGCTTAGGGTATTACAGCCGTGCCCGCAATTTAGTGAAATGCGCGCGCACTCTGGTAGCCGACTATGACGGCGTGTTTCCAAACACCGAAGCCGCCTTGCTAACGCTACCTGGCATCGGCCCCTATACGGCGGCAGCCATTGCCGCGATTGCCTTTAACCAGCCCGCCGCCCCCGTCGATGGCAACATCGAGCGGGTTCTCTCCCGACTGTATAAATTGCAAACCCCCATGCCGGCTTTGAAAGCAGAAGTAAAACAAGCCAATACCAAATTAGTGCCAAAAGACAGACCCGGCGATTTCGCCCAAGCTATGATGGATTTAGGCGCCACTTTATGCACGCCCAAACGCCCCAATTGCCTCATCTGCCCGTGGCGCGAGCGCTGTTTGGCGCGCCAGGCCGGCATCGAAGAAACGCTGCCCATTCGCGCGCCCAAGAAACCCAAGCCCGAGCGCCAAGGGATTGTCTTTTGGCTGGAAAATACCAAGGGTCATGTGTTGATGGCGCGGCGCCCCGATAAAGGGCTTTTGGGCGGCATGCTGGTTTTTCCCTCCAAGGGCTGGGATGCGCCCAATGAAAGCCGACTGCCAGAGCTATTGCCCAGCGCCATGCAGGATAAATGGACCCCGCTCAAAGGCGAAGTGGTGCATGTGTTTACCCATTTTAAATTGACCCTCTCTATTGGGGCGCAAACAGCCCCCAAGGGGTTTCGCGCGCCCAAAGGGTTTCAATGGGTGGCGCCTCAAGACTTCGCGCAAGAGGCCTTACCGAGCCTTATGGCGAAAATATGGAAAACCGTTTTGTTAAAATAAGTTGACCGCAGGGAAACAGACAAGTAGCTTGGCGAAGTACACAATAAAAAAAATAAAAAAGGTATAAAAATATGACTAAACGTTTCGCTATTATCATCGTTGTTTTGCTTGGCATTTATGCACTCATAAATGTGTTTCAATCAGACGATGAAACCACCTCAAGCTCTGACACAATGAACTCGTCTATGAGTACAGATGACATGATGAACGACATGAACAAAGACATGAACGATAACATGTCTGACGATATGTCCAACGATATGTCCGACGATATGTCTGAAAGCATGATGGACGACATGGCCGATGTTCAAATGAGCAAAGAACAAGAAACTCGCAAGCTACTGGCGGAATTAAAAACCATCCCAGTTAGCGAGTTCGCTGCCAATCTAATGAAATATGAGCGCCTGCTAGAAATGCACCCAGGCAATGATATGTTCACGCGCAAAGTTGATTTCTATTCAGAAAAACTAGACGACCAGCAATCTGGCTAATAGAACCTCAACTACCGCAAAATTATGCCGGCCTCTTTCAAAAGTGGCCGGCATTTTTATGTCTTTTTTAGGTTTAAAGACCTATTCTGCGTCTCTGACCTTTTGGCGCAAATTATCAATCGGTACCATTTTGTCGCCGTCTTTATAATGCCAATAGGTCCAGCCATTGCAGCTCGGCGCGCCTTGCGCGGCCGCACCCATTTTATGAATGGAGCCCGAAGGCGCAGCTTTCTCGCGGCCTAATTTCACCGATCCATCGGCGCGCACTTTGGCTTTGATTTGCGCTTGCGCTTTTCGGGCTGGGCCGAATAATTGCATACCTGGCTTTACCAGACCGCGTTCTACCAAAGTACCAAAAGCCACGCGCGGTTGTGATTTGGCGCTTTGGGTTAATTCCAATTCGCTATCATTCAAACGTTCGATGCGGCCAATGCGCTGCATGGCAGCTTCGGCATAATTGGCTTCTGCTTCAATACCAATAAAATTACGACCCAAGCGTTTGGCCACAGCGCCGGTTGTGCCCGTGCCAAAAAACGGATCTAGCACCACATCCCCAACTTGCGTCGAGGCCAAAAGCACGCGGTGCAGCAAGCTCTCTGGTTTTTGAGTTGGGTGTAATTTATGTCCGTCATCCCCCTTTAAGCGCTCCCCACCATTGCAAATCGGTAGCGTCCAATCAGAGCGCATTTGCACATCATCATTCAGCGTTTTCATCGCTTGATAATTGAATGTATAGCCCGTGGCATTCTCGTCCGGTGCGGCCCAAATGAGGGTCTCATGCGCATTGGTGAAACGGGTGCCGCGAAAATTTGGCATTGGGTTGGATTTGCGCCAGATAATGTCGTTCAAAATCCAATAGCCCAAATCTTGCAAGGCCGAACCCACGCGGAAAATATTGTGATAAGAGCCAATGACCCAAAGCGTGCCCGTCGGTTTCAAAACGCGTTGCGCCTCGCCCAGCCAAGCACGGGTGAAAGTATCATAGGCGGCAAAACTGTCGAATTTATCCCAATCATCCGTCACCGCATTAACTTTGCTTTGGTCGGGGCGATGCAAATCGCCCTTGAGCTGCAAATTATACGGCGGGTCGGCAAACACCACGTCCACGCTGTTGTCTGGCAGTTCAGCCAGCCGCGCGAGGCAATCGCCTTGCAGGATTTGATTGAGGGGTAACTCAGGGGATGTGTGCTTTTTAACCATGGCGCCACCATGAGTCATCGCGAGTCTGGCGTCAATAGCCCAAAGATTCCAATGCGTTAATTAAATTTCACTTTATCCACAGAGCTACCCACACACGCTACATATGGTATTAGTTCGGGGTTTGTGCCGCCAATATCTTGGCAATGGGGGCATAAGAACGTCGATGATGGGGGGTCACACCAAGCTTTTCCAACCCCTCCATATGAGCTTTGGCGCCATATCCCTTGTTGGAAGCCCAGCCATAGCCCGGAAACGCCTCATCCAGCGCTTGCATTTGCCTATCTCGGGTGACTTTGGCCAAAATAGAGGCCGCCGCAATCGAGCGCGAACGGCCATCGCCGCCCACAATCGCACTGGCTGAAAATGGCCATTTGCCTAACCGATTGCCATCTACCAACACATGATGCGGCGCGCCAATTTGCGCCGCCAATCCCTCGACCGCGCGCGCCATAGCCAAATAAGTGGCTTGCAAAATATTAATCTCGTCGATCTCGGCGACACTGGCCTCGCCAATGCCGTGCGGCAAGGGGATGAGTTGCTCAAAAAGCACATCCCGCTTTTTCGCGGTTAGTTTTTTGCTGTCATCGACGGGCAAGTCAAAGTCTTCTGGCAAGCAAATCGCCGCCGCCTTGACCGGCCCCGCCCATGGGCCTCGTCCGGCTTCATCGACGCCAAAAACAAGACGGGCGGGCCAGCCGCTTTCGCGCTCTAGCTGCCAATCTTCGATTTGTGCCATTTACTCGGCCGCTTGTGCCTTGGCGGTCGGCTCGTGCCAGCGCAATATCGGATTGCGCGCAGCTTGCGTCTCGTCCAACCGGCGTCGTGGCGCTAATTCAGGTGCGTTTTTAAAGCGCGCCATATCGCCCTCTTTCGCGCCTTTGACCAAATCGCGCATCGTCGCGATAAACAAATCCAACGAGGCTTTGCTCTCGGTCTCGGTCGGCTCAATCAGCATCGCGCCATGCACCACTAAGGGGAAATACATGGTCATCGGGTGATAGCCCTCGTCGATCATCGCTTTGGCAAAATCCAATGTGTCGAGGCCGGTGTCTTTCAAGAAACTATCGTCGAACAAAGCCTCATGCATACACGGCGCTTTGGGGCCATTATCAAATGGCGCGGTCATTACGTCGCGCAGGCTGGCCAAAATATAATTGGCGTTCAACACAGCGTCTTCCGCCACTTGGCGCAGACCATCGGCGCCATGGCTCATCATATAAGACAGGGCGCGCACATACATGCCCATCTGCCCATGGAAGGCGACCATGCGGCCGAACGGATTTTCATCCGCGCCCAATCGGGCATCCTCCATAGTCTCCACCAAAGAGAAGCCATCCTCGCCCGACACCACAAACGGTAGGGGAGCGAAAGGCGCCAAACGATCGGATAAGACCGTGGGGCCAGAACCCGGGCCTCCGCCGCCATGCGGGGTCGAGAAGGTTTTATGCAAGTTGATATGCATCGCATCGACGCCCAAATCGCCCGGGCGCACGCGCCCAACGATGGCGTTGAAATTGGCGCCATCACAATAGAAATAGCCGCCCACAGCATGCAGCGCGTCGGCAATCTCGATGATGTCGCGTTCGAACAGGCCGCAGGTGTTTGGATTGGTCAGCATAATCGCGGCCACATCGTCGCCCAGCTTTTCTTTAAAAGCCGCCAAGTCCACACGACCTTCGGCGTTGGCGGGAATGCCATCGACTTTAAAGCCCAAAAGCGCCGCCGTGGCAGGGTTCGTGCCATGTGCCGATTCAGGAACCAGCACACGATTGCGCGTCGCCAGTTCGCCCTTGGCTTCAATCGCTGCGCGAATGGCCATCATGCCGCATAGCTCGCCATGCGCGCCCGCTTTAGGCGACAAAGCCACAGCCGGCAGACCCGTAAGGGTTTTCAGCCAATGCGCCAAATCATCCATCAACTCTAAAGCGCCTTGCACGGTGGCTTGAGGTTGCAGCGGGTGAATATCGCTAAAGCCCGGCAGGCGGGCCATTTTTTCGTTAAGCCGCGGATTATGCTTCATGGTGCAAGAGCCAAGCGGATAAAGGCCAGCATCAATCGAATGGTTTTTCTGGCTGAGGCGCACGAAATGGCGCATCGCTTCTGGCTCCGACAGACCGGGCAGATCAACGTTACCAGAGGCCGCACAATCGCCGAGGCAAGAGGCCACGTCTGGCACCTCCTCTAGGTCGACGCCGCAATTTTGATACGAGCCAATTTCAAAAATCAACAGCTCTTCTAATTGCAAACCGCGATTGCCACTAAAGGTTTGTTTCTCGCTCATGCCAGCACCTCTTTCAGGGCCGCTGCATAGGCGGCAATATCTTCTTGTGTATTGGCTTCGGTGGCTGCCACCACCAAAACATCATCTAGCCCGGCATTTGGCGACAGACGCGACACGGGCACACCGCCCAAGACGCCTTTTTCAGCCAGAGCTTCCACCACGCTGGCTGCCGATTTTGGAAGCCGCAAAGAGAACTCGTTGAAGAACGCAGGCGTTAATAATTCCACGCCGTCTATGGCGCTCAGTTTTTGCGATAATTGCACCGCATGGGCATGGTTGAGCTGTGCCAAATGGCGCAAGCCTTTGCCGCCCAGCAGGGTCATGTGCGCGGTGAAAGCCAACGAGCAGAGACCCGAATTGGTGCAAATATTCGACGTCGCTTTATCGCGGCGAATGTGTTGTTCGCGGGTCGAGAGCGTTAGCACAAAACCGCGCTGGCCATCGGCATCCACAGTTTCCCCACATAGCCGGCCGGGCATTTGGCGAATATGCTTTTGCTTGGCCGCAAACAGACCGACATAAGGCCCGCCAAAATTAAGCCCATTACCGATAGACTGGCCTTCGCCGGTTACAATATCGGCACCCATATCGCCAGGGCGCTTGAGAAGCCCAAGCGAGACAATTTCTGGAACCACGGCAATGAGCAAGCAGCCTTTTTCGTGCACGGCCGCGGCCAGCGCAGAGAAGTCAGACACATTGCCGAAGAAATCTGGGTTTTGGATGACCACACAGCTTGTGTCGTCATCGATGAGCGCCAGCAAGTCTTCCACTTCCCTGACTTTGCTGGCGTCGCCAACGGGGTTTTGCGCTACGGCGAAACCGCCCATTTCAGATAGGTTTTCGACCACCGCCGTGTAATGCGGATGCAAGCGCGCCGATAAAACAGCGCGGCTTTTTCGCGTCACCCGATGCGCCATCAACACGGCTTCGGCGGTCGCCGTGGAGCCGTCATACATGCTGGCGTTAGCCACGGGCATGCCGGTTAATTCGCTGACTTGGGTTTGAAACTCAAATAAATACTGCAGCGTGCCTTGGGTAATCTCTGGCTGATACGGCGTATAGCTGGTTAGAAATTCCGAGCGCTGAATAATGTGATCGACCGTGGCTGGCACATGGTGCTTATAGGCGCCAGCACCGCAGAAAAATGGCACTGAGCTGGCCGTCATGTTTTTGGCGGCCATAGCGCAGAGTTGCCGTTCGACTTGCATCTCACCGAGGTGGCGCGGCAAATCTACCGTGCCCTCGCGCTGCGCCGAGGCGGGCACATCGACAAATAAATCATCCACCGAGCCAACGCCAATTTGGCTCAGCATGGTTTGGCGGTCCGTATGGGTAAGCGGCAAATAACGCATCAGTCGAGTTCCTTCACAAAGTCTGCATAGGCGGCTTCATCCATCAGCCCATCTAGTTCGCTGGTGTCGGCCAATTTCAATTTGAAGAACCAGCCTTCGTTGTCGGCATCTTCATTGACCATGGCGGGGTTGTCTTCTAGGGCGCCATTGCCTTCGACAATTTCGCCAGACAGGGGTGCGTAAACTTCCGAGGCGGCTTTCACACTTTCCACCACGGCGGCATCATCGCCTTGGCCGACTTGGCGTCCGGCTTCCGGCACTTCAACGAAAACAACGTCGCCCAATTGGCTTTGCGCGTAATCGGTAATGCCAACGGTGGCGACATCGCCGTCAAGTTGCACCCATTCGTGGTCTTTGGTGTATTTCCTGCTCATGGTTTACCCTTTTCGATAATTTTGCGGCACAAATGGCATGGCGACAACACGCGCCGGCAGTGCTTTGCCGCGGACAATAAGTTGCACTTGTGTATCTGGCTGGCTGAAGGCGGCAGGCACATAGCCCATCGCCAGCGGGCCGCCCAAAGTGGGCCCGAAACCGCCGCTCGTAATCTGGCCCAAAGGCTCGCCATCTAGGCTTTCAATCAACGTGCCTTCGCGCGCGGGCGCACGGCCCTCTGGCAAAATGCCAACGCGTTTTTTAGCAACACCCGTTTCAATATGCTGGTTGAGGGTTTCGGCCCCCGGGAAATTGGCTTCCGCGCGACGCCGCTTTGGCACAGACCACAAAAGGTCGGCTTCCGCCGGACTGGTGGTCAAATCAATGTCGTGGCCATACAGGCAAAGCCCAGCTTCAAGGCGCAGACTATCGCGCGCGCCCAAACCGATAGGCTCCACATCGGCGTGCGCCAATAGCGTGCGCGCCAATATCTCTGCATGTTCGGGGGCAATGGAAAGCTCAAAGCCGTCCTCGCCCGTATAGCCGCAACGCGATACTAAAACATCGACGCTCTCGCCGCCGTTCGGCAATGGCCAGCTTGTCCAAACCGCTTGCATGAACATCAAATCTGTTGAGGCCGGCATAAGCTCGGCTAAAACATCGCCCGCCGCAGGGCCTTGCAAAGCCAAGAGCGCCCGCTCTGCAATCTCTAAAGTGGCACAGCCTTCTAGGGCGCTGGAAATATGGGCAAAATCATCGTCCTTACACGCCGCATTGACTACCAGCCAAAGCGTGTCGCCGAACCTTGTCGCCATTAAATCATCGCGAATTCCACCCGTCTCATTGGTTAATTGGGTGTAGCGCATGCGGCCTTCTTGCAGCGTTTGAATGCCGCCCGGCACAAGGCTCTCGAATAAAGCGGCGGCGTCTTCGTCATCTGTATTTGCGGTTAACCTGGCTTGCCCCATATGCGACACATCGAACAGCCCGGCTTTGGCCCGCGTGTGCAAATGCTCGCCCATGACGCCCATTGGGTATTGCACGGGCATTTCATAGCCCGCGAAAGGCACAATTTTGCCCCCTAATTCGAGGTGCAAAGTATACAGCGGGGTTCGCTTTATAGGGTTTTGCGGTTCCAAACTCTTGCGACTCCAAGTTGCGCGCCTCGATTAATTTCGAAGCTCGCCCTCCTCTGTCGCTTGAACCTGAGAGATTTGAGGCACCTTAAAAAAGCGCCTTTACCCCGTCGGTGAGGCCGCTTGAGCAGCCTGCTTTCCAGAGTTTCATCGCCCCACGGTCCTGTTGCCTGAGAGTTTCCGAGGGCGGTTGCTCCTTCGGCCTTGATTTAACCCGAGGGCTAAATCAACGTCTCCCGTGAGGGTCACTTGTCATTATTTATTTAAACCAGAGTCGCAAAGAGTCAAACCATCGAAAACGGTTTACCCCCAAAATTCGCTTAATCGCGCAAGCCCAATTGCTTCGCAAAAACGCGTCGATTGGCTTCTAGTTGGTCCGGTGTCAAAACAAAGCCGACGACGACGCGCGCCTTAGCATCTTCGGATGCTTTTTGAGCGTAAACAAATTTTGGAATGCTCAGACGATAGGCGGTTTCCGACGGGCTGATTTTCACTTGCGTGCGCGCCACAATCTCGTCTTGCGCGTTTAGCGCGGCGGCAAATATCGGCAGCGAAACGCCAATTTGGCTCACGCTTCCACGCACCCTTACCTCGGCCAGCAAATCATCTGTTTTCGAATCGATAAAACATGTCAGTTCCGCAAGTTGCAATTGTGCAGTGACGCCGCCTTGCTGCCAGCTATCCGCCGTTACCAAAACGTCGACCCGTGGGCATTGCGTCTCAACCACTTTATCTAAGCTGGCGCCACACCCCATCAATGGGGCCATAAGGGAGACGCTGAGAGCTCGGAAAGTAAATTTGTTTTTGCCGCGCATGGAGCTTCCTTCAATATTAATTAGCTTGCCTCAAATGTCTTGACGGTGCCCCCCGCATTTCGATAAGGGTTTTCGCATACGCCAATGCGTGCGACAGTATCGAAACCCATGCCCCAGAACAAGGGGTAAGCTTGCATTTGCCGCCCGATAGATGCAAAACGCACGTGCCCCGAAAGATGAGCCTAGAAAGACTTAAATCTCTTATGACCGCAAAACCGCCCCTCCGCATACAATTAGCCAAGCCGCGCGGTTTTTGTGCGGGCGTGGATAGAGCGGTATTGATTGTCGAACGCGCGCTGGAGCTTTATGGCGCGCCGGTTTATGTGCGCCATGAAATTGTTCACAATAAGCGCGTCGTCGATCGCTTGCGCGATATGGGCGCTATTTTTGTCGATGAATTGGATCTCGTGCCAGACGATCGCCCCGTTGTTTTCTCGGCGCATGGGGTGCCAAAATCTGTGCCTGCCGCCGCGCAGACCCGCGATTTAAATTGGCTCGACGCCACCTGCCCTTTGGTCAGTAAAGTGCACATTGAAACCGAGCGCCATTATGCCGCCGGACGCCACGTCTTGCTGATCGGCCATACCGGCCACCCAGAAGTTATCGGCACCATGGGGCAAGTGCCCGAAGGCGCCATCACCTTAATCGAAACCCAAGCCGACGCAGGGAGCGTAAGCCCGCCCGAGGGCGAGCTGGCCTATGCCACCCAAACCACCCTCTCGGTGGCCGATACAGCCGATATTGTGGCCAGCTTGAAACAAAGATTTCCAAACATTCATACACCGCACAAAGATGACATTTGCTATGCCACCACCAATCGCCAAACGGCGGTGCAACAATTGGCGGCGCAAGTGGAACATGTGCTGGTTATCGGGGCGCCCAATTCGTCCAACTCGCAACGTTTGGTCGAAGTGGCGCGACAAGCTGGCTGCCCCCATGCCACGCTCATCGGTGGCGCCGAGGATATTGATTGGGATGGCTTAAGTGGCGTGACTAAAATTGGGGTCACCGCTGGTGCCTCAGCGCCCGAGGAATTAACCCGCGAAGTGATCGATGCTTTTGACGCGCGCTTCGAGATTGACGTCGTTGAAATGGATGGCATCGAAGAAAACGTTCATTTCAAACTGCCGCGCGCCTTGCGCAGCTCATCGGCGGACGCCTAGTCATGGCTGTTTTTACCCAAGTCGACCTACAAAACCTCGCGAGCTTTTGGGCACACTATTCACTCGATGACGTGACCGACTTAAAGGGTATTCAGGCGGGTGTGCAGAACACCAATTATTTGATCAGCACCCAAGATATGAAATATATCCTCACCCTGTATGAAGATACGCAAACAGGCGTCGACCCCAAAGATTTGCCGTTTTTTCTAGGGCTTTTAGAACATTTGAGCGGCCAAGGCTTGGCCTGCCCAAGCCCGATACAGCAAACCAGCGGGGCGCTGCTTGGCCAATTGGCTGGACGCCCTGCGGCTCTGGTAAGTTTTTTAAACGGACGGGGAACCGTGACGCCTAAGCCTTTGCATTGCCGCAATGCTGGCGCGGCGCTGGCGCGTATGCATTTGGCTGGCAATAATTTTTCGATGCAGCGCGAGAACACGCAAGGCTTGAGCAACTGGCGACAGCTGTTTGAGGCCTGCCAAACCCGTGCAGATGACGTTACCCCCGGTCTCGCGAGCCTCATTGATGGAGAGCTTGCGCGCCTCGAAGCGCATTGGCCCAGCGATTTGCCGCGCGGGATTATTCATGCCGATTTATTTCCCGATAATGTGTTTTTTGAAAATGGCGAGGTCAGCGGTCTCATCGATTTCTATTTCGCCTGCAATGACAGCCTTGCCTATGACTTGGCGATTATGCTGAACGCTTGGTGTTTTGAAGCCGATGTAAATTTTAACATTACCAAAGCGCGCGCGCTATTGGCGGGCTATCAGTCGGTGCGCCCGATGTCTGGTGACGAGATAAACGCTCTCCCCATTTTGGCGGCAGGCGCTTCTATGCGATTTTTGATGAGCCGACTTTATGACTGGCTTAACCAGCCAGAGGACGCCCTGTTGGTGCCTAAAAATCCGGTTGACTATTTGCGCCGTCTGCGCTTTCACCGCCATGTCACCAGCGCGGCAGATTATGGTTTGGAGGGTTAAGTATGTTTGTGATTTTTACCGATGGCGCCTGTTCCGGCAACCCCGGCCCCGGCGGCTGGGGCGCCCGCATTGAAGGGCCTGAGGGCGTTACAGAATTATACGAAGGCGAGACCCATACAACCAATAATCGAATGGAATTATCGGCAGCTATCGAAGCGCTCAAAAACCTGCCAGACGGCAGCGCCGTGACGCTAACCACCGATAGTGTTTATGTCAAAGATGGCATCACCAAATGGATTATCAATTGGAAAAAACGGGGTTGGAAAACAGCTGCTAAAAAGCCCGTTAAAAACGTCGACCTTTGGCAAGCCTTAGAGGCACAATCCGCGCGCCATCAGGTGACTTGGCAATGGGTCAAAGGCCATGCAGGACACCCGGGCAATGAACGCGCGGATGAGCTGGCCAATAAGGGCATGGCGCCCTATCAATAGAGACGAAATAAAAGCCATGGCCACCCGTTCGGCAGCCATGGCTCTCAGATAGAGTTTAGCGAAGCTTAGCCCAGTTGGGACAGCAGGTTTTCCGCACCGCTATCGACCGCTTGGCCCGGGTTGCCTTCTACATTTAGGCTTTCAATAATGCCATCCCGCACAATCATCGAATAGCGCAAGGAACGTTTGCCCATGCCAAAGCCCGTACCATCCATGGTCAGGCCGAGGGCTTGCGTCAAATCTCCATTGCCGTCGCCGACCATCATCACTTTTCCGGTGGCGCCTTGTTGCTGGCCCCAAGCGCCCATAACAAAGGCGTCATTGACCGACAGGCAGACAATCGTATCGACGCCAGCGGCGCGAAGCTCTTCGGATTTTTCGATAAAGCCCGGCAGATGCTGGTTTGAGCAAGTGGGGGTAAACGCACCCGGCAAAGCAAACAAAGCGACCGTTTTTCCGTCGAATAATTCTGCCGTGGTAATCGGCGCAGGGCCAGCGTCACTCATGTGCATCAATTGGGCTTCAGGTATTTTATCGCCAGCTTTTACAGTCATGTTTCTCTCCTAAATAAAATTAATCAGTATTGGGGTTGTTCGCGAGGCAGCAAACGGTGATCGGTTATTTCAACTTCTTGTTCAATGGCTTTAGCGCCGTCGCGCACGACGAAGGTTAGTTTGCGCCCAATGAGCGGATGATCGAGTTTAGACCATGCCGGTATCTCAATCAAATGGGCGACTGGGTGGCGCGCCGTAATGCGCGGCGGCCCCAAAATATCATGTGGGCCCGGCACACTCATCACAACGGGATTTTGCAAATCTTGCCCCGTCACCACGAGTTGCAGCGATACGCCATCAAAACTGGCGCGCTCTACTTTCAACGCCGCGCTTGGCGCCTTGGCCTGTGCGGCCAGTAGGCGAGAAATCACGCCGCTGTTTTGAGCGTGGCTCGGCTTCAATGTGGAAGACGGCGACACTAAAGCCATCTCTTGGTTTATCTCTAGCGGAATACAAACCTCGCGGCAGACCCCCAAAAACGCTTTGAGGTTTAAGCTCGCCGCCCCCTGCCTATCGATGGGAAAAGCAAAACCCGTTTCGCCTTCATAGCCATAAAACCCACCAACACCATCTTCGAAAAAATACGGCGCAGGAAACACCGCATCGCCAACGCTGACACCGCGACTATCGGTGAAGGTAAACTCGGGGGAAATGCCACTGGCACCCGGATATCGCCAATAGGTGTGCCATCCGGGCTTAAGCTGCATCTGCAAGGCGGCATAGGCCTGTCCCGCAACTTCCGCTGTCACCATACGATAGCGTACTGGTTTCTTGTCCACCCAAGGGGTAGACGACAGCGCCAAAGCAGACGAAAAACCAAGGCCGAAAAGGGCCGCAACAAGACACAAGCGATTCAACATGGTTTCTTATAGCGCGTTCGCGAACACAAGACGAGAGGCGGTTCGACACATCTGCTTGCCCGCGAGGCCTGCCCGAGCGTAAACTAAGCGATGAAACAGACGACCCTAAAAGGCCATTTTTTACTCGCCATGCCCAGCATGGGGGACGAGCGCTTTGAGCGCAGCGTTATTTATATGATGGCTCATGATGAAGAAGGCGCCATGGGGTTTATTGTTAATCAGCCCACACAAGGCATAACGCTTGGCGATATCGGCATGGATTTGCCTGCCTCTGTTGGCCAAACGGGGTTGAAGAATATCCCCGTTTTCGTGGGAGGGCCGGTAGAAGGCGAACATGGGTTTATTTTGCACTCCGCGGATTATCCGCCACAAAACCCCATCGTGCAGGAAGAGACGCTGGTGGGGGTAACTCAATCTTTGGAAGTTTTAATCGATGTTGCCCAAAGCCGGGGGCCCCAACATATGCGACTTTTACTTGGCTATACGGGCTGGGGGTCTGGGCAGTTGGAGGGCGAGATACAAGAGAATGCTTGGCTTATCTGCCCTGCCACTTTGGAAGATATTTTTACGCCACAGCCCCACACGCTGTATGAAGCTTGCATTCAACGGCTGGGAATCGACTTGGCTCTTTTGAGCCATACAGGCGGCGAAGCCTGACACGATCAGCGTTAGCGATTGCGACGGTCGGGCACAAAAAACGCGCCGAGCAGAACCGTGCCGCAGGTTAACGCCAAGGCGATATCGCCCAATTCTGAAGAAATAAGCCCGGCGAAATCAGAGCGCAAAATCTCCAACGTCCAAAGCACCCCCATCGCGACCAGACCAATATCTGCGAGGATGATGACCCGCGTCCAATAGTTGCGATTGATGGCCAGACGGATAATCAAATTGAGGTGGCCAAGGATACTCATCAGCAGTCCCAGACCAAAAGCAAACCGAATAGCGTCTAGGCGATAGGTGGACAGCGAGAAAAATTGCTGTGTATCGGGAAATACGTCGCGCATCCACAGGCTGGCCAATAAGACCAGCAGACCCACGCCCATGGTGATGCCGTAAGCGGCGCGTCGCGAGCGCCGAAAAATAGCGGCACAAATCGACAGTCCCAATAAAATTGCCAATAAAAATAAAACCCCCGCATGGAACGTTTGGCGATTGTTTTGGTGCGCCGCCAAGGTTGCCGGAGACCATAAATAAAGCGTTTCGCCAGTCTCTATATTCGGCAAGCTAAAACTTTGCACAACCCCGCCCGGCAGGGTGAACACCAGCCCATTGGGCGGGCCAGCAGGAACCGAAAACTCTCGGTCATCCGAGCTGAAAAGTCGCAACGGCGGGCGGCTGCCTTGCTGCAACCCTAACGCCACGCCCAGACCGTTTAGCTCCGCTCGCTTCAAGACCAAAGTGAGGGGATTGGAGCTGGAGTTTTGGATGGCAAAAGCCTGCCCCCCTTGTTCGACAGGCATTAAATGAGGGGTTAAATTGAGCACCCGAAACGTCTCCGCCAAACGCAAAGCATCCGCGGCACGCGCCGTCGCATCGGTTGGCAGAACCAAAAGAGCGAGCCAAAAAAACGAGACCCAAAGGCCGTGCCATCGCACCGACATGGGTCAGCCAGCCCTAGCTTTTTCTCGGATCAACGCTTGCACAGCACCAAGATTATTGGCCACGGGGGTAAACTGTTCGGGCAAATCGAGCATATCGGTTATCCGCTGCGGTGTGTCTGGCTCGGCGTTATAGGCCTCTTGCACGGCTTTGGGGAATTTCGCTGGATGCGCAGTGGCCAAAGTGACGATGGGCACATCTTCGGCCAACACGGCAGAGTTTGCCGCGGCCACGCCAATGGCGCTATGCGGGTCAATTTGAAAGCCGTTATGTGCCAAGACATCGCGCATGGTAGTTAGAGTTTCCTCTGCATCCACGCGCTTGGCGGCAAATAGCGCGCGCATCAAATGCAGCTCGCGCTCGCTTAACTCAAAACGCCCGCTTTGTTTTAACGATCCCATGAGCGCGCGCACGCGGTCGGCATCGCGACCTGAGAGTTCAAACAACAGGCGCTCAAAATTACTCGACACTTGAATGTCCATGCTGGGGCTGGAGGTGGCCACCACCTCGCCCGTTTCATAGGCGCCGCTCTCCAGCGTGCGCGCCAGAATATCATTCACATTGGTCGCAATCATCAATTGTGCCACGGGCAAGCCCATTTGCGCGGCCACATAGCCAGCAAAAATGTCACCAAAGTTTCCCGTCGGCACAGAAAATGCGACGGGCGTTTCAGGCGCGCCCAATTTGGCAGCGGCCGTGAAGTAATAGGTAATCTGGGCCATCACCCGCGCCCAATTGATGGAGTTCACCCCCGCCAAAGACATGTCTTGGCGAAACGGCGCATCGGTAAACATTTCTTTGACCAGAGCTTGGCAATCATCAAACGTGCCTTCGACCGCCAGCGTGTGGACGTTGGGGTCATTGGGCGTGGTCATTTGTTTGCGCTGCACATCCGAGACGCGACCTTGGGGAAACAGAATAAACACATCGGCGGCTTCGCGACCGCGAAACGCTTCAATGGCTGCCCCGCCCGTGTCGCCAGATGTGGCGCCCACAATGGTTGCGCGCGAGCCTCGGCGGATGAGCGCATCATCCATCAGGCGGGCTAGCAATTGCATGGCCACGTCTTTAAACGCCAAGGTTGGCCCGTGATATAATTCTAGAAAATAGTGCCCGTCGCCAATATCGGTAAGCGGGGCTATCTCATCTTCAGTGAAAGTCGCATAAGCTTCTTCGACCATGGCCTGCAAACGTTCGCGCGGCACATCTTCGCTCATGAACGGATGCAATACTTCCACGGCCACCTGCTCAAACGGCATGCCGACAAAACTTTTAATCATGGCTTCAGACAGGCGCGGCCAGCTTTCAGGCACATAAAGACCGCCATCGCTGGCTAGTCCTGCCAAGAGGGCTTCTTCAAAGCTCAGTTTTGGAGCCTGCCCACGGGTCGATATATATTTCACCTAGCTGTCCCTATTCTCGTCGCCTCGGGTCTGCCAAAAATGCCCGCCCGATTTATAAAATCGGATGTGCCACAGTCCCGAAATAATCACAAGCACTATGGCCAGACCAAAC
Source organism: uncultured Rhodobiaceae bacterium (assembly GCA_963932545.1). Taxonomy (GTDB): domain Bacteria; phylum Pseudomonadota; class Alphaproteobacteria; order RS24; family RS24; genus UBA8337. The sequence continues at coordinate 90,716 of CAWVRH010000004.1, read as the reverse complement.
CATGTCACGGCATATTGCAAATGATTATTGTTAATGACCATACGGGTTTGCCCACCGCGCGGCCAGCCTTGGCCAAAGGTGGCCACTTCGCCAATCGGCGCGGGCAGAGCCACACCCCAATGTTGGCCTAGGGCATCCGTATCGCGCACGTAAAAAAGGTTGGCTTCTGGCCGATCGGCATTGTCAAAACGGCCACGTTTGTCGGGCCAGCGCAAAATCACTTCGAGCGATTGCAGATTCCCATTATTGGCTTTCAGCCCATCGACAAGGGTCAATGGCACAAAGCCTTGGTCGACCATAATGGCGCTGCCATCGGCCAGATAAAACGGCGATAGCACATGATAGCCCACGGCATCGGGGCGCGATAATCCGTCTGGTTTGTTTTCGATTTGGGTAAACCACAGGCCAACCTTGGGGCCAAAGCGGCCGCGCAAGTTGACCTTGCGGTATTCATCTTCCAGCTTTTCTAATTTGGCGATATCGGCCGCGCTATTGAGCGTGCGCTTGGCGGGGCCATTGCGGTCTTGCGTCCGTAGCTCAATGCGTTGGATGAGGTCGTGCTTCCAAGCCAATCTCTCGACCTGCCAATTGCCGAGCATCAGCAGCACCGTGAGCATGACCAGAGTTAGGCCAGCGGGCAAAAAAACACGCAAGGAAAACATCAGCTTTCCTTGCGTTGAATTTTAGATTCATGCACCAAACTAATGCGCGCCGGCTCCGGCGCCCGCACCAATGATGTAGATGACGACAAACAAGAACAGCCAGACGACATCGACAAAGTGCCAATACCAAGCCGCTGCTTCAAAGCCGAAATGCTGTTTCGAGGTGAACGCACCGTTCATGGCGCGCAGCAAGCAGACCGCCAAGAAAATTGTTCCGACAACCACATGGAAACCATGAAAGCCCGTCGCCATGAAGAAAGTCGCGCCATAAATGTGGCCTGAGAAACCAAAGGCCGCATGCTGATACTCATAGACTTGGAAAACCGTGAATAAGGCGCCCAGCGCTACGGTCAAAACCAGACCCCATTTCAGACCTTGGCGGTCATCGTGCTGCAACGCATGGTGCGCCCAAGTGACGGTTGTGCCAGAGGTCAGCAAAATAAGCGTATTGATGAGTGGCAAATGCCATGGGTCAAAAGTCTCAATGCCCACAGGTGGCCATTGGCCGCCTGTCAGCGCGGTGCGAGAGGCCTGAATGGCCTCGCCCGGATAAAGGCTCGCATCAAAATAAGCCCAGAACCATGCCACGAAGAACATAATCTCAGAGGCGATGAACAAAATCATGCCATAGCGGTGATGCATTTGAACGACGGGGGTATGGTCGCCCTTATCGGCTTCTTTGACGACATCGCGCCACCAACCCAACATCGTGTAAAGCACACCCAAAAAGCCAAGCCCGAGAACCCAAGGCGCGCCATCGTGTAAAAATTGCACCGCGCCAAAGCAAAGCGTGAGGACACTAATCGAAGCCACAATCGGCCACGGGCTTGGGTCTACCAGATGGTAATCGTGATTTTTTGCATGACTGTCAGACATAAACTTATCCCCTTGGTGCAAGCTTGGCTTGCGTCTCTATTGGCACTTCTAGACTAGCAGAAGGCGTTGCTTCAAAAAATGTATAAGACAAAGTAATCGTTTTGACATCATCCATTTCTGGATCTGTTAAAATTTCTGGGTCGATGAAAAAGCTCACTGGCATATCGACCGACTGCCCAGGCTCTAGAACCTGCTCTGTGAAACAAAAACAATCGATTTTGGAAAAATAAATCCCGGCTTCTGGCGGCGACACATTATAGGTCGCGGTACCGGTAATTCGCCGATCCGTTGGATTATTGGCCCGATAAAAAGCCAGACCCGATTCGCCAACGGGCAAAGCCACCGACTGTTTGGGCGGCTTGAAGCCCCAAGGCATTTTGCGGTTCAGGCTTGCATCAAAGCGAATGGTCACAATACGGTCTGAAACCGCACCGGGGGCCGCTGTCGCGACTTGTGTCGTCCCGCCAAAGCCCGTCACACGGCAGAACAGGTCATAAAGCGGCACGGCGGCATAGGCCATGCCAACCATGGAAATGGCCATCATGGCCGCTCCCATAGCAACACTTCTATTGGCGCGCTGTGCTTTTTGCTCTGTGGTGTTGACGGTTTCAGTCATGGGCTTCCTATAGCGGACGGTTGGTTACGTTAACGCCGAGTTTCACCAGTGTGACCCAAAAGAACAGGCCAACAAACACCAAAAGGGCGACAGCCATAATGGCGGCGCGCTTGCGGCGTTGTTGCAATAATTCTGGAGTCCAAACAGGTGTTTGAATTTCTGTATTTTCTGGTTCTTTACTCATGCGCCCACCAATTTGTCTGCCGGCAAAAGCACGAACAGAAGAAAGAGATAAAAAATCGAATAAACGAACGTCATGCCCGCAATTCGGTTGCGTTGCTCGTCACCACTGAACGCCAATAAAACGCACATGCCGACGAAAATAAGACCCAAAATGCCGGCCCCTGCCGCATAAAACAGCCCACTAAAGCCCATTATGTAAGGCAATAGAGTGACGCCAAGCAGCACGATGGAATAGGCAACGATTTGGCGCAATGTGGCTTTCACGCCGCTTGTTACCGGCAGCATAGGCACGTTTGCAGCTTTATAATCGTCGTTTTTAATCAGCGCCAAAGCCCAGAAATGCGGCGGCGTCCAGAAGAAGATAATGGCAAAATAAATCAGCGGCTCCACGGATAACGAGTTGGCCGCAGCCGCCCATCCGATGACCGGAGGCAAAGCCCCTGCCGCGCCACCAATAACAATATTTTGCGCCGTCGCGCGTTTTAAAAACATTGTGTAAATCACGGCGTAGAAGAAAATCGTGAAGGCCAATAAGGCCGCACTTAGGTAATTAATCATTACCGCCATGCCCATGACCGCAAGGCCAGAAACCCAAAGGCCGAACACCAGAGCCGACTCCTTTGAAACGCGACCACTTGGAATGGGTCGGTTTTGGGTGCGGCTCATAATGGCGTCAATATCTGCGTCATACCACATGTTCAAAGCCGCCGACGCGCCCGCGCCAACAGAGATGAGCGCCAAAGCCGCGATGGCCAAAACGGGATGCAACCCATTTTCGCCAAAACCACCGGGGGCCATAACCATGCCCACCAAAGCGGTGAAGACCACAAGGGACATCACCCGTGGTTTCATCAAAGCGATATAATCAGCTGCGGAGCCAGCATCCAATGACGCTGGCCCCTGCATTTTCGCTAATGTCTCTTCATATTCTTGAGACATGAAGGCTCCTAATAAGTCCGTCTACCTATTTGATTTTAGGCAAATCAGAGAATTGGTGGAACGGTGGAGGCGACGTCAAAGTCCACTCCAACGTGTTGGCGCCCTCGCCCCATGGGTTGTTGCCTGCTGGAGCTTTACGCACCAGAGCGTGAACCACACCGAACAAGAAGATAAGCACACCAAAGGCTGAGATATACGAACCAATGGAAGACCAATAGTTCCAGTCCGCATAGGCATCTGGATAGTCAACATAGCGACGTGGCATACCAGCCATTCCCAAGAAATGTTGCGGGAAGAACAGTAAGTTTACGCCGAAGAAAGTGACCCAGAAGTGCAATTTGCCAATGAACTCGGAGTAGGTGTAACCGAACATTTTGCCGAACCAGTAATACCAGCCCGCGAAAATGGCGAACACGGCGCCGAGCGACAGCACGTAATGGAAGTGAGCGACCACGAAGTAAGTATCGTGATACGCACGGTCAATGCCCGCATTGGCCAACATCACGCCCGTTACACCGCCAAGGGTGAACAAGAAGATGAAACCCATAGCCCAAAGCATTGGCGTTTTAAACTCAATAGAACCGCCCCACATAGTGGCAATCCAAGAGAAGATTTTGACGCCCGTTGGCACCGCGATAACCATCGTGGCCGCCACAAAATAGGCTTGTGTATCGACGCTCAAACCAGCGGTATACATGTGGTGTGCCCAAACAACGAAGCCTACGCCGCCAATGGCGACCATCGCATAGGCCATGCCGAGATAGCCAAATACTGGCTTTTTCGAGAAGGTCGAGACGATTTGGCTTACGATGCCGAAGCCCGGAAGAATAAGAATGTAAACTTCTGGGTGAGCAAAGAACCAGAACAAATGCTGATACAAAATCGGGTCCCCACCGCCAGCTGGATCGAAGAAAGTCGTTCCAAAATTACGGTCGGTAAGCAGCATGGTAATGGCGCCAGCAAAGACAGGCAGCGACAACAGCAGCAAGAACACAGTCACCAAAATAGACCATACGAACAATGGCATTTTGTGCAGGGTCATGCCCGGCGCGCGCATGTTGAAGATGGTTGTGATGAAGTTAATCGCTCCCAAAATCGAAGAGATACCTGCCACGTGCAAAGACAAAATCGCGTAATCCATCGCAGGGCCAGGCTGGCCACTGGTGGAAAGAGGCGGATAAATTGTCCACCCGCCGCCTACGCCATTGGCACCCGGAGGGCCCTCAGCGAAAATCGACGCGACCAGCAAAGCAAAAGAGGCTGGCAGCAACCAGAATGAAATATTGTTCATTCGTGGGAAAGCCATATCGGGTGCGCCAATCATCAGCGGCACAAACCAGTTACCAAAACCACCGATCATGGCCGGCATGACCATGAAGAAAATCATGATGAGGCCGTGACCCGTAACCAGCACGTTATAGAGGTGGAAATTGCCATCTAGAATGCCATCGCCTGGCGATTGCAATTCCATGCGCATAACCACAGACATGGCACCGCCGATGACCCCTGCGATAATCGCAAAAATCAGATACATCGTGCCGATGTCTTTATGGTTGGTTGAATAAACGTAACGACGCCATCCCGTAGGGTGGTCTTCGTGTCCTGCTGCGGCTGCTTCGTTTGCCATGCCTTCGCTCTCCCTAAATTAACGCGTTGCGTCAGTAATGGCAGCGTTGGCATACATGCCTTCGCTGGATTGTAAATTTGCATATTCGGCTTTGGCTTCTTCTACCCAAGCCGCGAATTCTTCTTTGGAAACCACCTCAATGCGAATGGGCATAAAAGCGTGGCGAATACCACATAGCTCAGAGCATTGGCCGTAAAAGGTTCCGGTTTTCTCGGCCTTGAACCAAGTCTCGTTCAAACGACCCGGCACCGCATCCATTTTCAAGCCAAAAGCTGGCATCGCAAAAGCGTGCAGCACATCGGCAGCCGTCACAACAACACGAACGATTGTATCGACGGGCACGACCATAGCGGTATCGGTTGCCAAGAGGCGTGGCTGGTCGCCGCGCTCTTCGTTGTTCAGCATCAAGCTGTCGAAAGCGAAGTCGCCGTGGTCGGGATACTCATAGCCCCAATACCACTGATAGCCGACGGCTTTGACGGTCACTTCGGCTTGCGGGATATCACGCTGGAAATACAACAGACGGAAAGATGGGACAGCGATAACCACCAAAATAAGAATCGGTAGAACCGTCCACACCACTTCGACCAAAGTGTTGTGCGTGGTCTTGCTTGGTTCTGGATTGGCTTTGGCGTTAAAGCGCACCATCACATAAATCATCAGGCCCAAAACCAACAAAGTGATGGCGGTCATAAGATAAAGTAAGAAGTTGTTAAAATCGGTAATCATCGCCATGTTTTCCGTGGCGGCTTCTTGAAAGCCGAGCTGCCATGGCTTTGGCTGATTGGCCAAGACACCAGCTGTGCTGGCACTTAGCAAGGCTATCGAGGCGGCCAAAATGGACGCCGGACGCCGTGTCATAAACTTCAAAAGACCCATGATATGTCTCCAGTAAAAAATGCTTGAGGGCGAACCCCTTTAATCTTGGTTATGGTATACCCAAATTTCACGCAGAAGAACACTCCCCCCTGCAATGATGCGACTTTATGACCAAAACCTGTGAAAACACCATTTGCCCGCATGTCGGCACTTGCTTATGCGCGGGACTGGCCACATATTGAAGGCATATGTTTCACAGGAGCCCGCACCATGAGCGATAAGAGCCAAACCCCACAAGAGCTGTTTTTCAACCAAGCTGGATTGGACCTCGACCAAACCCATCGCTTTACCGAGCAAGCCCTCGCGGCGGCCGACGATGGCGAGCTATTTCTCGAGTATACGTTATCCGAAGCCTTCTCTTTTGATGACAATCGGCTGAAGGCGGCCAGCTTCGACACCAGCCACGGGTTCGGCTTGCGCGCTGTCAAAGGCGAAGCCGTGGGTTTTGCCCACGCCACTGAATTGTCCATCCCAGCGCTAACGCGCGCTTCGGGCAGTCTATCGCCAGTTTTATCGGGTCACTCAGGCACGGCCTTTAATAGCTGGGCCAGCGCTCCTTCGGCCAAAGGCGCGGCGCTTTATATGGCGGATAATCCGCTCGATGGCGCCGAGTTCACTGATAAAGTAAAATTATTGGAAGAAATTAACGCCTATGCCCGCGCCAAAGACAATCGGGTGCGCCAAGTCTCCGTCTCTTTGGCGGGCGAATGGCAAGCCGTATGCATCGTGCGCCCCGATACGGGGCCTCTCTATGATGTGCGCCCTCTCGTGCGCCTCGATGTTTCTGTGGTTGTTGGGGAAGGCGATCGGCAGGAAACGGGTCACTCTGGCCGCGGTGGACGGGCTAATTATGCGCAATGGCTGGCTCCCGAAAACTGGCAAGCTCAAGTACAAAACGCCCTCAAACAGGCGGTTACGAATTTGGATTCCATCCCTGCGCCAGCTGGCGAAATGGATGTTGTCTTGGGCCCAGGCTGGCCCGGCATTTTGCTGCATGAGGCCGTAGGACACGGGCTGGAGGGCGATTTCAACCGCAAGAAAACCTCGGCTTTTTCCGATCGCATTGGCGAACGCGTGGCGTCTCCCGGCGTCACGGTTATCGACGATGGCAAGCTGCCCAATCGGCGCGGCTCGCTGACCATGGATGACGAGGGCACACCAACCTCGGAGACGGTATTAATCGAAGACGGCATATTAAAAGGCTATATGCAAGACCGCCTCAACGCGCGTCTGATGGGTATGGCCCCGACGGGCAATGGTCGGCGCGAAAGCTTCAGCTGCCAGCCGATGCCACGGATGACCAATACTTACATGTTGGGCGGCACGCATGAGCCAGAAGATATTCTCTCGAGCGTGAAAAACGGCATTTACGCCACGTCGTTTGGCGGCGGGCAGGTGGATATCACCAGCGGTAAGTTCGTATTTTCCTGCACTGAGGCTTTCGAAATTAAAGACGGCAAATTGGGCGCGCCGCTAAAAGGCGCAACGCTCATCGGCACAGGCCCCGAATCGATGCAACGCATCTCGATGATTGGCAATGACATGCAATTGGATGAGGGCATTGGCACTTGCGGCAAAGCAGGCCAAGGCGTTCCGGTTGGTGTTGGGCAACCGAGCCTGCGCATTGATGGATTGACGGTCGGAGGAACAGCGTAAGGACTTTGCAGCTTTGCGAACTCGTTCTTAAAACGCTAACTCTTTATAGGCGGCGCGCACGTCGCCATTCCATTCGTTGTGGAATTTTTTAACCAAAGCCTCCGAAGGGCTTTGCCCGTCTGCCACGACTTTTTGCAAGTAAGCGAGAAACTGAGTTTCATCTCCACCAGCGCCATCCGAGCGGGCGCGGTTTTTCAGCCCCTGCTCGGCCAATTGCAAAACCTCGCGCGCCACATCTAACAAAGTGCCAGAGCGGAACGGCGTTTGCAGGCCGAGGATGGGCGCTTGCACGCGCAACGTATCGCGCTCGGCTTGCGTCCAATCGGAAATCAAATCGGCGACTTGGGTTTGCGTCGCGGCATCATACAATAAGCCAACCCACAGTGCAGGCAGCGCGCAAAGCGACGACCATGGGCCGCTATCGGCCCCGCGCATTTCGATGAAGCGCTTGACCCGCGCCTCTGGAAACAGCGTCGTGAGATGGTCTTCCCAATCCGATGCTGTGGGCTTTTCGCCCGGCAGCGCAGGCAAGTTACCCGCCATGAAATCACGGAAGCTCATACCCAGCGCATCGACAAATTTTCCGTCGCGCATGACAAAATACATCGGTACATCCAGCGCATAATCGACATATTGCTCAAAGCCAAAACCTTCTTCAAAGGCTTGTGGCAACATGCCTGTGCGCGCGCCATCGGTGTCGAGCCAAATCAGCGAACGCTCCGAGGCATGGCCCGTAGGCTGGCCGTCTTTAAACGGGGAATTAGCAAATAGCGCCGTCGCCAAAGGCTGCAAAGCCAAGGCAATGCGTAGCTTTTCGACCATATCGGCTTCGGAACCAAAATCGAGGTTCACCTGCACGGTAGACGTGAGATACATCATCTCCAGCCCGCGCCCGCCTTGCTTGGGCATATATTGGTTCATCAATTGATAGCGACCCTTGGGCATTTGCGGCGCTTCATCGAGCCCCCACAAAGGCGAATAGCCAATGCCCATATAAGACTGGCCCAGTTTTTCGGCTACGGCTTGGACTTCTTTTAAATGCCCTGAAACCTCCGCGCAGGTCTGGTGAATGTTTTCCAACGGCGCGCCCGATAGTTCCAATTGTCCGGCAGGCTCCAGCGTTACCGAGCCACCGCCAGCTTCATCCGAGCGCACAAGACCGACCAGTGTGTCGCCTTCAAATTTTCCCTGCCAGCCAAATTGCATCAGGCCTGTCAGCATAGCGTGAATGCCATCGGGACCCTCGTAAGGCAAAGGCGATAGGTCGGCGTTACGATAGCCAAATTTTTCGTGTTCTGTGCCAATGCGCCACGCGTCGCGGGGCTTGCACCCAGCTGCCATCCAATCTTTTAAGTCATTGGGCGTTTGCATAATGGCGGGCGTGTCGGACATGGATACTCTCCTCACACGCTAAGCACAGCGTGACTGTAGGTAATCTAATATCATTTACAACAAACAACAAGATGACGCGGGCGTCATTTTAAATTTTATTGCGCTTGCCGCTCAGCAATCACAACTCACCAATCACCGAGGCGCGATTGCAAAAGCGCGAGCGCTGCCACCACGGCGGTATCCGTGCGCAGAATACGCGGGCCTAGCGAGAGCACCACTGTGTCTTCGCGGGCCAAAAGCTCGGCGCGTTCGGCCTCATCGAAGCCGCCTTCCGGGCCGATGAGCAAAGCCAATTTCTTACCCTTCAAAGCGTCTAACTGGGCCACGCCTGTGCCGCTGTCCGCTGCCTCATCGCAAAACACAATCTGTCTTGGCGCATCGGCGCTCCCCCAGTCGCTCAGCAGACTATCGAGGCGCACCGGATCTGCCACTTCTGGCAGGGCCATAATATTGCATTGCTCGGCCGCCTCAATCGTATTGGCGATTAGCTTGTCTTTGTTTACCCGACTGCCTTGCGTGCGTTTGGTGATAATTGGCACCAGTTTTCCGGCCCCCATTTCGGTGGCTTTTTGCGCCAAGTAATCCAGCCGTTGTTTTTTAACAGGCGCCACCAAAAGCCAAATATCACTCGGGGCATCTTGGCCGCGAACTTGCACGATGGGCCGCGCGACAACCGATTTTTTGGAGACGGTTTCCAACTCAGCCCGCCATTCGCCATCGCGACCATTGAACAGCAATAGCTCCGCCCCCGCCTCAAGGCGCAACACATTGCGCAAATAATGCGCCTGTTTGGCATCCATCTCGAGGCAAGTATCTGCCTGTAAATCTGTCGTCACATGAAGGCGCTGGACGGATGAGGTCGCTCGTGTCATTTTTAGGCTCGTTTCATTTCAATCAAACTTTCGCTTTCTTGCTTGTGCCATGAAAGGGCCGAACAGTTCAATGCCACAACCTGATGAAAACCTGCCGCTAGATAGCCCCCCCGATAGTTTGGGCGAAACGCTTTTGATGCGCGCCCTGCCCGCCGCAGCCGCGCCTTATGCAAAACTCGCCCGTCTCGACCGTCCCATTGGCACGTGGCTTTTGTTCTGGCCGTGTTTTTGGGGACTGGCCTTAGCCGCCTCAGAAGTGAACTCCTATCCGCCCCTGCATTTTCTGGCTTTATTCGGCATCGGGGCTTTGGTGATGCGCGGCGCTGGCTGCACGTTCAACGATATTGTCGACCGCGATATTGATGCCAAAGTGGCGCGCACGGCAGCGCGGCCACTCCCCTCGGGGCAAGTTAGCTTGCGCCAAGCGGGGTGGTTTTTGGTCGCGCAATTGGCGGTCGGATTTCTCATTTTAATTCAATTGAATTGGCTAACCGTCGGGTTGGGCGTGGCCTCTTTGATTTTGGTTGCCAGCTATCCTTTCATGAAACGCTTTACCTATTGGCCGCAGTTTTTTCTCGGCCTGACCTTCAACTGGGGCGCCCTGATGGGCTATGCGGCCATCAACGGATATGTCAGCGATGCGGCCATGTTGCTGTATTCGGCAGGCGTGTTTTGGACTTTGGGCTATGACACGATATATGCCCATCAAGACCGCGAAGACGATGCCCTCATCGGCGTAAAAAGCTCGGCGCTTAAACTGGGGCGTCGTACCAAGCCGGCGCTTTTTGTGTTTTACGCAGCCGCGGTGGCTTGCCTTGCGGGCGCCGGCGTTTTGGGCGGTATGACGATTTTATATTGGCCCGCACTCGGCGTCGTGGCTTATCATTTGGCTTGGCAAATTTATCAGCTGAATATCGATGACCCCAAAAATTGCCTGCGCTTGTTTCGGCTCAACCGAGATACTGGCCTGATTATTAGCGCCAGTATTTTGCTCGGCGTCTTTTAGATTTAAAACTCAATTCGGATGGCCTATATATAAGGCATGAGTGCAAGCCACATAATAACCTCTGACGCCGCGCCAAAGCTGCGGTATGCAGCGCGCGAATTGGTCAGCGATGAAAAGCGTCTGGCCAAATTGCAGCGCCGTTCCAACCTCATCGGCCTGGCTTTGGTGGGGCATAGTTGGGGCGTGATTTTTGCCGCCATGGCTCTCTTCTATGTGTTTCCCAATCCGATTAGTTTTTTCCTCGCTGTCGCCATTATCGGCGCGCGCCAATTGGGGTTGGCGATTTTAATGCATGACGCCGCGCATAATGCGCTATTTCGAACCCTCAGCTGGAACAATGGCTTATCCGATGCGCTTTGTGGCCACCCGATGATGGCGCGAACCGACGCCTATCGGCGCTACCATTTGGTGCATCATAGAAACACCCAACAAGACAATGACCCTGATTTAATTTTGTCCAAACCGTTTCCCATTACCCGCAAAAGCCTGCGCCGAAAACTCATTCGCGATCTCACGGGCCAGACCGGATATCAGCAAAGAAAAGCGCAAATCATCAACGCCTTTGGCCCCAAGGGCATCGGCTTTTTTGCCAGCCTGCAACACTTCAACACCAAGCTGGGCGGCGCGCTTTTGGTCAATTTGGTCATTCTCGCTATTTGCAGCGCAGCCTTCCATTGGAGCTATTATTTAATGTTCTGGGTGGTGCCGTTTTTGACCTATCACATGGCCATCACGCGCCTGCGCAATATTGCCGAACATGCCATTGTGCCAGACGATAACGATGCCTTTCGTAGCTCGCGCACCACCCGCGCCAATTGGTTGGCGCGTATTTTTATTGCGCCTTATTGGGTCAATTATCATGTCGAGCATCATCTGCTGATGCATGTGCCTTGCTATCGCCTGCCGCTATTTGAAAAAACTTTAGCCGAAGCAGGCTTGGCCGAGCGGCGCGAAACCGCCTCGAGCTATTTTGATGTTTTAAAGCGTGCTGCCTCCCGCTCGGCGTCCGAAGACGGCCCCGGCGATGTCCTACACAATGGCCGCAATCGGCTAAAAGGTAATTTCTCCGATGGGTTTTCCCAACCTCCATCTTCGTAACAAGTCGTCTTATCGGCTTTCTTTTCTCTTTGTTTGAAACGGATTATTAAATGTCAGATGCCAATCTCGACCTGGCCCAAAAAATTATTGAACTCACGCTAAAACTCGGCGCCACCCAAGCGGATGCGCTCCTGAGCGATAGCGCTTCGCTGAGCCTTTCGTGCCGCATGGGCGAGCTGGAAGATTGTGAACGAGCTGAAAGTCGCGACATCGGCTTGCGCGCCATGATTGGCCAACAGCAGGCTTTCGTCTCTGGCTCTGCCGTCGATGACAACGCGCTTGCCCAATTGGCCCAACGCGCCGTCGACATGGCGCAAGCCACCCCCGAAGATCGCTATTGCGGCTTTGCTCCCAAAGACCGGCTGGCCGACAGCTTTCCCGACCTCGACATTGGCGATGCTTATGAGCCCAGCGCCGACGAGCTGCAAGCCATGGCCGTGGCGTGCGAAGACAGCGCGCGCGCGGTTTCTGGCATCACCAATTCCGAAGGCGCAGGCGCCGGTTGGGGCAGCTCAACCAACGCGCTGGCAACCAGTGACGGGTTTGCAGGCAGTTATACCAGCACCAACTTTTCGGTAAGCTGCGCCGTTATCGGCGGCGAAGGCGAGGCCATGGAGCGCGATTACGCAAGCCATACCGCTCGTCATCTAGAAGATTTAGAGGCTCCCGCTGAGATTGGCACACGCGCCGGAGAGCGCACCATTGGGCGCTTGAATGCGCGCAAAATGGCAAGCTGCAAAACCAATGTGGTCTATCACCCGCGCGTGTCTTCGTCGCTGCTGGGCCATTTGGCTGGCGCCATTACGGGCTCATCTATCGCTCGCGGCACCTCGTTTTTGCGCGAAGAAATGGGCAAGCAAATTATGTCCGATAGCATCACCATTTGCGACGATCCGCTGCGCCAACGCGGCCTTCGTTCCGCCGCCTTTGATGGCGAAGGCGTGGGTACGCAAAGTTTTAATCCTGTTGTTGACGGCGTTTTGCAAAGCTGGTTTTTGGACAGCGCCTCGGCGCGCCAACTAGGGCTGGAGACCAATGGTCGAGCAGGGCGTGGCATTGGCGGGCCGCCTAGCCCTTCGGCGACCAATCTTTATATGCAGGCCGGCACCAAAAGCGTCGAGACTTTACTGAAAGACATTGGCACAGGGTTTTATGTCACCGAGCTTATTGGCATGGGCGTCAGCGGCGTGACAGGTGATTATAGTCGCGGCGCCTCTGGCTTTTGGATTGAGAACGGCGAGGTAAGCCACGCGGTCAGCGAGATGACCATTGCGGGCAATTTGAAAGATATGTTTTTAAACATGACGCCTGCCGATGATTTGCAATTCCGCCACGGCGTCAATGCACCGACGATTCTGGTGGAAGGCATGTCGCTGGCTGGACTGTAATCAAGGCAGTAAAAACACGCCGCTTTATGGTATACATCAGACATAAATGACACAGTGAGAGACCTACGTGAGCAAAACCCGCGATATTGAGGACCCCCAAACGGTCACGCATAATCAGCGCCACGACGTGCAAGAGCGATATCATCAGCGTCGCTCGCGCTCGCTGGCACTTATCGAGCGGATGCTGCGCAGCTATTTGCGCCCCTATTGGGGTCTTCTGGGTCTGTCTATTCTGGCCAATATTATCGTCGCGGGCACCACTGGGGCCTTGCCTTGGTTCATTCAAATGGCCATTGACGAAGTGTTTAATGGCAAAAATGAAACCATGTTGCTGCTCATTCCCCTCGCCGTGGTGGGGGTCTCCATTCTTAAAAGCCTCGCAACCTATGGCTCGAATGTGATTATGAATTTTGTCGGCCAAGGCTCGACGGCAAATTTACAACGCGATTTATTCGCTCGCCTGATGCGCGGCGACTTGGCCTATGTATCCACCCGACATAGCGGCTCTTATATTTCGATTTTCATGAATGACGCCACGCGCCTTCGCGACACTGTGTCGGGCACGATTATTGCTCTGGCGCGGCATTTTCTGACCATAGTCGCGCTCATCGCTTTCATGTTCACCATCAATTGGCATTTGGCATTAATTTACACCATCATCGTCGTACCTATGGGCATTGTTTCGATGCGCCGCTTGGGCAAAGTCACCCGCACCGCCTCGCGCCAAGGCCTAGAAGAGACCAGCGAGCTATCGACGTTTATTGTGGAAAGCCTATCCGGCTTGCGCATCGTGAAAGCCTATGGGCAAGAAGACGAACAAATTAGCCGAGCGCGCGCAACCATCGACCGAGTGCTCGACTATACGATGCGCGCTCTAAAAGCGCGGGCCGCCGCCAGCCCCGCAATTGAGGGGCTCGCAGGCCTTGCCGTTGGCGCCATTATTTATGTCGGCGGCTATCAGTCGATGCAGGGCAATCTGACAGCAGGCGAGTTTATGGGTTTTATCACGGCGCTCTTGGCGGTCTATCAACCTTTGCGCTCGGTCGCCAATATGCAGACGATTTTGCAAGAAGGCGTGTCGGCAGGGGCGCGCGTGTTTTCCATTCTCGACCAAGAAGATGCCATCACAGATACCCCGGACGCCAAAGTTTTGACGACGAAAAAAGGCACCATCAGCTTTGAAAAAGTGACCTTCCAATATGAAGGTCGCGATATTCCTGCGCTCAACGATGTCTCCATTCAGGTGCCCGCTGGCAAGACCATTGCCTTGGTCGGCCAATCGGGTTCGGGCAAATCTACTTTGCTGAATTTGGTTTTGCGCTTCTTTGATGTCAGCCAAGGCCACATTAAAATTGACGGGCAAGACATTCGCTCGGTCGACCTCAACAGCTTGCGCCGCGCCACCGCTTTGGTAACGCAAGACCCGTTTTTATTCGACGATACAATCGCCAATAATATTTCCTACGGCAAAGAAAACTTCTCGCAAGCTGACATCGAACAAGCGGCCAAACAAGCGGCCGCGCATGATTTTATTGTCGCTATGCCAGAGGGCTATCAAACCCGCGTGGGCGAGAGCGGCTTGCGCCTTTCCGGCGGACAAAAACAACGCATTGCCATTGCCCGCGCCATGCTAAAAGACGCACCGATTTTACTTCTCGATGAAGCCACATCCGCGCTCGATACGGCATCCGAACAAAAAGTTCAAAGCGCCCTGACCGAGCTGATGAAAGGGCGCACCTCGCTGGTTATCGCCCACAGATTATCAACCATCATGCATGCCGATGAGATTTTTGTGATGGAAAACGGCCAAGTGGTCGAACATGGCACGCACGCGCAATTGCTGGATAAGCAAAGCGTTTATGCTGACCTCTATGACCGCCAATTCGCCAATGAGGCGGAGTAATGGCCGCCCTGCGGCTTTATCAAATTATAGTATTTTTTAGCGCGCCGTTCTTGCGCCTCAGTCTCGCGCGCCGTGCGGCCAAGGGTCGCGAAGATAAAGCGCGGCTGCGCGAACGCCTCGGCCGCGCCTCTTTAAAGCGTCCGCAAGGGCATATGGTTTGGGTTCATTCGGCGAGCGTGGGCGAGACCCTATCCGTCTTGCCGCTGCTGGAAGACATTTTGGCCAGCCGCCCCGCGCAATCGATTTTGCTAACCACGGGCACGCTAACCTCGGCGCGGCTGGTGGCCAAATTTCAAACCGCGAATCCAAATTTGCGCCCGCGCCTGAAGCATCAATTCGCGCCTCTAGACCGGGCCTCTTATGTCTCGTCATTTTTAGATCACTGGCAGCCAAACGCAGCCCTTTGGGTGGAGAGCGAAATATGGCCGAACTTGGTTTTGGCCTGCGCGAAACGCGATATTCCCCTCGTTATGTTAAACGGGCGCTTATCGGCGCGCAGTTTTTCTCGCTGGCAAAAACTTTCCGGCACCGCACGTCGACTGCTCGGGGCATTTTCTTTGCTGATGGCACAAGACGCCACAACCGCGAGCCGCTTGCAGGGGCTTGGCCTCGAACACGTAAAAAACCCCGGAAATTTGAAACTCGATGCCCCCGCTCTTGGCGTCGATGAGGCGGAGCTATCTGCGCTGCAATCGACATTTGGCGACCGCCCCGTTTGGTTTGGTGCCAGCACTCATGCAAACGAGGAAATGAGCCTCGGCGAAGCCCATCGGATGATAAAAACCAGCCTCCCTAATGTGCTAACCCTCATTGCGCCGCGCCACCCAGACAGAGGCGAAGCGCTGGCCAAACAATTACGCGCCGCAGGCCATAACGTGGCACAACGCAGCCAAGGCGAGCTGCCCGATGCCGATACAGATATTTATCTGCTCGATACTTTGGGCGAGTTGGGTCTGTTTTATCGGCTCAGCAATATCGTTCTTATCGGCGGCACGTTAATCCCGCACGGCGGACAAAACCCCATTGAAGCTGCCCGCCTGAATTGCGCCATTCTGCACGGGCCGCATATTGAAAACTTCCAAGAAATGTTCGACGCCCTAGAAGCCGCCCAAGCCATCGCCGCGATTGCCGATACGCCGACCTTGGCAGCACAAGTCAAAGCGCTGTTACAAAACCCCGCCACGGTGAGCCAAATGTCCGAAGCCGCGCTGTCTTACGCCCATGAAATGACCGGCACGCGCGCCCGCGTTATCGACTTGCTAACGCCTTATTTGACGACACCAGATACCCCGCCGCCGAGCCCCATAATGCAAGAGGCGCACGATGGTTGAGCCGCGCTTCTGGCAATCGAAGACCCATCCGGTCTCGCTGGCATTTTTGCCAGTTAGCTATTTATATGCAGGCCTAGAGGCGCTCAACCGCAAGCTCACTCATGCGCAACACCCCGGAAAACCCGTCATTTGCGTCGGTAATTTAACCGCAGGCGGGGCTGGCAAAACGCCAACCGTGCAATGGGTAACCCACTGGCTGACGCAAGAGAATAGGCGCCCTGCCGTTTTATCGCGCGGCTTTGGCGGCAGTCTCAAAGGCCCCTTGCACGTCGACCCTACCCAACATAGCGCCGCGCAAGTAGGCGATGAGCCCTTGATGTTGGCCGACACTTGCGCCGTCTATATTTGTGCCGACCGCCACCAAAGCCTGCGTTTGGCGGCACAAGATGGCCACGCCGTTATGGTGAAAGATGATGGATTTCAAAATCCGTCGATGACGCATCATTTCAATTTAATTGTCATCGATGGCGCCACAGGCATTGGCAATGGACGCCTGCTTCCCGCAGGGCCTTTGCGCCAACCGCTCTCGATTGCGCTGAAAAGGCTGGATGCTCTGCTGGTTATCGGTGCGGCCAGCCATAGCAGTCTCGAGCCTTTGATGAAATCAGTGGAGGCTATGGGCAAGCCGATATTTACGGGCGAGATGAAACCACAGAGCCCGAAGCCGAAAAAATCTGGCGCCCGCGTGCATGCGTTTTGCGGCATCGCGAAGCCAGAAAAATTTATCGCCAGTCTGCGTGGGCATGGCTATGACGTGGCGCAAATCTCTAGCTTTGGCGACCATCACGCCTTCACCGAGGCCGAGGCCGAACGCTTGCTGGCTTCGGATTTGAAATTGATCACCACGCAAAAAGACATGGCACGTTTACAAGGTGCCGCTAAAGGCTCGGCGCTCGCGCGTTTGGCCAAAGCCGCCAGCCCCCTGCCTATCGCCTTGCATATTCGAGAGGCCGACGCCTTGCGCAAAGCCATCGACACGGCGCTCGAGCAAAAACAAGCCAGCCAGCTTTATAAATCTTACTAGGGGCTAGGCGAGCCAGCCGCGACCAGAGCTGGGTCGATGCGCGCGCCGCCCCAAAACATACGCCAATCCAAATGCGGGCCCGTCGAGCGCCCCGTCGAGCCGACCGTGGCAATGACATCGCCAGCAGCCACCACATCGCCAACTTCGACGTTCAAACTATCTAAATGCAGGAAGGCAGAGGTGACTTTCAGCCCGTGGTCGATAAACACCAAACCGCCTTCAAAATACATATCGGGCTCGGCCAAGGTCACTTTGCCCGGCGCAGGCGCCACAACTTTCGTGCCGCGCGGCGCGGCGATATCGATGCCAAAATGCGGCCGTCGTGCCTCGCCATTATAGAACCGCTGACTGCCATAGACGCCGCTGATGCGCCCTTTCACGGGCCAGCTAAAGGGCTCAGAAAAATCGGTCTCACGGCGAAGGCCCGCGCGGGCGGCGCGTTTTATTTTGCCTTGCGCGATGATGCGCGCCAAAGCCTCTTCGGGCGGCGTCACCATGGTGGGTGGCAAGCCGTCGATGCGCTGAATATTATAGCTTCGCTTGGTTAATGTGAGCGGCACTTGCGCCGATTTTCGCCCGCGTGTGAAGCTAATTTTTTGCGCCAATTTCGCATCCCGGCCAAAACCCAAGACGGTGTAATTATCCACCATGGGAAGCACCTCGCCGTTGAGGCTTACTTTTGTGCCCTTGGTGAGCTGCAACACCACCATGCCACCTTGGCTAAATTTTCCGCTCTGGCTTTTGACAAAGTCAGTTGAGAGTTCCGCCGCTTGCGCATAAGAAAATAACGCAAAGCCAAAAGCTGCAAGAGAAGCCAGCTTAAGCATTTTGGCTTTGCGCCAATTCGGCTTGCATCGATACATCGGCATCGAAATAAGGCTCTTGTCGGTCGACGCTCCAATAGCGCAAATCTTCCAGCGCGATGGGTTTTCCGGTCACGGCGCAACTAACAAATGCGCCTGGCATCATCACGTCGAAATCTCCATCGAGATATTTAATTTTGGCTTCTCCACCGGTCATATTATTTTCCTCTGCCTTATATTAATTGGCCTTGGCTTCCATCGCTAGGCTTTTTTGAAGCCGATTTTTTACGCGGTCTTGATTTCGCTGCCGGGCGCGCGCCGCCCTCTACCCGTGCGGTTAGGCTTTGCTCACCAGCTAGGCGAATGTCCAACAGACTGGTATCGGGCGCTTGGCTGGCTTGGCGCACGGGTTTGCCTTGTTCGTTCAACACCAGCGCAAAGCCGCGTTCCAAAATACTTTCATGGCTCAACACTCGCAATTGGCGCGCCGCTGATTGCACCCTTGCGGTTTGGCGTTCCAGCGCGCCACGCGTTTGCACTTGCGCGCGTTGTAACAGCCCCGCCACACGCTCGCCCACATGGCGCAAACGCACTTGCAATGCCATCGGGGTTAGGCGGGCGGTGCTTTGGCCAAAGCGGGCTTTATGAGCGTTAATATTGCTTTGCAAAGCCCCACCAAGGCGCTGTGCCAGAGTGTCGAGACGTTGGGCCGGCAAGGCCAGAATGTCTTCGAGCTTGGGCAGGCCGCGCGCCAAACCTATAAGATGCGCCTTCTGGCTTTCAAGTTCGCGGGCTTGCGCACGTTGTAAACGCAGGCCCAAATCTTGCGTTTGAACGCTCAAATCTGCGCGCACTGGAACGGCCATTTCAGCCGCTGCGGTTGGCGTTGGGGCGCGTCGGTCGGCGGCATAATCGAGCAGCGTGGTATCCGTCTCATGGCCGACTGCCGAGATAAGCGGAATATCAGATTGAGCCGCAGCGCGAATAACCACCTCTTCATTGAAACCCCAAAGGTCTTCCAAACTGCCGCCACCGCGCGCCACAATAAGCACATCAGGGCGCGCAATCTCGCCGCCTGCGGGCAAAGCATTAAAGCCTGCAATGGCTTTGGCTACTTCCTCGGCGCAAGTCTCGCCTTGCACGCGCACCGGCCAGACCAAAACATGGCGCGGAAACCGATCGCTCAAACGATGCAAAATATCACGGATGACCGCGCCGCTAGGGCTGGTAATCACACCAATGGTTTCGGGCAAATAGGGCAGCGGTTTTTTGCGTGCCTCGTCAAACAGCCCCTCGGCCGCCAATTGTTTTTTGCGCGCTTCCAGCAACGCCATCAAAGCGCCCTCGCCAGCCGGCTCCATGCTCTCGACAACCAATTGGTAGCGCGATTGACCCGGAAACGTGGTCAGCTTGCCGGTCATAATAACCTCAAGCCCTTGCTCGGGTTGCAGGGTTAGCTTTTGCGCCGTGCCCTTCCACATGATGCCTGCCAAAACTGCCTTGTCGTCTTTCACATCAAAATAAACATGGCCCGAGGCGGGGCGCGACACGCGGCCCAATTCGCCGCGCACGCGCACATGGCCGAAACTATCTTCGACCAGACGCTTTATCTGCCCCGAAAGTTCCGAGACACTTAGCTCTATAAGGTTGTCGCCTGACGCGCTCATCTTCTTCCTATGTTGAGCCGAGCGAAAGGCTGGCTCATGTCGTTTTAATTTATCGGCTCTTTATGATAAGACAAATCACTTTTGGCGATTCCCCGCCATTGAACCCCAAGCATGACATGCTTCGCGATAAGAGACAAAGATGACCAATATAAATAGCTCCCCGAAACGCAATATTCTGGTTTTAGGCTCTGGCGGACGCGAGCACGCCCTGTGCTGGAAAATTGCGCAAAGCCCGCTACTCGACACTTTATATTGTGCGCCCGGAAATGGTGGCACCGCGAGTGTGGCCCATAATGTGAGCCTCGATATGGCAGACCACGCGGGCGTCATTCAATTTTGCCAAGATAAAAACATTCACCTTGTGGTTATCGGGCCCGAAGCCCCTTTGGTGGCAGGGCTTGGCGATGATTTAGCCGCGGCAAATATTGCCGCCTTCGGGCCCAGCCGCGAGGCCGCCCAATTGGAAGGCTCGAAAGGCTACACCAAAGACCTCTGCGCTGAGGCCAATATTCCCACCGCCGCCTATGGCCGCTTTACCAATGCCGAAGACGCTTTGGCCTATCTGGAGACGCAAAGCGCGCCCATCGTGGTGAAAGCCGACGGGCTGGCTGCCGGCAAAGGCGTGATTATCGCCGAGACAAGGCAACAAGCGCGCGATGGCGTGGCCGATATTTTCGACGGCGCTTTTGGCGAAGCTGGGGCCGAATTGGTCATCGAAGAATTTATGACCGGCGAAGAAGCCAGTTTCTTCGTGCTTTGCGATGGCGAAAACGCTTTGCCTTTGGCCACCGCGCAAGACCATAAGCGCGTGGGCGATGGCGACACAGGCCCCAATACGGGCGGCATGGGCGCTTATTCTCCGGCCTCAATTATGACCCAAGAGCTCATTGATATTTCGATGCGCCAAGTCATTCACCCCACTTTGCAAGCCATGGCCAAACGCGGCACCCCCTATCGGGGCGTTTTATACGCGGGCCTTATGCTGACGCCCGAAGGGCCCAAACTCGTGGAATATAACGCCCGCTTTGGCGACCCCGAATGCCAAGTGCTAATGATGCGCTTGGCCAGCGATATTGTGCCCGCTCTAGAAGCTTGCGCCAGCCTCGACGGTAGCACTTCGCTGGCAGGCCTGACGCTCGATTGGCACCAAGACATGGCCATGTGCATCGTCATGGCGGCCAATGGCTATCCAGGCGCCTACGAAAAAGGTAGCGCCATTGGCGGGCTTGATAAAGTAGACGCGGCCACCGTGTTTCATGCGGGCACGGCACGCGATGCCGATGGCACCGTTCGCGCCATTGGCGGGCGTGTATTAAATGTGACCGCGCGTGGCAAAACAGTGGCACAAGCGCAGGCAAATGCTTATGCTGGCGTCGATACAATTGAATGGCCGGAAGGTTTTTGTCGTCGTGATATCGGACATAAAGAGATTGCGCGCCAAGCCAAATGAAAAATGATAAGGGAGATCAGCAGATGAAAGATGAGGGCATCGAACGCTTTGGCGGTACGAAAGATATTGCGGAAACGCATAAATTTGACCAAGCCAAGCTAGAAGAATACGCGCTCGCACACGTCGAGGGCTTTCAAGGGCCGTTGGAAGTGCGCCAGTTCAAAGGCGGACAATCGAACCCGACCTATCAGCTGATTACGCCAAATAAAAAGTATGTCATGCGTCGCAAGCCGCCCGGAAAATTGCTGCCTTCCGCGCACGCCGTCGACCGCGAATATAAAGTAATTACCGCGCTGGGCAGCACCGGCTTTCCCGTGCCGCGCACCTATTGCATGTGCGAGGACGAAAGCATAACTGGTACGATTTTTTACATTATGGATATGGTAGAGGGGCGTATTTTATGGGACCCGCAATTGCCAGACATCGCGCGCGAAGGTCGCCATGCAATTTTCGATGCCAAGATTAAAACTTTGGCGCAATTGCACAACACCGATTACAAAGCCATCGGCCTAGAAAATTTCGGCAAGCCAGGCGATTATTTCGCTCGTCAAATCTCGCGTTGGACGAAGCAATATCAGCTCTCCGAAACGCAACAAATTAACAGTATGAATAAGCTCATCGATTGGTTGCCTGGCAATATTCCAGGCGATGAGGAAGTGTCGATTGTGCATGGCGATTTCCGCCTCGACAATATGGTGCTGCATCCGACCGAGCCGAAAGTTTCGGCTGTTCTCGACTGGGAATTATCGACGCTGGGTCACCCCTTGGGCGATTTTACCTATCACTTGATGCAATGGTATATGCCCAATGATGCTGGCAGCACCAATACGCTTTTAGGCTCCGATTTCAGCGAGCTGAACATCCCCGATAAAGACGCCTATACGCGCGCCTATTGCGAGCATACGGGCCGCGATGGCATTGAGAATATGGATTATTATATCGCCTATAATATGTTCCGTTTGGCGGGTATTTTGCAAGGTATCGTCGGGCGTGTGCGCGATGGCACGGCGTCCAACGCCCATGCAGCCGCCATGGAGGATAGGGTAAAACCTCTGTCGGATATGGGTTGGCAATTCGCGCAAAAAGCGGGGGCTGCTTAAGCTCTCGTTTTACGCGGCGCCAATAAAATAAACCCCTGCCATGGCGCTAATGATCAGCATCATATTGGCAGCCAAATGCTGATTGGCGTTGGTTTTTATCGCCGACAGATTGCTTTTAATGCCACCCTCAATGCGAGCTTCTAATTGTTTCATGCGGGTTTTGATATCGTCTACCTGAGAGCGATTGATGATGCTTTGCGCCTCTATTTCTTTGTGCAAAGAAAGCCCTAAAGCCGCATGGCTGGCCGTTAGCCGGCCTTCCAATAAATCGCGCTCTGCGCGCACCCGGTCTTCTAAGCGAGCAATGTCGTCGCCCTTGAGGGTTTGCATAGACATGAATTGAGCATATGTTTGCGCCAGCACCGCCGCTTGCTCGAGTTGCATGCCGGCATCTGTAATTTCTAAGACAAATTTTTCGGTGTCAAATTGCATGGGGGTCACCTTTTTTTATTGTTGGGCAAAAGCTAGCACGGCCGTGATGTATCTCCTAGCTAACTCGGCGTGCAGAAGATTAATTCCGTATCGCTTTTTATGCGTCGCTCCAACTCGCTAAACCCAGGGGGAACTCGAAAGTTAGCCCGCTTGTCTTCTTCAACAATAACCAGTGCCGCCTCGCTCAACCAGCCGCCCTGCAACAAAGCCGCCAACGCCTGTTCACCAAGCCCTTGACGATAGGGTGGATCTGCGAACACAAGGTCATAGGCTCCCCCGCCTGTGCAGGGGCCCAGTTTGGTGGCGTCGCGGCGAAAAATTTTGCTGTGTCCTGTCGCATGGCAGGTCTCGACATTATCTCGAATGGCGGCGCGTGCAGGCGCTTGGGTTTCTACAAATAAGCAAAAACTGGCGCCGCGCGATAAAGCTTCAAGCCCCAAAGCGCCAGTGCCCGCGAATAAATCAAGCACGCGCAAATTATCAAAATCGAGACGCGAGGTAATCATGGAAAACAAAGCTTCCCGCGTGCGGTCTGTGGTCGGGCGTGTTTCGTTTCCTTTGGGCGCGCGCAGAGGTTTGCCGCGCCAATTACCGCCGACCACGCGCATCGGAAGGTCCTTTGCGAGAGGATGGCGTTTTCGCCGATGGTTTACCGCCAGAGGCTTTAAAGTTTTTGCCTTTTGGGCTGCGCACTTTCAAAGGCTCGCTGGTGTCCCGCAGTTTCCCGCGCTTGGCATCCGAGCGCGAGCGCGGTGTCGCCTCTGTGGCGGCCTCTGTGGCAGCTTCGTTTTTATCTATGCCAGCACCGCGCACGGTGCCATCGATAATCGATTGCCAATTTTTGCCCAATTGCTGACGCAAAACACGGCGTGGCACTTCTTCTACTTTGCCTTCTTGTAATTGACCCAATTGAAACGGCCCAAAGGAAAGACGCAATAGTCGGTTCACTTTCAAATCTAGCGCTTCTAGCACGCGCTTAATCTCGCGATTTTTGCCTTCGCGCAAAGCCATAGAGAGCCACACATTGCCGCCCTGTTGGCGCTCGATCGTCGCTTCGATAGACTTATAGTTAACGCCATCAAGGGTGATGCCGTGTTTTAAATCTTTCAGTTTGGCTTCATCGGCCCTGCCAAAGGCACGCACCCTATAGCGGCGCAACCAGCCCGTGCTGGGCAATTCTAGCAAGCGCTTCATGCCGCCATCATTGGTTAATAACAACAAGCCCTCGGTGTTAATATCGAGCCGTCCAATGGCGTTTACCCTTGGTAGGCTGGCAGGTAGTTTTTGAAACACGGTATCGCGCCCTTGCGGATCGCGCGCCGTGGTGACCAAGCCTGCGGGCTTATGATAGCGCCACATGCGGGGCGGGTCGGGCTCGGCGACGGGCTTGCCATCGACGGTAATTTTATCTTTCGAGGTGACATTGAAAGCCGGCGTATCGAGCCGGCGCCCGTTTACGGCAATGCGGCCATCGGCCACCATGCGCTCGGCGTCGCGGCGCGAACACACGCCCGCCCTAGCCAGTACTTTAGCGACACGGTCGCCATCAAATTGGGAAGTTTTTTCATCACTCATCCCTCCCCTGTAGCACGTGCTGCGCCTCGCGTGCTAGTATCGTTTACGATGAGTGATACCGATTATATGCAAATGGCCATTGAGCAAGCCCAAGCCGCAGCCCAACAAGGCGAAGTGCCTGTGGGTGCGGTGCTTGTGGGGCCAAACGGCGAGGTTCTGGCGCGGGCGCAAAACCAAATGCGGCGCCAAAATGACCCAACTGCCCACGCAGAAGTCGTGGCCATTCGCGAGGCTTGCGCCAAGCTTGGCAATAGCCGCCTAATCGATTGCGACCTGTATGTGACCCTAGAGCCCTGCCCCATGTGTGCGGGCGCCATTGCCCATGCGCGGCTGCGGCGTTTGTATTATGGCGCCGGCGATAGCAAAGGCGGCGCGGTGGACAATGGCGTGGCGCTATTCTCACAAGCCAGCTGCCATCACGCGCCAGAGGTGATTGGGGGCTTGCGCGAAGGCGCTTGTGCCGACTTGCTGACTGATTTTTTTGCCCTGCGGCGAAATGAACCTTCTTAAGGCGTTTTTTTGGTAGCACTGCCTCTGGCTTTATTCTAGGCTTTGGCCTTGAACTTGAGGGAGAAGAAGATGATTTTCGAACATAACGACCGCACGAAAGAGCTGATTGCTCGCGTCGAAGGATTTATGGATGCCCATATTTATCCTAATGAAATTACCTACCATCAACAAATGGACGCTTTCCGGGCAGACGGAAACCCCTGGCAAGTTGTGCCAATTTTGGAAGAGTTGAAAGACAAAGCCAAAGAAGAAGGCCTGTGGAACTTGTTCTTGCCAGAAAGCGAACGCGGCTTTGGCCTGAGCAATGTCGAATATGCCCCGCTTTGTGAAATTATGGGCCGTGTTGGCTTTGCGTCGGAAGTGTTTAACTGCTCCGCGCCAGACACTGGCAACATGGAAGTTTTGGAACGCTACGGCAATGATCGCCATAAAGAAGAATATATGGTGCCTTTGTTGAACGGCGAAATTCGTTCGGCTTTCTTGATGACCGAACCTGCTGTGGCCTCTTCAGATGCCACCAACATCGAAACCCGCATTGAGCGCGATGGTGACGAATATGTCATCAATGGTACGAAATGGTGGTCTTCCGGTGTTGGCGATCCGCGTTGCAAAATTGCTATCGTGATGGGCAAAACCAACCCAGAAGCCCCGCGTCACCAACAGCAGAGCCAAGTTTTGGTTCCCCTCGATGCCCCAGGCATTGAAGTGCTGCGGATGCTACCTGTATTTGGCTATGATGATGCGCCACACGGCCATGCCGAAGTGCGCCTCACCAATGTTCGCGTGCCTGTTGAAAATCTCTTGCTCGGCGAAGGCCGTGGCTTTGAGATTGCCCAAGGACGTCTTGGCCCTGGCCGCATTCACCACTGCATGCGCACCATCGGCGTTGCCGAACGCGCGCTCGAAAAAATGATCACGCGTCTGATGAGCCGTGTGGCCTTTGGCAAGCGTGTTTCTGAATATAGCATTTGGGAACAACGCATTGCAGAAGCTCGTACCAACATCGAAATGAGCCGCCTTTTGACCATGAAGGCTGCCTATATGATGGATACGGTCGGCAATAAAGTAGCCAAGAGTGAGATTGCCCAAATTAAAGTGGCAGGCCCTCGCATCGCGCTGCAAATTATTGACGATGCCATTCAAGCCCATGGTGGCGGCGGCGTAACGACAGACTTCGGTCTGGCGAAAATGTATGCCGGTATCCGTACCCTGCGTCTGGCCGATGGCCCTGACGAAGTGCACAATCGCACCATCGCGCGATTGGAAATGAAAAAATACGCCGACCTGTCGCAAGCCAATGAAGAAGGCCTGAAGACACTCGACGTTCCTCGCGGCTAATTTTTAAAGCCATTTGGATTTAGAAAACCCCGTCGCTTTCGAGCGGCGGGGGTTTTTTATCTCTAGCGGCGGCCGAACAAGCGTTCGATATCGGCCAACTTTAATTCTACATAAGTGGGGCGGCCATGATTGCACTGGCCCGAGTTTGGCGTGGCTTCCATGTCGCGCAACAGCGCGTTCATCTCTTCGCCATTCAACCGACGCCCAGCCCGCACCGAGGTATGGCAAGCCAGCGTGCCGGCAATTTCTTCCAAGCGTTCTTTCAAGGCAAGTCCGGCGCCCAGCTCTGACATCTCTTGCGCCATATCATGCAATAGCGCCACACAATCAGCGCCGTAAAGCATGGCAGGCACTTCGCGCAAAAGCACTGCCACGCGGCCATCGCTGCCCGGGCCAAAGCGCTCAATTACAAAGCCCAGATCTAATAATTCGGCCGCGCGACTTAAAATCAAATCGCCCTCATCCGGCTCTAATTCTGCGACTTCCGGCACCAATAAAATTTGACGGGCAATGCCGCGTTCCGCCATTTGCGTTTTCATCCGCTCATAAACCAAGCGCTCGTGCGCCGCGTGCTGATCGACGATGACGAAGCCATCATGGGTTTGCGATAAAATATACGTCTCATGCAATTGCGCCCGAGCCAGCCCCAAGGGCAAATGCGTCGGCACAGCTTCGGCCATCGCTTGCGCGGCCTGCGGCGTGGAAAGCCATTCGGCAGCGGCTTCACTCATGCCGCCACCCTCCATCGGGGCTTGAAAATTTTGAGCCGCGGCAAAATTGCCTTGCGGATTTGCCTGCCCAAAGCCGCCTAGGCCACCGGGGCCACCGGGGCGAAACGCCGACATGGTTTGCCCCGCCACTGTGGTAGATGCGCGATGCCCCGCTTCGGCCATACTGGCGCGCAGGCCCCCGACAATCATCGACCGGATAAGACCGGCATCGCGAAACCGCACTTCGGTTTTGGCCGGATGCACATTGACGTCTAACTCGTCGGGCTCCAGCTCAATAAACAAAGCCAAGGCTGGGTGTCGATTGCCCGCCAGAAAATCTTGATAAGCCCCGCGTACCGCTCCGTTCAATAATTTGTCGCGCACGGGTCGCCCGTTCACCACCAAATATTGTTTTTGGGCTGTGGCGTGATTAAACGTCGGCAAGCCAGCAAACCCGTAAAGGCGCACCCCATCGCGCGTAGCCAAAACGGGCACGGCATTATCGGCAAAATCGCGCCCCAAAATTGCGCCTAGGCGTTTGAGTTGCGCCGTCTCGCCATGCTCTGGCGGATAGGCAAAACTCTTGCGCCCATCGCTGGTCAGGCTGAAACCGATTTGCGGATTGGCCATCGCCAAGCGGCGCAATATATCGCTCACGGCCGTCGTTTCGGCGCGGTCGGATTTTAAAAACTTCAACCGCGCGGGCGTGGCGTAAAATAAGTCGCGCACTTCCACACGTGTGCCGCGCTGCCCAGCTGCGGGTTTTACTGGCCCCAGCTTGCCGCCATCGACGCGAATTTCATGCGCCGTTTCGCCATCGCTGGTGCGACTGACAATAGACAAATGCGCCACCGCGCCAATGCTCGGCAGCGCCTCCCCGCGAAACCCAAGACTGGCGATACGAAACATCCGATCGCCGCCATCGCCTTCGGGCAGCTTAGAGGTCGCGTGACGCTCGACCGCCAGCGATAATTCTTCGCCATTCATGCCGTGGCCATTGTCTTCGATGAGGATAAGCGTCTTACCGCCCGCCCCCAAGCTCACGTCGATTTGGCTGGCTTTGGCATCAATGGCGTTTTCGACTAGTTCTTTCACCGCACTCGCTGGGCGCTCCACCACCTCGCCCGCAGCAATACGGTTGATCGTGTCTTCGGGTAGGCGACGAATGCGGCTCATGACTTATCTTCTATGTCTTGCAAATATTGTTTGGCGCGTATTTTGCCCGCCTCGACGGCAGGTTGCGAATAGGCGTCTATGCCCAAGCCATCGGCGGTGTAAATCGTCTCTAGTTGCAAATGCATCAGCACCTCCCCCAGACTTTCGTCGGTTATCGCGCCAAGTTCGATATGGCGCACGGGGCGTTTGGCGTCGATTAAAACATCCACCGTAGCCCGCGCTTCGGCATCCACCAGATTGCCCATTGTATGCCCCGCCAGCGAAGCCAAATCAGGATCTTGCGAAAAACTATCGGGCACGCGACAGCCTCGACCGCGCGTGTTGTGGGTTACAATCGTGTACAGCTTATCGTCAGGCCCATCGAGATAGAGCTGCACTTGAGAGTGCTGATCGACGGGGCCCAGCGCGTTGACCGGCACCGAGCCGTGGCCTTTTTTACCAAGGCTCTCGGCCCAAAGCTGGCGATACCAAAACGCTAAACGCTCCAGCGCATCGGCATAAGGCATCATCACATTGATGTTTCGCCCCGCCTGCATATGCGCCAAATGAAGGGCCGCGCCCTTTAAGGGTTCAAAATCTTGCGGCGTGCCATGAAGGCCTGCCATGGTTTTTCGGGCGCCCGCGCGCACGGCCTGCGGGTCACACCCCGCCCAAATGGCGGGCAGAAGACCGACATTGGTGAGCACGGAAAACCGACCGCCAATATCGCTTTCATGTTCCAGCAACGGAAAATCATAGGCACGTGCCAAACGGCGCAGCGCGTTGTCGCCGCTGCCAGCAATGCCTGCCACGTGATGCGACGGCTTGGCGTTTGCGGCTTCCAAGGCTAAAAGCGCGCCGCCCAATTGCATCATCGTCTCGGCCGTACCGCCCGATTTTGAGACGACAAAAAACCGTGTGGTCGCCATATCGCCTTGCAAGATTTCGGCAAAGCTATCGGCATCGAGATTATCGGCAAAAATTAAATCAGGGGTCTGCTTTTGGGTTTGGGCTTGTGCCAAAACTTGCGCACCCAAGCTAGAGCCGCCCGTGCCTAAGATAACAATCCGCTCCGCATCTTGCGCCAGAGCCTGCGCCATCTGATGCATGGCCGCCACATCGTCTTGCTTTTCGGGCAAGGCCATATGCGGCAGAGGCGATTCTTGATAGCCCTCATGATGGCGCGCCAAAGCCGCCAAAGCCGCTTCATAAAGCAGCGTGGTGGTGGCGCAAAGCGCAGAAGTCAGGTGTTGGAGCATTTAGATAACCCGCTATTGAAATGCGTTTACAGTGCCTCATCCTATCAGCGCTTCGCTGGTTTACCAATGGGCAAGCGCGCGAGGGTTAAAACGGGCTAATGCGGGACTTGCACTTCGCGCGCCAATCGCTAGATTGTGCGCCATGGCGACAGGTAAACAGAGTAAACCGCCCGCAAGCGATAAGGGCAGCGATAAGGACAGCGACACAGTCACGGGTTCCGCCTCTCCTTTGCCCGAGCGACTGCTGCTCGCAGGCGCCCTTTTGGGTTTGCTTTTGGCACTGGTGACGGCCTCGCCCAGCGACCGAAAGCGCTTATCCAACGATGGCGCCATCGCCAAAGTGAACCAACAACATATCGACCGCACAGAATTCGCAGGCGCCTATCAGGCTTTGCTATCGGATAAAAACAAAGCCCCCACGGCCGCCGATAAAAAACTCGTGCTCGACCGGCTCATCGAAGAAGAACTTTTGGTGCAGCGCGGCCTCGAAATCGGCCTGCTGGAAGGCGATGCCGCCGTGCGCAAAGCGGTGGCTATGGCGGTCATTGAATTTGTGTTGGCGCAAAAAGGCTCAGATGCGTTGAGTGAAGCCAATTTGCGGCGTTTCTATAATGAAAATAAAGCCCGTTTCGCCCCCGCCAATCGGCTGCAAGTATCGCATCTTTTCGTGCCTTATATGGAGCCACGACAATCGCCAGAAATGACCGAGAAACTGGATATCATTCGCGATGCTTTGCGCGGCGGTATGGATTTCAATCTTGCCCGCGAGACATTCGGGACTGAGATTTTACCGGCCTTGCCGCGGGTCATGCTGACGCCTTCGAAAATGACAGATTATCTGGGGCCCGAGCTAACCAAATCTGCCAGCCGCCTGCCGCAAGGCGCTATTTCCGATGCTTTGGCGGGGCCAACAGGCTGGCATTTTTTGAAGATTATCCGCAACCAACCCGGCAAGCCGCCTGCATTTGAGAAAATCCGCTTGCAAATTGTCGATGCCGTGCGCCATGAGCGCGATGATAAGGTGTTGCGCGATTACCTCGATTGGCTGCGCGCGCGCGCCGATATTGTGCTGGCTCCCGACGCACCGCTTGGGCAAGAAGGCGCCCAGTAATGGCTCGGCTTTTAAAAGCCCTCGCTTTGGGGGTTATATTGGCACTAGCTCCTGCCAGTTTGCAGCCTTTGCAGGCGCATAATAAAAGCCTTAGTTTTTCTAATTTCATTTGGGCTGGCGAAACCATTTCAGTCAGTTTTACCGCGCCTGCGCGTGATGTCACTCTTTTGCCAAGCGTCCAAACCAGCGAAAGTTTAAGTGCGGCGCTGGCCAGCCATGTCAGCCAGTTTTTACGCCTCAGCCAAATAAACACGCCTTGCAAAATAAGCGTGCCTTTCGCGAAAGCCCCGTCGCGCGACAACTACATTCGGGTGATGGGAGAATTTCGCTGCTTTGATAATAGCTCCGCTATTGAAGTGGAAAACAACGCTTTTTTCAACCTAGCCCGCAGCCATGTGCATTTCGCTCGCTTTGGGCTAGAGGGCGAAAAAGCGCAAGCCGAAGCCAATGAAATTCTATTCACGGCCACCCAACGCCGTCATCTCATTCGCGCCAATGAGACGGGCAGTTTGGTGGGCGAATTGAGCTTTGGCGAGGTTTTTCAAAATTACTTCTGGCTCGGCGTCACACATATTTTAACCGGCTTTGACCATTTGGCTTTCGTCTTGTGCCTGCTGCTGGTTGCCCCAACGCGCAAGCACGCCATTTGGTTGGTCACCGGCTTTACCCTTGGCCATAGTGCCACGTTAGGCATGGCTACATTGGGCTGGTTGGTGCCAAACAATAATGTGGTGGAAGCCCTTATTGGTGCCTCCATTGCTCTGGTGGCGGCAGAACCGATATTGAGCCGAGGCAACTTAATGGCACGCAGCGGCGTGATTGCCGCCGTGGTTTTATTTATCGCCTCTGGGGTTAGCCTGCTGACTGGCAGCGTTTTGCCGCTCGGCGCTTGGGCCGGATTAATGCTGTTTTGCTTGTGCTACGGATGGCTCATCGACGGCCCAGAAGCCTTGCAACGCTATGCCCCCACCATGACCGTGGCGTTTGGTTTTATTCATGGTTTTGGCTTTGCCGGATTGCTAACCGACATCGGCTTGCCGAGCGGGCATTTGGTCACCGGATTATTCAGCTTTAATCTTGGCGTTGAATTCGGCCAATTACTGGTGCTTATTCCAGCCTTCATCTTCGTGCCGATATTGATTGAAGAACTACCGAGCCTTGCCAAATATAAAATTCGCTGGCGCGATATCGCAGCCAGTGGACTAACCGCTTTTGGGCTCTATCTTTTCGTTTCGCGCGCCTTGCTCTAAGCGTTATCTTAGGGCAACGCCATTTCATCCGCAATCGCATGCGCTAGGCTGTCGTCTCTCTGGCGCAGGTCAGCAATAATGCGAGATCGGTCTTCGACTGATTTATTCTGACTCAATTTGAACTTGGCCTGCACGGTTTCAATATCAATCACAAAATGACCAATGCCCGCTTTCAAGGCCGCAAGCCTTTTCGGGTCCAACTCGCGCGCAGGCATATCTGCTCCTTCATATTGAGCGGTAAGGCGCGCTAGGTTTTCGTCTTGGCGCGAAGCCTCATGCATCCGACGAGCTGTTCCAGTGACATGCACCGCGATGAAATTCCAAGTCGGCACGGAAACCTCAGCATAAGCTTGCGGCGAAATATAAGCATGGGGGCCATGAAACATCGCCAATATATTTTGCCCGTCTAGCCGCTCCAGCTGCGGGTTTGAAGCTGCCAAATGACCATGCAATTCTCCCCCTCTGGCGGCGTTTCCTGCCAACATCAACGGCACATGACTGGCGCTCATCGTATCGCCATCTCGCGAAACAAGGCTCGCAAAGCCATATTGATGAATAACAGAGGCAATGACCTCTGGGGCCGTGATTTCAAATTGCGGTGGAATATACATGCGCTTCCCTCATTTTATTAAGGTCAGCCTAGACGGATAAAGCTTCTACCGCAATCAGCACGCCGTCTTCATCGGCGTAGATATAATCGCCCGGACGAACGGTGACGCTGGAAAATTCCAACACTTCGTCATAAGTGCCAAGGTCGCGCTTTTCACTTTTTTTCGGGTGGCTGGCCAAAGCTTTAATGCCCACGGCTTCAGCTTTTAACTCGGCCTGATCGCGCACGCAGCCGTGAATGATAATGCCAGCCCAGCCGTTGTCAGCCGCCAACTTGGCTAGGTTTCCGCCAAACAAAGCGCAGTTCATCGAGCCGCCTCCATCGACCACGAGCACGCGGCCTTCGCCCGGTGTTTCCACCGCCGCGCGCACTTTGGTGTTGTCCTCAAAGGTCAGCAGCGTTTTTGCGGGGCCGTGAAAGCGCACGCGGCCTCCAAAATCTTGATAGCCCGGAGCGAGGTATTGCACAGCGCCCTCATGGGCATCGGATAAGTCGGTCGTCATCATATCTGCGGTCATTGGGCGCGCTCCTTATAAGTCTGTTGGGTCTTTATAAACTAAAAAGGGCCCGCAAGCACATGTGCCTACGAGCCCTCTTCAAGAATAATGAGAACCTTAGAACTGGTTCATTGTGTTGTCTTCACCCGAAGCCAACAGGGCCATGTCGCCAGAGAAATACTCTTTGTGATCATCGCCAATGTTCGAGCCAGCCAAATCTTGGTGCTTGACCGAAGCCATGCCACGACGGATTTCTTTACGCTGAACATCGCGCACATAGGCCAACATGCCGAGGTCGCCGAAGTAACCTTCCGACAGAATATCCGTGCCCAGAGCCGTATCGTGATAGGTCGGCAGGGTGATGAGATGATGGAAGATACCCGCTTCGCGCGCGCCATCCGCTTGGAACGTTTGCACTTTGGCATCCGCTTCCGCTGCCAGCTCGCTATCGTCGAACTTAATGTTCATCAGACCTGTAGGATCGGAAGCTGGGTCTGGATAAGCCGATACGTCTTTACCAGCCGCTACCCATTCCGCATGTACTTGATTGCGGAAGTTTAGTGTCCAGTTAAAGCTTGGCGAGTTGTTGTAAACCAATTTCGCGTTTGGAATGGCTTCGCGGATGCGCGAGACCATGCCACCGATTTGGGCAACATTTGGCTTCTCAGTTTCAATCCACAGCAGATCGGCGCCGTTTTGCAACGAAATGATGCAATCCATCACGCAACGATCTTCGCCTGTGCCGTCTTTAAACGCATAAAGACCATTTGGCAGACGAACTGGTTTCATTGTTTTGCCGCCTTGCGTAATCACTTGCTCGCCTTGCTTGATGCCAGACAGGTCGGTGACTTCTTCGAGTTGCAAGAAGGCGTTATATTGGTCGGCCATGTCGCCAGGTGTTAGCGACACAGGAATTTTTTGGGTCAGGCCAGCACCGAGGCTATCGGTACGTGCCACGATGACGCCATTGTCGACACCCAGCTCGAGGAAGGCATAACGCACAGCGTTAATTTTCGAGATGAAGTCTTCATGTGGCACCGTCACTTTACCATCTTGGTGGCCGCACTGTTTGGCGTCCGACACTTGGTTTTCGATTTGGATGCAGCAGGCGCCAGCTTCGATCATTTTCTTGGCGAGCAAGTAAGTGGCTTCTTCGTTACCAAAACCAGCATCGATGTCAGCAATAATTGGCACGACATGTGTTTCGTGGTTGTCGATAGCTGCCAGAGCCGCGTCGACGTCGCCGCCATTGGCACGCGCATTGTCTAGGTCAACAAACAGATGACGCAATTCGCGGGCATCGGCTTGACGCAAGAAAGTGTAAATTTCTTCGATGAGGTTTGCGACCGAAGTTTTCTCATGCATCGACTGATCTGGCAGGGGGCCAAACTCAGAGCGAAGCGCGGCTACCATCCAACCGGACAGATAGACGTAAGATTTATCCGTGGTTTTGCGGTGACGCTTAACAGCCATCATCATTTGCTGCGCGGTAAAACCATGCCAGCAACCCAAAGACTGGGTGTATTGGCTGCTATCACCATCATAATCAGCCATATCTTTACGCATGATATCGGCTGTGTAGCGAGCGACGTCCAGACCGGTTTTAAAGCGGTTTTGAACTTCCATGCGCGCGGCATATTCTGGGTTAATGGCCGTCCAAGCAGAACCACCGGATTTGATAGTTGCGGCTTTTTGGGCAACTAGGTCACTGTATTTCGTCATCACTATATCCTCACATAAGGGTTTCGTTGATGTCGGCATACAACCATGACAGCGCCTTGTCGAGTGAATCCCAAGCTATTGAAAATATTAAAGTAAAAAAGTTTACACAAAATGGCATATTTTTTGTAATATATGTAAACCTTGTAAACTTTTGAATTTTTCGAAAGCCCGTGAGGCACAGATAACCCCTTGATTCATATAGAGGATAGAGCATGGCCGACACAGGTCGATTAGTTGAGAAAAAACTGTTCGCGGGCTCCCGCGTCCGCCGCTTGCGCCGCGAGCAACGCCTGACCCAAGCCGCCATGGCGGAGGCTTTGGGCATCTCTACCAGCTATCTCAACCTAATTGAGCGCGATCAGCGCCCTATTTCGGCACAGATTCTTTTACAATTGGTTGCTGTCTTCGATATTGATCCGCGTGGGCTAGCCGGCGATGAAGAAGCGCGCGCGCAGACCCAATTGCACGAAGTGTTCTCCGATCCGATGTTTCGCGACACGCCATTATCTAAAGCCGAGCTGAAAGATTTGGCCGCCGCCAGCCCTGCCGCCGCCGATGCGGTGGCGCGCCTGTACCAAGAGATGCTGCAAAGCCGCGCATCGAATGCGCTTTTGGTGGAGCAGTTAGAGGGCGGCGACGCCAGCAAGACCCAAGGCGCGGGCATGGCGCTGGATGAAGTGCGCGATTTTATTGTCGCGCAGAATAATTATTTTCCTGTCCTCGACGAAGAGGCCGAGACCCTGTACGACGCGGTGATGGCAGATTACGACGAGCCTTATTTGGCTTTGCGCGCGCGCCTAGAGCAGCAACATAATGTAAAAACCCGCATCGCCCCCGTCGAGGTGATGGACAATACTTTGCGCCGCTATGACCGGCATCGCCAGACCATTTTCTTATCGGAATTGCTCGACCAGCCAGGCCGCTCGTTTCAGCTGGCCTATCAATTGGCTTATTTTGAGCAGATACCCAATATTGAAAACATTCTGGTCAGCTCGGGCATGGAGAGTGAGGAGGTGCGCACGGTAGCGCGCATTTCGCTAGCCAATTATTTTGCCGCAGCGGCGCTGATGCCCTACGAGGCATTTTTAAAAACTGCCACGGCCAATCAATATGACATCACTTTATTAGCGCGCCGCTTTGGCACCAGCTTTGAGCAAGTGTGCCATCGCCTCACCACTTTGCAACGACCGGGCGCGCGCGGCATTCCGTTTTTTCTTATTCGCGTCGACAATGCGGGCAATATTTCCAAACGCTTTTCCGCTGGCGGGTTTCATTTTGCCCGCTTTGGCGGCACCTGCCCGCGCTGGCATGTGCATGACGCGTTTCGCATTCCGGGCCAGATCAACACGCAAACCGTGCAAATGGAGGATGGCACGCGCTACCTCTCGATTGCCCGCACGGTAAGCCGAGATAATTCCGGCTTTGGCGTGCCGGATAACCAGTTCGCCATTGCCATGGGATGCGAAATTAAACACGCCGATAAACTAATCTATGCCCGCGGTAGCAATACGGATAACCCGACGGGAGACACGCCCATTGGGGTGAACTGTCGACTGTGCGAGCGCCGCGATTGCAATCAACGCGCCACCCCGTCTATCAATCGGGCGTTGCGGCTGGATGAGCATGTGCGTGGGCTATCGCCGTTTGATTTTTGAGCGCCGATTGACGCGACAAACCCCACATTGTAGGAAGAAGACATGAGCGAGCAACCATCTAGGCGACAAGCCAAAAAGCAAAAGAAATTTAAGCCAAAGGCGCGCACGCCGCGCGGGCTTCGCGATATGGCGGGCGACGAGCTGCGCCTGCAAAACCACATGATTGCCACCATCGCCCAAGTTTATGAAAGCTATGGCTTTGGTGAATTAGACACCTCGGCTTTTGAATATGCCGATGCGCTAGGCAAATTTTTGCCCGATGACGACCGCCCAAACGAAGGCGTGTTTTCGCTAGAAGACGACGACGGGCAATGGATGAGCTTGCGCTATGACCTGACCGCACCGCTGGCGCGCTATGTCGCGGAACATTATGACCGCCTGCCCAAACCCTTGCGCCGCTTTCAATTCGGCCCGGTTTGGCGCAATGAAAAACCAGGTCCCGGTCGCTATCGCCAGTTCATGCAAATAGACGCAGACACAGTGGGTGCGGCCAACCAAGCGGCCGACGCAGAAATTTGCATGATGGCCGCCGATTGCATGGAAGCCCTTGGGCTCGAGCGCGGCGATTATGTGGTGCGGATTAACAATCGTAAAATCATGGATGGCCTGCTGGTGGCCATCGGGCTTGACCCACCAGCCCAAGATTATGAAACCACCCGCCTAACGATTTTGCGCGCCATGGATAAATTCGACCGCCTCGGGCTCGACGCGGTCAAAGCCCTATTGGGCGAAGGCCGCAAAGATGAGAGCGGCGATTTCACCAAGGGTGCTCAATTGACGCCAGCTCAAATCGATAAAGTGGCGCAAATGGTTTCCATCGAAGCCAACGACCGCAACCATGCGCTAGACGCCATGGCCGAGCTGGTAGGCGACACCCCAATTGGCCAAGAAGGGCTGGCGGAATTGCGCGATATGGCCGAGCTGTTCACCACCCTTGGCTATAGCGAAGACCGCTTGGCGATTGACCCCAGCATTGTGCGGGGGCTGGGCTATTACACGGGCCCCGTCTATGAAATTGAACTGACTTTTGAAGCCCGCGACGAAAACGGGGAGCTGGCACGCTTCGGCTCCGTTGGTGGCGGGGGTCGTTACGATGATTTGGTGAAGCGCTTTAAAGGCATTGAAATTCCAGCCACCGGCATTTCCATTGGCGTTAGCCGCTTGGCTGCAGCCCTTACCCTGTTGGGCAAAGCAGGCGCCGCCGAGCCCGCCGATTTAATTGTCGTGACCGTGATGGACAAAGAAACGCGCCCCGAGCTGATGGCTTTGGTGCGCGACTTGCGCCAGCAAGGCCTGCGCGCCGAACTCTATATGGGCGACAGCGCCATGAAAGCGCAATTGCGCTATGCCGATGCGCGCGGGGCTAGGTTTGTGGTCATCGAAGGCGAAGATGAACGCGCCGCCGGCGAAGTAACCATTAAGGATTTGCAGTTGGGCAAAGAAAAATCGGCCGAAATTAACGATAATGCCGAATGGCGCGCCTCCGAACATGCCCAACAACAAGTGCCCAAAGGCGATTTGGCCAGCAAGCTGATAGAGTTAACTTCATAATTTACTATTTATGAATATGAATTCATATTATTTTTACAAAATGAACTTCAATTTTTATAAATATCGTATTTACACTTCATTTTTATTGACAAATGAATTGCATCTCGCTATTTCAGACTTATGGAAGAGAAACCACAAGCCAGTTTTGGCGCGCGCGCTGCCAGCCAAGACACTCGTTTAAGCTCCGCCAGCGGCGTCATCGACGCTTTGGGTGGTACGAAAACCGTCGCCGAGATTTTGGGCGTTGGGCAATCGTCTGTGTCCAACTATCGAAAACTAGGCTTTCCGGCTCGCAGTCACTTTGTGCTGTCCAAAATATGTGCCGAGCGGGGCTTGGATGTGGCCGATGCGGTATTTGGCGGCATCCGTCTCACGCCGCTTGCGCCCTCTCGCGCAGCGGCCGCTTTGCCACGCACCCAAGCCTTGGACACCTTTATCCGCAATGGCTTCACCGCTCTGGCCACGCCAGTTTTGCAACCTGCTGCACCGTTCATCGACCGGATGGGCGAAGAAATGCGCCGCCGTTTGTTCACTTTCACCGATCCGGCAGGCGAGCAGCTTTGCTTACGCCCCGACCTGACCATTCCCACCGCCCTTGCCTATTTGGCGCAAGGCGAGACCCGCTTGAAAAAATACGCCTATGAAGGCATCGCCTTTCGCTATCAATCGCGCGGTGCTGGCAAGCCGGAAGAGTTTACCCAAGCGGGCATTGAGATTATCGGCGGCGCGACGGCCGGCCCCGATAGCTATGCAGATGACGCGACGGTTTTGCGCGACGTGATGGCTGGCGTGAAGGCTTTGGGCGTCTCACAGTTTCAGCTTCGGCTCAATCATTTCGCGATGCTGCCCTTGTTCTTGCAAGGCCTTGGCCTAACCGCACGCGCCGTATCGCGCCTGACCCGCGCCTATCATCAGAGTGCCAATTTCGAAACCGTCATCGCCCAGATGGTTGGGGAAGAAACGCGCCAACTCCAAGCCGATACAAGCCTATCGGTCAATCCGTCGGGGCCGACGATTGCAGGTCGTTCGCCGCAAGACATTCAAACCCGTATCAATCGGTTGCGCGAAGATGCCAATGCGGGGCTCAGCCAAACCCAAGCGGATACGATTACTCGGTTTTTAAACCTCAATGGCCGGCTGGAAGATGTGGTGCGCGAGATGACCCAATTGGCGCCTGAAGCTGATTTATCGAGTGTCACCGACTATTGGAACGCGCTTCGCGACAGCCTAGCACTGGATAAATTACAAGCCACACTCAGCCTCACGGGCGGGCGAAAAATGGCTTATTACACAGGCCTTTCGTTTGAAATTATCGTGCCCGCACTGGGCAACCAAAGCGTCATTGCGGCGGGTGGCCGATATGATGATTTGCTGCAAGCCTTGGGCGCCGATCGCGCGCTTGGCGCGGTTGGCGGCGCCATGGCTTTGGAGCGCGCAAACGCTGCCGCGCAACTTCAAAAAGGAGACCGCTCATGAGCCCGCTTATCCTCGCCGTGCCGTCGAAAGGCCGCTTAGAAGAAAGCGCCACCGCTTTGTTTACCAAAGCTGGCATCGCGCTAAAACGCGCGGGCGCACGCGGCTACACCGGTGTGGTCAAAGGCATTGAGCAAATTGAAGTGCAATATCTCTCGGCTTCCGAGATTGCCGCGCGCCTTGCCGATGGCAGCATTCATTTCGGCATTACGGGCGAAGACCTGTTGCGCGAAGAAGTGCCTGATTTAGATAGCGCCGTGCAACTTGTGCTTGGGCTTGGCTTTGGCCGCGCCGATGTGGTGGTAGCCATTCCAGACGGCTGGGTGGATGTGCGTAACATGGCAGACTTGGCGGAAGTGGCGGCCGAGTTTCGCGCCAAACACGCCAAACGCCTGCGCGTTGCCACTAAATACACCAATCTCACCGCAGACTTTTTCGCCGAACATGGGGTGACCGATTATAAATTGGTCGAAAGCTTTGGCGCCACAGAAGCGGCCCCCAATTCCGGCGCTGCCGAAGCCATTGTCGACATCACATCCACCGGTGCCACGCTGGTAGCCAATCAATTGCGCATCCCCGACGATGGCGTGATGCTGCAAAGCGAGGCCAATTTAGCCGCCTCCCTAAAGGCCAATTGGGACGAAACCGCCCGCGCCGCCAGCAAGCGATTGCTGTCGCGTTTGGCCGCCTATAATCGGGCGCAAGAGTTGGTGCATGTCACACTATCCTCGCCTCGCGCTATGGCGGAAGCGACCCCGCAAGGCGACGCTTTGGCCGCATTGGTGAGCGAGTATGGCGCCGTGGAAGACCATCATTTTGCGGGCGCCACCTCGACGGGCGGTAGCTTTTATGGCTTCCAATTGCCACTGGAAAATCAGGATGATTTCATCGAAGCCATGCTGCAAAGAGGCTTTTCGCAAGCCAGCGTTTCCAAGCTCGGCTTTGTTTATGAAAGCCGCAATGCGCTTTACGAACGGCTGCTCGGCGCTGTACTCTAAATCATGCTCTTAACCACCGTCATTATTGTGCTTGCAAGTCTGGGCACCGCCTTTTTGTCGAGCATTTTTGGCATGCTCGGCGGGCTCATTCTTATGGGCCTGCTGGTCAGTATTTTGCCCATCGGCGCGGCCATGGTTCTACACGGGCTTATTCAACTCACTTCCAATGGCTATCGGGCTTGGCTGAACCGCGCGGATATCGTTTGGCCGATTGTCGCTAGTCTATTTGTCGGCAATGTCATTGCGCTGGCGGCTTTGGCCTTTATCTCGTTCTCTCCCGACCGAACCAGCGTTTTATTGGCGCTCGGGCTCTTGCCTTATGTGGCGTGGGCTTTGCCCAAAAGCCTTGTCTTGGATGTCACCCAAAAACCCATCGGCGTATTCGCCGGTATAATTGTTGTGGCGACCAACCTAGTGGCCGGCGTTGGCGGGCCGCTGTTAGATGTGTTTTTCCAACGCGTCACCCTCACCCGCCATCAAGTGGTGGCAACCAAAGCGGTGGCGCAAAGCCTTGGGCATAGCTCGAAAATTATTTTCTATGGCAGCCTTGCCGCCACCGCCTCGCTTGAAGATTGGCCGAGTTTTTGGCTGCTTGGCGCTGCCATGGCGGCCTCCGTGTTGGGCACACGCCTTGGCAAACGCGTGTTGGACCGCATGCAAGACGCGACGTTTTTTACGTGGACGCAGCGGATTCTGCTGAGCGTGGGGGCGGTGTTGATTGCTCGGGCGCTGTATCTTTTGCGGGGCTAAACCGCAGGCAACGCCGCCGCGTGATGACCATTCGCTTAGCTCGCAATTTCGAGGCGCGCATCCGCATTCTAATTCTCCCTAAACACCACGCCCGTGGCGCGATTGAGCGGCGTCATAATATAGTCCAGCACCGAACGCTTTTTGCCGATGATATCGATCACCACAGTCATGCCCGGCACGATATCCACTTCCTCATTGGTTTTCGATAATTTGGCCTCGGGCACAGAAATCAGCGTTTCATAATAGGGCGGCATGTTATCTTCTTGCGTGGTATTGGGCGCAATGCGCTGCACGCTGCCTTCTAGGTTTCCATAGCGCGACACATCATAGGCCGAGAGCGCCACTTGGGCGGTTTGGCCGGGGAAAATGCTGGCAATGTCTTCCGACATAATTCTGGCTTTCACCAAGACTTGCTGCTCATCGGGTACAATTTCTGCCAACACCGTGCCCGCCTGCACCACGGCGCCGACGGTTTTAATGTGTACGGCCGAAATAGTGCCGTCTTCGGGCGCGCGAACTTCGGCGCTGCGAACCTTGGCACGGAAGGCACTTTCGCGAGCACCAGCTTGGTCGGCGCGGATTTGCACTTCCGATAATTCGCGGGCCGCCTCGGCACGAAAATTATCGATGACCGCCTCATATTCATCCAAAGCACTATTATATTCGCCGCGCACTTCCACCAAAGTCAGGCGCGCCTCGTGGCCGCCTTCGACGAGGGGGCGTAAAATATCCATTTTTTCTTTCAGGTTTGTCACCCGACGATTGATAGACGTGAGGCGCGATTGTATGGCGCGTTGTCGGCGCGCGAACACACCACGTTCCGCCGTCACCACATCTTTGGCGTTGGTATTACCTTCCAGCCAACCTGGAAATAATAATTCATCCGCGCCATTGGCTTCCGCCCTTAGGCGCGCGATGGTTGCCAGAGCCGCGATGAGGGTAATTTCATTGTCGTCAAAATTAGCCACCACATCTTCGTCTTCGAGCCGAAACAAGACATCGCCTTTTTTTACGCTCTGACCGACTTTGGCCGAAATAGTCACCACGGAGCCGAGTAATCGGTTTTGCACCAATTGCACCGAGGACGGCGGCACAATCGTGCCTTCTGCCCGCACCACTTCGTCCAGCTCAGTGAAAGTCGCCCATAGCAAAGCGATGGAGAAGAAACTGGCAATTAAAATGAACACAAGATTGCCGTGCAGCTCTGTCGGGTCTTCGTCGATATCGATTTGTTCCCCCATCGACATCATCGCAGCCATAAGCGGGTCGGGTGGCGGGCTGGTTAGCTTTCGATAAATCTCACGCGTTTTATGCCAACGCACGAGTGTCGTTTGCCCCCAAGGCGTGGCTAAAACCCGCGCGCCCAACTTATCTAGGCGCAGGGCAATGGCCAATTTCTTCAAGAGCCCCAAAACCTCGCTCGCCAAAGACCAAAGCATCGGAAGCAATTTCTGCAGCAGTGTCTGGCATAGGACGCGTAATTTTTCGATCATATTACTCATTAGGAAACCTCTTTACTCGCCAGCAGGTTTGCTGGGCGGGCTGCTTTTCGGGGGAGATTGGTCAGCCGTTTTGTCTTGAGCCGCCGCATTTTGAGCGCTCGCCTGTAAGCGCTCCAGCACTTGATCGCGTGGGCCATTGGCCACCAATCGACCGCCTTCGATAACCAGAATACGATCCGCAATTTGCAGCATCGGCCCCCTATGGGTCACGAACACAGTGGTTATGCCGCGCGTCGCTGCATCTAATGATTTTACTAAGTCTTGCTCGCTTCCGACATCCAGAGAGGCCGTCGGCTCGTCTAGCAATAGAAGCGACGGCTTTGAGAGCAGTGACCTTGCAATCGCTAGGCTTTGGCGCATACCCGAAGATAATTCACGTCCGCGTTCCGAAAGCGGAAAATCAAAGCCGCCCGGCAATTGCCCAATAAAGCCCTCAGCACCCGCAGCACGAACGCTATCCAGCAAGTCCGCGTCGGAAGCATCTGGCGCACCCATCAGCAGGTTCTCGCGTATTGAGCCTGAAAACAGCACAGGGTTTTGAAACACAATCGACATATTATTGCGCAAATCTGTCGGCCGAATATGGCGGACATCGGCATTGTCAATCATCACGAGGCCGCTATCGGGTTTGTGCAAACCGGATAGCAGACGCAACACGGTCGTCTTGCCGGAGCCGATACGGCCCAGAATAGCGACGCGCTCACCAGCTTTTATTTCGAAAGAAACATCTTCCAGCGTTGCGTTGTCTTGCCCCTCATAAGTGAAATGCACATGGTTAAAAGCAATGTCGCCATTTAGTTTTTCGCGGCTGAGGCGTCCGGCGCGTTGTTCTTCATCGGTTTGGCCCGATAGAATTTCGCCCAAGCTACGATAAGCGGCGATGGCTTGGTTAAACCGGCCAAGCAATTGGGTTAGTTGGCCCAAGGGTGCCAAAGTACGACCCGACAAAATGACACAAGCGATAAGCTGCCCCATCGTCAAATCACCCGCCGCGATGAGATACACGCCATAAACCACAATGCCGACTTGGCTAATTTGTTGGCCCAATTGCGTGACTGTTTGGGTCAGCTGGCTGGTGAATTTGGTTTTCCGGTTCGAAACAGCCTGATTAACAACACTTTGCAACCAACGCTGGCGCAGCATCGATAGGCCCGAAAGCGTCTTGATGGTTTCCAACGCAGAAATCATCTCCACCATAACCGCTTGTTTGCCTTGACCTTGTATCATACCGGTCAGGGTAAGGCGACGCATCACTGGCTGTAGCAGCAAGCCGAATAGAACCACGCCGACAACAATCAGCGCCGGCACAGCCGCCACCGGGCCGCCAATGCCCCAAAGCACAAATAGGAATAAAATCACGAATGGTAAATCTGCAAACACCGTAAAACTGGCTGAGCCCAGAACATCTTTTAGGCTTTCGAACTCACGCACGGTACTGGCCAAAGCCCCCGTGGCTTGCTGGCTCAAGTCGACATCATGGCGGGCGATGCGGTTGAACAAACGCTCCGAGATAACGCGGTCGATGCGCGCGCCAGCCGCATCAACAAATTGGCCGCGAATGATTTTCATCGCAAAATCAAAGCCCATGATAACCAGCATAATGGAGGTCAACGCCCATAGGCTTTCCACCGCTTCATTAGGAATGACGCGGTCATAGACCGTCATAATGTAGAGCGACGAGCCCAAGGCAAACATATTAATCAGCACGGAAGCTGCAATGACCTGGCCATAAATTTTACGACACGCCAAGACCGGCCCCCAAAACCAATGCGTCATATACTCTTGGTCATTCGGCTCTTTGGCAGCCTCTTCGGCTAAGCCGGTCGCTTTTTTCTCTGGGTCTTCTGATTTTTCTTCGTTCGGGGGGGTATCTAACATCCGCTGACTCCAAGACTAATATCTAATACATTGGCCAATTGACCGGCGAGTTGCAGCGCTTCCATGCGGGTGTTTTCAGAGCGAATTTGCAATGAAATATACTGCGCTTGCGAATCCGCTAGCTTCTGTTCCAGCCCCAGCAACCCCAAAAGGTTGCCTCGGGTGCGTGTCGACAAAATACGTTCACTGGCGATTTGTGTTTCTAACTGGTCTAACTGCTCGCGTTTTTCAACCAATTGG
Organism: uncultured Rhodobiaceae bacterium; assembly: GCA_963932545.1. GTDB lineage: Bacteria > Pseudomonadota > Alphaproteobacteria > RS24 > RS24 > UBA8337. Next base: position 46,028 of record CAWVRH010000004.1, on the reverse strand, counting down.
GTCAGCTCATCCAACAGTTGGTCTTGCAGACGACGGCTCTCGGCGTTATGGCTGCGCTGATGGGCGGATAATTCAGCCTCCAGCCCCATACGCCGCGCCGATACACCCCCACGTTGGGCCGCGTTGGCACCGCCGTCATAAAGCGGCATGGAGAATTCAATCGCGCCAGTCACCTCATAGGTCGAACAATTTTGGACGCGATAATACAAAGGGTTGTCGTTTGCATCGCGGTCGCGCGCTCCATTGCCATCCTTATCGACCAAACGCGTGGAGCCTCGAATATCCTCGTGAACGTCGCTACCTCTGGCCGGTATCGGATCGTTGCAGCGATTTTTCTGCGCGACGTCCCACCCGCGCGTGGATACGACGCCCGTCAAACGAGGCAGACGCTCGGCCCGCAGGCGCGCATCTTCTGATTCCACCTTCTTAATATTATGCCGAAGAAGCTTGGCTTTCGGGCTCGCCTCGCCTGCCACCATAGTCGGGACATCTGGGCGATGGCTCTGAAAACTCGCGACAATCGCTTTGGCCTGCTCGGGCAATATGCCAAATTCGGTTTTCATCTCATGGGCCACCAAATCTCTTTGGCGTTCGGCTTGGGTTACCCGACTTTCTATTTCTAGTCCGGTCAACCGGGCTTGGCGCATTTCGGCCAGCCGCGCGGCACCCGCTTTAAAGCGTTGCTGCATGCTCTCGACATCGCGATCTATGACTTCTTTGCTTTGTGTGAAATGCTCAATGAGGCGCACCTGCAGGACATAATTCAGCGCAAGGCGCGCGGAAAGGCCAAGCTGCTGTTCTAAAGTAGCGCTGCGCTCGATTTGGGCTGCAAACCGATCTTGGCGGTAGCCAGATATAATCGAGGCATTGCGCCCCCAATCATAAATATGTTGGCGCAAGCTCAAAGTTGCATTCACACCTTCGCCATCATATTCGCTGGAATTAGAACCGCCGAACTCATCGGCTCTCGACGTCTGGTCAATCCATTTCGAGCCGCTTGAAAGCGTCGCGTTGAGGCGCGGATAGTAATTCGATTTTCCGAGAAGAATGCCCCATTTCGCCTCGCACACACGTTGCTCGGCGCGTTGCTGACTAGGGTGACCGCGCAATTTTCGTTGCAAGTCGACGATATGCGGCGGCATAACTGCCTTTACGACGACGGGAGCCAAAACAGGGGCGACAACCGGAGCCGCAACGGGAGCCGCAACGAGAACCGCAACCGGCGGCAGCAGTTCCTCTAAACTAGGCGCAGGCGTTCCCTCTTGCCGAATAATTTCGGGCAAGGCTGGGGTATCTTCTGCAGCCACTAAACTTGGGCTATACATCAAAAAACTTGCGCATAAAGCACTCGTAGCAATCGATCTCATACAAACCTCTCATACGGAACACAACCAACAGACGACCAACTTAGGCTTGGGGGCGTTACTATTTGGTTAATGAATCGGCAGTTTTTCTGCCAGCTCCGTCGTTATTATTTTTATTCGGTTTGCCCTCACAGGCGCGCGCAAGCTAGCAAGAACCTATCCGCATGGCTAGCTAAAAGCGTAAGGACGAGGTAGGCGCATATAGCCCTAAATACAAGCCCCATAAGCAATAAGATATTGCTAAAAAGCCGATAAAAAAAGGGGCTGCTCAACCGAACAGCCCCTTTCATTATTTTGGGTAAGCCCTGATTTACATCAGCGCTATGGAAAGGCTACATCATGCCGCCCATGCCACCCATGCCGCTCATGTCTGGCATAGCTGGAGCCGAACCCGCTGGTGCTGGCTTATCAGCAACCATGGCTTCGGTGGTAATCAACAGACCCGCCACAGAGGCCGCATCGCGCAGTGCCGTGGTAACCACTTTCGCAGGATCCACAATACCGGCTGCGATGAGGTCGCAATAGACTTCGTTTTGCGCGTCAAAGCCGATTTTACCTTTGCCGTCCAAAACTTTGCCGACCACGATAGAGCCTTCCACACCTGCGTTTTCCGAGATTTGGCGAACTGGTGCTTCCAACGCACGACGGATGATTTTAATGCCGGCTTGAATGTCTGCATTGTCATCTGTCAGCTTGTCGATGGCCAGAGTGGCCAAAAGCAACGCTGTGCCACCACCCGGTACGATGCCGCTTTCCACGGCAGCGCGGGTTGCGTTCAAAGCATCGTCGACGCGGTCTTTGCGTTCTTTCACTTCCACTTCGGTGACACCACCGACTTTGAGAACCGCAACACCGCCAGCCAATTTGGCAACGCGCTCTTGCAGTTTTTCACGATCGTAATCTGAAGTGGTGTTTTCGATTTGCGTGCGGATTTGACCGACACGGGCATCGATGTCTTTTTTCTTGCTCGCGCCATCGATGATAACCGTCTCATCTTTGGTAATGTTCACGCGCTTGGCTGTGCCGAGCATATCTATCGTTACATTTTCCAATTTAATGCCAAGGTCTTCCGAGATCACTTGACCGCCGGTCAAAATAGCAATGTCTTCGAGCATGGCTTTACGACGATCGCCAAAGCCAGGGGCTTTGACCGCAGCAATTTTCAGGCCACCGCGCAATTTGTTAACGACCAAAGTCGCAAGCGCTTCGCCTTCAATGTCTTCTGCGATAATCAGCAGCGGACGCGACGATTGCACAACAGCTTCCAAAATTGGCACCATGGCTTGCAGGTTGGTCAATTTGGTTTCGTGCAACAGAATGAGTGGATCTTCCATCTCAGTCGTCATTTTGTCTGCATTGGTAATGAAGTAAGGCGACAGGTAACCACGGTCGAACTGCATGCCTTCTACAACGTTCAATTCGCTTTCGAGGCCCTTGGCTTCTTCCACGGTGATGACGCCTTCATTGCCAACTTTTTCCATCGCTTGCGCAATCATTTGTCCGATTTCAGCTTCGCCATTTGCCGAGATAGTGCCGACTTGGGCAATCTCTTCATTGGACTTCACTTTTTTCGAACGCTTGTCGAGGTCTGCCAAAGCCGCCGTCACGGCGAGGTCGATACCGCGCTTTAAGTCCATTGGGTTCATGCCCGCGGCTACGGCCTTGAGGCCTTCGCGCACGATGGCTTGGGTCAACACAGTCGCGGTTGTGGTGCCATCGCCAGCGACATCATTGGTGCGCGAAGCAACTTCGCGGACCATTTGAGCGCCCATGTTTTCAAACTTATCTTCAAGCTCAATTTCTTTGGCCACAGATACACCATCTTTTGTGGTGCGCGGCGCGCCGAAAGATTTATCGAGTACAACATTACGCCCCTTAGGGCCCAGCGTTACTTTGACGGCGTCGGCAAGAGTGTCGACCCCTTTCATCATTTTATCGCGGGCTTCGGCGCCAAAAATTACTTCTTTAGCCATGATATTCTCCTATTTAAAACTAGGTGGTGCAAAACTGGGGAGCGTTAGCTAATGATGCCCAGGATATCGCTTTCTTTCATGATGAGCAGTTCTTCGCCATCAATAGTGACTTCGCTGCCCGACCATTTGCCGAACAACACATTGTCTTTTGCTTTCACGTCGAGCGGCGCTACTTTGCCGTCATCGCCACGGGTTCCGCTACCAGCTGCAACCACAACGCCTTGCGATGGTTTTTCTTGAGCCGAGTCCGGAATGATAATACCACCGCTGGTCTTCGTATCTTCCTCAATACGGCGAACCAATACACGGTCATGTAAAGGACGAAATTTCATATTCTTTCTCCTATGAAAGGGCTCCCTACGGAGCTTCCCAAAAAATTAAAGGGGCACCCGCTAAAAAGAGAGTGCCACTGCGCATGTTTCAGATAGGGAGAAGGCCGCAAAGTGTCAAGGCTCAGAGCAAAATAAAGACAAAAAAGGCCAATGAAAAGCAGATAGAAATATCGTGAAATCAGAACCGAAATGCACGACGGAAAAAATACAGAAAAAATAAGGGCCGACAGTTTAACCTGTCGGCCACCAATTACAGCCCGGGCGGAGAAAAACATACGGTAGGTGGGATTAACCGCACGCCTTCCCACAGGCTTTCTAAATCAGCGCACTTCTTACGTTGCGCTATCTATTTCGACAAAGAAACCCGCGCTGGCAAGAGAGCTTTTTTTAGTTATTTCAATGGTTTAAAATAAAGTAAATAGAGTTTATTTAAATACATAGAGAGCAGTTATTGCCACTCTGTAGGCACTAAAAAACCTGCCAACCCCTATGGGTCAGGCAGGTTTTTTTTCAAAATGACGAGTTGCCTCGCAAATTAGGCGATGGTTTGCCCACCATCGATAACCATTTGCTGGCCGGTCATATACGCACCCGCCTCGCTGGCTAGGAAGACAGCCGCGCCCGCAATTTCGTCTGGCATACCAATGCGGCGCATTGGGGTGGTGGCCGTCGATTGCTCGAGAATATCTGGGTTATCCCACAAGGCTTGCGCGAAGTAAGTTTTAATCAGACCTGGCGCAATGGTATTGGCACGAATGTTTTTCGAGCCATGCTCGACCGCAATATTGCGAGCCAGCTGAAAATCAGCCGCTTTGGAAATGCCGTAAGTTCCCAGCATGGCCGAACCCTTAATGCCCCCAATCGACGAGATAATGATAATCGCGCCATCGTTGCGCTCAATCATGCCGGGCAATACCATGTTGGAGAGCCAGTGATTGGATTTTACATTATTCGCCATAATTTTATCGAAAGCATCATCTGGGCAATCGAGGCTTGGGCCGAAATACGGGTTCACCGCCGCGTTGCAAACCAAAATATCGACTTTGCCGAAATGCGCTTTGGCTGTGTCGGCCAAGTTTTGCAGCTGATCTTTAGCGCCAATATTACATTCTACCGTCAACGCTTTGCCTGGGTGCTTTTCGTTGATGGAGTTAGTGACCTCGTCACATGCGGGCGCTTTGCGGCTTGAAATAACAACATTGGCGCCATGGTCTGCCATTTGACGGGCGATGGCTTCGCCAATACCGCGCGAGGCGCCCGTGATGATGGCGGTTTTTCCTTCGAGATTAAAAAGTGTCATATTTTGCTCCTGTTTATGTGGCACGTTTTATTGGACGAAAAGCTAGCAGATATCGCCCTTGCGTCAACTTTTGAATGTGCCCCACCGGTCGACGAAGGACTTGACGCCAGCGCAGGAAACAGGCAGCTTCGCGCTATATTGAGCCAATTCGGCTCCCAGTTTAGCCCCCAGTTTAGCGGCCAGTTTAGCGGCCAGTTTAACGGCCCATGTCTTCGACACGAAAGATTGCTTTAAAATGACCCAAGCCAACACCCCCAATCTGCCCCAACTGCCCCAGATGCTGGACGGTTTTAGCGATATTGCCGAGCAATATGACGCAGTGATTTGCGATATTTGGGGGGTACTGCACAATGGCCGCGAGCCTTTTGCGGGCGTCGATGCGGCCTTGAAAAACTTTCGGGATGGTGGCGGCAAAGTTTTGCTTTTATCCAACGCGCCGCGTCCCGGCCGAACCGCGCTCAATCGGCTCGATGAAATTGGCAATGCACGCAACTCCTATGACGATATTTTAACCTCCGGCGATGCCACCCGCACCAAGCTGACCGAGCTTGGCGCGCAAGGCAAAAAGTGCCACCACGTAGGCCCTGCAAAAGATGCCGATTTGGTGGCAGGTCTCGACATTGAGCTGGTCGAGATAGACCACGCCGATGTTATTTTGTTTTCTGGCATGTATGACGACAGCACACAGACCCCGGAAGATTATGCAGATTTTCTGGCCGATATTCTGGCGCGCAAACTGCCGCTGATTTGCCCGAACCCAGATCGCCAAGTGCAAATGGGCGATAAAATTATTTTCTGCGCCGGAGCCGTCGCCGAAGTTTACGAAACCATGGGCGGCGAAGTGATTTGGATGGGCAAACCCTACCCCACAGTTTACCACCGCGCCAAAGCGATGTTGGTCGAGATGACCGGCCTCGACGCGCCGCGCTTGCTGGCTATTGGCGATGGACCGAAAACCGATATTCCGGGCGCGCAAAAAGCGGGCATCGATGCTTTGTTTATCAGCGGCGGCTTGGCCGGAGCTTCAGGTGCCAAAGTAGACACGGCCGAGGATGTGGCTGACTTATTGCGCGAAGAAAACACCCATGCGCGTTATGCCATCCGCCATTTGACTTGGTGAGCTGGCTTGTCTCTCAACCGCATTGCCTTTAGGGTTTCCCCATGATCAATACCCCCGCCAAACAACCCGCGCTCTACCGCAGTCTTGCCGATCTTCAAAACGACGCAACAGCCAAAAACTGTGTGCTGGCCATTGGCAATTTTGATGGTGTGCATTTGGGCCACCAACAAGTCATCGCGCAAGCGCGCGCCACCGCCGATCGATTGGACGCGCCCTTGGGCGTTATGTTATTCGACCCGCATCCGCAGCAGTTTTTTGCGCCCGAAGCGCCACCTTTTCGCCTGACCCGACTGGTGACGCGCGCCGCTTTATTGGCGCAATTGGGCGTCGACTTTACCCTCGCCTTGCCGTTCGACGCTGCCATGGCGGCTTGCGAAGCCGAGGACTTCATCGACAATATTTTATGCGAACAGCTTGGCGCAAAAGCGGTTTGTGTGGGCTATGACTTTTGTTTTGGCAAAGGCCGCAAAGGCAATTTCGCCATGCTGCAGACCTATGGCGAAAAACTGGGCTTTGAAACCAATGCCACCAGCGCCGTTTTGCAGCCAGATAGCACTGCGCCTTACTCGTCTTCTGCCATCCGCAATTTTTTGCGCGACGGGGAGCCGGAAAAAGCGGCCGATTTAATGGGCCATGCTTTCGCCATTGAAGGCGAGGTGCAGCACGGCGATCAACGCGGACGCACCATCGGGTTTGCCACCGCCAATATGGCATTGGAAGATTATGTGCTGCCCAAATTTGGCGTCTATGCCGTGCGGGCAGAAATTTTAGATGGCGCCTTTGCCGGACAACTTATAGACGGCGTCGCTAATTTAGGTATGCGCCCAACCGTGGGCACCGACAAGCCGCGCCTCGAAACCCATTTGTTCAACTTCGACGGCGATATTTATGACGCCAACTTGCGGGTCTCTTTATTGCACTTTATTCGCCCCGAACAAAAATTCGATGGGCTGGAATCGCTTACCACGCAAATTGCGAAAGATAGTGACACCGCCAAAAAACAATTAAGTAAAACCAACACCCCATAACACCCCTATCAACTAGCGACCAATTTGCTTGGCAGCCGAGGATGAGATTGCTACAAAGCGGCGAGAGTGAGACTGAAAAATGAGTGACACAGAAAACAACGGCCGCGATTATCGCGACACGCTGAATTTGCCCCAGACCGAATTTCCTATGAAAGCCGGACTGCCAAAACGCGAGCCAGATTTGCTGGCTCATTGGGATGCGATTGGCCTGCGCGATAAAATTCGCGAGCAAGGCAAAACTCGTGAGAGCTTTGTGCTGCACGATGGCCCTCCCTACGCCAATGGCGACATTCATATCGGCCACTCGCTGAATAAAATTTTGAAAGACGTCATTGTCCGCTCGCAGCAATTAATGGGCAAAAACTCTGTCTATGTGCCGGGTTGGGATTGCCACGGCCTGCCGATTGAATGGAAAATTGAAGAACAATATCGCAACAAAGGGCTGAACAAAGATGATGTGCCTGCCAGCGAGTTTCGCGAGCAGTGCCGCCAGTTTGCAAAAAAATGGGTCGACGTTCAATCTGAACAATTCCAACGCCTCGGCGTGCAAGGCGATTGGGAAAACCCCTATACGACCATGGCCTTTGAAGCCGAAGCGACGATTGTTAAAGAGTTTCAAAAATTCCTGATGGATGGCTCGCTGTATCGCGGCTCGAAACCGGTCATGTGGTCGGTGGTTGAAAAAACCGCCCTCGCCGAAGCCGAAGTCGAATATGAAGAACATGTCTCGCCGACGATTTTCGTAAAGTTTCCCGTGCAAGGCATGGACGATACGTTTGCGGTTATTTGGACGACGACGCCGTGGACCATTCCGGCCAACCGCGCCATCGCTTATGCGCCGAGCCTGACTTATGGTCTGTATGAGGCCAATGGCGAAAAGTTTATTCTATCGGATGCGCTAGCCGAGCGGGTTATGGGCGCGGCCAAAATAGAAGACTATTCGCGCCTATCTGATATCGACCCTGCCGGTCTGATTTGCCATCACCCGTTGCACGGCCAAGGTTATGATTATGATGTGCCGGTTCTGACGGGTGATTTTGTGACCGATGAAACGGGCACAGGATTGGTGCATATTGCGCCGGGCCACGGCCAAGATGATTTCGAACTCGGCCTCAAATATAATATTGAAGTGCCGTTTACCGTCGACGAAGCCGGTGTTTATTACGACCATGTGCCGTTGTTTGCTGGCAAATGCGTGCTCAATGAAAAGGGCAAAGATGGCGATGCCAATGGCGGCGTTATTGGCGCTTTGGTAGAGGCTGAACGGCTGTTGGCCAAAGGCAAATTACGCCACTCCTACCCGCATAGCTGGCGCTCGAAAGCGCCACTGATTTTCCGCAACACCCCACAATGGTTCATCTCGATGAGCGAAACGGGTCTGCGCGACAAAGCCCTGAAGGCCATTGATGACGTTAATTGGTATCCCAAAGCTGGGCGCAATCGCATTCATGCCATGGTCGACAACCGCCCCGATTGGGTTATCTCGCGCCAACGCGCGTGGGGTGTGCCGCTGACGATTTTCACCGCCAAAGCCGATGGCGCCATTTTGCGCGATGCCCAAGTGAACCAACGCATTGTCGATGCCGTAACGCAAAAAGGCGCCGACGCTTGGTTTGAAACGGACCCGCAAGTCTTCCTCGGCGACGCGTATAAAGCCGAAGATTTTGACCAAGTCAGCGACATTCTCGATGTCTGGTTCGACAGTGGTGTGACCCATTCTTTTGTTCTGGAAGCCCGCGACGACCTGCATTGGCCGGCCGATGTTTATTTTGAAGGTTCTGACCAGCACCGTGGTTGGTTTCAGTCTTCCCTGCTAGAAAGCTGTGCCACCCGTGGCGTGGCGCCTTTCAAAAACGTCATCACGCATGGCTTTACGATGGATGAAAAAGGCAAAAAAATGTCGAAGTCCATCGGCAATGCCGTAGACCCCTTGAAGATTATACAACAGTCGGGCGCGGAGATTATTCGGCTGTGGACAGTGTCTTGTGACTATTCAGAAGACCAGCGCATCGGCCCTGAAATTATCAAGGCCAATACCGATGCCTATCGCAAAATGCGTAACGGCTTTCGTTTCTTGCTGGGCAATTTGACCGATTTTGAGGATAGCGAAAAAGTCGATGTGGCCGACATGCCCGAACTAGAGCGGTATATTTTGCATCGCTTGTCCGAGCTAGATGCTTTGGTGCGCGACAATTACAATCATTTTGATTTCCGCAAAATCTACCAAGCCCTGTTCACTTTCATGACCGTGGATTTGTCGGCGTTTTATTTCGACATTCGCAAAGACACGCTTTATTGCGATCCCCATTCCAGCCTAGAGCGGCGCGCGAGCCGCACCGTGATGGATGCCATTTTCCATTGCTTAACCCGATGGCTGGCACCGATTTTATGTTTCACTATGGAAGAAGTTTACCAATCGCGCTTTGGCCAAGGCCAAGACAGCGTGCATTTGCAGACTTTCTATCCCATAGGCGACACTTGGGCCGACGAAGCTTTGGCCCGTAAATGGGATAAAATTCGCGCCCTTCGCCGTGTGGTGACAGGCGCCTTGGAAATTGAACGACGCGAAAAACGTATCGGCTCTAGCCTCGAGGCGGCGCCGATTGTTTATGTCGGACAAGAAGAGTTATTTGCCGTTACCGTGGGGCAAAACATGGCTGATATTTGCATCACCAGCCAAATTGATATTCGTGGCCAGGCCCCGCCTGCCGGTGCTTTTACCTTGGATGAGGTAGCCAATGTCGGCGTCGTGCCGAAAATGGCCGAAGGTCAAAAGTGCCAACGTTCGTGGAAATTTTCGCCCGACGTTGGTTCGGTCGAAGGGTATCCAGATTTAAGCCCGCGCGATGCGGCAGCCGTGGCTGAGTATGACGCAAGCGCCTAGATCCTTCGGCATGGCTCAGGGGTTGAGCTGGGCTGCCCTTTTGGCAGGGCTCGACCAGACCACCAAGTGGGCGATTGTGCATGGGTTTGGTTTTGCTGAGCGCGAAGCGCACGCCGTTTTGCCGTTTCTCGACTTCACTTTTATTTGGAACCCGGGCATTAGCTACGGCCTATTGGGGGGTAGCGGCGACGCGGGACGCTGGCTTTTGAGCTTGGTGGCTTTGCTGGCCATTGGCTATTTTATTTGGATGTTAAAAGCCGGCGAAACGTGGCGTGCGGGCATGGCTTACGCGCTTCTGGCCGGGGGCGCTTTAGGCAATTTAGTCGACCGCGTTTGGTATGGCGCCGTGGTTGATTTCGTCTCTCTACATTGGGACGGGTTTTATTGGTATGTGTTTAATTTGGCCGATGTTTGGATAAGCTTGGGCGTGGCCCTGATGATTTATGACTTAATCCGGCCACAAAAAACCGCAGGCTAGTTTGCGCCTATAGCAATTTCCGCTATAGATATTCGGAATTCTTTTTGAGGCATTTTTATGAGGCACTTTATGACTAAGAAAACTGAGAAAACATCTGTTCTGTCATCTTGTTTCAAAATGACGATGGTTGTCGGGCTGGCCGCAGGGCTTGCGGCGTGCGGCAGCGACCGAGACAATGCACTCGGGTACAGTAAAAATGCACCAGACGAATTTAATGTCGTGCGCAAAGCGCCCCTTATTCTACCGCCTGATTTCAACTTGCGTCCGCCTTCGGCCAATAGCGCGCGTCCGATTACGCCCGCTGGCGCTGAGCTGGCTCGGCTGATTGTTTTGCCCAATGCGCCGCAAACCCCGATACCGCCAAGCGAACAAAACCTATTGGATAAAGCCGCCCGTGGTGGCGTGTTTGGCAATGGGGTTCGCGAAGATTTGAGCAATCTCGCCTCTGGCAAAGCCAGCGAACCCGCTGCCATCGTCGACGCTTTGGTAAAAGATCAATCTGAGAGCCCACAATAGGCAACAGCATGAAAAAATGGGGTCTATTCCTCGTCGGCTTGGGGCTCAGTGCCATGCTGGCCAATTGCACGCCCGTGCCAGATGGCCCAAAAGTCGAAACCGCCAAATTAGCCAATGGCCTCGAAATTATCGTGCTCCCCGACCCGCGCGCAAATGTGGTGACACATATGCTTTGGTACCGAGTGGGCTCGGCAGATGAGCCACTTGGCAAATCGGGCATTGCGCATTTCTTTGAACATTTAATGTTTCGCGGCACTGAAAAAATTGCCCCGGGAGAGTTTTCAAAAACTGTGGCGCGCCTCGGCGGGCAAGACAATGCTTTCACCTCCTATGATTACACCGCCTATTTTCAACGTATTGCGCGAGACAAATTGCCCGTGATGATGGAGATGGAAGCCGAGCGCATGCGAGCGCTAATTATCAATCCAGATATCGTGGCGGTGGAACGCGATGTTATTTTAGAAGAGCGTTCCATGCGCGTCGACGGTCGCCCCAGTAGTCTGCTGAGCGAACAAATGCGCAAACGCCTGCATGCGGGCACCGCCTATAGCGTGCCCGTTATTGGCTGGCGCGACGAGATTAGCGCGCTCAATGCGGCGGATGCGAAAACCTTTTACGAGCGCTATTACGCGCCCGATAACGCCGTCTTAGTGATTGCCGGTGCGGTAACTTTGGCCGAAGTATTGCCTTTGGTCGAAGCCTATTACGGCAGGCTAACCCCCAGCCAAACCCCGCGCGATGCGCGCCGTGTGGCGAGCGATTTACGGGTTAACGATTACGCCAGCCCGCAAGTGCGCGTCGATGCTCGGGTGCGCCAAGACAGTTGGCGACGCCTATATCGTTTGCCGCAAAGCACCCCCCAAAACCGCCAGCTATTTGCCGCCGCTGATGTGCTTGCCGAAGTGCTAGACGGCGGGCTAACCGGGCGCCTTTACCAAGCGCTGGTGGTGGAACAAAAGCTAGCCAGCGGCGTGGGCGCTTATGCGGATAGCGCGCGGCTCGATAATGGAGAATTGATGATTTATGCAAGTCTTGCTCCCAGGGCTTCCTTTGACGAGATTGCGACGGCCATCGATGCCCAAATCGAACGGGTGATGCAGACGCCCCCAAGCGAGGTGGAGATTGCGCGGGCCAAAATGCAATTGGTCTCCAGCGCCATTTTCGCGCGCGACAGCCAGCAGAGCATGGCCGATATTTTTGGCCGCGCCGCGATGCTGGGCTTAACCCCGCAAGACGTTTTGAACTGGACCCGCGATATTGAAGCCGTAACCCCCGAAGACGTGCGCCGCGCCGCCCAAGCCCTCTTGCGGATAGAGCATAGCCTGACGGGTCATTTGTCGGGCGATACAAAAAGGGGGGGCAAATAATGCGTCTTATTTTCGCCAGTCTCCTTCTCAGCGCCAGTTTAACCTTTGGCGCCGCTCATGCCACGCCGCGCTTACAAGAGGTGGGCGTGCAAGAGGTAAGCGTGCGCGATATGTCGGCTTGGCTGGTGAGCGAGACGAGCTTGCCGATTTTTACCCTCGAGGTGGCATGGCAAGGCGGAGCCGCTACCGACCCAGCCCAAAAGACCGGCCTGTCGATGCTGATGGCGCGATTGATGAACGAGGGCGCTGGCGATATGCCTGCCAAAGCATTTCAGCAAGCGCTTGCGGATAAAGCTATTTCCTTGAGCTTCAATGCCGGACGCGATGAGGTAACCGGAAGATTACGTTGCCTGAAACGCTATCAAGACGCTTGCGTTCGACTGCTAAAATTGGCCCTCACGGCGCCGCGTTTTGACCCCGAGGCCGTCGCGCGCATGAAGCAAGAGCAAGCCAGTTCGATATTGCGAGCCCAACAAAGCCCCGGTGCGTTGGCAAGTTCGGCCTTTATGAAACTGGCCTTTGACGACCACCCCTATGGCCAGTCTAAAGACGGCACACAAGCCACGCTGGAAGCCCTAACGCGGGATGACATTGTCGCCCATTATCAAAACACATTTGCCCGCGACAATTTAAAACTCGCCGTTGTTGGGAATATGACGCGCAGCCAAACGCGCCGCCTGATGCGCGATGTTTTTGCCGCCCTGCCCGCCCAAGCCCGCTTGTCACCTGTGGCAGACACCTTGGCGACGCTTGGCCCAAAAACCAAACACATAGAAAGACGCGGGCCGCAAACCAGCGTCACCTTTGGCCATCGCGGCATTGCCTATGACGACGAATTATTTTTTCCGGCCTTTGTGATGAATTCCATTCTAGGCGGCTCTGGCTTTTCGTCGCGCCTGACAGAAGAAGTGCGCGAAGCCCGCGGGCTAGCCTATTCAGTTTATAGCTATTTTCTGTCGCTTGAGCATAGTCATCTATGGCTTGGTTCGGTGGCCAGCGACAATAAAACGACGCAGCAAGCGCTCGATGTTATTCGCGGGGAAATGCGCCGCATTGCCCGAGAAGGTGTCGACCCAAGCCGCCTTGATGCCGCCAAAACCTATATGACCGGCGCCTATGCTTTGCGCTTTGATAGCGGTGCTAAAATTGCCCAACAGCTCGTCGGTGTGCAGCTTTCTGGTTGGCCGATTGATTATTTCAAAACGCGCAATCAACGCATTGAAGCGGTGCAAGTTGAGGACATTAAAGCGGCCGCACAACGGCTCTTGGCGGATGGATTGCTGGTGGTCTCTGTCGGCCAGACGGCGGTCTCGCTTGCGAAACAACCTTAAAGGTTTTAGCCTCTTGCTATGTTCTTTTTTCCCCTCCGAGATGACAACCCAACGCGCGCGCGGCCAATAATTTCTTATATTGTGCTGGCGCTTTGCATGAGTGTTTTCTTTTGGCAAATATCGTTAGGCGAGGCGCAACGCCAAGCGATTATGGCTTTTGGCATGGTGCCCATACGCCTATTTGCGCCCGAGGCCGCCTATGGCCTGCCCAGCGTTATTCCCGCTTGGATGACGCTCATCAGCTCGATGTTTCTGCATGGCGGCTTTATGCATTTAGCTGGCAATATGCTGTATCTCTGGATTTTTTCCGACAATGTAGAAGACAGCATTGGACGCCGAAATTTCGTTATTTTCTATCTGCTGTGCGGCATTGCGGCGGCGCTCTCGCAGGCCTTTGTCGATGTGCGCTCGGACATTCCGATGATCGGGGCCAGCGGCGCCATAGCGGGCGTTTTGGGCGCCTATTTGCTGCTGCATCCGCGCGCCAACATCCGCTGTCTCGTCGGGTTTTTCATTTTTTTCCGCATCCTCAACGTCCCCGCCTTTCTGGTGTTAGGCGGCTGGATTGGCCTGCAATTTATGAGCCTTGGCCAAGTTGGCAATGGCGGCGGTGTGGCCTATTGGGCTCATATCGGGGGCTTTGTAGCGGGAGCGGCGCTCATTCCCTTTTTTAAAAAACCGCATGTGAAATTATTCTCAAAGCCCGTCAGCCGTGCTTTTCAGATGCAGGGCTTGGCGACGCATATTCCTCAAGTTGGAAAAAACGCGCGCAAACCCGAGCCCAAAACACCGCAAGAGCACCCGTGGCAAAAATAACGCAACGAGGCATAACCGCCGAATTAGGCTGAAAACCTTTTCATCTAATGATATATTAAGGCGTTGTTTCGAGGTGGTGTTTTGAGGATTTATTGTGCGGTTTTTGTTGCGTTTACAGAACTATTTATTGCCACTGGCCGTCTTATTATTGGGCGTGGCACTGCAATTGCTGCAACCCTATCCCGTCGAATTTGTCCGCAATCTTGTCTTCGATCAATACAATCGTTGGCAGCCGCGCGTCGAAACCAATGATTTGGTCGTCTTCGTCGATATTGACGAAGCTAGCTTAAAAGCCATCGGCCAGTTTCCGTGGCCGCGCAGCGTATTTGCCGAACTGGTGCGCAATATGAACGACGATGGAAGCGCTGCCATTGCCTTCGACGTTTTATTCACAGAACCCGATCGCACGGCCCCCAGCGAAATTCTGCCCGTTTGGGACACCTTAAGGCGAGGCGTAGATGCGCAAGCTTGGGCTAGTTTGCAGGCCGATATTGAGGCACAAATCTCTAGCCCGGACGACGCCTTGGCGCAGGCCATTGCCCAAGCCCCCGTCGTCTTGGCCACAATGATGAACGATGATGTGCGCAGCCTACCAAATCCTAAAGCGGGCATTGCGTTACGCGCGCATGGCAATGCCAACTCAGACACGCCGCTTGATCCGATGGCCCGTGTGCCAAGCTCGCAATTCGCTATCGCCAATCGCGATGTTTTACACGACAACGCAGTGGGACTTGGCGCCATCAATGCCCGCATCGATGAAGACGGAATTATCCGTCGCGCCGGACTTTTATATCGCGCGGGCGAGCATGTGTATCCAAGCCTGTCGCTCGAAACGCTTCGGGTGGCACAAGGCGCCGGCTCTATTGCCTTGCGCGCCTCCGATGTTCGCGGAGAAGGCGCTTATACCTCGGGCTTTGGTTTATCGCGCCTGAAGGTAGGGCAAATTATTGCCCCTATTGAACCCGACGGAAGCATGCGGCTCTACTACACGCCGAGCAGCTCTATCCCAACCATTTCGGCGCATGATATTTTGCGCCCCGATTTCGACCCGGAAAGACTGGCTGGAAAAATTGTCTTCATCGGCACCAGCGCGGCGGGTCTAAAAGACATTCGAGCCACGCCTTTGAACCCAGCCACACCGGGTGTGGAAGTGCATATTCAAACCGTGCAGCAATTGATTTCTGGCACGTTTCTGATGCGCCCCATTTGGGTGCAGACACTAGAGGCCACGGCTACTTTAATCTTGGGCGGCGTCTTGATTTTGATGGTGCAGCGATTTTCGCTGGTGCCCAGTATCTTGTTTTTATTGGCCTGCATCTCGGTGGCTATGGCTTTTTCTTGGCAGCAATTCTCGCGCGAATTATTGCTCATCGACCCTGCCACACCGAGCCTTAGCGTTTTTCTTACTTTTTTGACGGCCGCTTTTCTGCACTTTTTGGAAACTGCCCGCGAACGCCGCGAAGTCCGCAATGCATTTCAATATTATCTGGCTCCCGACATGGTGGAGCAAATTGCTAGCAATCCTGAAAAGTTGCGCCTCGGCGGCGAAACCCGAAATCTGACCATTCTTTTCGCTGATATTCGCGGATTCACCAGCATCTCAGAGACTTTTGCCGAGGCACCAGAAAAGCTCACCCATGTCATCAATACATTTCTAACCGGCATGTCCCGCGTCATTCAAGACAGCTCAGGCACTATCGATAAATATATCGGCGACAATATTATGGCTTTTTGGAACGCCCCCGCCGAGGTGGACGACCATGCTTATGAAGCCGTATGGGCGTCGTTAGAAATGAAACTCGCGCTGGCCAAAGTTAACGCAGATTTGCAAGGCGACCCGCTATTGGATGGCTGGCAAGGCGAGATTCGCATCGGCATTGGGCTGAACTCCGGCCCTACTTTGGTTGGCAATATTGGTTCCGACCAGCGCTTTAATTATTCGGTCATGGGCGATGTGGTGAATATTGCCTCCCGCCTAGAGGGCCAAACCAAAGACTATGGCGTGCTGACCCTTATTGGGGAAAGCACCTACCAACAAGCCTTGGCGAGCATTGAAAACGGCAAACCTGCGGTCGCTTTTTTGGAGTTAGACCTCATCGCCTTAAAAGGCAAAGTCTTGCCAGAGCGCATTTACGCCGTGATGGGCAACACGCAATATGCCACCTCAGCGCGCTTTCAAGACCTGCACGCCGCGCATGGCGAGCTATTGACTAGCTATCGGGCGCAGGATTGGCCGAGCGCAAGCGCAAAAGCAAGAGCCCTAAGCGATACCTATGAAGAAATGTCGGGCTTTTACGAAATGTTAACCCAACGCATTAAAACCTATAAAGACACACCGCCTGATGAAGATTGGGACGGTCGCTATATTGCGTTGAGTAAATAGTTTTTGTACGCACAAGAAAGGGACGGATTATGGAATTAACATTTTGGGGAACCCGCGGCTCATTGCCGATGAACACGCCCGAGCACCGTATTTTTGGCGGCAACACATCGTGTGTCAGCGTGCAGTCCGGCTCCGATCAGCTGGTGTTTGATGCGGGCTCCGGTCTTATTCACCTCGGGTCGCAATTAGCGCAACAGGGGGTGACGCAAGTCGACATTTGTTTCTCGCATTTCCATTCTGACCACATTTGCGGTGTGCCGTTTTTTAAGCCCTTTTTTGACCCCAAATGCACCGTGCGCCTGCATAGTTTCGGCATTGCCGAAGCCACTCTCTTTGACGCCCTCACGAGCTATTTAAGCCGTCCAATCTTTCCCATTAGCATGGATGACTTTCAGGCCCGTTTGGAGTTTGTCCATCATCCAGATGGCGAGGCCGTTCAAATTGGCGGCATTGAGGTTCAAGCGCTCGAAATGCCTCACCCCGGCGGGGCCCACGCGCTGAAGGCTCAGGCCGGCGGCAAATCTTTCGTTTATGCCACAGACACCGAACATACTGTCGGCCAGCCAAATCAATCGCTCATCGAGTTTTTGCGCGATGCCGACATGGCAGTATACGACTGCACGTTTGACGATAGTGAATTTGAGCAACGTCGCGGCTGGGGGCATTCAACTTGGCAAGAGGGCTTGCGCTTGGCCAAGGCCGCCCAAGTTAAAAAATTTGGCATTTTCCATCACGAACCCGAGCGCAGCGATGCGGCGTTGACCGATATAGAAAATCGCGCGCAAGCGATTTTGCCACAAAGTTTTGTGACACGCGATTTTTTGCACCTCGAGGTTTAACTTTAAACGTGAGAATCATGGCGAATTCGCCTAGTTTGGAACAACAGGAGCCGGACCTATGGATTTCGATCGAATTAGCAGAATTATTGCCCGCATGATGGAAGAAAATGGCGCGTTATACGCAGCCGGCGGCCTCGCTGTTTTGGCGCTGATTGTGTTGGTTCGTATCTCGCGCTCTCGCAAATCTGAACCCATGACAGCCGCCGCCCCCAAGAGCGACGCAAAAGCAGAAAATAAAGCGCCAAGCCACGTAACCATTATAGATGACGACATAGACATGGCGATGGAGCTGGACGGCGATATCGAGATGCCTATCGACGCAAATATCGGCTCGGATATGGGCTCGGATATGGGCGGAGATATAAACCAAGGCATGCAAGCCAAGGCAGATACCGACGCAACCGTGGCCTTCGAATTAGACACGTCCCCACCCGAAGGCCCCGATATGAATGTTGGCGATGATTTGGATAGTGTGGGCGATCGGGACGACATTACTATTCCCAAAGTGGGGCAAGCTCCACCGCCGCAAAAATCACGGTTTTTCAGCGCCTCTTGGTTGCAGAAGGAAGCCAAATCCGTGGGCACTTCGCCCGTTGCCGACGCATCGCAGATGAGCCATGAGCTGGCACCCGAAGGCAGCGAAGTGCGTGCCGCCGCTTCCGAATGCGCTCGACTGGCCGAGATTGAGCGAAAGCTCATGGCTTTGCGCGAGCTCTATGAAGCTGGCCTTATTGCCCCTGAAGTCTATGTGCTCAAGGCGCGAGAATTTGCAGCCCAAGTTGGATAAGCCAGCCCCGCTCCCAGTGTCGGCGTTTCGGCAAAGACACGCGGGCGCCACCTCAGGGTTTTCTTTCACCGAGCTCACCACCACGGTCGCCATTATTGGAATTATCACCGCCGCCCTGATGGCCGTGATGAATAATCTTAATACCCAAAGCGAGCGAATGAATACTCAGACCAGCTTGCTGGCAAGCGGCGCCCAAGTGTTTAAAATGCTTGAACCTTGGTCTGCCTTAGCCGGAGACCTGCAAGGGGTGAACGCCTTGCCCGAGGCCAGCGCCTTGTCCATTCCAGGCGCAGGCCAAGTGAACATATGCTTCGATAAATCGGCCAGCCAACGCGAGTTACGCCAGTTTCGGGTAGAGGCAAAGCGCTTACAGACCCGCACCCGTATCGACGCCAATTGCACCCCCGACAGTGCCAATACAGGTTGGGAAAATCTAACCGACCAAGTCATCGGCGGATTAACCTTTACCCGGGCCATCGGAAGTTCCTATTCTTTAGGGGTTATTTTAGAGCTTGAGCGTATCGTGCCCGGCACCGATGAGATTGCGGCAATGAAAATGCGAAAGCGTCTCAACCTATTTTCCATGACCCGGTATTAGGAGCGGATGTTTTGAAACCTCAGGCCATAGCCAACCAGCGGCTTGCCCTCCCCGCCAAGGCGCACGGCGCATCCGAAGCTGGATTTGCCTTGTATTTGGCCATTGGCTTTATTGTGTTGATTAGCGTTTTGGCTGGCACCGTGGGGACCAATCTTAACCTCACGGCCGTAAAGCAGGCGCGCGCGACACAAAGCCGAGCGAGCCTAGACAGTGCTGAAATGGCTTTGGCCGAAGCTTGGTATGATGTCCGCACCAATTTTGATCGCTCTGCTAGCCCGCTTTATCTGGTGGGGCACAGCGAAGTTTTTAGCGCCGCCGAAGACGCAGACCATAGAGCTTGTGTCGCCGCGCATGAGAGTGTTTTGACAGGCTATAAAAAATACCCTCGGGCACCCCTGACAGGTGACAGCTATCGCCGGTTTTTCATCAAACGCGATGCCAATCTCTATCGTTTATATGGCTGCGGCTATGATGGTGAGAGCGTGCGCGTCGCCTATGGCGAATACCTCGATGATGGAACCAACCTCAGCTTAGTGCGCGCGCGGCGCTATTAAGATTTTAAGGGGTTTTAAGGTCGTTGAAGAAAACCCGACTGCGCGTCAAGGTTCGCCCGCTTGGGCTTTTCACAATTAACGTAACGGAAATTTCTGCCCCAGGCAGGCTACTCGTCACCACCGTGAGGGTGGATTGCGAGGCGGTATATCCATTATCGCTAAACAAGATGACCAGCCCCAACGGGTCGAGCGACCAATCGTATATGCCCACGCTGGGCAAGGCTTCATTGCGTTGCGCGCGCACGGCCACTTCTGTCATCACGCCATCGGCAATCATCGTCATTCGCGAGAGCGCCCACGTGCTTTCCATAATGGCGCGATTGGCGCTAATCATGGAGAGGGTTCCGATGATGCCGACCGAGATAATGGTAAGCGCCACCATAACCTCCACTAGGGAGAAGCCGCTTTGCGATGTTGGCTTAGCGGGTGTCATAAAAGGCCGCGGAATTAATCGGCATTTCACCCGCTTTGGGGGTGATGACTTCTGGCGCTAAGAAAATAACCATTTCTTGCGTGTTTTGCGCATCCGAGCTGGTGCCTAATAGCGACGACACGAGCGGTAAGCTGGTGGTGCCTGGCAGGCCATTGCGGGTTCTTGAATTATCTTCCGTAAACAAGCCCGCCAAAACAATCACATCGCCAGGGGCCGCGATAAATTCAGTATTAATCCGGCTCTGAATTTTATCGGAATTGGCGTCCCCAGATACAAAAAAGTCATCGTTGAAGTCTACCTTTAGGCGCACATGATCGTTCAAAGAGTTAATCGTTGGGGTAACCACGAGGCTTAATTTGGCTTGGCGCTCTTGATAGGTCGTCGTCGCTTGACCTGGAACCGTTTGCCCGCCAGGAGTGACCACAGGCGCCGACGTGCTGACAACCGGCAAATAGCGTGTTTCTGACTTTTCAATCTGCGCCTCACAGCCGTTCAACGCTAGAATGGTTGGACTGGACACTTTACGGCCCAGACTATTGCTCTCCATAAAGTCGATCGTCCAGCCGAGGCCAAGACGGAAGTTATTCAAGGTGAAGCTGTTGCCGGCAGTGGCCCGATCGGCAAAATTAAGCGCGCCGCGCACTCCGATAAGGCCATTGTCTCGAACCTCAACAAGGTCGTCATAAGCCGCGCGCACATCGGTAGGCAGGTCGGTGAGGCTGCTGTCTGTCTGGTTCGGTGTCCGCAAGGCATTTTGTAAGCGCCCCTGCAATTGGCGTTTCCAATTTTTCACCACATTAACCATAAACACTTCGACCAAGACCTGCTTATCCGCTTTATCCAAGCTCTCAATTAAAGAGGCGGCAAGATCAACATCATGTTTAAAGCCGGTCACGATAACTGTGTCGGCAACCGAGGTAACGGTCGGGCGCCGGAAACTGGCATTGGTAAAGCTGGTGTCTGGGGCCACAGCATTTGCGGCATCGCTCGTGCCAGCTTGCGGTGTCGGTGTTTCGGGTGCGTTCGGGCTTGCTGGCGTATCGCCAAGGGGCGGCGGCGTGTCCTCGGTCAGCGCTTGCGCGAGGTCGAGGCCAGCTTCTGTGTCGGCTTTTTTCTGGCGAGACATATCGGCCAATCGTTCGGCAGCAATCAGCCCATCTGGATAGAGCTGGCTATAATAATTTTCTAACTCGTTCTTAATCTGCGTGGTGCGGTCGGTGCTTTCCGCTGCGTTACAACTATTGGCACCCTCGCTGTTAAAAATAGTAAATTTCTCTGTATAGACAGGCTCGGTGGTTCTTAAATTCGCGTCACTAATAATGCGGCCGCGCAATTGATCCGCGTCCGGCCCAGATAATTGACCCCCCAATAATTGGCCACCCAATAATTGGCCAGAAGCCAACTTACGTTCGGGTTTCGGGGCATCTGCGTCTTGACGCTCGGCCGCTTGGGCATCCAGTTTTGCTGTCGCCATTTGCGCGCTCTGCACACGGGCCAACATCTCGGCCTTGGTAACCTTATTTGCAGTCAGCAAAGCGATGGCTTGGGTAATGTCATCCAGCGCAAACCGCGCGGTTTGAGTGGTGGTGGCTTGTGTTTGACGCGCCGCCGCTTGTTCTAAATCCAGCACATCCAAGCGGCGCTCATTGGCCAGAGCCGTGGTTTTTAAGTCAACAATTGCAGCGCCGATAAGCGGCGAGTGTTTCGCCTCCACAATCGCATCATTGGTCAGCGAACGCGCTCGACCTGCATCATCTGGATGCTGGAAATAGGCCTGATAGATTTGGCGAATGGCGGCGCTGTCATTTTCAAACGAGCTAATTTTGCGATAATTTTGCGCCCGACGGTTATGCACTTCCGCCGCCACCAGAGCATTCTCGACGCGGACGTTAAACTCTTCCACCGTGTAAAAACGAGCCACACCCATTTTCCGATCATAGGCCATGGCTAGGCCATAATTATCAATCAGGATATCGAAAATATCGAGCGCATCGGCGCGCGTGATATCTAGGTTCACTTCGCTGGCATTGGCGTTGACGCTAGGGGACAGATAAATCTGCATATTGATGGAACGCGCCAAAGACTTCAGCGCCGTCGGCAAGCGAAGCCCAACCAAATTTACGCTGAGGGCGCGGTTTCCCACTTCCTCAGCCAAATCATCCATACGCCCCAAAGACACGCCGGTCGTCACATCATTGCCGATGAACAGAAAACTCTTTTGCAACGAAACATATTCATCTGGCCGCGCAAGTTCATTGCGGCCAAACAAGGCCAAGGCACCAAATTCATTATTATCGGTAAGTCCCAAGACGGTGGCTGGCTCGGCGGCGTTATATTGCGTGTCGAGATCCGCGATAATTTTTTGCAGCTTGCTCTCGTAAGATAGTTTGAATTCTTGCAGCAATAAGTCCCGCGCCTTCGCATGGCGCATGTCCAATTGATCGAGCAGCAGTTTCTCACGGCTGTAGGTAGACTGGCGCTCGCGTAAGTTGCGCTTGCTTACTTCAATGCGTTTATCAAGGGCGCGGATTTGCGACGACAGAGTTCGCTCGCTCGGGCTTACCTTGCCGTCTTGCGACCCTTGGCTCTCTAACGCGCCAGATATGCTAGTCGCCACCACCCCATCGACAATATCGCTGACCGCAATGGTATCGGGCACGCGCACTTGGAGGAGTTCACGGCGCGGAGGTAGAGGTTTTATCGGGTTTTGAAAAGGCGCCTCGCCATTGGCTTCGGCTTCGAGTTGCGCATTTTTTGCGCGGATGGCAGCGCGGCGTTCGTCGAATTTTTGCACCGCCCCGCTCATCGACAAGTCTCGTGTTGTGCGATTACCGCAGGCATACACGTCTAGGCACAAAACCGCGACAATCGCGATGCGCCCTAACTTCTTCCAACCTGACTTTGTACTACGCAAAAACACTACCCTCGTCTCAAGCTTACTTACTCGTGCTGGCGAAGGACGCCAGCTCCCTTTTACTTTGGCCGTCTTGGGGCCCCACTGGGTCGCACTTCGGAAATTTTACCAATGGCATCGGTAATCACTTCCCGCGCGATACTGGCGAGATTGCGATTGATCCACTCTTCAATAAGCGGTCGCGTGACATCGGCCACGGCTTGGCGAATGGTGTCGCGCGAACGGCCAGTGTCAAACACACTCGAATAGCGCAGGAACTCAGCCCGCAAAGCCACCGTGGCTTCCTGCGTAATGGCGACATCCAGCCCTTGCATATAATGCTGCAAATCGCTGTCCGACATGCGCGAGCTTTGTTCTGCATCATGTTCCCGGTCGCGCTTTTCCAAATCGGCTTCCAAGCTGGCTTCAGCTTGGCGCACAGAATCTTGAATGGCGCGCTTATAGTCATCTTCGGTGCGTAGTGTGTTCATTACCCAAACCTCTACTGGCGGAACGCGTCTAACGGCCGCTCCAAAACGAATCTTTCTCAAGTTGTAAGTATAAGGGCTGTTGCAACACAATTGACGTAAAATCGGTGGATGAAACGCAAACTTACAACAATGTTTGTAGTGCCTGTGGCGCAAATAACAGCCAAAATAGCGCCATCGGCGTTAAAAAGCAGCCAAATGGTACTTGAGCGGGCGCATCGCTGCTATTTTGTAGCCGATGAAACACGATGGCTCCAATGCCAATCACCGCTCCGCTGAGGCTGGCGGAGAATAAAATTGGCAAGAGGCTGACGGGGCCCAGCCAAGCCCCAAGCATCGCCATGAGTTTCACATCGCCAACGCCCATGCCATCGTGCCCGCGCCACAGCTTATACGTAAAATTGATACTAAAAATAAGCGCAGCGCCCGCAACGCCGCCAATTAGCGAGGTTTGAATATCTGGTAAACCCGGCGCGCCCGAGAGCGCCAGTAAAACCCCCAAGGCCAAACCGCCAAGGCTCGTCCAATCTGGGATAATAAAATCATCCATATCGGTGAGAAAAATCACCACCATCAAAACCATAAAAGGAACGAAAGCCAAAAACACCGGCATAGAAAGCTGCTGCCAAGCCAAAATCATCAGCGCGGCCATCGCGAGTTCTACAAAAATATACCGCGCAGGCAGGCGTTGCTGGCAGCAGGCCGTTTGGCCGCCATGGCTCAAATAGCCGACAATCGGCAAGTTCTGCCAGAAGCGTAATTTTGCATCACAATGAAAACAGGCCGAAGGTGCGCGCACCCAGTCTCGCCCATCGAGGCTGCGCAAGGCAGCAACATTGGCGAAACTGCCAAGACAGGCGCCGATGACGCCAATAAGAAAAGTCAGACCCATAATATATCCGCAACAGCCACGCCAAATTCTGGTTTGGCGCTGGCAAACAATTTAATAGCCTAGTATAAGTCGAGGGAGTGCAACTTGTAATGCATAATGTGTAATTTACTCGCGTCAGTGAGTGAGGCCGAAGGTCAAAGCGTATGTCAGAATCAACTCCACCGAGCCCTACCCAAGCCTATAAGACAGATAATCCGATTTATGGCTATCTCGACACTTTGCCAAAAGAGTATCGCATCTCCGATTTTCACATGCGCTCGGGCAGTGATTTAGCCATCCGCACCAATGGCGACATTAAAGTGCTGGAAGGCTATCCGATCACCCATGATTTGCTCGACGGTATTTTTCGGGCTGAATTATCGGAAGAAGACTACGAGACTTTTTGCGAAACCAAAGATATCGACTTCGCGATTACCGTGCGCGGCGCGCGCTTTCGCGCCAATGGATATCATACGCTAAAAGGCTGGGCGCTGATTATGCGCACCATTGTGACGGAAGTCCCCAATATCGACCAATTGGGTCTGCCGGCCGCTGTGCATAATATTTTGAAAGAAAAAAAGGGCATGGTGCTGGTAACGGGCGCCACGGGCTCGGGCAAATCGACCTCTTTGGCCTCCTTGATCAATAAGATTAACCGCGAGCGCAATGAGCATATTATTACCATCGAAGATCCGGTGGAATTTGTGCATACAGAAATTAATTCGATTATTTCTCAGCGCGAAGTTGGCCGTGACACCGTAAGTTTTGCCTCTGCCTTGAAGGGGGCTTTGCGCGAAGACCCAGATATTATTCTGCTCGGCGAGATGCGCGATTATGAGACGATTTCCTTGGCGCTTACCGCGGCCGAAACGGGTCACTTAGTGTTTGGCACTTTGCATACCTCTGGCGCGGCCGAGACCATCAACCGCATCATCGATGCGTTTCCCGCCGACGAGCAACCCCAAGCGCGTTCGATGGTGGCTTCCTCTTTGCAATTGGTGATGACGCAGCAATTGCTGAAACGCAAAGGCGGCGGACGTATCGGCGCATTCGAAGTCATGGTCTGTGTGCCCGCGGTTCGCAACCTTATTCGCGAAGATAAAATTCCTCAAATTGCCACGGTTATGCAAACTGGCGCGCAATTCGGCATGATTACGATGGATAAATATGTCGATGAGCTGGAAAAGCAGGACCTGATTATTATTGAGGACGACGATTAAGACGCCGATTAAGACGCCGATTAAGATGGAGATTAGGCATAAGCGAGTTAGCGCTCGGCTTGCAACGCACGACGATATTTATCGGCCTGCTCAGGCTGCCATTTTTCTACTTTCGCTATCAACGCCTCAATAGCCGACACATTGCCCGTGGCGGCATAGGCTCGAAAAGCCAAGTCCCAAACAGAAGAAGACGCGTAAAACGGCAAGACGTTTTTCTCTAGCAACCCGACGGCCAGCCCGCGCAAAATATCGACACGCTTTTCGTCTAGCGCGCGACTAACCAAGACTAAATCTGCCATCGCGCGCATACGTTTTCCAATCAGCGGATGCGACAGGTCAGGGCTTTGGTAGCGTTCTTCCATATAGCGATCTAATGGCAGACGCGTCGCTGCATCGAAATTCTGACTGGCGCTCGACACCAACATCAATAAAGACGCGATGTGTAAAACGAGCGCTGCGCAAAACACAGCTAAGCCGCCATAAACAATCTTGGCCACCGACGACGGGCTTTTGAGATGCATAAGTCTATCGGGTCTACCCCCCGCGCCTAATCTCGCGCCGAGGCCTGCGGCCAATAATATGGCCAGTAAAAAATAATGTCCGCCCGATCCAATGTAGGGATACTCCAGTTGGCTATGCAGCCCGATAGGCGCGCACAGCCCGATAAGCAGCCAGCGGTTTGGGCTGTGTCGGATCAGCCAAAAAACGAGAGCCCCAAGCGGCGCCAGCAAGCTAAGCAATCCGAAAAGGCCGGCTTCGGATAGCACATGCATCACCAAATTATGAGGCACGCTCACAACCCGGTAAAACATTAGGTTTTCAGCCAAACCATAGCGCGAAAAATGTTCAAGATAAGTGGCGCTAAAACTGCCAAGGCCGTGGCCGAAAAGCGGCGCTTCTAAAAACGAGCGCCAAGCGATAAGCCACATCGTCCACCGCGTGCGGATCGATACGCTGTCGCCACTCCAGTCTGGCAGTTGCAGCAGTTTCTCTGAGCGCAAAGATAGCGCCATAGAAACCAAGATATAGGCAAGCAAAAGGCTGCTGAGATAAATTAGAAAGCGACGTCGGGCAGGTCTGTCGGCCTTGGATTGCCAAAGGTGTAAGGCCAAAAATGCCAAGCCAATCAGCATGCCCAGCAACCCCGTTTTGCTGCTCATGACGGGATATTCCGCTGCATATACAAAACCAAATCCGACGATGGCGATGCGTTGCCAGCGGGCCATAGGCATGCAAGCCACCGCCCAAGCACTCATCACAACTAGGCTCGCGAGGAAAGAACCAAACAGATTATATTGCCCAAAACCACCCCAAGGCTTGACGAGGAAACTCGGCAAGGTGAAGGAAACATCAAAAAACAGTAAGGGGTTGGTGCTGATAAAATGAATGAGGTATTGCGGCAAAAAACCCACCAAAACCACAAGCACAAAGGCAGCCCACTCCGCGTCTGAAAACGCTCTCTGCAAAAGCCCCAAAACGAAGAAGGCAAAAACTAGCAACATGGCGGGCAAGTATAAGTGACCCGCGTGCACGCTCTCAAATGGGCCCAGAATATGGATAGCCAGTATGCCAAAAGCCCCTGCCACTGGCACCAAAAGCGCGCTGATATAACCCGGGGACCAACGCAGCTGCGCTTTACGCAAAGGGGCCCACCACAAACATAAAACCGAAACCCCCATAGCCGCCCAAGCCAGAAGGTTGCGCGAGACATAGGTCTCGCCTAAATCGACGGAATGATAATTGAAAGCCATGAGAAGGAGAAAACCCGACATCACAAGCGGCGAGCCGGAGATGGATATCGCATCTCTCCATTTGTCTCTAAACCAATTCATGCTCGGGCTCTCCCAAAAAAAAGAGCGCCGTGCAAGCACAGCGCTCTCTCAAAAGTCATGCGGAGACGACTAGAAGTTTTTAATCGTCGTATCACGCTTGGTCAATTTGCCATCGGCATCGCCTTCTTTGGCGCAGATGTAAACGTCCAAGTACTTGGCGCCCACACCGCTGACGCGGATGATGATGTCGCCATTTTCCGTGCCAGTTTGCAGCGTCGTGCAATCTGTCGTGCCATCTGTTACGGCAGTCGAATTATCGGCTACCGCACGAACGGCATTGGAACCTGTACGTGTTGTTTTATATGGATTTTTGAAGCTTTCAAAAGGGTTACCTTCCAAAGCCAACGCTCCGAAGCAACCGCCAGCAGCCACAGAGGCTGCAGCCGTTGTGGAAGTTGTCAAAGTTGTTGCTTTGCACTCAACTGGATCTGTGTCGATGCCAGCAGCGCGGACTGTTTTTGTGTTGATCAACCACTGGTGCACGGCTTTCGCGTTTGCATCTGTGACGGATTTCTTCGTGCTGTCGATATAACCTTGGTAACCAACAACGCCAACCGCTGCCAAAACACCAATAATAGCTACAACAACTAGTAGTTCGATAAGGCTAAAGCCTCTTTCGCTTTGTGCGCGAATACTCATGGGAACTCTCCTCTTAATACAAACGCGCTCATGCGCGAACCCAACAGGTGGAAACTAACAGCAAACTCGCCCTTATAGCAACTAATATGTGAAATTTTTAATGTGCTGTGACTTAAAAACGTCTAGTGTTCTTATAGTCTTAAGGAGCTAGTGACATGGCATTTCAATTTAAACGCGATAAAAGCAATATCATACACCTAACAATTGCAGGGGACATAGACCTTGAGGTAACCCCCGATATTAAGTCTCAATTGATCGGTCAGATGGACGGCGCGCGCGGCTTGACGATTGATGCGGCCAATGTGAGCTACCTCGACAGCTCCGGCGTCTCGATTTTAATTATCGCCATGCAATCTTGTAAGCAAATGGGTATTAAACTGAACATCACAAAGATCAGCGATGAAGCCTTCCGCGTTCTCCAGCTCGCCAAATTAGACAAAATTCTGCCGATTGAAGCCGTAACTGGCCCCTCGCAAATCGTTGGCGTCGACGTGTTTTCGCCAGCCGGAAGCGGCGACGATGAGATAGCCAATGCCTTGGCGCAAGAAACCCGAGGCCAAGCCAGCTCCGATGAAGATTTGATTGCAGAGCTCTCAAAAGCAACCCCGCAGAACAGCGCGCCGGAGCCGGCTGCTGAGCCAACTCCTGAGCCAATTCCAACTCCTGAGCCAACTCCAGCGCCTGAACCAGCTCCAGAACCGGCCCGAAGCGAGCCCCAAAGCTCGAGCGAAAGCAACGATAATGCGGGCCGCGGGGGTAGTTTCACTCCGGGCACTTTCTAAGCTAGCCGGATGAAAGACGTCACGAAAGAAATCACACAGCCACTCGATATTATTTATCGGATGATGTCGGCCTTTGCCTCCAGTTCGGACATGTCGCAGACCTTATATGAGGGGCTAGATTATATTCGCACTCAAATTGGGGCCGAAGCTGCTAGTTTTTTCTACCTGCATGAAGACCGCGCCATTTTGAAATGTGAGGCCTGTATTGGGCCTACCGATATCACCGGTCTCGAAATTCCTGCCACGGCAGGGATTGTTGGTGCGGTAACCCAAAGCGATACTCTGCGTTTTGTGTCCGATACCTCGCTGGACGATGATTTTACTGGTGCCATTGATGCTAAAACAGGGTTTGAAACCAAATCTATGATTTGCGTCCCCGTGTCTGGCAATGGTCGCCAATATGGGGCTTTGCAACTGATCAACCGGTTGGACGGAAAATTATTCAGCGATGAAGACGCCTCCCTTGTTTCCGTCTACGGCAAAAGCGCCGCCCTCGCCTTGGCCAATTCCCATATGGCCAGCCGCATGGTAGAGGCCGACGGCTTCAAACGCGACTTGGCCATGGCCTCGCGCGTGCAAGAAAGCCTGTTTCCCGACGCTCAATATGAGTTTGTTCACGGCGTCAATATTCCCAAAAAAGGCGTCTCGGGCGACCTATATGATTATGTCATGCGCGGCGATTACCTGTATTTCTGCATGGCCGATGTATCCGGCAAAGGAACCGACGCCGCGCTTGTGATGGCAAAGACCATCTCTTTATTCCGCTCGATGAGCCGTGAACAGCCCGATGTGGATGAGCTGGCCGCGCGGATGAATATGGAACTGGTGGAGACCGCCTTTAACGGCATGTTCGCTACCGCCATCATCGGCCGGTATCATCCAGATACGCATATCATGCAATGTTGCAACGCTGGCCACGAGCCCGGCCTCCTGTTGAATGCCAATCAAAGCTTTAGCTATGTGGAAGCCAGCTTGCAGCCACTCGGCATTCTAGATTTTGAAGCGGGCGACATTGTCATCGAGACGCATGACTTAACCGAGTGCCGGTTTTTCTGCTATTCCGACGGTATCACCGAAGCTGAGATTAACGGCCAAATGCTGGGCGCTACAAAATTAGCAACGGTCTTGGCCGAGCAGATGGATATACCCGTCCAACTGCAAGTCGAGCATACGGTTGAGATTGTGCAACGCAAAGCCGTTACCTTGCCAGATGATTTGACGGTTTTGGGTTTGGGGTGTCCGCCCATGAAAACACCATCCGCCCGCCTGCAAGCCACCATCGTAGAGCCATCGCTGGCAGGCGAAGAACTTTTATTCAGCCTCTCTATTCTAAATGAAGTGCCAGAGTTGCGGCGTTTGCGGCGCGAAGTTGAACGAACCCTGAGCAACACCCCCGCCGAATCCATTATCACGAACGTCAATTTAGCGATCGACGAGGCCACCCAAAACATCATCCGCCACGCTTTCCCAGAGGGCATGACCGGACACATTGAGATTGGTGGCTATATCAGCGGTGGCTTCTTAAACATTACCCTTACCGATACCGCGCCCTTGATTGATTTGGATAAAGTGAAACCAAGAGACTTGGGTGAATTACGCGAAGGCGGATTGGGCACACACTTTATTCTCGAGATTACCGAGTCGGCAAATTGGTGGCACGACAATGGCAAAAACCGCCTAGATTTGAAGTTTAAGATTTAACCTTATGGCGCTGAATAGCGCGTAAATAGGCTGCAATCCGGTGCCGCACGTCAGCGCGTGATTCTGGCGTCTTGCCTGCCGGATCCAGTTTAAACACCATCTCACAAAGCAACCTTGCGCAGCCCTCAATATTGGCCGCTTGGGTTTCTGGCATATTTGGATGCGCGTTTTTCCAACGCGCCGCATAGGCCAATCGTCCCTCGTAGATTTGGCGTTCCACACCCTGCTTGGCGCCAAGTTTTGAAAACTTCTGATCGAGGCGAAGCAGCGGGTCGCGGCGCATCCACCAACGCCAGATGACCAGCGGCACCACAAGGGCGGCACTGGCGAACAGCCAAAAAGTGACGAAGGAAATCAGCCGCCCGAGAAAACTGCCCGACAAGAGTTCTTGGCGCGCCGCTTCATCATAGAGAACAATGTCGCTATTCAAGCGCGTGACGAAAGCATCTAAGCGCTGTGCGCCGCGCGCCAAACTGCCCCGCCAGCCTTTTTGGTTGGCAATGCTAGAGGCCACCATTTGGCGCGAGTTAAATTGCATCCGCGCATCGGGCACAACTTGAGTGGGGTCAAAGCGTTGCCATTCACCCGGCGCCATTTCAGCCTCCACCCAAGCATGGGCATCGGATTGGCGAACGCGGTAATAGCCGCCAAACCCATTCCACTCGCCGCCCGTATAGCCAATAATCACATTGGCGGGGATGCCAGCCGCGCGCAATGCGGTGGCCATCGCAATGGCATAGTGACTGCAGTAGCCCACTTTTGTGGTGAAGAAAAACGCGTCTAATTTCTTGCTGTCTGCGCCCTCCAGTTTTGGCGGCGACAAGGTATAGCCATACCCTTCGGTACGAAACCGCTCCAGCAACTGGCGCGCAAAGGCCTCTCGTGAGCCAAGCTCGCCAAACCGCTTGCGCGCCCAAGTGGCCATTTTTTCTTGCCCCTCAATGCGCGTCTCGCCAATTTGGCTCGCCTGATAAGGATTATCCAGCGCAGCGCGCATGTCGACCTGCTGGCTTAACACCGAAGACGGTTTTATCGGCACAAACTCGCCTTGCGGGTTCAACATGGCTTCCCTATCGATGGCTCCCCGCGTGGGCACTCCCAATACGGGGTGCCATTTTGGAGCGGCTTCGGCGTGGCGAACCTTATAGGTGATGGGGCTCGAAACCGCGTTCAATTTTGCGGTGAAATCTGGTAGGCCACGGGTCAAATTGGCGCGCGGGTCGCGCACCCAACGCGCGCCTTTCATTTGGGTTAAGACATGCACGCGCCAATATAGGTCTTGCGACGCCAGAGGCTTTGGCACAAACGCGCGAAACGCATCTTCTCTGTTTAAAATGACATTGGAAAAACGCCCCATGTCCAACTCGTCGCCCACGCCGCTAGAGGCGTCTTCTTGCTGGAACCCCGGCAAGGCGCTGGCATTGATGCGCGGCATAAGAATAAAAGCGGCGATGGCAAAAAACAAAGACCCGCTGAGCGCCAAGATAATAGGCAGCAATCGGATGCGTAACCCCGACAACGGCATGCCATTGATGCGCAAGGTGAAGACGCCAATGTAAAAAATGACGCTCACCAGCAGCAGCAAAAATACAAACACGTTGGCCGATAATACCATGACGCAAAGGGCTGGGAAAATGAGCCCAATAATATTGAAGGCTCCTGGGCGCCCGTCTTCTTGAACTTGCTCGCACGCCGATAAAACCAAAACCATCAGCATAAAAAATCCGGCCTGAGGCGGGCGCACCCACTGCGCCAATATCGCCATCACCAAAGGCGCAAGCACCACAATCAATGCCGTGCGCCAGCGATTACGGGGCATCAAAGCGACCGGCCACATGGCGGTGTATAATAAAAAAGCCCGCCAATCCGTCATCAGTGTGAGCGATATCGCGATTGGCAAAGCAGCGGCATATAATAAGAGAGCCGTGAGGTGGGCTTCCGCCGTGCCCGGCAAAAAACGTGCCATAACCGCGATCGCGCGGTGGCTGAGCGGACTAGTTTGCGCGGGCAAGGGCATAATAAGCCTGCTCTCGGGTTGGCGTGTCATAGACCGCATAGTCAGCGTTTTGGCTTTCGCCCCCTTGCAACATCATCCGCGCGGGCGCGCCCATCCGTTCGGCAACTCGCAGGCCACCAGACAAATAAGACAATGCCGCCTCTAGCGAGCCTTGGGGCTGGCGCAATAACACTTCGCCTTGGGTATCGAGCCCATGTTCGCGCACCATAGTTTCGCGAGTGGCCGCATACCGTTTCCAGTCAATACGGGCGGGAGGGTCGCTATCTTGATAGTCACGTAAATCGCCCAACTCATCGGCAAAATTATTCTGCTGACGTTTTTTATCTGAGGCCGAAGCCATAGCGGGATTGCCTCGCGGATATCGCGCGGGCGCATATTCTTTTGGCTTTGGTGCCACCACCAAATCTCCGGGCGGGTTTATCCAACTCCAGGCACGGGCGATGCCAAAGGGGAAAAGCGTTTGCACTTTAATCGACGCAATCGGATGCACCCCGCGCTCAAAATTGCCAACGGGCACCATCAGGCTGGTGGCGCCGCTCGACATATCCAACGTTATTGTCTCGGTGTCTGTGTGTAAGGCGAGGTTGAAGGCAGGCTGTTTTTTACGAAAAACAAGGCGGATATATTGCCGCTCGCCAGCAAAATAATAGGGAGCCACATCCGCCTCAATCTCCAGCCCTTGCAAATTTCGCACGCTGGCAATCAACGACAGCATAAAGACGAGAAAGAGAAAAATCACAGCCAACAGAATGAAATTATTTTGTACTTTATACCCCATGGCAAAGCTGGCCAGCACCAGAAAGCCTGCATAGAGACCAAAGCGATTGGGGAGGATGAAAATATTGGACTGGCGTATTTGCCAAGTGCCCTTAAGCCAACGCTTGCGCCGTGCCGCCAACGCGCGCGTTATGCGTTCCGGCAAAGACAGACGAACGCTCGGCTTCGAGCTGGGCCGAAATTTCGGCCCGCGTGCTTTCGCAGGACGGGGGGGTAAATCGCTCACAAATGACCGCCCCCTAAGGCGCACTCACTTGCAGCAAAGCATCGCTTAAGAGTGCGGAAGAGGCACCCGTAACAGGGCCAAGGCGATGCTGTAGCGCCGGCACAAACACCGCTTGAATATCTTCCGGAACACAAAAGTCGCGGCCCTCAATCATCGCATGGGCTTGCGCCAACCCTTTGATTTGCATCAAAGCCCGAACCGATAAATTGGGCAAACTAGAGG
This sequence comes from uncultured Rhodobiaceae bacterium, assembly GCA_963932545.1. Taxonomy (GTDB): domain Bacteria; phylum Pseudomonadota; class Alphaproteobacteria; order RS24; family RS24; genus UBA8337. Next base: position 12,257 of record CAWVRH010000004.1, on the reverse strand, counting down.
CGCGCAATTGCCCCACCAAGTCTTGCAGATAAGTGATGATGGGGTCAGAGAAATCAATGTCATAGCATTTCTTTTGCAGCGCATGAAAAGCCCCCGCTTGTAAAACCGGGGTTCCCTGTTCGAAGTTTTCTTCGCCCGAGCGCGCGTCGCGCAAAATATCGGCCTCCACTTGGCTGGACGGTAGCCCCAGACTAAAAGACACGGCGAAACGGTCGAGCTGCGATTCTGGCAAAGGCGACACGCCAATTTGTTCGGTGGGGTTTTGGGTCGCAATCACAATAAACGGTGCTGGCAGGGCGAAACTCGTGCCATCCACAGTAACTTGGCGCTCGGCCATGGCCTCCAAAAGAGCCGATTGGCTTTTTGATGGCGCGCGGTTCAGTTCATCCGCCAGCAGGACTTGTGTAAACACCGGCCCTTGACGAAAATCAAACGCGCCCGATTTTGGATCAAAAATATTGACCCCCACAATATCCGACGGCGTGGTGTCATTGGTGCATTGCAGGCGGCTCCAGTTTAATTGCAAGTGATGCCCCAGCGCGCGCGCCAGACTTGTTTTGCCCATGCCGGGCGCATCTTCAATCAGCAAATGGCCGCCAGATAACATGGATGCCAAAGCAAGGCGTACTTGCGCTCTCTTGTCCCGCACGCTAACCAAAACAGCATCCACTACATTGGCGAGCTGGTTTAAATCTGTTGTTGCCGTGTTTTCATCTTTTTGCGTCGCACTCATACAAACTCCAAAACCACAATTTGAGTAAATTTATAGGGCTTCATTACAATATAAAAAATCAATCTTGCTTTTTTGTAATGCATCCAGCAATTTGATGCCATGCAAGATAGTGATTTTTCTGCCCCTGTGGCACCTACGCCAATTGTCCATTGCCGCCACTGCCGGTTTTGGGACGCTCATATGCTATCGGTACCGACCCGCACACCGGAGGGTCTGTGCCGCAGAAAAGCCCCCCAACCTGGCATTGTTCCCGATGACATCGACACTGGCACCAGTTGGCCGCGCACCTTTGAAGACGATTGGTGTGGCGAGGGCGTGCCTGTCGATCCTGCTTGAACCAATTTATCCGGCTGCCAAATCGCCCGCCGAGAAGATGGGCAAGTAAAGCGCCACAACCATCATGCCAACAAGTCCACCCACGAACACAATCATCACCGGCTCAATAACCGTAGATAGGCCCTCGACCAAAGCGTCGAATTCTTCCTCATAATAATTGGCAATCGAATTTAGCATTTCTTCCATATTACCCGTGCGCTCTCCCACAGCGATCAATTGCGATAGCTCGGTTGGGAAAACCTTTTCATTGGCAAACAGGCTAGAAAGCTCAGCCCCCGTCATCACGTCGCGTTTTACCCGCGCGAAAGCGTTCAAGAAAATTGTATTGGTGGTCACAGTGGAGGCCACGTTAAGAGTTTCCAAAACGCTCACGCCGGCGGCAAATAAATTAGCCATCAACAAAGACGAACGCGCCACCACGGCCATCATAATAATGCCGCCAAAAATAGGCATCTTGAGCTGAAGGGCGTGCCAGCCCGTGCGGTAAGGTTTGACGTATTTCGTCATCAGGTTTTGAAACGTAATGATGCCAAACACAGTTCCAAAAACGCCCGCCACATTGCCAATATCGGCAATCCACTCACTGGCATCAACAATCGCTTGAGTGGGTCCAGGCAGTTGAATACCCATGCCTTCATACATTTCTTGGAAGGTCGGCACCACGTTGGTCAGCATGAAAATAGAGATGCCAAGCGACACGGTAATCAGGGTTAGCGGATAGAACATCGCTGATTTAATGCCGGCCTTAATTTTCTGCTGTTTCTCGAGAATTTCCACCAGCTTGTCAATGAATTTGTCGAGCATACCAGACACTTCACCGGCCTCAATCATGTTGAGATAGACGTTATCAAAATGACGGCTCTGCCTTTTAAAGGCATCGGAAAGCGGCACACCGTCGTTTAGCGCTTCCACCATTTGGGTAACCGCGCGTTTCATATTGGGGTTTTTGGTTTGCCCCGCCACCATTATCAGACTGTCCAAAATAGGCAGGCCAGCGCGTATCATGGTGGATAGTTTTTTGGTGAACATCAAGATTTCTTTAGCCGGAATACTGCCAAAAGGCCCCCAAGTAATCTCAATATCCATGGCGCCTTTTTTCTTGTCTTTCAGCTCCTTGATATTCTTGATCCGAACCCGCTTTTGGCGCAGCGCTGAGCGCGCACGTGCCAAAGAGGTGGCTTCAATTTTGCCTTTGACCTTCTTGCCACTTTGAATCCCAGCATATGCGTAATGTGTCATTTAGCTCACCACCAACACGCGGGAGAACTCTTCGAGGCACAACACGCCATCGGCCAAAAAGTCTCGCCCAACTTCTTGCATGGTAAGGAAGTTATCCTTCCGTGCAGCTTCCAAAATCTCTGGAGCTTGAGCGGCCTTCAAAATAGCTTGTTCCACCTCAGGTGTAACTCGCAGCACTTCGTAAATACCTTGTCGGCCCTTATAGCCGCTGCCCTCGCAGACCGCGCACCCACCACCTTTACGCGGACGCAAAGTTTCAATTTCTTCGTCCCTAAAGCCAACATACTTCAAGGCCGCAGGCGTGGCGCTCTCGTCGGGTATTAGGCACTCTTGGCAGTTTTTACGCGCCAAACGCTGCGCCACAATTAACGATAGGGCGGCTGAAATCATAAAGCTGGGGACGCCCATATTGAGCAATCTCGAGATGGTCGCGATGGCGTCATTAGTGTGCAAAGTGGACAGCAAAAGGTGACCCGTCAAAGCTGCCTTCACGGCAATCTCCACAGTCTCCGTATCGCGAATTTCGCCTACCAGAATAACTTCCGGGTCTTGGCGCAAGAAGGCGCGCAAGATGGAGGAGAACGACAGGCCGATTTTCTCATTGGCTTGGGTTTGGCCCAACCCCTCGAGGTAATATTCCACCGGGTCTTCCGCCGTCATAATATTCGTGCCGGGGTCATTGATATATTGCAGCGCGCCATACAGCGTGGTGGTTTTGCCCGAACCCGTCGGCCCCGTAACTAGCACCATGCCTTGGGGGGCGGTAATCGCCTCTTTGAGTTTTTCGAGATCACTTTCTTTGAAGCCAATTTTATCAATCGACAGCGACGGATCGCCTTTCAGCAGGCGAATGCAAATGCGCTCGCCATTTTTGCCCGGCAACACATTAAAGCGGGTATCCACATCCTCGTCATCGTTGGTTCTAAAGGTAATCGCGCCATCTTGCGGCAGACGCTTTTCGGAAATATCGCAATCGGCTAAAATTTTGAAACGGGTGACAACCGCGAGATAATTGTGGAACAGATATTCCGCGAATTGATCTTGTACCACCAACACGCCATTGACCCGAAAACGGATCCGCGCAACCTCGCGATAGGGCTCCACATGAATGTCAGACGAATCGGTAATAATCGATTGCTGCAAAATATCATCGACAAATTTGATCACTAATTTCGGATCATCAATGTCATAGGCCGAGCGTCGACGCACGACTTTTTTGGGCATGGGGTCGGGCGCGGCTTGTTTGGCTTCCTCTTCTTTGCCAAACACCAATTCATGCACCTCGGGCGCTTCCATACAGGCTTCAAATTCGCTTGGCTTGATTAGAAAAAACTCAACATTTTGATTGCTTATGGCTTTGATCTGATTGGCCAAAGTAGCCTTTGTGGGGTCTACCGTGCCGACCCGCAAAAACCTACCTTCGCGCGCGAAAGGAATAATGTGTTCTTCGGTAATCATTTTCGTTGGGATAGAGGTCAAAGCATCCGGGGCGATATCGGCTGGCGAAATATTGCGACGGCGCAAAGCATAGGCGCGTGACAAGACGCTCATGACCAATTCTTCGTCTACGAGCTCTTGCATCATCATGGCTAAAGCGCGGCCCGAGCGCGATTCTGCGGCTACCATGACCTCTTTCATTTTCTCCGCATCGACCTGCCCACTGGCTTGCAAAATCCGCAAAACCCGATCCGCAACATCTTTTGTGTACTCAATCATCTCAACTCACTTACGGCTCCAATGGAGCTTTTGCTTTGCTAGTTTACTTCTTCTCAATTTTCTCTGGCTTGGCGGCTAACCTCTTAATGAAGCTATCGCTGCCGCCGCGTCGCGCCGCTTCCTTGGCTTTCAAGTTTTGCGCTAGTCCAGAGTTTTCCAAGGAAGGCACATCGGGCGCCTCAAGGCTGCCCACCGCGGCCGCGGCAATGGCCGCAGCTTGGTCTCTTTGCGCTTGGCGCGCGGCTTCTTCGGCTTTGCGTTTTTCAATCGGATCTATCTCTGGGATTTTATTGAGCGGCAACGTTAGTAAATATCCATTGGCATCGGTAAGCATAATCCGCTTGGCCGTAATTTTAGCAATCGTGCCTTCGGCATTGCCTAGCTCTTGACCTTCCGTCAGAAAATACTCAAGCTTGGTAACCCGGTCGACATCCGTGGCACCTGTATCCATTTGCTCGTCTCCGTCAAAAAACACATAGGGGCTGACGGAAATAATCGCTTGGCTGTCAAAGTTTCGAACCCGCTCTGGCCCCGGCACACGAGCCACCACGAGACATGGCAAATCATCTCTCCGGAACAAGGCACAAAACGCCTCCCCGTGGCGCGACGAACGCAAAGGCCCTAGGTCCATATTGTAGAACACTTGCTCCTTTTGGTCTGGGTCTCGCTCCATACGCAGCAGAATATCGCTATCCATAAATTCATAATATTTTAAGTAAAATTCGCGCGCGCCGCGCAAGGCACTGGCCTTCGTGGCAAATTGGCCAAGGCGCGCGTAAGGCAGGCGCGCTTTCTCAAGCGAGCTAACGTCAAGACGAGGCGGTTGCGGCACAGCGGTGGCAGATACGCGATCATCAATGGCTTTCTCGCGAACCAAAAACCGCTTACCGATAAGCAGCGTGTCCTTGGCATCCAAATTATTACGCACCCGAAGGCGCGCGGCATCTGTGTCATAGACGGCAGCTAATTTGGCCAATGTATCGCCACGACGCACGATATGCGTCAACGGGCCATTATCGCGGGGCGACACGAAAAGACGGTTCGGCTGGCTCAATTGAGTTTCGCGCAAGACACCGTTCATGGCCAGAATATCATCTGGTTTCATCCATAATTTTTTGGCGACGGTGGCGAGATTCTCATCCCCCACGCGTTCATAAATCCAGCGCCTGTCGTCGCCCGACCAATAGAGAATACTATCTCTTGGTTTTACTTTTTCTTCGTAAATATGAATGGTCGGTTCGCGCTCAGGGCGCGATAGAACCAAGCCATCGAGGCGATATTGACTGGCTGCATAAGCGGTAAAGAAATCTGGGTCCGACAGCGGTGCAGGCTCTCCTCGGCCATCGCCGAGGCTCACTTCACCATTGGCTTCGCGGGTTTTTCTTTGCTCCAGCTCTAGCGCGCTGCGAGCCAAATCTTCGGCTTCGCGCTGCAGCCGCAATTTCTCGTCCAACCGCTGCAGCCCGCGCACAAAGGGGTCTTGCGGGTTTGACGCTTTCGCATTTACGTTCATAGGCGCTTCTTGCGCCAAAACAGGCGCCACAAGAAGGCTCAAAAGAAGCGGTATCTTAGGTAAAAATCGCATCATCCATTTTCTTTCTTTGCGTCCACTGGAGTATCTAAGTCTGCGTCATAGGCGCGTAAAGTAGGCACTAAGAATCGCGCTTTGATTTTCAAATCCAAACTACCGGGCACCACTTCAAAGGCTTCGTTAAGAACCTGTATGTTTTGGCTCTGTTCAACGAAAACGCGTCTGATTTCTGTATAGACATCGTAGCGCCCGACCAATTCCATCGCCACCACGCTGGCCTCTTGAACCCGAGTGCCGACCACGACTTTTCGCTGCTTGTCGGAGGCGACATTATAGCTGAGTATTTCAACGTCATATTTTTGCAAAGCAGCCAAATAGCCATTGAACAAGGCCTGAAAGCTCGCCTCTGGCATCAATTCATTGACTTTGTTTTCCGCCATTTTTTGAACCCGCACAAGATTGCCAGCCACAGCATCGGCAATCTTTTGGTCCCCTTGGCTCTTCGCCTCAAAGGTTCGAATCTGCGTCAGCTTGCGATTATTATCGGATATCTGGGGTTGAATAACGGTTAAATTTACCAGAGGCGGAACCGCAGCGACTAGCACCAGAGCCAAAGCTCGCATAATCGTAAACGGCAAAAGCGAACTGCCTGACTGAGACCGATAGGCGGCGCTTGCATCTTTAACGCCAACCAACCGTTTGGCCGTGCTGCCACCTTTGCGCGATAGGCGCGCTAGAAACCCGCGCAAGCCCGTCGTCGGCTCTTCGTCCAAATCGAAAAACGGGTCGTCATCCATGCCCGCCAAGGCATCCGCATCCAGCAAATCTTCGCTTTCCTCCAGACCTATTCCATCTGAATCCGCGGCGTCATCTTCGGCTGTTTCAAATGCGGCTTTCGAGGCGAAAGGCTCGGCGGTTTTCTCAGCCTTATATTTGTCGACCGCGGCCAAAGCTGAAGCCTCGTCAAATGCCAAATCCGAAACTCCATCCCCCACGTGGTTCAAAAGGTCGGCAAAGGCATCCGCGCGCGCATCCCCATGCGGCGCCAAAACAATGGCGGGACGGGGCTCGCCCTCGACACTATTCGGGTGCGTGAGGTTTGATATCGACGACAGGCCCGACGTTATCTCACTCAAAAGGCTGCGCGCCTCAGGCGAAAGCTGGGCGGTCGAAGGCACTGTTTTGGGCGTTTCAGGGACGAGACGAGACTGCGACATTACTCAGACCTCGCAAGTTTCAAGGTCATCTTAAACGCCCAAAGGTCATCTTCGCGCGTCAAATCAACCGATGGATCGCGGGTAACGAAACCCTTCGTGCGCAGGTTTCGTTTGATTTCATTGACCTGCTCATTGCTGGTAGCCAAGCCGGATAAAGCCACGCCATCGGTTTCCGAAATGGATAACGCCTGCAACTCCGTGCCGACCGGCAGCAGACTTGGCAGGGCCGCCAGAAACTTTGCATGGCCCCGACGAACCGTATTTTTTTGCATATTGGCGACCAGCGCATTGGCCTCCAAGAGTTTTCGTTCGCTGACCATGCGTCGCAAGTTTTGTGTCTGCGCGATGCTTTGCGCCTGACTGAACTGTTTCGACGCTTCGCGGGTCTGTAAATAAGCTGGGATTGTGTTAATGCCCAATACGCTTCCCGAAAATACCATAACGGCGATAATCGCCAAGGTTAGAATGCGGTTCAAAGCGCCCAATTGTCGGTTGCGCCGAATGCGTGGCGCGTCTTCCAAAAAATTCATCGAAATAAGGCGGCGGTGCAAGTGGTCATGGCCGCGGCCTTCCACGTTTATGCCCTGCGTTGCCAGCCCTACCGCGGAGGTGAACACCGAGGGGTTCTCAAAATAGTCGATATATTTGGAGTGCTCATTAGGCACATCCACATCTTCCATGGCGTCATAAACAATGACCCGTGCCATCCCCAAACGGTCTTCTACGAGGGGGACGAAATTATCCATCGACTTGTATTCAGATACGAAAAACACCTTATCTGGGTTTGGAAACTCATAGGTCTCCACCACAAAGGCAATGGCTTGCTTCACTTGCTCGCTAACGCGGATGGCAACCTCATCCCAAAAATCGCCGCCCGGCCCATCGACGCCCTCTAGCTCCATGAGCAAGGCTTCATCAAAATCAGAGATGTTAATTTTTTGCGTTACCAATCGTCCGCGCATGTTGCAAACCAGCAGGTTATTGCCGGGGCACAAATGCACAATGGAGAAAGGCTTATAAATATCATCCGCGCTCATGCGGGCATAAATACCGTTTACCAGAGAGAAAATTTCGTTCTCAATAAACACCGGCAGCAAATTGGCATCCAGCATTAAGCCGCGATACCGCTCCAAGTCTGGCGTCGCAATGGAGGACAATAGCACCACCGTGCGATCCTCATTTTCATTGCTGTAAAGAATTTGGAACTTAACGACCCGACCCGCGAGATTGTTTAACTCTGGGTCAAATTCCTCCCAGAATTCCATTTCTTGCGCTTCTTCGTCTAGGTCCGCCGCGCTCATGAAAGGCAGGGTGAGCGTTCTCGTATCAAACAAAGAGGCCGGAATAGAGATGCCTGCGTCAACACCATCGACGCCGGCCTCATTGGCCGCGGCAGCGATTTGATCCGCCAAATAAGGATAGTTTTGCTGCACGGGTTGGCGGCCTATGGCATTGTCGAGCGACCAGCTAACTAAGCGGTCTAACTTCCAATCATCCAAGGTAGGGTTGAGCTGCATAACCGACACAGCATCGGGGTGAAGCTTCACAGCCACAATGCGCTCTTGCAGGCGCGTGAGCGGTCCGGCAATCTGCACGGCACTGGCGAGAAAGGCTTCCGCTTTACTCATTGGCTTTGACAACCTTACGCAAAATTAACACCCGTTACTCTGCGCACCCAATACATCTGGCACGCGTCCACGAAGCCGTGAAACTTCGAATCACTAGCTCTTCTTTTGTTCTATCACAATTTCCCCCACAAAATTACCACAAATGGCGGAATTCCGTAACTTTCCCGCGCTCCCAAAACACTCGCCGTCGGACGGCCTGAAATGCCAATCTCCCTAAAAAGCGGCTTGTCTTTGTTCAGAATTCAGGTGTAGAGTTTTTACCTAATTAGGGAGCAAAAATATGAGTGAGATAATAATCAACCCAGTATCTGGTGGCGTTGGCGTTGAAGTGGCCAATGTAAATATAGATGGAACGCTAACGGATGCGCAGTTCCAGCTCATTCAGAAAGCTTTTGTCGACAATGGATTGGTCTTTTTGCGAGACCAAAACATCACGCCAGAACAGCATATTGAGTTTGCTGAGCGCTGGGGCGACATCAACGTAAACCGTTTTTTTCCTAAGCTAGATGGCTATGAAAAAATTGCTTCCGTTACCAAAGAAAAAGATCAAATAACCAATATCGGCGGCGGCTGGCACACCGACCATAGCTACGACCACGTTCCTGCCATGGGCTCTATTTTATTGGCACGGGAAACCCCCAATGTGGGCGGCGATACGCTTTTTGCCTGCATGTATAAGGCTTATGAAAGCCTATCCCCCGGCCTCAAAACGACCTTGGAAAGCATGAAGGCTGTTCATTCTAGCCGACATATTTTTGGCGACCAATCGGCCTATCGCGATGAGATGGATGGGGTGTTTGAAAACGCCGATAAAGCGACCCAAGACGCCGTCCATCCGGTCATCATCACCCATCCGGAAAGCGGGCGCAAAGCGCTTTATGTAAACCCTGCATTTACGCTGCATTTTGAAGGCTGGAGCGCTGCTGAGAGTAAGCCATTATTAGATTATCTGTATCAACACGCCACGCTGATGGAGCACACAACCCGCTTTAAATGGGCCGAAGGCTCGATTGCCATTTGGGACAATCGCTGCACTTGGCATTATGCGCTGAACGATTATCACGGCGTGCGCCGCGAAATGCATCGCATTACGCTGGAAGGCTCGCCGTTAAATTAGGCTTCTTTGCCGAGCGCTTCTTCGACTTGATCGAGGCGCTCTTTGCCAAAGAAAATTTCGTCTCCAACGAAAAACGTGGGAATGCCGAAGGCGCCGCGAGTTACCGCCTGTTCGGTATTGCTGGCCAATTGAGCTTTCACGTCTGGCTCACCCATTTGCGCCATCAGAGCGTCCGCGTCAAAGCCCGCATCGGCATAAGCTTTATGCAGCACTTCAGGGTCGTCGAGTTTTAGGCCTTGTTCCCAAAGATCGATCGCCATCGCATCAATATAGGCAGGCAAAAATCCGGCTCGTTCCGCGGCAATAGCCCCGCGCGCAAGCATCAACGTATTGATCGGAAAATGCGGGTTCATTTTGAATTTAACCAACTTATGCCGCTCGATAAACCGCTGCATTTCAAGGAACTCATAAGCCATTTTATTCGGGATGCCGCCAAAGGCAATCATCGGTGCTTGGTTGTTGGTCGACTTGAAAATACCCCCCAAAAGGCATGGGATATAGTTGAATTTTGCGCCCGTGCGCGCCTCTATTTCAGGCACAATCTTGTGCACTAGGTAAGCGTTGGGACTGGCAAAGTCGAAAATGAAATCAATTGTCTGGCTCATGTATAGTTTCCTGAATCGATAATATCTTTTGGCAGCAGCTTAGCAGAGACAATGGGCTTTGCAAGGTTTCAGATAGGCTCCGCTGCGCGCCCAAAACAGCGAGGCTTGCTTAGAGGCACAAAATCGAGGAAAATGAATCTTAGTTAGTTTGTGTATCGTGTAATGAGTGAGTGAGTAAAATGCGGCCGAGTGTTGCAACTAAAGCTATGCCAAAGGGCAGGGCGTGGTTCGCGCGCCTGTTTTTGTGCGTCGCCCTACTCCCCCACCTTGGGGCTTGTGGTAAATTCTCTCAAGATGCGAAAATAAATGCCGTCGATGTTAGCCAAAACATAGGTGGCAGCCCCGAAGACTATACGCGCGAATTTGGCTCCACCTATGAAATTGGCACCGCGTCTACGCGCAGTGCGACTTCCAGCGTTTTGTTTCTGGGCACAAGCTTGCGCGAGCTTCCCTATGATGCGCCTTCGGGAACTTCATACGGCTCGTTATTTGCCGCGCACACTGCCCTCAATACTGGCGATATTCCCATCGCCAGCACAGACACAAGTGCCACCACCCAATGGGATGCGGGCTGGACCGGCAAAGGGGTAAAAGTCGCGGTCTTAGATGAGTTTGCCGACAATGGTCGCATCGACAGCCATGGAGATTTGGTCTCTATCGTCGTCAATTCTGTGGCGCCCGAAGCCACGCTGGAAATGCGAAATTTTGATTTTTTAATGTCTAGCGCCTTCACCAATTGGGCTGATTTTGACGCCAATGATTTTCATATCGTTAATAATTCGTTTGGACGTCCCCGTTTCAATCACATCACGCAACAAGAGGACACTGGCTTTGACGCGGATGTGGCCGCTGCTGTGGCGAGCAACTATAAAACCACGGGTCCTGCGACCTATAGCGATCGAATGTTATTCATTTTCTCGGCCGGCAATTCGGGCAACCTATGTCCCGACCGGCGCATCCAAGAATGCTCGTATAATGCCGCTATTATCCATCAACAAAGGGCCAATGGTTTGGCCGATAAAGACGCCATGATTTGGGTCGGCGCCCTCAACGATGCAGGCACAGATATTGCACCCTATAGCCACACGGCGGGCGACTTGAAAAACGACTTTATAGTTGCCCATGATGATGTTTTGACCGCTGGTGACGCGGCCGGCACGTCTTTTGCGGCGCCTCGCGTGACCGGTGCAGCCGCTTTGGTTCGCCATAAATTCCCTTTCCTCAACGGCACACAATTAAAAGAATTGCTGTTGGGCACGGCGACCGATATCGGGGCCACAGGCATTGATGAAGTCTATGGCCACGGCAAACTCGACTTGGTCAATGCGCTGAGCCCACAAGGAGGCTTGGGCGCGGAATGACCTCTTGGCTCTCCTCCCAAAAGAACCGCCTGCGCGCCGCTGTTTGGTCGCTCGCCCTGCTGTGTCTTTTGCCCAGCCATGGCTTTGCACAAGACTGGCAATTGCTTCAGCTAAGCGCCCGTAGCCAGCATCAAGGCTCGAAAGTATGGAGCGGACGGTTTCATGGGCTGAATGGCAAACTCTATAATGCGACTGAATTTTATCAGCCGACACGACCCCAGTTTTCCGCCAGCGCCCTTCTGGCTTACCCTAGCTTGGGCGCGCTCACCTGGTTGGTGCCGATATCGGTGGATGCGGGCTATTCGGCAAAATTATACCAGGCCCGTCCATTGGCCAGTCTTGGGTTTGGCGCCGCCGTGCGCCTTGGGGCCCATAGTCTCGCCAGTTTTCGGGTCGATAATATTTTGGTGGCGGGCGGCAAAGTGTCGGAACAGCCATGTTTCGATAGCTTCCGACGCCGCTTCCATTGTGGGTCTGGTTTAGCGTGGACCGAATTCGCGACCACCCATAGCGCCACAAAAAAAACCGGCGGCGGCGCGGGCCAACTCAGCGAGCCGGCCTTACACGCGAAATTCGTTCATAAATTCTAGCGAAACGAGCCTAGAACATTAAGTCCGCGAGCTTGCGACGGTGATAGCGCGCATCACCGTGCTGGGCACAGCCCATAATGGCGCGGCGCCGATAAAGCTGCGCATCGCAATCATAGGTAAACCCAAAACCGCCATGAAACTGAATGGCACGGTCGGCGGCAAAACTATAGGCCTCGCCCGCTTC